>CAZVBZ010000105.1:0-1503 GCA_964626145.1 uncultured Muribaculaceae bacterium | reverse complement strand
TGATGGGTGGAACATTGCTCCCTCCTCTCGTGTCAAAGGAGATGGTGTAGTTGTTAGTGTTCTCTCTCCATCTTCCGTACAAATCTGTCCCATCAATGGAGAAGTCTGAGAGGGGCTTTGTGCACTTCCTATCTGTGTACCATCCATCGAATTCAACAGCTCCTTCACTCATGAAGTCAGGGAGGAGGATTATCTGGGAGTTTGTTTCGATCAACTTTGTTGCTCTATTGTTGATTGTAAAAGAGATAATAAGATTATTCTTGTTGAGTGCCCAGCGTGAGTAGCCACGGAGGACATAGTAGTCAGCAGCGGAATTCAGTGCTTCGATGAGGGATGTGCCTGTGTAGTTCCCGACAGTGGCAGCCTCGCTCAGCTCGAATGTGGATGGATTGTAACTGGGGCTATTTGTGACTGCTGCGCCTTTTGATCCACATACTTCATATCCACTCTCCGTGCTCCAATAGCAATTTGCGATTTCTGATTCCAAAATATATCCGACAATGCTCCCAACATAAGTATCTTCAGTGCTCACAGACGAAATGACATCTATTTGACCCGAATTGACGCAATTATTGATAATACACCAATAACTGTAACCAGAAATTCCCCCAATGTTGAGGTCATTTGTTGTTCCATTGTAAATGAGTGTCCCGTAGTTGGCACAGTTCTGAACATAACCACTCAGTGGTGATTTTCCTTGAGGAGACCCAACAATCCCTCCAATGTATGCACCCCTCTCGCTTGTACCAATACTCTTAACAGTCCCATAGTTGGCACAGTTCCTGACAAACGTGTTGTAGTTGTTTGTTAGGATAAAAGCGCCAAGGATCCCTCCTGTGAGTGACGATTGGCTTGTATTTCCAGCGAATGTGACTTCGGCCATGTTCACATTGTTCTCAATGATGCATGGTCCATTGTTCGAAGCGCAATATCCAATTATGCCTCCAGTAAGAGCATGGTAACTGTCTGAAGTGTATCTATTCAAAACAGAACAGGACTCATCAAGAACAACATTCCGGATGGTGGTCCCTGTTGAGTACCCAAACAATCCAGTGTTTCTGTGTGTTGAGTTTATTGCGAGATTTCTGATAGAATATCCATGTCCATTAAAGGTCCCTCGGAAGTCATCTATCGGTTCAAATTGGTTTGACAAGACTCCTTCCTCCCCTGCAAAGTCGATGTCTGAGTCAAGGTAAACTGTCGTCCCTTCGTAGTTTGTCCCAGAGTTCACATTCTTTGAGAACGCGATGAATTCCCTTGCTGATGTGATATGAGTACAAATCCAAACAGCATATAGAGTGATGTTGTGTGCGGGAACGACGAGACTGTCGAAATATGAATCGCCACACTCAGTTTCCCATGATAAAACTGCACAGCTTTCTTTTGTTACGTTTGTTGGGAGTGTAACAATACTTCCGAATGGCGCTGTGATGGGTGGAACATTGCTCCCTCCTCTCGTGTCAAAGGAGATGGTGTAGTTGTTGGTGTCCTCTCTCCATCTTC
>CAZVBZ010000104.1:0-1541 GCA_964626145.1 uncultured Muribaculaceae bacterium | reverse complement strand
CGCTTCTTTTTAGCCGGCTCCTCGGGGATGCGATAGTCCTTATTGTATAGAACGTAATCCAATACGCGACGATTGGCGATGTCAATCTTCTCGGGGTCACGTTCTATATATATTTCTGTGACGGACTTCGGACTATGCGCCAAGCCGGAGCCGATGACATCCATACTGATGTCGAGTTTGTGTGCGAGCGTAGCCCATGTGTGGCGTGCCCAGTACATGGTGAAGTCGGGAACTTCTACGCCGCCGTTGCGATGCTCGTTGATATGCTCGCAAATCCTGTGGAGTGCTTTCGATAGCTTCTCGTTGAAGTTGCGGTAGTTGCGATGTTCGGCGAAGCTAAGCATCAGTTCGTCGCCCTGATACTTATCTATTATCATCTGCATCTCCGGCTCTATCTTCAACGACAGCGGTTGCGAGGTCTTGGTGCGCACCCAATCCACTCGTCCGTCAACGGCTTTGGTGAGGTGGCAGAGGTCAACGGTGTTCAAGCCGCGAAACATGAATGACAACACGAAGAAGTCGCGATACTTCTCCATCCAAGGCTCAAGGTCTTGGGCGAAGATTATCATGCGCAGTGCTTCGACGCTCATGTTGCGTTTCTTCGTTTGTTCGGTCTTGATTTTGTAGCGGCGGTAGGGGTTGCGGTCGAGGACTTCGTGGTCGATGGCGTAGCCGATAACCGCTTTGAGGTTGGCATGGTGGATGCGACGACCATTTGCCGACTGAGCGGTTTGCGATAGGAACTTGTCGAAGTCCTCAATCCATGTGATGTTGATGTCGGTGAACTCCAACTTCTCGGCAGCTTCTTTGCCTAACCACGCCTCGATGCGTCGCCACGTTACGTCGTACATCGCCAATGTACGCTCTCGGAGTCCTTTATTCTCTTTGTAGCGAGTAAAGAACTTGGCAACGGTGTTGGGGTTCTCTTTGGGTTTCTCTGGCTTCTCGTAGGGCTTCGGTGCGTGAGGATTCAGTTCGTCTTGCACCAAGTGACATAACTCGGATGCCGTAAGTTCATTGAGATTTCTCTGTAAGTTCAATCTTTCAATGATGCTACAAACGGAACCGAGTTGTTGTTGCAGCATACGATTGAACACTGTCTTCTGAGGATGACTTGTTATCTTGCAAGTCACCTTATCCCACTGAGAGGGGAGTATCTTCAAACCTGTAAGGATGTTTGAAGAACTGTTGCGATGGTTTATCGCAATCTTGAGTTGTACCGGTTTCTCGGTTTCCTTGCTCGCATAGCGAGTATCAAGGAACAATTTAGCAGTTGCCATAGGCTTAAAACTGCCTCTCCAAGGTTCTTGTTGGGGGTTGCTTCGGTATTTGTTGCTCATTGTTGCAACAAATTTTGCAACAAATTAATTTGCATATCGAATACCTTAAAGTAACTCTTTTTACCCTAAAATACCCTTTTCAAGGCTTTTTTTTAAGCATTTTGCAGTGCCTTTAGAATAGCAAAACACGCTGAATTTAGCCATTCAATTTGCTAATTATCAGCGTGTTTACTTGGCGGAGTGAGCGAGATTCGAACTCGC
>CAZVBZ010000103.1:0-1560 GCA_964626145.1 uncultured Muribaculaceae bacterium | reverse complement strand
GGGGGGTTGATAAGTTTTCAAAATCTTGCGGTGGCGAATATGAAAAAAGTTTAGTCGGCAAAGCTGCAAAATTAGGTGACAGAGTCGAAGAATCTAAATTTGTTCAATCTAAGCCATTCCAATCAGTTTTGAACGGAATAAAAAAAGCTACAAACAAAGTTAATAACATTTTTAAAAACAGCGATGTTGTAAACGCATGGAAAAACACTCCGACATCACCAGAACTAGGCTTAGTAAAAGGCGAAATGCTCTCTATGGAACAAAGAATTGTTCATGAGTTTTCTAATGTAACAAATAAGCTAATTTCTCCTGAGTACAAAGATGGAGTAAAATATGTTAAATTAAAAGACTTGTTTGTTGATAAAAATGATAAAGAATTTATTGCTCAATTCTTTAAAAATGCACCTCAAAGTGAAGAAGTTTTGTCTAATACAATTCAATTAAAACGATTAGGTCTTGGCGATGATGCTATTAGAGATATCATCAACAAGCCTAATTCAACAGAACTTGTTAAAGCAAAATATTTTGAAAAACTTGGCGTTGATGAAGAATTTTTACAAAAAATAAAAAAAGAAACTATAACAAAAGAAGATATTGCAAAAGAAGATATTGCAAAAGTAAAAGATGCTTGTAAAAAAGCCAGCGATGTAAAAATCAGTGCTGGTCATAAAGAAATGCTTGGCAAAGCTCAAATATTTGAAAGAAAAATCGGACTCGATGAAGTTGGCAATAGACTTATTTCTATGAGCGAAGCTAAAACAAAAACAGGAAAAGCGTTTTCTAAATTTTTACAAATATTCCATAGAGGTTTTACATTCGGTGGTGGTAAAATAGGCGTTATGCTATTTGTTTCACCTTTATTAGTTGAAACTATGATGAATGTAAAAAAAGCTGAACCTAAACAAAAAGTAAGTACTGGAATTCAAGGTATTACTCAAGCAGTAAGTTGGGTATTTACATTCCCTCTAGGGTTGGCTCTTATGCATAGATTTACAGGTATGAAACATGCCGGAATTTCAGATGATAAAGTTAAAGAATGTAGTAATTTAATTAAAGATTTCAATGAAAAAGTAAAAGCTAATGGTTTTGCCTCTCATTCTGAATACAAAGAAGCTAAGTCCGCACTTAAAGATAAATTGAAAACTTTAAGAGCTACAAAAGATCAAAATTTATTAACAAAAATTTGTAAAAAAGTTGGTAGTTTCTTAACAATGGATTTAGAAACAATAAAACCATATAAAGGCTCTAATGCTTTTGCTAACATTGGAAGAAAAATGCCTAATTTCTTAAGAAACGTGGGTGGAGTTCCGATGAGAGTTGGTCTTTGGGCAGCTATTACAATGGGTGTATTAGATACTGCAATTAACAAAGGTATCAAAGGTTGTTTCGGAAACTATTATGACGGGATGAAAGAAGAAGAACATGTAGAAAATAAAAAAGCACAAAAAGAATTCCTAAAACAAGATTTACGCGCCAGATTACAAGAAGCTCAAAATCAAAAAGCTTACGGAACTGCTATCCAACAAACCCAAAATGGATTTGAAACTCCGGCTGAACTAA
>CAZVBZ010000102.1:0-1584 GCA_964626145.1 uncultured Muribaculaceae bacterium | reverse complement strand
ACTATTATCACTAAATTGTCATTGATTATTATTAACTGCTATTTAGAATTATTTAAAAAGATTTTTCTCTCTCTTTCAAAACCAAAATAATGTAAAATGATTTCGATTTCTTCTTTCTTGAGATCATTTTGTATTTCTCTGATTTAGTCACTTCATTTGTTTTTATGTTTAAGAGATATTTCATTTCTTTCTATTATGATTATTTGTTTTGTCGTTAGAGGTGTTCTTTGAATAATTAAAAACGATTGTATTGTTAGGGTTGGGTAATAAATCAAATATTAATGTTCTGAAGCAATTTTAAAACGTTAAATGTTATTATCAAAGAATATCAATTCAATAAGCTCGGATGAAACATTCATTATTATTAAAAACATGTTGTTTGGGAATGATAATGAATAAAAAAGATGATCATTTTGGATATAAAAGCGTTGATGAAATTGAATGACTGTGAAATGAAACCATAAAATCATTCTTGATAACCAGATACCAACATATTTTTTTCCATCTCATTGTTGAATGTTTGTATTCGGTTATAGTATTAAATGCCATTAAAGTAAACGGATGTCATCAAAAACGAACAACCTCGTTTCTCTCGATCTGTTTGAAAGAGAACCCATCATTTTGACATAAAACCTGTTTTGAGATGACACTAACAGACCACAAGTACTTTTGCTAGGACATTTCAGTTTCTTTTTATGAAACATCATCCTTAAAGCCACCCACACCAATAAACAAACCAAACTTGATGCCTAGAACAACTTAAAAGGGAATGCTTGTCACTCATAATCCATTTTCCTGAGTCGCTTTAAATGAGTAAACCATCATCAGATCAATAAATAAGAAGTCTATCCACTTCTTCCCCACTAAACCCATCCAAGACCCACCGCACCAAGAGCACAGAGAAACAAAGAATAAACAAAAAGAAAAAACAAAGCCAGAAATATCTTTTTCTTTTTCAGGCTCACTTTTCGTTTTTCACAAATTAAAAGGGGACTATTTTGTCCAAAAAGAAGAAAAACAAAAACAACAAAAAACAACATTGAGGACAACAACGACGGGTGTATCAACCACACACACATCCACTCAAAATAAATAAGAACTCTGATTGAACAGATAACACCATTAAAATCAAATATTACAGTAATGATACACACAACAGAATTTTACAATGAAACTAATACAACGGTTTCCATTTTTCTTTCCATTAGACATTTAAACATCTAAATACCCCACTCCCAAACAAGAGGAAACGTGATGTCAACATCAACAACAAATCCAAAGCCAACAGAGAAAAAGAGGAGATTTCAAAATAAATTAGACACACGAACAAACTCATTTCATAATCGAGTTTGTTGTTCAAAATAAGAGATAAAAAGAAAAGCATCAATTAGTGTTAAAACGATGATTATGATGATACCACATTATTGCATTATCGTGCATCAATTTACTTGGATACTATTTTTAAACAAAAATTAAAAAATGAATACAATAGCACACACAAATGGATAAAATGAATTGGATTGTGATGAAACTTTTTGGATATGCGTCACTTCTCTGAAATAGGTCTCACTCTCAGCTTTTATC
>CAZVBZ010000101.1:0-1635 GCA_964626145.1 uncultured Muribaculaceae bacterium | reverse complement strand
GCCCGGGGGGCCACCACCGTGGATGGGGTGAAGCGCCGGGTGGGCACCGGTATGGGCCGATGCCAAGGTGCCCGCTGCGCCTGGGAAATCGAAAAGCTGTTGGAGGCTGCGGGACATGGAGCGCTGTGACATTCTCATTGTGGGAGCCGGGGCTGCGGGCATCGCCGCCGGGAAAGCCGCCTGGGGTGCAGAGTGCCGGCAGGTGCTCCTGGTTGTCCGGCGGCAGGAACCGGGGGGCGTGCTGGGACAGTGTGCCCACCATGGCTTCGGCCCCGAGCTCACCGGCCCGGAATACACCCAAACCCTTTTGGCGGATTTTCCGGAGGGCATCGGCTGGTATCCTGATACCACGGTGCTGTCTGTGACCCGGGAGAAAACCGCCTGGCTGTCCGGCAAGGATGCGGGGCGGAGGGAGATTGGATTTCAGCAGGTGATTCTTGCCACCGGCTGCCTGGAAATCCCCATGGGCGCCCTGCCCATCGCCGGAACCCGTCCCGGAGGAATCTACACCGCTGGGCAGATGCAGGAGCGGATGAACTGCTTCGGCTGCGTCCCGGAGGGGCCTGTGGTCATTCTGGGGGGCGGGGATCTGGGGCTGATTCTGGCGGGACATCTGGCAGAAAAGGACATTCCCGTCACCGTGGTGGAGCAGCGGGATGCCTGCGGCGCTCTGGCCCGGAACCAGCGGTGCTTGCAGGAGTATCCCATTCGGCTGCTGCTGGGCTGCACCATCTCCCGGGTTTTGGGGTATCCCCATCTGGAAGGGGTCATCACCGACAGGGGGCAGCTGCTTCCCTGCAAAACCCTTCTCATCGCCGCCGGACTGCGGCCGGACCAGGAGCTGGCGGAGGGGCTTGGAAATCCCCCCTGGCTGCACCTGTGCGGCAATTGCAGCCGGGTTCACCCCATGGTGGAAGCGGTGGTGCGGGAAGGAACCCAGGCCGGTCTTGCTGCCTGGAAGCAAATACGAGGTACATTATGATTGATACGTTTGGCAGAACCATCACCTATCTCCGTCTTTCCGTCACGGAGCTGTGCAATCTGCGCTGCCGGTACTGTATGCCAGAGAACGGTGTCTGCAAAAAAGACCACGCCGCCATGCTGACGGAGGAGGAAATCGTCACCGCTGTGGAAGCCGCCGCCTCTCTGGGCATCACCAAGCTGCGGATCACCGGCGGGGAGCCGCTGGTGAAAAAGAACATCGTCTCCATTTGCCGCCGGGCCGCCGCCGTGGAGGGCATCCGGGAGGTGTGCCTGACCACCAACGGAATCCTCCTGCCCCAGCTGGCCCAGCCACTGAAGGAGGCGGGGGTGAAGCGGCTGAACCTGAGCCTGGACACCCTGAACCCGGAGAAATACGCCTACATCACCCGGGGCGGCTCCCTGGCGGAATTTCAGCGGGGACTGGATGCAGCCTTCCAGGCGGGCTTTGAGAAAATCAAAATCAATGCCGTGCTCATCGGCGGCTTCAATGACGATGAGATTGGGACCCTTGCCGCCCTGACCCGGCAATATCCCGTGGACATGCGGTTCATTGAAATGATGCCCATGTACGACAGCGGGGATTTCCAGGAGGGAGCCTTCCTCTCCTACACCAAGGTTTTGGAGCAACTGCCCCAGCTGGAAGAGGTGCCC
>CAZVBZ010000100.1:0-1637 GCA_964626145.1 uncultured Muribaculaceae bacterium | reverse complement strand
TACCCGGCAATCCCACCAAGGTACAAATAATCATCCCCATTGCCATCGAAAGTGACACTTCCCATGTTCACACTGTTCTCGATGGTGCATGGTCCATAGTATGCATAGCATTCTCCAATGATTCCTCCTACATAAGCACTATTAGAACTATAACTTGTGATGGAACAGGAAGAATCGAGGATGACATTCCTGATGGTAAATTCTTTTGAGTACCCGAATAACCCAACATATTCTGATGAAGAGGTCATTTTGAGGTTGTTGATCACATGCCCTTGTCCGTTAAAGACTCCACTGAAATAAATGGAATCAGAATTCCCAACGGACTCAAAAGTTTTCCCAGTGAAATCGATGTCAGAGTCAAGGAAAACGGTTACCCCAGAATAATTACCACCGTTGTTCACGATCTTGGAGAAGTCTATGAAGTCTTCAGGTGTCTCAATGCGAGTGCACTTCCAGATAGCATACAGAGTGACGTTGCGAGACGGAATAGTGAGATTCAACCCAATGAAATCGCCGTCCCCGGTTTCCCACATTCCAAATATGCATTCATCACTGCTGTTAGATTCACTTGGGAGTGTGACAACAGAACCGAATGGTGTTGTGATAGGTTCAACAGACACCCCTTCCTTTCGAGTCTCAAATGTGATTGTATAGTTAATCCCCTCTTCGAATCTCCCATGTAACTCTGTGTTCTTAGTGACTTCAAATGATGTGAGTTGCGTTGTGAGTTCACTATCCGTGTACCACCCATCAAAGCTCTTGTTCCCTTCACTTGCAAGGTTTGGTAGGAGGATTATTTGGTAGTTCATTTTGATAGGGTTTGTTCTCTCGTTGACAGTGAATGAAACAATGTTCCTGTTCTTGTTAAGGAGCCAGTAGGAGTACTCACGGAGGGTGTGATAATCAGAGTAAGCATTGAGGGCTTTAATGAGAGAATTCCCCTTGTAACTCCCAATGGAAACAGTTCCACTCAGTTTTATTGTGTTAATGTCGTAACTGATGGCGTTGGATTCACTCATAAAAGTTCCATTCCCATATTCATCGTAACCACTCAAGTCACTTGTGAAGTAAATATAATTGATGAATGTATCTGAGCTAACATCTCCTATAATGCACCCAATGTAGTTATAATTTGATGCTGTTTTGTTGGATGAGATCTTTCCAGCACTCACACAGTTCTCAATCTTTGTGTGCTTAGTATTCCCGGCAATTCCTCCAAGGCTTAATTCATATATTGTTGTACCATTGTGTGTGATTGTGCCGCGGTTGAGGGAGTTGTAGATGCACACCATTTTGGATGAAAATGAATCGCCTCGTGTTAATCCAACAATCCCCCCAATGTATGAATAATAGCTCGTTCCAGAATGTGTGACACCTCCATAGTTGGCACAGTTCTTCACGGTGGAATCATAATCATAAGAAGAATAAAGATCCCCAGAAATCCCTCCAATGTATGAATATTCGCTCCTCCCAGAATGTGTGACACCTCCATAGTTGGCACAGTTCTTCACGGTGATATCATATTTGGAAGAATAAAGATACCCAGCAATTCCACCAAGGTACAAAGAATTACTTATGTCTCCATCGAAAGTGATACTCCCCATATTTACATTGTTCTCGATGGAGCAGGGTCTTTT
>CAZVBZ010000099.1:0-1642 GCA_964626145.1 uncultured Muribaculaceae bacterium | reverse complement strand
GTTTGTTTTTGTTGTCATAGTTGTGTGTCTCCTATCTTTTACTACACGAGTCTTAATATTATTACAACACAAGGGGAAAATGCTGTCAATAAAAGCATAGGGGCAGATTTTATATGTAAAGATGTTTAAACAATGCCCAAAACTCAAGCCCTGAAATAAATTCAGCGAGTGTAAAAGATACACTCGCTAGAAAATTTTAATATAATCTTAATATGAATTTTTGTTGACAAAAATATTTAAAACAATGGATGGATTTCGAACAAGCGATTAGGTAATTAATCAGATTGAATGTCTAAGTCAGATGCTATCTGACTTAGACATTTTAATTTCCTCATTTAAAAACGCAGTGGAGGTTTTTACCTCTCCTGCATTTTTATTGTCCGCTTTGTTTAGTCATTGTCATTATCTTATTCAGCAACTTTATCTTGTGCTTTTGTTTCGACTTTCGATTCTGCTTCTTTTAAATTATTATTAATATTTTTAGCTCTTTTTTCAGCTGTTTTTAATTTTGTATCAATACCGGTTGTTGCAGTATGGACGCGTTCTTTGTATTCCAGTTCATCTTGTTTTAGTGCAGCTTCACGTTGACGCATTTCTTCTTCATGTTGCAAGCGTTCTTGGAGTGTTGCAGTACCTTTTTTAGATTGCTCAGCTTTTATTTCAAGTTTTGCTCGATTTTCTCCACTTTTAAAAGCATTGCTTATACCTTTTGTAAGGCCTAAGACGCCCAATGCTGTGAATCCAAGCCCAATTGCTAAACCAATGCCATTACCGATTTTCAAATGTTTAGGGATGTTCTTGAATACACCTTTTGCGTTTTCTAAATTTCTAAACGCACTACTCATTTGAACTCCTGTTGTTATAACTCCGATACCGCCAGCAACCGCTGAACATAGGGCAATCGCACCTATATTATCATTGCCATATCTCACTCCGAAACTTTTTATTTCCTTACGTTCTTGATACGTAAACATTTCTTCTCCGCCTTTAGAGGTTAATTGTTTTTCTGCGCAGCCGTATTCGGATAATAACTGTGATAATTCTACCCCATCATCGATTTTTCCATTTGCATTTGGGTCATACTTGTTTGGATCTGAATTTACCAATGTTTGAATTTCTGGTCTTAGATTTGTGATGTTGATACTCATAATTTTTCTCCTTTTCCTTTGTGTTTTGTAATACTAATGTGTGTTGACTGTTGTAATGCTGTTTTTTCCTTTCTCTAATATCCTCGCATTACAATTGTTAATCCCGTGTTTTGTATTTGTTTGAAATTCGAATTTCCTCGTGTGTGAAAGAATAAATAATTTGTTTTAATTAATTATCTTTTCCCTATCGTGCAACAGGGGTAAATGTTTTTGATTGAATCATCTTTTCCCTATTGTGCAACATATTGTGTATGGTGTTGCATGATTTTTATTCAAAAAATAGTATTAAAACTCTTTATTGGTAAACGTTATAGAGATTTTCTTTTATTTCAAAAACTAAAATTTTGGATTTCGATTTTTAAAACCCAATAGCCGAGCACTGTTTGAGGGCTTTAGCCCGAGTTTGCGAGGCAAAAAAGATTCGGCACAGCCGAACCTCAAAAACGGCTGAACGTAGTGAAGACGTAGAAAACCAGCGTTGTTTTTCTTTCTTT
>CAZVBZ010000098.1:0-1651 GCA_964626145.1 uncultured Muribaculaceae bacterium | reverse complement strand
CTAAAGAAACACCTTTTAGAACTTTCTTACAACTTTGTTGCTTTATATTGGGAACTGCACTTGTTTTTACAATAATTGGTATTATCTGCGCTCTCACAGGAAGTGTTTTCGCATCTGCAATGGGTGGATACTTTACACTTTTAATGGCATCTCTACTACTGGTAATGGGTCTAAAATTATTAGATATACTTGATTTTGATGCACCTACAATAATAAAAGCCATGCCGGTAAATTCAACAAATTCAATATTTTTATACCCATTATTGCTAGGTATAACTTTTGCATTGGCAGGAACACCTTGTTCAACACCAATTCTAGCAGGAATAATGGCATTTGCAGCTATTGGAAAAAATCTTTACCTTGCGGTATTAATGCTATTTTTGTTTGCCTTAGGACAAGGGGTTATTCTTATTCTTGCAGGCTTATTTACTTCTAGCTTGAAGAATATGAAATCTCTTACCAACTTTACAGAAATACTTTTGAAAATAAGTGGTATTTTGTTGGTTGCAGTATCAATATTCCTTTATTGGAAAGTTTTCGCTCCTCTAATCTAAGAATTCCCGTTCAACTATTTCAGAAGCTAAACGAACAAATGCTTCACAAGGACGTTCTTGATAATACTGTTCAGTTCGTTTAGACGGAATCGGAGAGTCTGCTCCTTCCGGCAACTCCAGCAGTTCTCTGCAAATAATCGTACCGTAATTTGATTTAAACTTTTCAGCTAAAGATTGAATGAGTTCATAATGTTTTGCTTTAAGCTCATCGTTATTAGGGGTTGTATAACCTTTTTTAAGACCTGCTATTGCAAACATAGAACTTACTGCTCCACAAACTTCACGCAACCGTCCCATTCCTCCGCCAAATGACGAAGAGAGTTTTAAGGCAGTTTCTTTATCAAAACCCAAGTCTTCTGCAAAGGCGAGAAATACTGACTGAGCGCAATTATAGCCGGATTTGAAATTATTAACAGCTTTTTGTGAATAAATACCCATAAGATGATTTTAACTCAAAAAATGAACAAATAAAAATTAATATCGTTATAAAGATGTAGACGGTCTTTAAATAGACATATAAAAAGGAGAATGATTATGTCAGATGAAAACAAAATTGAAGTAAAAGAAGATTGCAAATGTTTTTGCCAATCAAAAGGGTTCAGAAAATTTGTAGTAATTGCAATAGGGACTTTTGTAGGTGTATTTTGTGCATTAAGCTTATTTGCGGCATTGCATAAACCTCCGATGCCACCATGTCCATGCGGATGTAATCCAATGATGCGTCCTCCAATGGCTACTCCATGCCACTTCGATAGAGGACATAGGGGAGACTTTCATCAAAAAATCAAGCATGAAAAATTTGCTAAAAAACCGCCAGTAAGAGTTGAAGTTCAAACAGAAGACTAATTTTTGTATCGGCTAAAGAAAAGCATCTTTAGCCGATATTTTGAATAAAAGACTTGAAATAAAATAATGTTTGTGGCAAGATAGTTATTGTACTTAAGGTATGGCAAGGTAGCTCAGCTGGCTAGAGCGTTCGGCTCATACCCGAGAGGTCGAGAGTTCGAGTCTCTCCCTTGCTAGTAAAAAGGAGAACGGCATAGCCGTTCTCCTTTTTTAATGCTTATATTTCAGAAATTGCGTAAGCCTATTTAACA
>CAZVBZ010000097.1:0-1661 GCA_964626145.1 uncultured Muribaculaceae bacterium | reverse complement strand
ATAAATATGTAATAGAAGATTTAAAGACAAAGGCTGTTACGGGTTGTATTACAATCCAAACTTTAGATAACGAAAACTATATTGTAGATATTATTCAATCATCGTGGGTGGATTTAGATATAAATGCTGTTTTGAGTTTTGCGACTGCACAAATCAAAAAACGTAAGAAAAAATTTGGGCTGTTTGTTCGTACAAAACGTTATACTGCGCTTGGAGAAAAGTATGAGTCGTTGTTTATGCAAAACGGATTTGAGTGTGTTCAAAATCAAATAGTTTTGACAAATTCATCAGCAAGGGTGCTGAGAGAACCAACAGAGTCTGTAAAATATACTGTATTGACAGATTTTTTACCGAGTAAACCCATCCCAACTCAATGTAAGGAAATGTAGGAAACGGTTCTATTTTGTTGGTAAATACACTGGTTGTATCGTAGGGTATCATTCTTTAATGCAAGAATCGGAATATTTGCTTTAGTTTGCTAATACTGCTAAATTATTTTGAACATTATGGCAATGGATGTCCTTCATACTTAGCATATAGGTTTAAAATTTCTTTATCAAATTTAGCTCCTTCTAAAGTTTTAGCATATACTTCTGCTACAAATTCAGCAGGTGACTCTACTGCATACTCAGAAACTCGTGACGCAATAGAACTGTACTTATCTTTAAATTCATTATATGTACTAGAATCTAATTTCTTTTGATTTATTATGTTAATTTTGTCTAGTAATGCAAATTTTTCATCATTAATTTTTATTTTATGAAGAATATGTCCTTGTTCGTGTATAATGGGGTGAAATGGTGAACTTATTATATTTACAACATCTTTTATTCTAGAAACATCGCCATTGTATTCAAAAAATAGCTTGTCCATTTCTTCTCCTATGTCTCCTAAACAAGTTTTTCAACTTTATAGTGTTGCGATTGCTTCTTGAATTCACCATTGATAAAATGTAAAGAATTGTAAAAGTTTTCTTAAAAATCCTAAAGTTTTTGAAAAAAATGCCGATAACATTAATACAAGATATAGGGACTAAGGAAATGACAGAGGCATTTAATTTAAATACATTTCTACAAACTTATAAAAATTCGACATACGACCCAACGAAGCAACATGCTGCTGCGGAAGCGAATATGGAGCAAAAACTTGTCCAGCAGGCAGAAGAAGCTGTTAAAGAGGGTGGCTTTTTAACCCTGACTTTGTCTGAAAAAATGGCAGAATTGGGGCTTGGAGAACGAGTTTTACAACAGTTTGCGGATACAGCTTCTAATTTGTTGATGGATGTCGTAAATCCAATTGGCGATTATCTTGAAAAATATGAAAATATTTTTGACCAAAGAGTTTATAATACTGAAATTCAGGCTTATGCGAAACAAATGTTTTTCTCTTCTCAGGCTATGCAAAAAGAAGCCGGAGAAAATCCTGTTGGTCAGAAATTTGTTTATGATATGTAATTAATTATTCTCCTTTTTTTCGCTATAAAATACCGGCAGAAACAACGTTTTTGCCGGTATTTATTTTAGACATTCTTAATGCTGACTAAAGAGCTGCTTTAGCTGATTCTACAACTACTGCAAATGCTTCTTTGTCATTTACTGCAAGGTCAGCAAGCATTTTTCTGTTTACTTGAATGTTAGCTTTTTTGCAAGCATTAACAAATC
>CAZVBZ010000096.1:0-1663 GCA_964626145.1 uncultured Muribaculaceae bacterium | reverse complement strand
TGTAACACGTGTGTGGCCCCGGACGTAAGGGCCGTGCTGATTTGACGTCATCCCCGCCTTCCTCGCGGCTTGCGCCGGCAGTCCCGCCAGAGTCCCCAGCTTGACCTGCTGGCAACTGGCGGTGGGGGTTGCGCTCGTTATGGCACTTAAGCCGACACCTCACGGCACGAGCTGACGACAACCATGCAGCACCTCGCCATAAGCCCCGTGGGGAAGACCGCTTTCACGGCCAGTCCTATGGCGTTTGAGCCCGGGTAAGGTTCCTCGCGTATCATCGAATTAAACCACATGTTCCTCCGCTTGTGCGGGCCCCCGTCAATTCCTTTGAGTTTCACCGTTGCCGGCGTACTCCCCAGGTGGGATGCTTAACGCTTTCGCTTAGCCGCCGGCCAATAAGGCCGACAGCGGGCATCCATCGTTTACCGCGCGGACTACCAGGGTATCTAATCCTGTTCGATACCCGCGCTTTCGTGCCTGAGCGTCAGTTTGCCGCCGGTAGGCTGCCTTCGCAATCGGGGTTCTGCGCGATATCTATGCATTTCACCGCTACACCGCGCATTCCGCCTACCTCTCGACAACTCAAGGGCGCCAGTTTCGACGGCCGGACGGGGTTGAGCCCCGCGATTTTACCGCCGACTTGGCGCTCCGCCTGCGCACCCTTTAAACCCAATGAATCCGGATAACGCTCGCATCCTCCGTATTACCGCGGCTGCTGGCACGGAGTTAGCCGATGCTTTTTCTTCAGGTACTCTCGATATATCACACGTGATATCTTTTGCTCCCTGACAAAAGAGGTTTACAATCCATAGGACCGTCTTCCCTCACGCGACTTGGCTGGTTCAGGCTCGCGCCCATTGACCAATATTCCTCACTGCTGCCTCCCGTAGGAGTCTGGTCCGTGTCTCAGTACCAGTGTGGGGGACCTTCCTCTCAGAACCCCTACGCATCGTCGCCTTGGTGGGCCGTTACCCCGCCAACTAGCTAATGCGCCGCATGCCCATCCATAGCCGGAATTGCTTCCTTTCATCACCGAAAGATGTCTTTCAATGATTATACGCGGTATTAGACGGAATTTCTTCCGCTTATCCCCCTGCTATGGGCAGGTTGCATACGTGTTACTCACCCGTGCGCCGGTCGCCGGCAGTTGAAGCAAGCTTCAACCCCGCTGCCCCTCGACTTGCATGTGTTAAGCCTGTCGCTAGCGTTCATCCTGAGCCAGGATCAAACTCTTCGTTGTTATATCTTGTCTTTTTTCTTTTCTTATTCAAAAAAAGCAAAATATCTTTTGATATGTTTGCCTAAAGCATGTCACAAACCGACATTCGGTCAGCAATCAATGCCTCGCTCCGGAATAACCGTTATTTTTTGGCTTTAAGAATTGACATGAGTGTTTATTTTATAAACGTGCTCTTGTACTACTCTTGTCTATTGTAATCGTTTCAATGTTCGTTGCTCTTTAGGTCCGTTCGGCCTCAAAGCGACTGCAAAGTTAAGGCGAAATTTTGAACTGACAAAATTTTTCTCAAACTTTTTTCAGATTTTTCAATCTTTTATTGTGCGCTTGCCTTGTTTCCCAAAAGCGAGTGCAAAGTTACAACCTTTTTCCGTTTCCACCAAATATTTTTACAACATTTTTATGCTTTAAAACATAAAAATTTTTCAA
>CAZVBZ010000095.1:0-1665 GCA_964626145.1 uncultured Muribaculaceae bacterium | reverse complement strand
ATGCCATGCTGTAAAGAGACAGACCCTGTTCCGTTCATGTACCCTCCTCGTTCTCATAAAAATGACTAGCTTCCTTCCTCATTCGGTAACGTTACTCACTTGAGAAAAGAATTCTGTCAACACTCACACTCCTTCGAACACGACACTCTTCCAATTCCCAATTCATAAATGTGTACTTAACCTCATCAAAGAATTTATTAAGTCCTCAGGTACGCATCCTTGATGCATTTTTATGGCCTTCTTGTCTGAGGAGTAAATGTCCACAATACAGGCAAGGTATTTGAAGTGCTTTGTTGAATTCACGGTAACGAGCGTTCATCATATCCTCCGTGTTGCCGCTCGTAAAGCTTATAACGTTACTGCTCTCGTCCAATTCAAGGGTTTATGGAATCTCATCAGTAAACACAGTGTACTCTCCATCATCTTGTGTGTTGATTCTGTTCGAAACTCCCTTCCATGTTTCCCCAAGTTCTTCCTTGGATTCTGTATCACAAACTTTGTACAGAAAACATTCTTAAAAATCCGAATAACTATTATGAAAATGGAAATTAAAATTATTCAATTCTCTTCTCCTCTCATTATCATTATCAATCTTTTTTCATTTTTATTCAAATAATTCACGAATAATTTCCTAATTTTGGTATCGATGTCAATTCATTTTAAGAATGGATGTTGATCAATTATCAGGGGGGCATACGGAAAGACAAGACAATTTTTAAACCCATCACAAAAAATTTCTTTTTTTCATTGAGATCGAATTACTTATTGAATGACATTCATTACATTAGGTACGACCTCGTTTCATACAACACTTGCATAATTTATATAACCACGAATTGAATACTTAGCCACTCAAATTTACATATCCCATTTTATCTCTCTCTTGAATAAGACAAAGAATACGCTTTGGGGATTCAAATAACCCTGCCTCATTACATTTACAAGTTCGAATATAGAATTTTTAAAAAAAGGCATTATAAAAATTCAAATAAAGAAAATGATGATCGTTTTAATTTTTCCCACCTTCTTTCCATTGAAAAAAAAGCTTTGTTTTCGCTCACTTAAGTGGGGGCCAGATCTTGATGAGCTGCTTCTGCGCCGACTTGTCCAGGAGGTCCAAGTAGAGGCCCATCAAGAAGTCCGGCTCCTTCGCCCACCTTTTCAGGAGGCCCGTCTTCGAGTCTGCGTGCGCGTCAACGAGGGCGTCGACCATCGCGATCACCTTCGAGTTCGTCGACGTCTGGACTGCGTTCGGGTGGACAGTCAAGCGTCCCGCGAACGCCCGGAGCGCCTCGAAGACCTGCCCGTCTAGGAGCGCCTGGAGGAAGATCTTCCCGCGCGCGCGGCCCTCCGGATACGAGACGAGCTGCATGGGGAGCTGCCACGTGTTGAGGATCCCGTACGTGACCTTCGCGAAGCACTTGACGTCGCCGGTCTGGGGGTCGTACCGCGGCGGCGGCGACGAGAGGGGCTTGGAGAGGACGGAGAGCGTGGGCCCGAACTCGTAGAGCCACGCGGGCTTGATGCGCGTGACGCCCCGCATGTAGTGGACGCCCTTCGTCGAGGAGCGGAGGATCTCGTGGTAGGCGACGTACTCTGGCGCCTGTGCCGTCATGAACGACGAGGGGTGGATGTAGATGGGCTCCTTGCTCACGAGCGTCTTGT
>CAZVBZ010000094.1:0-1688 GCA_964626145.1 uncultured Muribaculaceae bacterium | reverse complement strand
TACCAGCCGTCCTTCGCCCACGGCACGGGAGATTCGATAAATTCGCGCGCCCACGGCAGCATGTCGCCGCGCAGGGGGTTGACGCGCATCGCCAGCGTGGGCGGTTCGTCCAGCGCGCGCTCGAACGCATCCAGTTCATCGCCCAGCAGCGCGCGCATTTCATCGATAAATTCAGTCGGCAGCATCCTTGCACCTCAAATGTGTTTCTATCAGAGAAAATTATACCATTTTTTGTCACAATTCTCAAGAGCAAATGTGACCTTCTCAAGACCATGTCCGAATCGCTTCCTATTATATATATAAGTTAAATTCACACGAAAAGAAGTCACAATTCGATTTTTCGCGCCTTTTACCCAAGAATCGCCTCCAGCGCGGCGTCCGCCGAGCTCTTTCGGGCGATCACCGAGCGCAGCGCGGCGGGCGCTTCGGCGCGCCATTCGGAGAAAAAGGCGGGCGGCACGCGCAGACGATCGGATCGAAGCGCCGCGTCCAGCCCGGCGAGCGCACTGCCCGCGGGCAGATCGGTGGGCGCGTCGGTCACGCTGAAGCGATGATAGGAACCCAAGGCGCGCTGGCAGTCGTCCCTTAATAGAAATTCGAGAAATTCAACCGCGAGCGATTCGCGCTCGTCGCCGCTCTGAAGCGCCGCGCCCAGCAGGATGCAGTCGGTGAACGCCGCGCCCGCGCCCGCGTCGATCGTCCAGTTCGGGCCGCGGCCCTGCGCGCGCAGCTTCTCCAGCCGCTCGATTTCCTCCATGCCGACCACCGCCACGTCGGCTTCGCCGTTTTGAAACCGCAAAAACGCGTCGGTCGTCGCCGTCAGCGCTTTGGAAAGCCGCAGGGGAACGGTTTCGATCACCGGCGCAGGCGTCGCTTCCGCCTTTGTTGAAAGGCCGAGATCCAATCCAGGCAGCACAGGCGCAGCAAAATCGCGCGCCACGCCGCTGCTCAGCGCCAACAGCGCGGCGGAATAGCTGCTTCGCGCGGTGTCCATCGGAAGCGTTACTTCTATAGAGGAACCGTCCTCCGGAATTCGCGAAATCCGATCGGCGTTGATCGCCCACGCGTAACCGCCCGCCGCCAGCGGCACGGCGAGGTTTGTCATCCGAAGCGGCACGCGCACGTTCATCGGCGGAAGCTCCGCAAGCCTCTGATAGGAAAGAAACGCGCCGGGCGCAAACAAAACCAGCTCCGGCGGCCGCACGCCGTCCTCCTCCAGCGCGGAAAAGCTGTCCACGATGCTTACCTGAACGTACACGCCGCTGTGCTGTTTTTCGAACTGCGCGGCGCATTGGTTCAGCCATCCGGCCATTTTGCCCTCTCCCTGATCCAGCCAGACGCGCAAAACGCCGCTCCATCCGGCATATTTTTCTTCAATCAGCGCTTTTTTTTCGAAGGGAATTCCGTCGGAAACCGCGAAAATCGCCGGAATTGCAAGAAGAATTATCACCGAATATAACCATTGCAGCCTGCACTTCATTCAAAAACACCGTCCTTTGGGCCATTTTATGCGAAAAAATGCAGGATTTGCCCATCTCCAAAGTTTTTTTCAAAAAAAGTGAAAAAAGGGGTTGACAAAACGGGGGAAAGCGCGTATAATAGTCAATGTTGTCGCGAGCGACGGTCACAAAATCGCCACAAACGACAGCGAGCGATCCTTGAAAACGATACAGAGAGAAAGTCATTTT
>CAZVBZ010000093.1:0-1729 GCA_964626145.1 uncultured Muribaculaceae bacterium | reverse complement strand
AGATTCAAATGGTACAATTAAGAGAAGTTACAAAGAGAGAAAAAATTGTATTCCCATTAATGGTATTATTGCTTTGTGTAATCTTCTTGCCAAGTGCTTGCCCACTTTTAGGTGCTTTATGTTTTGGTAACTTATGTAAAGAATGTGGTGTTGTTGAAAGACTTTCTGACACTATGCAAAATGCTTTAATCAATATTGTTACAATCTTCTTAGGTTTGTCAGTTGGTTCAAAACTTTCTGCAGAACAATTCTTGACAGTTCAAACATTGTTTATCTTAATCCTTGGTATCGTTGCATTCTCTCTTGCAACTGCAGGTGGGGTTCTGATGGCAAAATTAATGAACGTATTCAGCAAAACAAAAATCAATCCACTTATCGGTTCAGCAGGTGTTTCTGCAGTACCTATGGCAGCACGTGTTTCTAACAAAGTTGGTCTAGAGGCTAACCCTCAAAACTTCTTGTTAATGCACGCAATGGGACCAAACGTATCAGGTGTTATCGGTTCTGCGGTTGCAGCAGGTGTATTGCTTGCGCTTTGCCACTAGAGGTAGAAGATATAGTGAAAAAAGGAGATGCTGTGGCATCTCCTTTTTTTTATTTAGATCAAGATCTGCTGACTTTACAAAATTTGCAAGCTGTTTGATAAGTGGAATATTAAGTTTTGTAAATATGAATTTTAATTAGCTAAAAATTAGATATAATGGCTAATAAGGGGTGTAGTATAGAATAGAATGGATAGAATCGGCGCAACTTTTGACATTTATTTGTTTTTATATTATTGTACGGTTGATAATCAGAAAGGATGTTGTATGTCGTTAATCAATTCTTGTAAAACAAAAGTAGCCTCCATTCAAAATTCTTATATGCTTAAAAAACAGAGACTTAATGTGGTTCGTGCATATAATAAATTATTAAAAGCAGAAAAACTTGATTCTTTAGTGAAAAATCCAAATATTTCAAAATTTGAAAAACAAGAGTGTATATTAAAGGAGGCTATGAGTGAATCCTGGATGGAACGTCTGGAAACTGTAGCAAACGATTTTTTGTCTAAACTTAAAAATGTTAAATAAAATTATATGATGCAAAATTTGCAATTATTACTAAGTTTGTCACTCTATTAAACTATCACCTTAAAGAGTTTGGTGTGTGACTGAAAACTATTATAAAAAGCTTCTCTTTTATGAGAAGCTTTTTTATTTGCTTATTTTGACATGTTTTGTAATTTGTCACAAGGATCACATGGTTGTTGTACAGGACAAGGATTAGCCTTTTGACATGGGTTGCAAGGCTGAATAACTTTTTTCTCACAAGGGTTGCAAGGTGCAGCTGCTCCTGTTTCGCAAGGATCACATTTCTTAACTTTTTCGCATGGGTCGCATTTTTTAGCTTTCTTACAAGGATCACATTTCTTTTCGCATTTGTTGCAACCTTTGCCGAACCAGTTTGAAGGATTCCAGTTTGAATCATACCAAGCAGCCTGTGCTGTTTGTGCTCCTATTGCAACAATCCCTAAAACAGCTAACATTGATAGTGTTTTTTTCATAATTTACTCCTTTTTTAAAAAATAAGTATGTATTCTATAGATACATACTTATTTTAAAAAATATTTGAGTAAAAACTATAACCTGACAGACTAGTTTTTAGACTTATCTACCAGTTTATTATCTTTTCCCCATTTGAAAGATGAGCGGATTTCAGAACCAACTTTTTCGATTAGATGACCTTCAGA
>CAZVBZ010000092.1:0-1767 GCA_964626145.1 uncultured Muribaculaceae bacterium | reverse complement strand
TAGTTGTTGGGTGTCCAGTGTGCGTGGAGGGTGTGGTCACCCGCAACAGTCACAAATGTTTTGTTTGTGACCTCCTCTCCTTCCG
This sequence comes from uncultured Muribaculaceae bacterium, assembly GCA_964626145.1. Classification (GTDB taxonomy): domain Bacteria; phylum Cyanobacteriota; class Vampirovibrionia; order Gastranaerophilales; family Gastranaerophilaceae; genus RGIG2134. The sequence continues at coordinate 1,682 of CAZVBZ010000092.1, read as the reverse complement.
TGGCTCCTGTGAACCACCCACCAAAGGAATACCCGGTCCTCGTTGCTTCAGGGAGGTCACCATAGGGGCTGTCATAGGTCACTTGCTTCTTTGATTCAGATTCAGAAAGGGCGTTTCCACCATTCACATCGAAGGTCACACTGTACTTGTTGGCTGTCCACTGGGCCGTGATGGTGATGTTCTCAGCAGGCATCTTATCAGGTTTGTTGTCCCACCCATTGAAGGTGTATCCAGTCTTCTCAACATTCTCTGGATAAACAATCTTTGAATTGAAGTCAAGAGTCCTCACCTCATTCTCAGCATCATTGTTGAAGATGATTGTGAGGTTGTATTGGTTGATGCTCCACTTGGCATAAAGAGTCATATCCCCAGCAGGCATTGTGACCTCAGTGTACTCCCTTCTCAGTTCAGAGTCACTGCACCAGCAATCGAAGGTGTACCCAGTCTTGGTGGGCTCAGGAAGTACAACCTCTGTGTTGTAGTCCTGGGTGATGGCCTTGCACTCACTCCCACCGTCCACCTCGAATGTGATAGTGTATTGGTTGATGCTCCAGTGGGCATAGAGAGTGTGATGACTTGGGTTGGTCACACTGGTCTCGCTCTTGATCTCCTCACCTCCTTCAATCTCAGTGAACCACCCAATGAAGGTGTATCCAGTCCTCTCTGCTGTAGGGAGGGCCCCATACTCCTCATCGAAAATGACTGGTTTAGATTGCTGAGAAGAAGATCCTCCCATTGCATCGAAGGTCACAGTGACTCCATCAGCTACCCAGTGGGCATACAGAGTCGTGTTCTTGGTGATCTTGACCACAGTGACTGATTTAATCTCCTCTCCTTCCTCAGTGAACCACCCAATGAAGGTGTATCCAGTCCTCGTCGCATCAGGAAGGTCTCCATATGGGCTGTCATAAGTCACCTCCTTGGTTGGGGGTGCGGTATCACCCCAATCACCATCGAAGGTCACAGTGTACTTGTTGGCTGTCCATTGCGCTGTGATGATGATGTTCTTCGCAGGCATCCTATCAGGTTTGTTATTCCATCCACTGAAGGTATACCCTGTCTTCTCAATGTTCTCTGGGTAAACAATCTCTGAATTGAAGTCAAGGGTCCTCACTTCATTCTCAGCACCATTGTTGAAGATGATTGTGAGGTTGTATTGATTGACCTTCCACTGTGCTGTGATGGTAACATCCTCAGCAGGCATGGTGTTGATCTCCTTGTCCCACCCATTGAAGGTGTATCCTTCCCTAACTGGCTCCTCTGGGTACTTCACAGATTCTTTGTACTTGAAGGTCTTCACTTCATCCTCCTCTCCATTCCCAAACACAAATCTTGCATTGTAGCTGTTTGTGGTGCACTGTGCAGTGACGTTGGTGTGGCTCGCAGGCATCTTGGTAATGGTCTTGTCCCACGAGTTGAATGTGTACCCGGCCCTCTCCGTGTCCTTCGGATACTCCACTTCCTCGTTGTAGTCATACCCAAAGGCGGTGAAGGAGCCATCACAGTAGATGAAGCCTAACACGTAGTTGTTGATGGTCCACTGTGCTGTGATGGTTACGTCCTCGGCAGGCATCGTGCTGATCTCCTTGTCCCACCCCTTGAAGGAGGAACCCCTCTTTGTTGGCTCGCTCGGGTAAGTTATTTTGCTGTTGTACTCGACCCTCCTCACCTCAGGGGCAGTG
>CAZVBZ010000091.1:0-1802 GCA_964626145.1 uncultured Muribaculaceae bacterium | reverse complement strand
ATCATCCGCAGCATCCTTCGGGAGGGGGGCGACGCGGAATGAGACCGCTGAAATTGACGATGAGCGCGTTCGGGCCGTATGCAGGCTGCGCGAAGGTGGATTTTACGCCCATGCACGGGCTGTTTCTGATTACCGGCGATACCGGCGCGGGCAAAACCACGATCTTCGACGGCATTTCGTTTGCGCTCTATGGAACGGCCAGCGGCGGCAGCGAGCGCCGCGAATCTTCGCAGTTTCGCAGTCACTTTGCGTCGGCGAAAACCGAGACGTTTGTGGAGCTGGAGTTTGAGCATCTGGGCAAGGAATACGCCATCCGGCGCAATCCGACCTACGTTCGCGAAGGCTATAAGACGCCGCGCATCCACGATGCGGAGATGACCTGCCGGGAAACGGGTCAGATCTGGACGGGCGCGCGGGAGGTGACGGCGGCGGTCACGGAACTGCTGGGATTGGATGAAAAGCAGTTCCGGCAGACGATGATGATTGCGCAGGGCGATTTTCTGCGAATCCTGCACGCGCGCAGCGACGAGCGCGAGCGCATCTTTGAGGAGATCTTCGGCACGCAGCTGTACGATCGGCTGTCGCGCACGGTCAGCCAGCGCTGGAAGGAGGCGCGCGACCGCAAGAGCGCCGCGGTGCAGCATTGCGCGCAGCTGTTTGACGCCATGCGTCTGGACAAAGCGCGTTTGGAGGATGCGGCGGTGCTGGAGCTCAAGGACGCGCCCGACCGCGCGGAGGATGCGGTGGAGCGGCTGGCGGTGCTGTGCGCCTCGGATGGACGGACGCTGAAGGAAGCGCAGGCGGAGCTGACGCGGCTGGAGGGGCTTCGGCGCGAGGCGCAGGAGACGTGCGACACCGGGCGGATGGTGAACGACGGCGTCGGCCAGCTGCGTCAGACCGAAGCGATGCTTCAGCAGGAGGTCGCGCAGGGAATCGAGATTGCGAAGGTTTCCGAAGAATGGAAGGCGGCGGAGCGCGCGCGGCAGGTTGTGCGCGCCGAGGAGGAACTTCAGCGCATTCGAACCGAGGGCGAAGCGCGCGCCCGCGATCTGGAGAACAGCCAAAAGCGGCTGGCGCAGGCGAAGCAGGCGTGCGCGGCGGCGCAGGAGACGATGAGCGGCGCGCTTTCTCAGTGGGAAAAGCTGCCGGAGATGAAGCTGCGGGCGGAATCGCTGCGGCGAAGCGCGGATGCGCTCGAGCGGCTGGCGGCGCTGAATGGAAAGGTTTCGCAGATCGCGCAGCGGCATCTTCAGGCTCGGGCGGCGGCGGACGAGGCGCGCGCGGTGTATTCTGCGGCGTTCGACGCGTTCATGGGTTCGCAGGCCGGCGTGCTGGCGAGTCGTCTGGAGGATGGAAAGCCGTGCCCGGTGTGCGGCGCGACGGAGCATCCTCTCCCCTGCCCCATGCTGCCCGAGGCGGCGACGGAAGAGGATGTGCGCGCCGCGCAGCAGCGGTATGAGACGCTGGACGCCGATGCGCGCGCGCTTTCGGAGCGCTGTCTGACCGGCGAAACGCGGCTTAAGGAGCTTCGAACCTCCATCGAAGCCGATCTCGGCCGCGCGGTGGAGACGGCTTCGGCCAAGGCGGAATGCGAGACGGTGCGCGGCGAATGCGGCGCGCTGTGTGCGAAGATGGAGCGCGTGGAGCGGGAATATCGGCGCGTGGAGGCGCAGGCGCGTCAGGCGCAGGATGCGCTGGCGGCGGCGCAGAGCAGCATGGAAACGCTGTCCGGACAGTGCGCCGCGCTGCGGGCGAATTGGATCGCGGCGCGCGATGCGTGCGCAAAGCAGATGACCGAACAG
>CAZVBZ010000090.1:0-1808 GCA_964626145.1 uncultured Muribaculaceae bacterium | reverse complement strand
AACACACGACTCCACAAAAATTACACAAAACATTAAACAAGGGTTTTAAGAAAAACCTTAAAACCCTTGTTATAATTGGTTGCGGGAGCTGGATTTGAACCAACGACCTTCGGGTTATGAGCCCGACGAGCTACCAGACTGCTCCATCCCGCGTTATTTTATTGTCACTTGCGTTTTACTCTTTGATGAACTGTCTAACCCCCAGACTTACCTCTCCTCGAACGCGACATCAGTCACCTTCTCGTCGGCAGAGTATCACGCAACATAAAATTTTCACATCGAACAAACTTGCTCAACAATTACATTATGCTCCGTAAATATAAAAAATCAAGTCTTAAGTTTTTATATTTAAGCAAGATTGCTACAAAGCAATACGACAAAGCTCTAATCCAACAACTCAGAAAGAAGAGTTGCGTTTTCTTCTGCTTTTGGATTATTAGAAATCTTATTGCGTTTTATATATACACGCAATGCCTCTCTTATAAGCTCACTTCTCGTTCTTTGTTCTGAATTTGCTATGATGTCAACTTTACTTAAAAAATCACTTGACATTGAAATTAAAACTCTTGCCATATACCCTCCATACAACAACTCTCTTATTATATCATATAAACAGTTTATTGCAAGAGTATATCGATTTTATATTTCAAAATTTTTCCAAACTCTGTCATGTCAAGCTATACAGCCACGATTCATGCATGTTCAGAAATATCTATATTAAGATTTGTAACATCAATTTCATAAAAAAGGCAATTCCTAACAAAATTTAAACTTTATATATATAACGAGAAATATTAAGAAAAGGAAACTCATTATGGGTACATCATGGTACAATTCTGCAATGAATTATGATATGCTGAGCCAATTTCCTGGAGCAACGGCAAACCTCCACATGAACCAATTATGGGATGATAGCTTAGCAAGACAAAATATGTTTGCAGTTCCATCATATAATTTTAATAGTTTTATGCCTTATGGCGGAATCATGGATAACTCATATCTAACAAACCCAATGTACACAATTAAAATGTCAGCATGGGGAACTCCCGCATGGAATGATATCAACAATGGCAACTTTTCAAATTTGTGGAATAATAATGGCAATATGTGGGGCAACGCAGGTGGTAACATGTGGGGTAACATGGGCTGGAACGGGGGAAATACCAGTGGTCCCGACAACAACAGCAACTTGTCAGCAGAAGAAAAAGGATTCCAAAGAAAATATAACACTTTGCTTGGATTAGTTAAGCAACTTAAAACCTATGACGGATTGAGCAATTCTCAAAAAGATGCACTTGATGTTGCTTCAAAAGGTTCAAAAGGAACTTGGGAAGAAAAATACAAAGCCTTAAAAGAAGCTTATGATAAAATTGACAAAGATACTATCAAAGAATTCATAATAGAAAACGGTCATAAGCTTGGGGTATCAAAAGATATAAAAGGCAACACAAAAGATAAAGACTCTTTTTATAACAGACTTTTAGGTTGCGGTTTTGAATATGAAGATGCAGGCGCAGATGAAATTCTAAACAGATTCTGTGAAGGAATTAAACAACTAAGGGATGGAAATGCCACAAGCCCTGATGTTGAAGGAATCATTGCATATTTCAATGAAAATTCAAACGGAAAATCAACTTATGACATTCTTGATTTTGTAAGCAGCTGGAACAACGAATACAAAAAAGAAGGCCATATAATTGATCACATTGCAAAATACTACAACAAAATTGGAGACAAAGATCAATTAGCCACTGCCAAATCAAAAATTCTTGCTCCACTTGTAAATAAAATGATTGATAAAGCAAACT
>CAZVBZ010000089.1:0-1824 GCA_964626145.1 uncultured Muribaculaceae bacterium | reverse complement strand
TTGACCAGAGGCGCCATTTTGATGGCCTCCGGGCGAGTACCGAAGACGAGCATCACTCGTTTTTTCATTTTTACAGTCTTCCTTTCGATTCTCAGTTTTTCTTACGAAATCGTTTTCGCCGCAAAATCAGGCGTTATCACCGCCATCTTCCCCATCGCAGCGTTTCATTTTCACGAGGGTGATCCCGGCTTCGGCGGCGATCCGTCGGGAAAATTCATCGGGATAGGTGCCATCGTAAACGATGCGAACGATCCCCGAGGTAATCATCGCCTTCATACAGGTCACACAGGGCTGTGCGGTAACATACATCGTCGCCCCCAGCAGGGAGATACCGTATTTGGCGGCAATATTACAAACATTGGCTTCGGCGTGCTGCGCACGACAAATTTCCTGGCGTTCCCCGGAGGGAATGTTCAGCTGACGGCGGAGGCAGCCGGTTTCGTCGCAATGGGGCGTGCCGGCAAGGGCGCCGTTATAGCCGGTGCCGAGAATACGATTGTCGGCGCTGACGGCCACCGCACCGACATGACGGCGCAGGCAGGTGGAACGAGTCGCCACATCATAGGCGATATCCATAAAATATTCATCCCAGCCTTTTCTCATTTCAGCGATTCCTTTCCAGCTCATGGATAAGCTCTACACGACCGGCATGGCGGCCGCCTTCAAATTCGGCGGCGAGGAACTGATCCACAATTTCATAGGCCATGGCTTCACCGACAATCCGCGCCCCCATCCCAAGGACATTGGCATCGTTATGCTGACGGCAGAGCTTGGCACAGAGCGGATCGTTACAGAGAGCGCAGCGAATCCCGTCGATTTTATTGGCGGCGATGCTGATGCCGATGCCGCTGCCGCAGATCACGATCCCCCTGGCATCGTCGGCTTCCATCACAGCACGGCCCACCTTGGCGCCGTAAACGGGATAATCCACACGGTCGGCACTTTCCGGCCCCACATCCACAACTTCATAGCCCTGTTCCCGCAATCTTGCAGCAACCTTTTCCTTTAAGGCAAAACCGGCATGATCCGATCCGATAATAATTTTCATAATGAGTTCCTCCTCCATCATCCTTCAATGAGATTCTTGTTCTTTATCCAAACGCTTCAGGATGGCGGCGATTTCTTCCCGCAGCCGATCCCGGGTAATACGATATACCGCCAGACTCCCCATATAGGGGTCGGGGATATCACAGCCGCTGCCGCTGAGCTCACCGATGACAAAAATCCTATCGGCGGCATCGGGAAAGCTGCGACAGAGCGCATCCTTATGAAGCGCCGTCATGCATATAATATAATGAGCCAATTCCACCATATAGGGCTGAAATTGTCGGGAGCGATGCGCCGAAGCATCGATTCCCAGCTCCGATAGGGCCTCTATGGCATTTTCCGTTGCAGGATAGCCGTCGCTTGTGGCGATTCCCGCCGAGTCAAAGCGAAAGCCGCTTTGAGGATAGTCCTTTTCGGCAATGGCAGCACCGAGATAGGCCGCCATAGGGCTGCGGCAGGTGTTGCCGGAGCAAACCAATAACAGATTCATTCCACACGCTCCTTCTATAGCATTACAAAATTACAACATTCGATTTTTGGGGTCTGTTTATTTTTTATACGCCGCTTTTTCGATCCGATTCATCAATGCTTCTCCGATGCCGATCTGCGGAAAGGCTTCGATAAAAACTGTGTCGATCTCCTGCCGATCACATTCCCGGAAAGCATGAAACAGATTATGGGCGATTTCCTCCGGACGCTGTCGGCTGCCGAGAACAAAGAGAAATTCCGGCTCCATATCGCCTTTCAGCTCCTGCCAACGCTCTGCAGAGAGCAACA
>CAZVBZ010000088.1:0-1834 GCA_964626145.1 uncultured Muribaculaceae bacterium | reverse complement strand
GAATTGAAATTTAATTATTTTTCTGATTTAATGGTTGTGTTGACATTCAAGAATCAATGTTTCTATAATTTGATTTCGTTTGACAATTAAATATGCCGATGTGATGGAATTGGTAGACGTGCCAGACTCAAAATCTGGTGTAGGCAACTACGTGCCGGTTCGACCCCGGCCATCGGCATTTTTTAAAACTCCCCATTAGAGGGAGTTTTCTTGTATAAGATGATATGGGAGTAAACTATGAAAAAACTAATTATCACATTATTAGCACTAGGATTTATGTCATTATCCGCAAACGCAGCTACTTGGGTTGCTGCAGACAGAGTTTCTACTGTTGGAAAAACTCTCCTTGAAAAAAATGGATTACCAACCACTACACAATTCAAAGTAGTAAATGGAGTCGCTGACAATTCTAATGCTACAACCACAAACGTTATTTACATTTCAAGTACAGATTTATCCTATGCCGGAAACGACAGTGAAGTAGCAGCAGTCGTATCTAACGAAATTGGTCATATTATCAACGGACAAACTTCTAAAAAGAAAATGAGAGATTTTGCTAAAACTGCAATTAATAACACTTTAAGCTCGGATAATTTAATTACAAGCGCTGCAAACAGCGATTATTTGGCTAACAAAGCCAGCTTAAGCGATGAAAAAGCTGCTGACATTACCGGTGTAGACTTGATGTGCAAAACAGGTTACAATCCGCTCGCTATGATTGTTGTTGCAACCAAAAAACCGGCTTCAAGTTCTTTTGAAATTCTACAAGGGAAACCAAATAATAGTGAACGAGCAATGAGTACTTATGATTATTTAACATACACATATCCAAACAAAGTTAAAAATGGATATGGTTGCCAAGAATATAGAAACTTCTTAGCTTACGCAGATCCAATTGTTAAAGAAAGAAATTCAAATGCTAAAAAATTAGCGAAATTCAATAAAGAACAAGCTAAAAATAAAGCAACAAGAGCTAAAAACATCGCTCAATACAAATCTACTGGATTGAGTGGTTGGGATACGTCTTATGAATTGCTAAAAGCATTCACTTCTACTTCTGCTCAATAATTCAAATTTGATAAACAAACGAGGATAACTAAAAAGTTATCCTCGTTTGTTATGTAGAATTAGAAATATAAACAGCTAAAAAGATGTAATCTACCCTATTTGCAAGTCAAAAAAATAGCCTAACAAGCATTAAGAAATGTAAATAGTTATTCTTTTTGTATCAATTTTTATACCTGTGTTGTTTTTATAAAAACGTAGTGTAGAAATTATGAAAGGAGATATGAATGAACACAGTCAACAACAATGGAGTAGCATTTCAAGCAAAATTTAAAAAGTTACCTGTAAAAATTGAAGCACAAAAGATGAAAGAAGCTTTTACTGTTCCAAATCCTTGGGCAAAAGGAGAAGTTTTAGAGGGTAAAGCAGGAGATTCTTTAGTTACAAATTTGTTAAACGGTGAGCAATATCCTATTCAACCGGAAGTATTAAAGCAAAAATATGAACATGTTGCAGGAAATGTTTATCAAACTAGAATGGATAAAGAAGTTTTAATTGAAGCAGATTTACCAAAAGCACTAGAAATTCTTTCAAGAGAAGGCGCAGAAAAAACTTACGTAAATGGTATTCCTGCAATGGAAGCTATTGATGGAGCAGGTAAACCTTACGCTATCCCTGGAGATTATTTTATGAAAGCTTATGCTCCAATTGATGAAGCCGGCAAAAAGATTATTGAAAATCTTAAAAAATTAATGCCATAAACAATGTATAATAAAACGAGGATGACTTTTTAGTTATCCTCGTTTTAAAATATTGCAATTTGAGCTTG
>CAZVBZ010000087.1:0-1841 GCA_964626145.1 uncultured Muribaculaceae bacterium | reverse complement strand
ATGAAAATAATAATGAAGATAAAACAAGGGTTTATGTTGATAATCTTCATGAACAAGCGTTTTGTTATAATCATAACAAATTATTTTTTGAAATAAATGAAACAATTGTTGATCTTTTAGAAATCTTCGATAATGAATATTGTTCTTATTTAAAAACAAATATTGATAATAATATTTCATTCATCCCTTTCTTTGGAGAAAATAAAAAATATGGCTATTATTTTCAAAATACTGAAGATATATTACAACTAAATTATTCAATAATATTTGGAGAATGGTTTGAAAAAAAATATTTTAATAAATATAAATATATCAATTTAAATAATACAACACAAAAAATTAGTGAAAATAAAACATCAACAAAACAATATTATTTAAAATATGAATTGTATAATATGTATATAAAATTTTCTCCTAATTTATTAAAATATATAGGATTTAATCATATGGAAATCGAAGAAAAAGGTTGGTGGAGATATAAATTATTTTCACTTTATAGTAATGAAAAAATAAATTACTTTTCAAGTAAAGCTAATAAAAATAATTTGTCTTTTTCAGATTTTGTTAATTATTATTATATAAATTTCGATAAAAACTACCTCACAAACTGGAACCCGATCAAGGCCATCATCATTGGAAGCGACACCCTCCCTGTGACAGAGGAGTACCTCCCCATTTCGTACAAAGACGGATTTCTGACACACTACAAAACACCCACCTATGAGAAGGCACTCAAGGACCTTGGAATTGAAAAGACAGAGATAAGGGATATTTTTAAGAAGAACGGGCAGCGAATTTTGGATATTTTCTACCCCATGAGCACAACACCTGGGGACATCCGCACCTCGATCATTTTCTCGCGTGAGAACATGGAGGAGGGGCAGACAATTACGCTCACGGAGGGGGCGCCCATCCAGAACTTCAATATCTGGGTGAAGTGGCTTGACGTCTATGGGAACCTCTACGACCTCTACCTCTGGCCTGGGTGTGCTGTGGACATCCGCTTCTGCTTCATCAAGAAGCATGCCTCAAAAGACGACATTGCTGAGGGGTTTGGGGCAATCCTTGATGCGCTCCCGCAGAAGAAGCCCACAAAGGAGAAGAGGAGCAACGGGAAACCGGATGGGATTGTGCTTGAGGGGGCAGACAATTACGGATTTGTTCATTTTTAAATTAATTTTTATTTATTTATTTTTTATTATTTTTATTTAAAATGAAAAATTATTATTATTTTCCAAGCACATTTTTCGGGTTTGTAGGGAGAGGTTATGGGAGAAGAAAGGCATGTGGGTATGGTTACCTCGTGGCAGCGGGGTATGGGGGAAGTGTTGATGCAGTCCCCCTCACACAAAGAATAAAGGAAAAACTTTTGGGAATAAAAGATAGGCTCATGCTAAGAAAATCAGAAATAAAAGGAATCCCAATTATGCTGGGGCAGAAAGTTAAGCAGCTTTGGGAGTACCTAAAGGGGAAATTAAAGGGAACAAAAAATCCTCTTCCACCACTATATGGACCAAGCCCTCGTCCTGGAGCGTTTGGCGCTTATAATATGAAATTTAATATAAATAAACCCCCTCCAAAATTGTTAGGATATTCTGGATCTGGAATAAGAGGAATGGGTAGAGGACGGCTTAGAAAAGGATCTCTAGAAGCAAAACTTTATATGGCAAGATTAAGAGCAATGAGAAGAAGATAATTAATATTATTATTTTTTATTATTTTTTTTATTTAATGACAAAAGTTTATTATTTTCCAAGCACATTTTATGGCTTCGTAGGACGAGGCTATGGAAAAAAGAGAACAAAAAGATATGGAAAACTTGTTTTTGTAGGACGAGGAGG
>CAZVBZ010000086.1:0-1842 GCA_964626145.1 uncultured Muribaculaceae bacterium | reverse complement strand
CTCGTTCCGCGAGACGAGGATCACCTTCTCGTCCAGCAGCAGCAGCCAGAACACCTTGATCACGCTCTCGATCGAGAGGTAGTCGAACAGGAAGTACAGCGGGAAGTCCATGTACGGCAGCTCCGACGGCGGCGGGTAGAACACGTTCCCGAGCTCCCGCCCCTCGAGCTTCACGTCCATCGGCGACGCCCCGGGCAGGGGCAGGGGCACCCGCGTGGCGTACGCGATGGCCGTCTCCACGGAGAGGGTCCTCCCGCCCTGCGCCCACAGGCTGTAGAAGGCGCTCAGCCAGTTCCGCGCAAAGGTGTAGCAGGGGATGGACGACATCAGGCACAGCACCTTGGGGATGAAGTACCCCTTCCCGTCGTTGCTCTCCCTGTCGTGTTTCTTTTTCTTCTTCTCTTTCTTCTCTTTCTTTCCTTCTTTCTTTTCTTCTCCGTCCTTTTTCTCTTCCTCTTCAACCTTATCTTCTTCCTCCTTCTTTTCCTCGGTCTTTTCTTCCTCTTTCTTTTCCTCAACCTTATCCTCCTCCTTTTTCTCATCTTCCTTCTTTTCTTCAGTTTTACTCTCCTCGATCTTATCGTCCTCCTTTTTCTCTTCAATTTTCTTTTCTTCCTCTTCCTTCTTCTCCTCGGCCTTCTCCTCTCTCTTCTTCTTCTTTTCTGCTCCCCTCAGCTTCCTCTCCTCCTTCTTTTCGTCCTCACCCTTGGGACGAGGCCCGGCATAGAAAGCCCCCCAGAGGGTGTCCTTGAGCTTCTGGACCCTTTCGAGGGGGAGCTGCTCGTGGAGCATGAGGCACGTCACGTAGCGCTGCTTGTGGTCGTCGGACGTCAGGATGGCGTGGTAGATCGTCGGCTGGGGGCGCTCGCCGTACGTGATGTTGATCCCGTTGGGGAACAGGAGCTCGGGCGACTCCGCGGTGAGGTTCTTCTTCCCGGGCCAGGGGAACGCGTCGAGGATCTCCCCTGTGAAGGGGATCTTGAAGATGTCGGGCTCGTGCCCCTTGGGGAGCTGGTCCTTCTTCTTCATGATCTCGATGCGCCGGGCGAGGTCCGCCTCCAGGTCCTCGGGGCCGGCGATGACGAAGGACTGGATGAGCCCCTGGGGGATGTGCTTGCTCCACCCGCCAGACGCGCTCCGCTTCTGCTCGAAACGCTTGGACTTGGCGTCTGCAAAGTCCTTGATCGGACCCCTGGAAGGTTTGGGGGGCTTTTCTTCGGCGGGTTTTTCTTCGGGGATGGTTTCCTTGGGCTTTTCATCCTTTTCAATGGAAACTTCTTCCTTGGGCTTTTCTTCATCCTCTTTCTTCGCAGGCTCCTCCTTCTCGATTGGTTTTTCTTCCTCTTTCTTCTCAATAGGTTTTTCTTCCTCATCCTTCATAGGCTCCTCCTTGATAGGTTCTTCCTTTTCGGCGGGCTTCTCCTCTTCCTTTTCTTTGATAGGCTCTTTCTTCTCAATAGGTTTTTCTTCCTCCTCTTTCTTGACAGGCTCCTCATCCTTGATAGGTTCTTCCTTTTCGGCGGGCTTCTCCTCTTCCTTCTCCTTGACAGGCTCCTCATCCTTGATAGGTTCTTCCTTCTCGATTGGTTTTTCTTCCTCTTTCATGGGCTTTTCCTCTTCCGTCTTGATAGGCTCCTCCTTCTCAACAGGTTTTTCCTCTTCTTTTTTCTCGATTGGTTTTTCTTCGGGGACGGTCTCCTTTTCCTTGGGAGCTTCTTCGATAGGCTTTTCCTCCTCCTTCTTCTCAATAGGTTTTTCCTCCTCTTTCTTGGCAGGCTCCTCCTTCTCGATTGGTTTTTCTTCCTCTTTCTTCTCAATTGGTTTTTCTTCCTCCTCTTTCTT
>CAZVBZ010000085.1:0-1868 GCA_964626145.1 uncultured Muribaculaceae bacterium | reverse complement strand
TGCTGTTCGCATTTGCATTGTCGATAATATCCCTTGTATTGTTGCACATAGCGTTTTGAATAGCATTTGCTTGTGCAGCCATATTGTAGTTTACACCGTCAATGGCTCTTTGTGTTGTGCAGCAGCAGTCAGAAATCTGGTGTGCAACTTCATTAAAGCCCTGTTGATTCTGATAACCAAGTGTGCAGATTGCATTGTCAATCGTTCTGAAATTGTTGTTCAAGGTATTGTTCAATGCTGTGAAACTATCTGCCATACCATAAGTTTGTTGGTCGATTTTGGAAATAAGTGTCTGTTGGTCTACGGCGGCTCTTACATCAGCTTGAGTAGCCCAAGGTGCAGTGCCTACAACAGCATTACCACCACCAAAACCACCGCCAAAGCCATTATTGCCCCAGCCGAACAACAAGGCAAATACAACGATTATCCAAAGCCAACCGCCATCGCCCCAAGCACCGCTGTTATTTCCGTTTGTATAACCTGCCGGAACTACCGGCATAGTAAGTGGTGTAGAATTATTAAACATAATTTTACCTCCTCAAAATAATTTATATACTTAATTCTTGCAAGAAATTAGTAACTACTTCATTCCGAACTGTTGCATAATGTTATTTTTAACATCATCAACAGTAGTCCCACGCTCTTTAGCTAAGTTTTCAGCCATATTTTGCAAGCCTTTCATATCGCCTTTTTGGAACATTTCCATAGCATTTTGAGCCATTGGATTTTGAGCAATTTTGCTATTATTCATCATTTGCCCGATTATTTGCTGCGGATTTCCACCTCCACGCATCATTTGAAACATCATTCCTAAAGGATTATTCATTGTCTGCACCGTCCTTTTTTGCTTTAGAATTTGCCGATTTAACTGTTGATTTATTAATTAAGTCGTTAATTTGCTTTTCCAAGCCATCAAACCTTTGCATAAATGCACCTGTGACGTCCTCTGATAGGGTTAGAATGGTTGTTTTATCATTACCCGATAGATTATTTGTGTCACCCGCTAAAACAGGCTTAAACGTCAAAATTTGAGTTCTGCCCTCTGTTACAATCCATTGCTTTCCAAATATTTCCGAACCATCAGCTTTGGGGAAATAATACATATTACCGTCAGCTGGAATATCCATAGCTTTAACAACTTCTATGCTGTCAACGATTTTACCGATAACATTCATTTGTTGATTTGCTTGCGGTACTTGCTGTTGTAAGTTTTGCTGATAGTTCTGTAAAAAATCCATACGTTGTTGGTAAGGATTTTGAAACGGTTGATTATAACCGTTATTCATCGGCATTGAATAATTCGGATAAGGTAACATCTGGGTAATCCTCCTTTATCTCTTTGAGAACGTTTACAAACGCAATTAAACATTCTGTCTGAAATAATAACGGCACAGAATTGCAAATGCGTTTATTTGCATAGAATTTTGATTTAAGAATTTTTAAAACCATTTATTCCACCTCTTTTTGATTTCATTTTAGCAAAAAATTCCGTACTAAAACCGTTAAATTATAATTAATTTATAATTATTTTATAATTTTCTCTTGACATACGGTATACCGTATGGTATAATATATTTGTAAGTTAATCGGAGGCAAGAAAGGAGAACAAAAAATGAGAAAATATAAAAAAGAAACCGAATGGGAACAGCAAACCTATAAAAGGTTTGTTTTTAAAGCTCGCAAGGATAACGGCGAGTATGACAGACTTGTTGCTGAAATAGGCAACAGCACATTTGCCGATTGGGTGAGAAAAAAATTAAATGAAGGGGTGCAAAATAAAACCAGCGAGAAAAACAACCTTGAAATATAGGTTGTTTTCTTGCTTTACAAACAAAAACTACCCTTTTCCCCTTTTGTATAATCGTTCC
>CAZVBZ010000084.1:0-1874 GCA_964626145.1 uncultured Muribaculaceae bacterium | reverse complement strand
CCCTCTTTGCCCACTGGACAGCAAACACATACACTGTGACCTTCAATGGGAATGGGGGTAATCCTACCAAAACACAAATCACTGTGACCTACGATCAGACCTATGGCGACCTTGGAACAGCATCGAAGCCTGGATATAGATTTGATGGGTGGTTCACAGCTGCAAATGGAGGGGACCCGATCACAAAGGATAGTACCGTGAAGATAACAAGTCCTCAGACCCTCTTTGCCCACTGGACAGCAAACACATACACTGTGACCTTCAATGGGAATGGGGGTAATCCTACCAAAACACAAATCACTGTGACCTACGATCAGACCTATGGCGACCTTGGAACAGCATCGAAGCCTGGATATAGATTTGATGGGTGGTTCACAGCTGCAAATGGAGGGGACCCGATCACAAAGGATAGTACCGTGAAGATAACAAGTCCTCAGACCCTCTTTGCCCACTGGACAGCAAACACATACACTGTGACCTTCAATGGGAACGGAGGGAATCCCTCAAAAACACAAATCACTGTGACCTACGATCAGACTTATGGAACCCTTGCTACAGCATCGAAGCCTGGATATAGATTTGATGGGTGGTTCACAGCCCCAAGTGAAGGAGGTCAGATTACAGCCACGAGCACTGTCAAGATCACAGGTCCTCAGACCCTCTTTGCCCACTGGACAGCAAACTCATACACTGTGACCTTCAATGGGAATGGAGGTAATCCTTCACAACAAAACAAACAAGTGACCTACGATCAGACTTATGGCGACCTTGGAACAGCCACTAGGACTGGGTACAACTTCGCTGGGTGGTACATTGATGCAAATGGAGGGACGGAAATCAAGAGCGACACCAAGGTAGAAATCACAACCGCACAGACCCTGTACGCACGCTGGGAAGCAAATACATACACTGTGACGTTTGATGGGAACAGAGGAACTCCATCGCAGGTCTCCAAGAACATCACATACGACCAGACATATGGCGACCTTGGAACAGCCACTAGGACTGGGTACACCTTCCTTGGGTGGTACACAGCCATCACTGGAGGGGACAAGGTCGAGTCCGATACGAACGTGACTACAGCGGAAGACCACACTCTCTATGCCCACTGGGTAGCTAACACATACACTGTGACGTTCAAGATCGACAATGAGACTGTCATTGAAGAGGAGCTCCAATTCAACACCACCATTGAGTACCCTGAGAATATTTCTGAGAAGGAAGGGTTCATATTTGTAGGGTGGGACAAGAACATCACTACAGTACCTGACCACAACATCACCATCAACGCTTTGTGGGATGAAACGACCGAGTTTGTTGAGATTGTGTTCAACACAAAGGACATGACGAAAAAGGATATTGAGAAGATCATCCAAGAGTATGCAGGGGCGGACTTCACGATTGTTGAATTTGAAAGTCAATCAGGAGATGAGACCAGGGTCATTATCAAGTTCAGCGATAAGAAAAACGCAGAAAGTTTTATCGAAACTATAAAAACTGAAAGCCCTGAAATTGTCAAATCGGTTGGATTTATTACCACCGCACCCTCTTCGTTTTTCCCACTGCTTTTGCCTTATTTCTCTGTATTTATTATCTTGTAATATTATTTAGGTACTTCAATATAAGTTTTTAATTAATTTTAAACCAATTCTATTATAATTAGTTTTTTTTTTATTGTTTCTTAATTCTACATGAACACAATCAACAAGAAACAGCCACAACAACAAGTACCCTCCGATAAGGAAAGCATTGTGCGATAAGAACAATTTTTAACAAATTAAAAGTTCAAAAAGGAAGTTTTTTCTTTTTCATTTCCGAAAAAAGAAAAGAAGAAAGGAAAGGCATGCCAAAACACAACAACCAACACACACGAC
>CAZVBZ010000083.1:0-1893 GCA_964626145.1 uncultured Muribaculaceae bacterium | reverse complement strand
GACACTCCCCGCAGAAGTCGTCCCTCGGCGCGGTCACCGAAGCGTCGGCGCCGCACGGGGGCGGTATTTTCGGCTGTATTCTTACTGCTCATTTTGCTACCCTATTTTATAATAATAATGTTTCTTATATTTTAACACACCGCCGCGCGTTTGTAAACACGGATGACGAAAAAACACAAATTTTGCCGAAGCTCGGCGCGTCGGGCGCGGGGCGGAAAAAATATGCTTGACAAAGACGCCGCAGGGTGGTATACTATACTTAATTATACGGAGAAGTGTCCTTTTTCGTATAGCATCGGCTGTGAAGGAAAGCAGTAGAAGGTGCGTGCTCCTCAAAGAGAGCGGCGGAGGGTGAGATCGCCGCAGGTGCCGTCTTTGAAGTCGTTCCCGAGCCGCGCGGGTGAAATGAGGTAGTCCGCGCCGAGCGCTCCGCGTTAAGGAGCAATTAAGACGTGTCCGACGGCGTCAGCCGCGGATAAAGTCAGGTGGTACCGCGCCGCAGGCGTCCTGATACTTGGGACGTCTTTTCTTTATTTATACCGCAATTTACGAAAGGATAATAAATCTCATGCGAAAAGAACTTGCGAAGACCTATAATCCCGCCGATTTCGAGGAGAGAATATACTCCTCTTGGATGAACGACGGCTGCTTTACGCCGAAAAGCGATGCGAAGGGCGAGAGCTTCACCGTCGTTATACCCCCGCCGAACATTACCGGTCAGCTCCACATGGGTCACGCCCTTGACAACACACTCCAGGACATCCTCGTCCGCTACAAGAGAATGAAGGGCTTTGACACGCTTTGGGTGCCCGGAACCGACCACGCGTCCATTGCCACCGAGGCGAAGATCGTCGAGGCAATGCGTAAGGAGGGACTCACCAAGGAGCAGCTCGGACGTGAGAAGTTCCTCGAGCGCGCCTGGGAGTGGAAGGAGCGCTTCGGCGGTCGCATCATCGAGCAGCTGAAGAAGCTCGGCTCGTCGTGCGACTGGACGCGCGAGCGCTTCACCCTTGACGAGGGCTGCTCGGAGGCTGTCCGCGAGGTATTCGTCCGCCTTTACGAAAAGGGACTCATCTACCGCGGCGAGCGCATCATCAACTGGTGCCCGCATTGCAAGACCTCCATCTCGAACGCCGAGGTCGATTACGAAAACCAGAAGGGTCACTTCTGGCACATCCGTTACCCGCTCGTCGGAGGAGGCGGCTACGTTGAGGTCGCGACGACCCGTCCCGAGACGCTTCTCGGAGATACCGCCGTTGCCGTAAACCCCGCAGACGAGAGATACCGCGACCTTATCGGAAAGTACGTTGTCCTTCCCCTTGTCGGTCGCCGCATACCGATAGTAGCCGACGAGCACGCACAGCTCGATAAGGGAACAGGCTGCGTTAAGATCACGCCCGCCCACGACCCCAACGACTTCGAGGTCGGAAAGAGATGCCACCTCCCCATGGAGGTCGTTCTCACTGAGGACGCGAGGATCACCGAAAATTATCCGAAGTACGCCGGAATGGATCGCTACGAGGCTCGCGAGGCAATCGTGCGCGACCTGCGCGAGGGCGGCTACCTTGTTGAGATCGAGGAGCTTGAGCACGAGGTCGGAACCTGCTACCGCTGCGGCACGACCATCGAGCCGATGCTCAGCCTCCAGTGGTTCGTAAAGATGGAGCCCCTTGCAGCTCCCGCCGTTAAGGCTGTCCGCGACGGAGACATCCGCTTCGTTCCTGAGCGCTTCGATAAAAATTACTTCCACTGGATGGAGAATACACAGGACTGGTGCATCTCGCGTCAGCTGTGGTGGGGACACAGGATTCCCGCCTATTATTGCGAGGACTGCGGCGAGACTGTCGTCTCGAAGGACGGAGTCGACGTTTGCCCGAAGTGCGGCGGAAAAAT
>CAZVBZ010000082.1:0-1903 GCA_964626145.1 uncultured Muribaculaceae bacterium | reverse complement strand
CCCACTATCAACCATTGCGTCTGCGGGTTGCGTTGGGTCGCGAAGAATTGGTTCTTCAACTTCTTTTTCTACGACGTAAGAAACTTCGCGGGTTTGAGTGGTTGTGGTTTTTTCGATTGTACCGTAAGAGCCAGATTTAAGTTTTTTAGAGTTTGCGTTTTTGCTCTCTGGAAAATATAGGTTATTGTAGCCATTTTTCTGTTTATCTATGGCTTCCCATCGACCATCAGTAGAGTCATAAGCGTATGCAATTGAGCCTTGTTTAGTGTCTACAATTCTATAATTGCCCGCTTCAATCGTTTCAATACTATATCCTGTGCCCGAGGCTAGTTTTTGAGCTGCGTCAGTTTTTACCGTAGTTGTTTTTCCTTCGAGGAATGAGTTTTTGAACGCAGTTTGTGCGGCGGTTTTATAATTGTTGTAATTTTTTAATTGTGAACTGCTTAGAGCGCTTGTATTTCCGTCTGGAATATTTAATTGTGTTTGTAGAGATTTAACTGATGTTTCGAGTGTTTTAACATAATCAGCGTTAACATTTGCTAGTTCATCTCCAAAAATGTCTGAAATAAGAATACCATCGTAGCCTATTTTTCCGGCAACATGCGCTTTTGCGGCTTCCAGTTTCATTTCTAGTTCTGTAAGTTTTGTTACATCGGTTTTATTGATATTATTTGAAGTCGAACTGCTTAATAGCTTTTTGTTGAGGTTTTCATTGACTTCTTCAAGTTTCATATCTAGTTTGTTTTTAGATGCGGTAATATTTCCCCGATTTTCGGTTTTTGAAATAAAATCAGCCAAATCGTCCATTGTTGCAGATTTTAAATCTTCGTCTTTGCTTATGTTGTAATAAGACGAGGAATATAATTTACTGGCTACAAGGTCGTTAATAAAAGCTTTTTCAGTGTCGTCAATTTGGTTGTCGCCATCAAAATCCAAGCCGTTAGCAAACTCTAAAAGGTCTTTGTATGTAACGTTTCCATCTCCTGTTACATCCCATAAAGTTTTGTCTTTTAGCAATTCGTTAATTTGTTTTTGTTTTGCGTTTGCTGCACTTCCTTTTAAATCTTGCTTTTCCTTCCATAGGGAATAAAGATTGCTTAAATTGTTGTTAACATTTGTCATACGTATACTCCTTTTTCATGATAAAGTTTACTTTTTATATCGGCGAACAAATTCACATACTTTAGAGAAAAAAGAAAAAAACACAAAAATATTTACATAACTTTACGAACAACGTGTTTACACGGCGGCTAGCCCCCTCTCGTGACGCTAATTTTCACCATAAACAAAATCTGCATTAAAATTTATCTTAATAATGTGGTTTTTAAGTTTTGTTACAAAATTTATTTATTAGATACAAATTTATATTGCAAAATGTAACAAAAAGTATATACAAATGAAATAACGCCGCAAAAAATGTTTTTTTAATAGTGTGTGTAGAAATATGAGGTGTAACACATGAGTATTAATAGTGTGGATATGCAAAAGGCTTATATAAATGCAGCAAATACAACCGTTGCTCAAAGTGCAACTAATGATGTAGAAAGTCAAAATAATGAGATATTGCTTAATTTGTCTGCTGCTGATACATCAGGCGCAGATGAAGTTTCGCTCTCAAGTAAATCTTCAAATTCATATACACTCGTTTGCGAGGACGGTAACTGCGAAGTTACCAATACCGCAGGCTCTGATGCCCCAGACGGTACTTATGAGTTCAATACCGCAAAAGGTACTGTTACAATCGAGTGTGAAAATGGTAATTGCGAAGTCGTTGCAGTAGATGGTGATACTTCTGCTACAGCTATTAATAATTTCCATAATGCAGGTAATACAACCACTACAACCGCGCCCGCCGCAACTGGAGCAACAACCGCGACCGCCGCGACCGGAGCAACCGCGGCAA
>CAZVBZ010000081.1:0-1934 GCA_964626145.1 uncultured Muribaculaceae bacterium | reverse complement strand
GATTCTTGAATGTCAACACAACCATTAAATCAGAAAAATAATTAAATTTCAATTCTTTTTTTTACTTTTTTTGAATTGTTCTTATAAATTATACAAAGAGCAATTTTTATAACTGACGGTAAGGCTAATAATATTTGTATGAAAAAAATCTTAAGTTTTATAATTTTAATATTCTTTATAACATCACCTTCTTACTCAGCAACGATTCAAGGTGCAGTAAGTGAACAAGGAAATGGTACTTCAAGCAGAATTATAGACAAAAATACCGGCGTGGGAGTTGGTGGAGCTAAAATAACACTTCCCAAACAAAAATACTCAACAAAAACTGATTCGGACGGATATTTTGAATTGGATACGCATATAAATGGAACAACTATCATGTCTGTTCAAAAAGAAAATTATAAACCTTTTTCTGTAACAATAAACGATAAGGCTCTTTCTTCTCCAATTGTTATTGGGATTGAAAAAACAAATGCTGATGGCATGGTCTTAGATTCAAACATGTATCATTTGGGCGATAATAATTTTTCAGATTTATCTGCAAATGCCGGTGAATTTAGAATGGAGACTATAGGACCGTTTTATACAAAAAGGTTTTTGCTCAAAAATGTTAAATTTAATAAGCCTATTTTTCTCGTAATAGGTTCAATTATTGGTATAGATACTGATATGGCGCGCTCAATTGGGCAAAATAGAATTTCAAATGCTTTTGCATCTCCTCCGGAAGTGTATTTTAACGGAAATAAAATTTCAGAAATTCAAATTAATGGAGATGGGCAAAAGATTAAAATTCCGCCTGCTTTAATTCGTAGAAATCAAGTTAATGAGGTTACTATTAAAACAGGGCGAAATCTTATGCAAACTGCGTACATAGATTATGATGATATTGAGTTTATGAATTTGTTTTTTGAAAACTAGTGTTGTTTGTTTTTGGATTAAGTTCTTTGTAAATGTATTTACTGCATCCAAAATAAACAAATCGGGCGAAAAATCGCAATTTTTCGCCCGATTTGCTAGCTATATATAAAACTAAATTCTATTGTGCCAAACTCCGCCGGTTCTGTCAACAAACGCATCATAGCAAGACCAAATTCTGAAAATGCCGGTCAAGCCAAGAATTGCGTGTGTTACATTTTTTTCAACCGGATTTTCATTAATTAATTGACCTAGTCCTGGCCAAACAATCAAAGATAGTGCTGCTGCGCCAACAGAACGTCCTGAAACTTGCCCCGGAGTTCCTTCTGTCGCGAACGCAGGTGTTACCATTGAAAGCATAGTTAATAAAACTAATGCTGATAAAATCTTTTTCATAAAACTTCCTCCTAATTTTCAAAACTTACAATATCATATTAAAGTCAAAAAATCAAAATTTTTGTGTAACCCACAATAAATGATAGCCAAATTGAGTTTTTACAGGCTCAGAAACTTCACCCACATTTCCGTTAAATGCTGCTTCTTCAAATGATTTAACCATTTGACCTCTTCCAAAACAACCCAAAGTGCCTCCGTTCTGACCGGAAGGACAAGTTGAATAGATTCTTGCATAATATTTAAAATCTTCATAAGATTTAATCTGACTCTTTAACTTAATAGCATCCATTTCTGTCGGAACTAAAATGTGGCTTGCGCAAACTTTTGTAATTTCCTTTGCAACTACGCTTGAGCAAAGACAAAATATAAGTAATAATACTCCAAATGTTTTTTTCATATAATTCTCTCCTATAATGTGGATATTATTGCATGTAAAATTCTTTCTAGCAAGTGCAATTTTGTTTACAATTTATTTCTACCTTTGCATTTATACATGTGAGGAGTATAATATTTCTATAGATTTGAAGGGGAAAAATATGGTCAACAAGCTTATAAAAGAAGATACCAGAATGTTTTTGACCGGAAACGAAGTTCTTGCTTATGCTGCAAACTCTGCAGAAGCT
>CAZVBZ010000080.1:0-1989 GCA_964626145.1 uncultured Muribaculaceae bacterium | reverse complement strand
GGATCGCCGCGAGGACCACGAGGACGATCAGGAGGTACTCGGTGAGGCCCATGTCGTCGTCGCTCTCAGCGGGCTGGGAGGGGATGACGATGGAGGGGGTGTCGGAAACGGTGGTTCCGAACAGGCTGAGCTGGACGGAGATGGTCTGTCCGGGTGCAGGGGTTCCTGCAAGGGTGAAGTTCATTCCAGAGATCGTCACACCCTCTCCGCTGACAGAGAGTTTCGCCTCTCCTGTGTATCCGGATTTGAGGGTGTATGTGACGGTGTGCTCTCCTGCCTTGAGGAGAGATGCTGTTGTGAAGACGTTGCCGCTAGCATTCTCGAGGACGTTTCCGTCGATGGCCACGGCTCCGACACCCGAATCGACGATGACCTTGACATCGAAGATCTCATAGGTGATGTCTGCAAAGACCTTGGAGGGGTCTCCGACTTTCTTAGCGGTGTCTGCAGGCTCTGCTTCGAGGATATTACCATCCTTGTCCATCCATCCGTCGAATCTGGCGTTCTCGATGGTGAACTCCACTTCGGCGATGACAACGCTGTTTGTGTTGTTGGCATAGGCTGTGAGGTACAGTGCATCCTCTACGTAGTATTCGGTGAAGTTAAGTCCGTCGAAGCTCTCTCCGACGGTTGCGTTGGGGGAGACATATGCAACCGATGTTCCACCAGTTGCGAGTGTGACTCCGTCGACGGATCCGGTGCCAGCCATGGCGAAGTCCCCGGAGGTGACTCCGACGTACAGTTTCGTTGCTGTGGCGGTTTTGCCTTCTTTTGCTGTGATGGTTCCGGAGACGGTCAGGTCCTCGAACTCGAATCCGCTCTCTGCGATGGTCAATGCACCATCGACTGTGACGGGGCCGTTGAGTGTTCTGTCAGTGATCTCGACCTCTATGATAACGATCGTGATGGTCGAGTCCTCAGGGATGCTGACGGATACATCGGCCGTGGTGCCGAGTTCTGCAGTGATGGTTCCTTTGAATGATACGCTACCCTTTTCGACGGTAGTGGTCTCAGGGTCATCGTAGGAGTCAACGGCTCCAATGAAGTAAGATGTGGTGACATCCTCCGCATCGGTCTCGTTGTAAACGGCGAATCCCATGATGTTGTCCACATCGACGGATCCGTTGGCCAGAACGAGGGTTCCGGTGGCGACGGCGGTGTATCCGTCGTATGCGAGGACGGCGAACTGCACGGAGGGTCCGAGGGTGATGCTCTCGAAGGAGATCTGGTTGCAGGCGATGACGACCACGGGCTCTCCGTCATAGGCGGAGAAGTCGATGGCACCGACGTTCATCTTTCCGAAGAGATCGACATAGTCGGACTCGACCTTGTCCATCATTCCGGGCATGGATGCCAGGGGTGCGATGGCGTTGAGCACGACAGTGCGGTTTCCGACGGCGTAGGAGTACTGGAAGTAGGCTCCGACGATCTCTTCGGTGAAAGTCAACTCCTCATAATCGTACAGGAAGAGTCCGTTGACGATCGTGGTTCCCGCTTTTTTTGCAGGTGTTGTGGATGTTGCTGTTTCTGCATCTTCGTTCTCGAAATCGCCGGTCATGTAGACGGTTCCGTCCACAGTGACGGTGACCCCGTTGTCCACGATGACCTTCTCGCCCTCGGGGATGCTCAGGGTGATTCCCGCCTTAACCTCGACGTCCTTTGTGAGGGTGAGGTCTGCTCCGCGGGTGATCTCCACAGTCTCTCCCTCTGCGGCGTCTGCGAGTGCCTTGTAGATGTTGGTGTAGGTCCTGGTCTTCTCGACTGCCTTGGAGGTGTCGCTGAGGATGGAGTCCTCGTTAACCTTGCTCTTTGCATAGTTGACGACGACGAGTGTTCCGTTGACCTTGACGGAATCGGTTCCCTTGGTGTCGAACCTGGCACTGTTCCTGTCGTCAGCTGCGACGGTCAGGACGGCCTTGTCGGAGACGGTGAGTTTGGATCCGCTGTCCATGGAGACGGTGGTCCCCACGGGGATGACTGCATCCGCCT
>CAZVBZ010000079.1:0-2009 GCA_964626145.1 uncultured Muribaculaceae bacterium | reverse complement strand
GTTCATCTTCAGTTCCTGCTCACGTAGAAATGATGGGTGTAATTGGTATGGGTAACAACCCTATGGTTGGTGCTACTGTAGCAGTTGCCGTTGCTATCGAAAAAGCTATGGCATAGGGACAAATATAGACCGGCTTATAACGACATTGTCGGGATGAATATTTAAAATAAAAAACGCTTTAAGTAAATGCTTAGAGCGTTTTTTAATATAGTTTAATTTTTAAAACGAAACTGTTTTTTAGAGTATAATATTTGTATGGGGAAGTTTGATATTTTTAACAAGTTTAATAGCGCAGTAGTTGTTATTGATGAAAAAAGAGAAGTCGTTTACAGGAATAATGTTTTTAAACGAATATTTCCTGATTTTATTAATTTGCAAAAATTTTCTCACAAATTGAATTACAATGTTTGCGCTCTGGTAAGTAATGATGTAGATGTCCATTCGCCGATTTTGCAAGCTATCAAATCTCCAGATGATTTTTCTGCGCATGTTTTATATCAATCATTGGGTAATGATTTTTCTTATTATGATTTGAATTCAACGAAAAAAGGTAAATTTACGATTCTTGTGTTTACGGACGTTACGGCTAAAATTAGTTTAGAAAAATCTGTTACAAGAAATCAAGCTTTGCAAAAAAAAATTACTTTGCTGGAAGTTGATAATAAAAATTTATCAAAAGTTAAACAGCACGCACAATCTCAAGCGATGAAACTTTTGTTGTTAAATAATATCTCAAATATTATACGAGGTTCTGTAGATACGTCTAAAATTCTTACTTCGGCATTAGATGAATTATCGCAATTGTTTGCAGCATTTAGAGCCTATTATGCGGTTTATTCAAAAGATATGTCAGCATATATTGTCAATGAATCTTTGAATAAAAAAGATATTAGTAGAAAAATAACTTTTGATAAAGAAACTGAACAAGCAATTTCAAGAGGAAAAGTTTTTTGTACATCATGTATGAAAGAATTTTCTGAGGCAAAACCATTTAATGAGTTAGTTCAAAGAATCGTTCTTCCGATTTATCACATGAGTAATCGAATTGGTGTAATTGTAGTTTTGACAAAACAAAAAACAAGATTTGATGACGCTCTTGAGGTTTTGGACGGAGTTTCAACACAGCTTGGTAACGCAATTATACAAGCGGAGCTTTATGAAAAAAATACAAGAATGGTTAAAGAGTTGACAAGGACTTTAAAAGAATTGCAAGATACGCAACTAAAACTTATTAACTCAGAAAAAATGGCATCTCTTGGTCAGCTTGTTGCCGGAGTCGCGCACGAAATTAATACTCCAATAGCATCTATAAAATCTAATAATGAAATATCAATAAAACTAATTTCTAAACTTGAAGATGAAGAAGTTGGCGAATTATTAAAAGAAATTAATAATATTGATAGGGAGGCTATTGAGAGAATAAACAGGCTTGTTGTTTCTCTAAGAAAGTTTGTACGTCTTGATGAGGCAGATTTGCAAGATGCGGATATTAATAAAGAACTGGATTTAACTCTGGATTTAATTAGACATGAAACGAAGAATAGGATAACAATTGTAAAAAATTATGGTGAAATTCCTCCTATTAAATGTTATCCAAATATGCTTAATCAAGTTTTTATGAATATCCTTGTAAATGCGGCGCAGGCTATAAAAGAGACCGGTCAAATTACTATTGACACAAATTTTGAAAACAATAATCTTGTCGTTAAAATCAAAGATAATGGTTCCGGTATCAAAGAACCTGAAAAAATATTTTTTGCCGGATATACAACAAAAGGTGTCGGGGTCGGAACCGGCTTAGGGCTTGCAATTTCACAAAAAATTATTGAAAAACATAAAGGAAAAATTGACGTCAAATCAAAAGTTAATGTTGGAAGTGAATTTACTATTACTATCCCTAGTTAGTAGTAAATGTTAATTTTTGTAAACAAGAGAACGTTCGACTAATAGTGGCTTTTGGCATATAATGTTTTTAAAAATAAATTAATTTTTGTAAAAATATCTAACAA
>CAZVBZ010000078.1:0-2026 GCA_964626145.1 uncultured Muribaculaceae bacterium | reverse complement strand
GCAGATGAGCCTGCTGCATTCGTTTTACTGCTGGGGCGTGGTGGCGGTCATCGGGCTTTCGACGCTGTTTTTTGCGGTTTTCGGCATTGAACAGTGGAAGATTCTGGCCTGCTGCTGGGCGATTGTGCCGCTTTACAACATTCTCAACTTCGCCGTCGTGCCGATTGCGCAGGTGGTGGAGGAGGGCGAGGGCATGTCCATCCTCCAGCTGCTGAAGAGCCGCCTGTTCTGGCTGCTGGCGCTGTTGATGGTTTGCTCCGGCGCGTCCGAACTGGCGATGGGTCAGTGGGCGTCTGCGTTTACCGAATCGGCGCTGAAGGTTTCCAAGACGGTGGGCGATGTGGCCGGACCGTGCCTGTTCGCGCTGCTTCAGGGCTGTGCCCGCGCGTATTACGGAACGCATTCCGAAAAGATCGAGCTGTCGCGGTTCATGCTGGGCAGCGCGGCGCTGTGCGTGGTTTGCTATTTGCTGGCGGCGCTGAGCGGCGTGCCGGCGCTGGGATTGCTGGGTTGCGGTTTGTGCGGACTTTCGGTGGGCATCATGTGGCCGGGAACGTTCAGCATCGCCTCGAAGAGCTGTCCGCAGGGCGGAACGGCGATGTTCGCGCTGCTGGCGCTGGCGGGCGACGCGGGCGGTTCGATTGGCCCGGCGGTGATCGGCGCGGTTTCGCAGGCGGCGAACGGCAACCTGCGAACGGGCATTCTGGCGGCGGTTGTGTTCCCGATCGTGCTGATCGCGGGACTGATGGTGCTGCGGAAGCGATTTTGGAAAGCCGGTTCGGAAAGTGAAAAAGCCTGTCGATAAGAATTAACAGATGAGGGCGGCACAGTTTATATCTAGTTGATCTTTGGAGACTATGATAAACATTGAAGACAGTCGGGCGCGTTTTTCCCAAAGGATATACCCTCATGTATCCGTTCTTCTCCGCCCCATCGGAGAGGTTGACAACGATTCGCACCCCATCCATTCGTAGGTCTGGAATGCGCCCGCTGTTTTCCCCCTCTTTATCATGGAAAAAGAAGGACAGACGCGGGCAATGCTCGGCCGTTTCGCGCCGCCAGTCGGTGCGGCGAAGGCAGGGCGCTGTCCGCTTTTTGATTTGCGCCCAAAGAAAGGAGCGAAAACCTTGCTGGGAGATTGCCACGTCCACATGGTGCTGGACGGCGCGGATTACAAAAAGGCGATGGGTCGGCATCGCGAAGAAGTGCAGGAGACATGGATTCGCGAAACACTTGAAAAATATGCAAAGCTCGGCGCGGTCTATCTGCGCGACGGCGGCGACGCGCTGGGCGTTGCGAAACGGGCGGCGGAGCTGGCGGGAGAATACGGAATCGAGTACCGCACGCCGCTGTTTCCCATCTGTAAAAAGGGCCGCTACGGCGGCTTTATCGGGAGGACGTTCGAGGATTTTCGCGAGTATCGCGCGCTGGTCGACGAGGTGATTCGCGGCGGAGGCGACTTTGTGAAGATCATGATTTCCGGGCTGATGGATTTTAATCATTTCGGAACCATCACCAGTCAGCCGCTGGAAAAGAATGAAATTGCGGACATGATCGCCTATGCGCACGACTGCGGCATGGCGGTGATGGCGCACGCCAACGGCGCGCGGACGATTCTGGATGCGCTGGAGGCCGGCGTGGACAGCATTGAGCACGGCGCGTACATGGACGAGGAATGCGTCTGCGCGCTGGCGCAGAGCGGCGCGGTCTGGACGCCGACGCTGGCGACCATCGGCAATCTGATCGGCGACGGCCGGTATCCGGACGAAGTGCTCGTGCCGCTTCTGGAATTGCAGACGGAAAATGTGCATAAGTGTCATGCGCGCGGAGGATGGATTGCGCCCGGCAGCGACGCGGGCGCGTATCGCGTGCCGCACGGCGAGGGGATGCTGGATGAGCTTCGGCTGCTGGAGCGCGTTGTGGATCGTTCAGCGCTGGAAGCGGGCATGCAGCGGATTCAGACGCGCTTCCGAAGAAAAGCCCAATAAGATGGATTCAAAAAAACCGAGGTTTGCCGTTTTAGCAA
>CAZVBZ010000077.1:0-2067 GCA_964626145.1 uncultured Muribaculaceae bacterium | reverse complement strand
CACGCCATCGAAGGTGCATGGACGCGCGGACGGCTCGACGGCGCCAACCAGATGTACGGCTACAAGGTCTTCCAAAAGGACGACAAGCCCACCAACGGCGAGTTCATCTCCTGCGTTGCGGAAAAAATTTCCATGGCGAAAACCGCCTAGCGCGCTATCGCCTGCGCCACTTGCCGGGCGTGGTTCCGACCGTCTGCCGAAACTGTCGAATAAAGTGATAGACGCTGTTGTACCCCACCAGTTCGGCGGTCTGCGCCACGTCTGCGCCCTGCTGCAAAAGCTGCTTCGCCTTTTCCACGCGCATCAAAATCAGATCCTGTCCCGGCGAAATGGAATACAGCCGCCGGTAGAGCGGATAAAGCCGCGATTCGCTGACGTTCACCCTGCGCGCCATCATCGCGTTCGTCCACGGCTTTTCCGGATGCAAAATCATCTCCGCCCGCAGTTCCCGAAGCCTTTGCGCGGTTCCCTGAAGCACCGGCTGCAGCGCCAGCCCTGCGACCTCGCGGGCAATGGTAATCCACAATTCGTCGAGCATCGCGCCGACCAAGCGCTGCCAGTGCTCGCCGCGGGCGAAGAACTCCGACTCCAGCCGCGCCGCGTACTGCGTAATCTGCTCTTTGCAGGCGACGGCGTACATATGGTTGGTTTCAAGGCCCAGTGCGTTCAGCTCCCCCGCGACGTCGCCGCCCAAATGCATCCAGTCGTGAACCAGCGGCACGCGGCTGATAACCCGGTGCGCCGCATCCGGTTCAAACACGATCAGCGTTCCCGGCGGCGCCTTGTGCCACTGTTGGGCGAAGTACAGCTCCACCGCATTGTGAAAATACAGAAAGATGAATTCCCCGCCGCCGCTCGGACGGCTGAGATCAAAGCCCGCCGGCTCCGGCCAGCTGTGGCGCACGTTGCGAATTTCCATGCTCATCACCTCCCCCTCTAGGATAGCGCAGGCGATAGGATCTGTCAATATTTCGATATGATCGTTGCTTGAAAAAAACATCCCTGCGGCGTATAATGCAATCAGGATAAAATCCAACCAAAGGAGATGTTTGATCATGCAATCCATTCCCCGCAGCGAGCATCCTCGCCCGCAATTCGTCCGCGATTCCTGGATGAACCTCAACGGCGTCTGGCAGTTTGAAATCGACCACGGTGGCTCGGGCCTCACCCGCGGCCTCGTTGAGAAGCAGCCGCTGGATCAGACCATCGTCGTTCCCTTCTGCCCGGAAAGCCGCCTGTCCGGCGTGGCGAACACGGACTTCATGCTTTCCGACTATCGCTGTCAGGCGTGGGTCAACGGCCAGTCCGTCGGCGTTCACGAGGGCGGCTACGCGTCCTTCACCTTCGAAATCACCGACGCGCTGCAATCCGGCGAAAACACGCTGGTCGTCTGGGCGTATGACGATCTGCGCGGCGGTCTTCAGCCCTTCGGCAAGCAGAGCTCCCGCTACGAATCCTACGGCTGCAGCTACACCCGCACCACCGGCATCTGGCAGACCGTCTGGCTGGAATGGGTTCCGCAGACGTACATTCGCGCAACGCGCATGGTTCCCGACGCCGTCAACGGCTGCGTGTACATCGATGCCACGCTCGACGGCAACGCCTCCGGCATGACGCTGCGCGCCGAAGCCGCTTTCGACGGTCGTCCGCAGGGCGTCGTCGAGGCGAAGGTCGACGGCAACCACGCAAAGCTCCATCTGAAGGTGGACGACGTTCACCTCTGGACGGCCGGCGAGGGCAACCTCTACGACCTGAAGCTCACGCTTTCGCAGGGCGAGCGCATCGTCGACAGCGCCGACAGCTACTTCGCGCTGCGCACCGTCTCCTTCGACGGCAAAAAGTGTCTCATCAACGGAAAGTCCGTCTTCCAGCGCCTCGTGCTCGATCAGGGCTTCTATCCCGACGGCATCTACACCGCGCCGACCGACGAAGCGCTCCGGCACGACATCGAAATGTCCATGGCGATGGGATTCAACGGCGCGCGCCTGCATCAGAAGGTGTTCGAACCGCGCTTTTTGTACTGGGCGGACAAGCTCGGCTACCTCTGCTGGGGCGAAATGGCCAGCT
>CAZVBZ010000076.1:0-2071 GCA_964626145.1 uncultured Muribaculaceae bacterium | reverse complement strand
TCGTTGTACGGCTGGAACCCGATGACTTCGGGGGAGAGGTAGAAGTCTGTCCCGATGGTCGTCTCGGTCATCTTCCCGGCCTCGATGATCTTCCCAGCGCCAAAGTCTGTGAGTTTTGAAGTCCCGCTCTCGGTCAGGAGGACGTTCTCGGGCTTGATGTCCCGGTGGAGCATGTGCTTGCTGTGCATGTATGCGAGCCCCATTGTGATCTCGGTGAGGTACTGCCAGATCTTCTCTTCGCTAATGCGTGTTGAGGCGTTCTTGTGGGATACAATGAGCTTTTGAAGATCGCCGCCGGGGACGTACTCCATGCAGAGAACGACTTTGTCCTCGTTCATGAAGTCGTCGTATAGCTTGACGATGTTGGGATGGTCGAGCTCTTTCATGATGGCAATCTCGCTCTTGGCGCTGTTGTACTGACGGTCTTTGACCCGTGAGATCGATTTGAGAACTACAATTTTCCCGTCGGCTTTTCTCTTTGCTGTGTACACTTCGCCGAAGGAACCCCTCCCTATATGCTTTATGATTTCGTACTTGTCCATGTCGAGGTGATTTGTGTTCGTGTATGTGTGTTGATTTATTTGTTCGTTTTTTTTTCCTTTTCCTTTTCTTTCTTTCTTTTGATTTTCCCGCCAAAAAAATGATTTTTAATTTTAAATAATTAAAATGAATAATAATTTGGATAATTTTGAATTTGAATTTGAATTTGATAATTATAATTATAATTAAAAAATAATGTTTTTTTGAAATTAAAATAATATTACTTTTTTTAATTTGACAATGAGATTTTATTTATGAATTATTTTTTATCAAAACTTGTTTTATTTATAATTTTTTTGAATTGAATTTTGGATTGATGTGTATGTATTGTATTTGTGTATGTGTGTGTGTTTGTTTGGAAAGAGAATTTAATAATAAAGAAGCCAATTTTTTAAAAGTTTTTAAAAACAAATATGGGAGAGAGAGAGAGAATATATGTGTGTAAGTGTGTAAGTGTGTAAATGTGTAAATGTATAAAATTTAAAATAAAAAAGTCATATTTATATTTATATTTTCATTCCGTTCAATATTTATTTATTTATTTGTATTTATATTTGTGTATTTATAATTATTTATTCATTTTTTAAATATCATCCACAACGACATCATCGACATCATCGACGTCGTCATCGTCTTCACTCCCCATCAAAGAACTCTGAGAACTTTTAACAACAGCACTACTACTCACAGAACCACTCCCCGACGCAGTCGTAACAGTGATACTTATATTATCATAACTACGTCCAACACCACCGCCGCCGGCCCCATTATGCCTCCTCCCACTCTCATTCAAACAATTTGTCACCGACGCACCCAGCGATATGTAGTTCGGGTTCCCCGCCACCGTCACAGTGGGCATACCTATCGGCGACGCCCCGTACGAGTCCGACCTTGGTGCATTATGCTTCATCGTATTACTCCAAGACTGTCCCATTTCCATTGGCACAGAAATGTTTTTTGTATTCGAGAAGCTTATAGGCACCGAAGCCAGCTGCTGCTGCTGCTGCTGCGACCCAACCTTTCCGTACTGTGATGACGTCGACAACACATGTTGTGACGACGACGACGACGACTGTTGCAACAGTTGCTGTATTGCCTGCTGCTGGGAATGCTGGGAATGCTGGGAGTGTTGGGAATGCTGGTTGTGGTGATGGCTGTGCCCCTTGCCACTGCAGAAGGCAGAGGCGGCGGCGGCAGCAGCGGCAGCGGTGGACTTGCGCAGCTGGAGGTACCCAGCTGGTGCGGGACGCCCGCAGAGGCCGCCGGGGCTCACGCCCAGGGGGAGGTCGGGGACTCTGTTCTTTTGGATGTGGATAAAGGGCGGGGGCGACGCCATGTGCGGGGTGTGCTGCTGGAGGTGGACGGAGCGGAGCTGGGGGGACAGCTGGAACTTCAGGTTGGCGTCGGACGGGACGAGCTGGGGCTTCATGGAGTTTGGCTGCGCCATTTGGATTGGGGAGGTCTGCGGGGACATTTGGCGGTGCTGGTGGAGGGTGGGCGGGGGAGACTGCTTGGGGACGGGGATGGACTC
>CAZVBZ010000075.1:0-2087 GCA_964626145.1 uncultured Muribaculaceae bacterium | reverse complement strand
TAGCTCGCTTTTAATTGCCCCCCCCCCTACTGCCACAAGGGTTTCCAGGTTTTTAACTAAAAACAAAAAGCATGGTTGGACACTTGCTGAGACGTTAATTACTTTAACAATTATTGGAGTAATTGCGGCTTTAACGTTGCCGAATTTAACTCAAAAATGGAAAAAACAAGAAAGGATTTCTCAACTTCAAGTTGCTTATTCTATTCTGCAAAACGCAACAAAATTGGCAGTTGCTGAGCATGGAGACCCCAGCACCTGGGATTTTAAACGAGAAAAAGATGAAGAAGCGGGTTTGGGTTCTAGTCAAAACTCAGCAAAAACCTATGCGGAAAAATATTTTATTCCGTATGTTAAAACAAAAGACAAAGGCGCGTTTAAAGAAACTCTAAAGGATTCTCATGGTTACGAGATTCACTATCTAAGTGGGGATGTTGAAAATAACTGGCTTGATACTCAAACTGCCTACAGCGTACTCTTAGATAATGGTATGCTTGTGCATATAACTTCACTTGCAGGAACAGGCGCAATTTTTTATGTCGACGTAAATGGTTTTCAAGGAACTAACATGTATGCCAATGATATTTTCGCATTTTCTCATAATATTGAAAAGAACACCATTAAATCTTTTAGTGGTAGCGTGAATAATTGTAGTACAACCGGTAGGGCTTGCGCAGAGATAATTATCAACAACGGCTGGCAGCTACCGGACGATTATCCGATTAAGAAGTTCTAGGCGTTTTCTCACGTCCACCCATTTTCGGGTCATTCTTGTATATGTTACGTAAGTCGATGACATATACAAGAATGACGCAAGAAATCAAGCCCCAAACCGAGGCAATACAGAGTGGCTTAATAAATCCTCACTCTTAATATTTCTTTACATTATACTAAAGTTTTGCCGAAAAATGCCGATATAACTACTATAAGGGCAATGGTAACAAGGAGAAAACGGTAGAATATAAGAAGTAAATATTAAGTATTGTAACAATATATACAAAATATGAAATCGTTCTATATTTTATGTTTTTATATACATGTAAATGAAATAAGGTAAAAGAAAATGGGTTTAGCAGCATCACAAGCAAGATTACTTTTATTAACAGCAAGAAAAAGCGATTTAGAGTATCGCGCTCAAATGATTTGTCAACGCAAAGTTATGCTTGCGATGCAAACAGAAGAATTAGCGACAAACTACTCCAAAGCGCTTAACAACAGAAAACTCTACTTCACCTATACCGCAAGTCAAAACAACGGCGTTACAAAAGAAGTTTACTTGACATACGATGAATTTACAAGTACGCAAAACTCGACTCAATATAGATTAATTGATTCTGCAACAGGCAAAATCGCTTGTAAAAGTTTAGACGAAGCAAGCAAATACGTTTTTAGAAAAGATGGCGAGTCTGAGGCAGATTATGATGCAAGAGTTGAAAAATTTAAAAAAGAAAGTATGATACAGATTTCTGCATTAAAAAATTCAGAATATCTGCAAGACGCAATGCAATCCGGTGCATTATTAATTCAAGAAATGAAGACCTCAACGACGCCGCAAACAGATGAAAATGGAAACAATATTTTTGATGCCGATGGCAATCAGCTCGTCACAACCGTAAGACACTGGGAAACCGTAGCACTCTCCGGAATGGAGGATGTTTCATCAAAACTCTACCAAGACGACGACGCAGCAGCATCTGCAACCTACGAATACCAATCACTGCTCGTACAAAACCAAGACAAACAACTCGATGTTGAATTAAAACAAGTTGAAACTCAACAAAAAGCCTGCGAAAGTGAAATTGAATCAGTTAAAAAAGTTATGGATAAAAACATCGAGTCATCCTTCAAATGTTTTACCTAATAAAATAAACCCAAATATCAAAGCGAAACGACCTCAATGGTCGTTTTGTTGTATTTAACATTCTGCGGGAATAAGCTTTGGACTGTGAATCCTAATCAGGCGTGAGGTCTTTGCCGTGATGTTCCTGGTGGAAAACCCGCTGGATGCGGGGAAACGCAGTCTGGGATTGGACAGCGACCGAAGAATCTCTGTCGCGGGCAGTCAAGAATTTACAAATTTTTTGCTGAGA
>CAZVBZ010000074.1:0-2195 GCA_964626145.1 uncultured Muribaculaceae bacterium | reverse complement strand
TAATATTTAATACAGTAACTTCAAATTCTACACACATAGAGTGACTGTTGGCTACTGGATACAAATTTAGACTCTGGAAATTACTATC
Organism: uncultured Muribaculaceae bacterium; assembly: GCA_964626145.1. Lineage (GTDB taxonomy): Bacteria > Cyanobacteriota > Vampirovibrionia > Gastranaerophilales > Gastranaerophilaceae > RGIG2134. The sequence goes on along the minus strand of CAZVBZ010000074.1, from coordinate 2,107 downwards.
AATCGGTCTTTTAGACATTTATGCAACACAATAGTAATTATGTTGCACGATTTATTCAGTTCTTAGTCCGATAAATATTGAGCTTTAACCGATTTTGAGTTGTTCAAAACGTCAAAATTGTCTTTTTGTGCTGTTACCAGCTCCATGTATAACGGCATATATTTATAAAACTTTAGGATTTATAAGTGTTTTGTTACAAAAATTTACATATCATATACAAATAAACCTGTCATCCTGAAAGCGTAGAAAATAAGGATGTAAGTCCGTAATTTTCAAGCTGTTCAGGATCTGACCAAAACATAAGTATCATGCCAAGTTGGTAAGATCCTGAAATACGCCTTATTTATTATCTCAACCACAAACACTATGTCTAATTTCGTCGGCTATTCAGGATGACGATAAAATTTAACAAATAAATTTTGTCGACTAGTAAAGCCGACCTACTTTTTTGCAAATTAAGAAGAAAAAAACACCAAGAAAAAACTAAATAAAAAATAGTAGCTAAAAGTGTCTATTTGAAAAGATTTTAGCACGATTTTGCATTGCAAAATCGTGCAACATAATTACTATTATGTTGCATTAGTTACCGGTAGGTCTAAGTGCGTAGCACCATAAAGGAAGTGTAATGGCAGAAAAGGTAAACATACAACAACAAATTCAACAATATCGTCAAGCAAATCCGAAACTTGCAAATCTTTCGGATAAGCAGATATTGTCGATTATGGTTGAAAACGGAAAAATAACTTTAACCGAAGCTCAAAAGAATTCAATATTTGCCAATGATGTAACTAGTGATGATAATATGGGTTTAAAACTTGAACACACAGGAGTGAAGCAAAGCCCAGCAAAAACAATCTATCTTCAATCAGGAAGAAAAGTAGTTTACTTAAAACTGGCAGATGGCAGAACAGTGATGAAATATTTTGGAGCAGATGGCACAATGTTAAAGCCCGAGTATTTCAAAAAAGTTGAAGGCAAAATTTCAATATCTGCTGATGGACAGAGTTATACAATTACAAAAGACGGCAAGAAAAGTAAACCGATTAAAGCAAAAAATCCAACACAAGGAGCGATTGACCAAAATTTAGCAAGATTAAATAACGAAGAAAAAAGACTGAATAAAACCAAAAATGAACAAGGTTTTATTGGCTCAGGTTGGGATTGGGTAAAGAACAGTACCGGATTAGGGGATAGTTCTGATAAAGCACAAAAGCAGATTGAAACTGAACGAAATTTACTAAAACAAATCAAAAGCGGAAAAGTCAGTAAAAGTTATTTCAAAGAAGTTACGGGCTTAGATTATTCCAAAGAAAATCTTGAAAAATTTAAGAAAGGTGAATTATCACAAGCAACGGCTAAGATTGACGGATATGCAGAAGGTCAGGAAATGGCGGTTGATGTAGCCGGAGATTTGGTATCCGGTGTTACAGCGGTCGGGATTTATACGGCTGCAGTAGCGGCTGCACCATTTACAGGTGGATTATCAATTGTAGCAGGAGTTGGAGCAGCAGCGGCAAGCGGAGCTTTGATAAAATCGGGTGTGAAAGCGCTTGATACGGTTGGAACAGATAGAGAATATACTTTAAAAGATTTTAGACACGATGCAGTGACAGGTGCGTTTTCCGGCGCATTAGCTCCTGTTACGGCGGGTTTTGGCGGTGCTGTCGGCAAAACGGTTGCCACAAAACTTGGTATTCAAGCAGTTAAACAAGTCGGAACCGAAGTAGCGGAAGAAGCTGGAAAAGAAGGACTAAAAGCTACATTAAAAACGGCTTTAACTAACCCTGCCGGATATGAATATGTTGGCGGAAATGTTGCTAAGCGGTCTGTCGCTTGGGTTGCTGAAGCTGCAACCGATGGTGCTTTAGGCGGTGCAATTGACGGCGGATTCAGAGAAGGTGTTGACCAAATTGAAAAAGGTGAAGACATAAATTTTGGAGATATAGCCTCTGCTGCGGTAGAAGGCGGTATCGGTGGTGCAATCGGTGCACCTGTCATCGGTGGTGGTATGAAAGCAATGGGCAAAGGCGCACAAAAAGCGTTTGGGGAAAAATAATGTTGAAATTGGTGCTAATGGGAGTAAAATTGCAAATGATACCCCTGACGC
>CAZVBZ010000073.1:0-2253 GCA_964626145.1 uncultured Muribaculaceae bacterium | reverse complement strand
ATCCTGCTTCTGTTGTATATGAAGCAATACAAAAAGCTAAAAATGAAAATTATGATGTAATTCTTGTAGATACAGCAGGACGTTTACAAAACAAGTTTAACTTAATGGAAGAATTATCAAAAATCAAGACAGTTATTGATAAAAATGCTCCTGAAGCTTTGAGAGAAAGTCTTCTTGTTATAGATGCAAATACGGGTCAAAACGGGCTTCAACAAGCAAGAGTTTTTAAAGAATGTGTAAATCTTACAGCGGTAGCACTTACAAAACTGGACGGTTCAGCTAAAGGTGCTATTGTTTTGGCAATCGCAAAAGACTTGGGTTTACCTGTAAAACTTGTTGGTGTTGGCGAAAAAATGGAAGATTTAAAACCATTCAATTCAAGAGAATTTTTAGAAGCACTGTTTCTTTAAAGAAAAAACGTAACGTTTGAAGAGCAAGACTCCGAGTTTTCTCGGCAAAAAGATTTGGCGCAGCTAAACCCCAAATAATGCCAGCAGGGCATAGGAACACAGCGTATTTTCTTTTTATTTGTGAAGATTTCTTTTTCTTTGCCTGTGTTTATCTGCTAAAACTTGCCAAGCAAAGCTTTCTTTTATATAATTTAAACATTATGTATTACGATTTTAGAACAGCTGAAAAATTTTTAGAAAAAGAATTTGATAGAATAAATGATATAAGAGATTTTAATCAGAGAAAAGTTTTGCAAGCTTTTTTTGATAATAAAGTTGCGCCTGAACATTTTTATACTGTTTCAGGTTATGGTCATGATGACTTGGGTAGAGAAGTTTTAGATAAAACATTTGCACAAGTTTTTAAAGCTGAAAAAGCGTTGGTTAGAATTCATTTTGCTTCGGGTACGCATACACTTGCGTGTGCATTGTTTGGGAATTTGCGTCACGGTGATAAATTAATTTCGGTTGCCGGAGCTCCTTATGACACAATGCAAGAAGTAATTGGAACAGCAGGTGATGAAGAAACAAAACGCTCATCTTTGATTGGAAACGGTGTTCATTACGATGAAGTTCCAATTAAGAATGACGATATTGATTTTGAAAAACTTGAAGAAATGATTGATTCTTCTGCAACAATGGTTTTAATCCAACGTTCAAAAGGGTATTCAACCAGAAAATCTTTAACGATAGATGTTATTGAGAAAGTTTGCAGGATTGTAAAATCAAAAAATCCTAATTGCATTTGTTTTGTTGATAATTGTTATGGAGAATTTGTTGATACAAGAGAGCCCTTAGAAGTAGGGGCTGATCTTATTGCCGGCTCATTGATTAAAAATCCTGGAGGAGGAATTGTTGAAGCCGGAGGTTATATTGCAGGAAAAGAGCTTTATGTTGAACGTTCAGCTAATCGCTTAACTGCACCTGGAGTCGGTTCTGAAGGTGGTGCAATGTTCAATCAACATCGATTAATTTTTCAAGGCTTATTTATGGCGCCATCAATCGTATCAGAAGCGGTTAAAGGAGCAATATTGGCAGCAAAGGTTTTTGAGGATATTGGTTTTAATTCTGCGCCAAGATTTGATGAGAAAAGAACTGATATTATACAGAATATAATTTTTGGACAACCTGAACATTTAGAACAATTTTGTAGAATTATTCAAAGCTTATCTCCAGTAAATGGCTATGTTACACCTATTCCGGAAAATATTCCTGGATATGAGGATAAAGTTATTATGGCGGGTGGAACATTTGTAGAGGGTTCTACGATTGAATTGTCAGCAGATGGTCCAATGAGAGCCCCTTATGTTGCATATATGCAAGGTGGTTTGAACTATGCACACGTAAAAATTTGTTTGGAAGAAATGGTTAAAAAACTTTAAATCTGAAAACAAAAATTTTTTTAATAAAATTTACCCCTTTACAAAAAAAAATTAGCATGTATTATAATAAATGTAGCCGAGGTTGAATGAGCAAAAACTTGTTCACGGAGGTTATCCAAGGAAAAAGCGTAAGCTTGAGTATGTGGGGGTTTAGCTCAGCTGGTAGAGCACCTGCTTTGCACGCAGGGGGTCAGGAGTTCGAATCTCCTAACCTCCAAATTAAAAAAGAGAGTCTTGCGACTCTCTTTTTTAGTACCCTTTGCATCTTTTTTTATGTCATGCTGAATTTATTTCAGGGCGACAATAAGGTCGGAAGTTTGCCAATCCAAACTGAATGAAATCGAACTTTTAATGGTCGGACAGATCTTGCGGTTATTTTAAGTGTATTTTAATGTCCTGTTTGTAAAAAATAAATAACCAAT
>CAZVBZ010000072.1:0-2265 GCA_964626145.1 uncultured Muribaculaceae bacterium | reverse complement strand
GAATTGAAATAGAAATTGAAATTGAAATTGAATTGAAATAGAAATTGAAATTGAAATTGAATTGAAATAGAAATTGAAATTGAATTGAATTGAAATAGAAATTGAAATTGAATTGAAATAGAATTGAAATAGAATTGAAATTAAATTCCAATTTTGAATTAAAAATATCGAATTATTTTGAAATTTTAAGTTAAAAAGAAATAAAAAGAGAAAGAGCAAAAATATACTCCCTCAATTTATTTTTTTTTGCTTGTTTTAAATTAACCCAAACTTTTAACTTTAAACCATTATTATTATTATTTCTTTTTTTACTGGCTCAGGGCCTTTGTAGCGCAATCCGCGCAGTACGGCTCATTATTAACGTTATAGAACTTAAAGTCCGGGAACGGTTTCTTGCACACCTTACACGCGAGGCACTCTCTATGGTACGGCTTATTCAGCACATTGATATACTGCCCAGTGATGACCTTCCCGCACCCATTGCACCTGACGCCAGTAGCCTCTCTGATGCACTCATTCGAGCAGTAGATCTTCCCTCCGACCTCCCCGTACGTCCCTGCGATCGCCTTCCCGCAGTGGGCGCACTTGAAGCACGCCTTATGGTAGTACTTGTCCCCGGCCTGGAGCGTCGTATTATCGATGGGGCCGCCGCAGATAGCGCAGCACTTCCCCGACGACGTCGCCGCGGGGTTCCCCTGCTTCCGCTTGGCGCAGTCCATGCAGTAGAACTTGTTCCCGAGGGGGTAGTAGCTCTGCAGCGCCTTCCCGCAGTCCGCGCACTTGAAGCACGCCTTGTGGTATTTCTGCCCCTTGATCTCCAGCGACGCCTCGGTCTCAAAAATGCTCTTCCCGCACGCCCCGCACGTCCCAATCATCTTGGGCGCGGCGGGCTTCGGGGGAGCGGGCGCGGGCGCGGGCGCTGGTGCCTTGGGAGCAGGAGCTGGCGCTCTCGGAGCAGCGGGGGCCTTGGGAGCAGGAGCTGGTGCCTTGGGAGCAGCGGGCTTAGGCGCTGGTGCCTTGGGGGCAGGAGCAGCGGCGGGCTTGGGGGCCTCTTCTTTCTTGGGGGCGAGGGAGGAGATCTGGGAGATCAGGTCGTCGAGGTTCTCGGTGGGGAGGTCGGAGGTGTCGTCAAGATCTTGGGCGATGGTGGCGGCGGGCTTTTTCTTCTTGACGTAGGTGGGCGCTGTGCGGGCTACGATGTGACGGGCGGGACGAGCAGAGGCGGCGGAGGTGTTGGACTTGGTGGTGGAGGTGTAGTAGGTGCTTGTCCTGATGGGTGTGGTGGGTTGCTGCTGCTGCTGCTCGGCTTGAGGAGCGGCGGCAAGAGCAAGCTGTTCAAGATCTCCAAGAAGATTGTCGAGAGATGCCATTATTATATTTTATTGTTTTTGCAATGTGTATTCGATAGAATAAACAGGATGAAGTGTTAAAAAAAAGAATGTAAAAATGAATGGTGAATAATAGATTTAATTTTAAGGGGAAAAAAGAAAAAAGAAGAAGAAAATGAAAAAAGCAAAAATCTTTATTGCGTTGTTTTGTTGTTTGCTTTTTTGTTTTTGTTTGTTATTTTAAGTTGTTGAAAATAAATGGAAAAAATATATATATGTGTATATATATAATTTTTTTTCATATATATGTGAACTTTTTTTTTTCAATTTTTTCATATTTCCCTTTTTTGAATATAACCAAATTTAGAAACAATTTTTAGTGTGACGTCACATATTCTTCTTTTAAACACTTAAAAGACGAAACACATAAATTCTTCTTTTAAAATCTTAAAAGTATAACTACCACACACAAAAAAAGAAGAGAACAAGGCGCACTGCACAGATACCATACACACACATCACTGAACAAAACGCATAATGAGTTCCATTTTAACTCCCCCCACGCCATCTACCATCCCAGAAAGTAGTCCAAGTTCCAATATTACCAACGACGATATGGAAGACGAGGACAACGAGACTGTCATCAAAAGCATCAAGTCCAATTACTACAAGTCCATATCCATCCAAGGCCACACAAACACTGTGAGTTCTGTCAAATTCTCTCCAAATGGTTCATTCTTTGCATCTGGTTGTAAAATTATTACTTTAAAATTACCTTAATCATTCATAATTACAAATTAAATACAATACAAATTCAAATTCAATCATAATTACATTCATTCAATTACAATCATTCAAATTCAATCATAATTACATTCATTCAATTACAATCATTCAATTACATTCATAATTACCAATATATATTCATAATTACAAA
>CAZVBZ010000071.1:0-2406 GCA_964626145.1 uncultured Muribaculaceae bacterium | reverse complement strand
TACGGGGTTATTTTGCCGAGTTCCTTAACCATAGTTCTCTCGCTCACCTTAGGATACTCTCCTTGACCACCTGTGTCGGTTCTCGGTACGGGCACCTACATAATTAGCCCTAGAAGCTTTTCTTGGAAGCTTAGCGTCAGAAGATTTCGTTTGTCCGAAGACTCACTTCAACATCATACTTCAGTCTTATGATATACGGATTTGCCTGTATATCAACCTTTGTACTTATACCAGAATCCATTAACTGGCCCTTCTTAGCTTTCTCCGTCACTCCATCAGTTATGTAGGCGGTACAGGAATATCAACCTGTTGGACATCGACTACGCCTCTCGGCCTCGCCTTAGTTCCCGACTTACCCTGGAAGGACGAACCTGCTCCAGGAAACCTTAGTCAAACGGTGGGGAGGATTCTCACCTCCCTTGCGCTACTCACACCGGCATTCTCACTTCCATACGCTCCAGTAGTCCTCTCGGTCTACCTTCAGCGCATATGGAACGCTCCCCTACCACTTAATACTTTGTATTAAATCCGCGATTTCGGTATTCTACTTAGCCCCGGTACATCTTCGGCGCAGTGTCACTCGACTAGTGAGCTATTACGCACTCTTTAAAGGATGGCTGCTTCTAAGCCAACCTCCTAGCTGTTTTGACAACTCCACATCCTTTCCCACTTAGTAGAAATTTTGGGACCTTAATCGGCGGTCTGAATTCTTTTTCTCTCGCGTACGGACGTTATCACCCATACACTGACTCCTGAGCATACTACACTGGCATTCGGAGTTTGATTAAGTTCAGTACCCCTATACGGGGCCATCACTTATTCAGTGCTCTACCTCCAGCAAGCTTAGCATCAAGGCTAGGCCTAAACCTATTTCGGGGAGAACCAGCTATCTCCAAGTTCGATTGGAATTTCTCCGCTAGCCACAAGTCATCCGGGCACGTTTCCGGGTACATCGGTTCGGTCCTCCATGACATGTTACTGTCACTTCAACCTGCTCATGGCTAGATCACTTGGTTTCGGGTCTACTACATCGTACTTATTCGCTCTATTCAAACTCGCTTTCGCTTCGGCTCCGTCTTTTCAACTTAACCTTGCACGATACAGTAACTCGCCGGTTCATTCTGCAAAAGGCACGCCATCACCCATTAACGGGCTCTGACTTCTTGTAAGCATACGGTTTCAGTATTCTATTTCACTCCCCTCCCGGGGTTCTTTTCACCTTTCCCTCACGGTACTTGTTCACTATCGGTCATTAGAGAGTATTTAGCCTTACGGGATGGTCCCCGCTGTTTCCGACAAGATTTCTCGTGTCCCGCCGTACTCAGGATACCTCATAGAGATTACAATATTTCGCTTACAGGACTTTCACCTTCTTCGGTATATCTTTCCAAATATTTCAACTATATTGTAATTTTTTAACTCTTTATACAAGGTCCTACAACCCCAGTCCTAAAACTGGTTTGGGCTTCTTCCTTTTCGCTCGCCACTACTCAGGAAATCGATTTTTCTTTCTTTTCCTCCGACTACTTAGATGTTTCAGTTCATCGGGTTACTCTCTCATAGCTATGGATTCACTATTAGATACTAGCGCTTTACCACTAGTGGGTTCCCCCATTCGGAAATCCCCGGATCTTAGATTACTTACGTCTCCCCGAGGCATATCGCTGTTCGTCGCGTCCTTCTTCATCTTCTAATGCCTAGTCATCCACACGTACGCCCTTACTAATTTAACCACCATCATCCTAATTTGATGAGATCTATTTGATTTTTCAAATATTTTGAGATCTTAATGCAATGTTTTCTCGTTTAAACATTGCACCCATATTATCAAGTTTTCAAAGAACTAATTCCTGAGAGATATAATCTCTCAAAACTAAGCAAAACATACAAGTAGCTAATTATTCGCTTTTTTCTTTCTCCATAGAAAGGAGGTGATCCATCCCCACCTTCCGGTAGTGATACCTTGTTACGACTTCACCCCAGTCACCTGTCCTACATTCGATGGCCCCCTCCTAAAAGGTTAGGCTACCAGCTTCATGTATTACAGACTCCCATGGCGTGACGGGCGGTGTGTACAACACCCGGGAACGTATTCACCGTGACATTCTGATTCACGATTACTAGCGATTCCAACTTCATGGAGTCGAGTTGCAGACTCCAATCCGAACTGAGACCGGCTTTGGTGATTTGCTCTACCTCACGGTTTTGCTTCATTTTATACCGGCCATTGTAGCACGCCTGTAGCCCTAGACGTAAGGGGCATGATGATTTGACATCATCCCCACCTTCCTCCGGCTTATTACCGGCAGTATCCTTAAGGTTCTCAACTTAATGTTAGCAATTAAGGAAAAGGGTTGCGCTCGTTATTGGACTTAACCAAACATCTCACGACACGAGCTGACGACA
>CAZVBZ010000070.1:0-2525 GCA_964626145.1 uncultured Muribaculaceae bacterium | reverse complement strand
GGGCGTTCTTGGAGATCCAGACGCGGCTACATGGAAAGTAAAGAACTTCACAAGGATAATACTCCGGAGTCTAAACAGCACAAGATGAAAGAACTGGAGAAATATATGAGTGAACTCTCATCCGACATCACAGAGATGATAGCTGATGCGTCATCAGAAGAACGTTCTCTCTTGAAGCAGAAACTTCAAGTGCTCACGCAGAAGATTGGCTAACTCAATTTTAACTCGATTCTAACTCGATTTAACTCGATTTTAACTCGTTTTAATTCGTTTTAACTCAATAAGCAAAATGAATTAACTAAAATTAGTTGATGTATTTTGTTAATCAATTGATGTATTTTTGTTGACATATCGGTTCAGAGGGTGGGAAACTGCCCTCTTTTGTAAAGGTGGTGCAATATGGATTTTGAAATCAACGGTGTAAAATGGAATATAGTATTTGTTCCGCCGCAGAGTGAGCGTTTAAAGCGTTCTGATGGGTCTAGAACGGTCGGAGTTGCGTTTCTTGATGAAAATACCATTTACATATCCAAAACTGCTCATGGGGCATTTTTAAGGCGAATTTTGGCACATGAGCTTGTCCATGCGTTCTGTCTTAGCTACTCGGTTTTTATGAGCATTGACGAAGAAGAGCGGCTCGCAGACTGGATTGCGACCTACGGTGCTGAATTGATATATTTACTTGATGATTTAATGTGTGCAATGAAAAAAGCCCACATTGCGTAGGCTTTTCTGGTACATCATATTTTCTTTTCGAATACGTTTCCGCACTTTGAGCAAACGAATGTTGTTTTTCCGTTCTTTCCCTTGATTCCCGTCGCTGCACCAACAATCCCTCCAGCTGGTCCGCCTAATGCAAACCCGACCGTATTTCCTACAACACATTTCCCAAAAGAAAATTTCTTTTTTGTATCAACGGGCATGCCGATACCATCGCAACCCCACTTTGGACATTTAATTGCCTTTGCCATTTTGATTCCCCCTTTGGTTAAATACATAGCTTCATGTTACCACCAAATAAGCGAAATGTCGATAGAAAAATCAGACCACATAAGAAAGACCCCCCCCTTGGGCGCCGTTCCGAGAGGAAATTTCAAATTATTTAGTATTTAGCTGCAAAAAGCGTGTGATTTTTTTAATTCTTCCAAAAAAATTTTTTAGGTAACGTTTTTAGTACCCCCCCCCTGGTATCGAATTTCTGGTGGGAAAAACCCAAAATAAAACTTTGAAATTTCCGAGATCGATTTTTTGAAGAAAGTTTTTCCGGTAACTTTTTGAACTTTTTGGGGTGGTATACATAACGGGTTGCCAGGTTTACACGCAATGCGAGTTGTTAGGGTGCAGCCTGGCGCGGTGCAGTCCGATGATCTGGACGGGCTCAACGGATCTATCACAGCGGATCCGTTGAGCTGCTTGTGCCTGTCGATTTTTTGCACCCTAAAAAAGTGTACAAAATCCCCTTGGCAAAGTGGCGCCAGTCGCGACCGTTCCAAGTTTTGGGCACAATAACCCCTTTTATACTATTATACCAAATTTTTGTCAAAAGCGCAATTTGCGCGCGAAAAGCTTGCAAAATCACGCGTAAAAGTTTACAATTGCATCACATGGAGATATTGTTTAATAGCGGTGTAAATCATAGGGTAAATCATAACTAACAACTAACAGGCTAGCATCTCCGGTGTATATTTGTATGCGCATAAGCGCAGAGGGAGCCAATAGGCTCTCTTTTTATTTGTCTAAAAATGAGCATCAAAAGCAAGCCAGGGGATCGAACCATGGAAAAACCGACCTTGCTATTTTTTATACGCCAAAAAGGGCGGAAAGTTCCCACCCTTAAAAATTTATGATAATTCAAACCGCAGCAGCTCCACCGCTTCAGCGTGTAACTCGCTCGGATAATTCGCAACCGCCCCGAACATATCCAACGGCAGCAGGTCACAGCCGACCGCCATATATAAAGCCTTTTCGTTTCCTGCCGTGTAAATATGGCACTTTTCGCAATTCTTACAATCTCCGCCGCATTTACGCAGCTTTTCAAGTGATTTTTTAAGCTGTTTTCTTTCTTTTTCTGTATACATTTTCAAACCTCTTTTCTTTGTTTTTTGGTAAAATTTAAGGGCGGAAAGTCCGCCCTGTTGTTTAGTTGCTTTATAACTCGATTTCTTCCAATGCGTCAGCGATTGCAGAGCCTAATACATAACATCTTATAGTGACGTCCATTGTTTCCCACTCTTCAGATAAAAGCCAGTTTCCGACCGTTTCCGCATCCGTTCCGAACTCGCCACAAGCTTCTTTTAATAAGTCGATGTTTTCGATAACGTATTCTTGAGCCGTCCAGCGGTTGAAAGTAAAACTTCCGCTTGCGTTGCCTGTCACGCTGTCAGATGCGAAAAGCTCATCATTCAAGAATTGTTCTAACTCGTTTTTGTCCTCGTAGTCCTTAAGATTTATTTCGCTGTTGATGTAGTCCATAACGCTTTCTTTTACTTCTTCATAATAGTTATACATAGTCTTTGACCTTTTCG
>CAZVBZ010000069.1:0-2726 GCA_964626145.1 uncultured Muribaculaceae bacterium | reverse complement strand
ATAAATTAACTAATAATGAGATTCAATTAAAATAATCGGTACATGACCGAACATGTCTATTATAATACATATTTGAAAATTTGCAAGTCTGTGTCATAGTTTAATATGTATCAAGAAGTGAAAGTCCGCACTATTGCTATTGATATAGCGATTATTTTAATTCTTAATATTTATTAATATAAATTTTGTCTAAATTTTTTTATTTGTTCGGTTTTTAACAAGTAATCGTTATCGAGCAAGTCTTTTAAACAAGATTGTAATGAGGTTAAGGCAGTATTTATATTTGTTGTGTTAAGCTGAACCATATCATTCGCCATCTGGGTATTTGAAAGAGCTAATCGAGTTGTATCTCGAAAACCACTTGATGCAAGTTCTTGTGCTAAAGCGTTGTCTTTAATGTTTTCACATAACGCTTGTGCAACCACCATAGGCATGTGTGAAACTAATGCAACAGCTTTATCGTGTTCTGCAGCAGTTGTTATAACAATTTTTGCATTCATTGCTTCAATAACAGATTCCAATATTTCCTGCTCGTCAATAATTTTACCGTCAATAGGTGTTATAACCCATTTTGCACCATCAAAAAGTCCTGAAAATGAGTTCTTCCAGCCACTTTTTTCGGTACCTGCCATAGGGTGAGAAGGTATAAACTTATACGAATACTGCTTTTGTGAAACAAATTCTTTTAAACTACAGACATCAGTGACAATCGTATTTGGAGATAAAAATGATTCAAGTTTATCAAGAATTTTCAGTGTTGCGTTTATTGGTGTACAAACAAAAACTAATTCACAGTCTGTTAGTATACCGTAGTCATTTGAAACATTCTTTTCCTGTACAGACGATGAAACCGCAACAACCTCGTATTTATCTAGTGCTTTCAAAGTCTTATATATTGAACCGCCTATTAAACCTAATCCGACAATGCCTATTTTCATAACAAATCCTTATGATTAAAATGCTTTTTACCTTCTGCATAATCAGCTACGATGTCGCCATTACCTTGTAGTGTATATTTGTAAATAGTTAAACCCTCTAGACCTACCGGACCTCGAGCATGAGTCTTGTTTGTGGAGATGCCAACTTCAGCTCCAAACCCGTATCTAAAGCCATCCGCAAAGCGAGTTGATGTATTATGATATACTCCGGATGAATCAACTGCAGACAAGAAAATTTGAGCATTCTCTCTGTCTTCGGTAATGATTGATTCTGTATGACCGGACGAAAATTCGTTGATATGCTCAATTGCATTTTCCAGTGATGGAACCTCTTTTACTGACAGAATCTTATCTGAATATTCTATATGCCAAGATTCAGGCGCAAATACTAATTTTATTCCTGCAACTTTTAGTGTATTTAGTAACTCTTCTTTTTTATTAAAATCTTTATGTATTAAAAGCGTTTCTACAGCATTGCAGGCACTTGGGTATTGAGTTTTTGCATCTATTATTATTCGTTTAGATTTTTCTAAATCAGCTGACTTGTCAACAAAGATATGACAAATTCCGTCAGCATGCCCTAAAACAGGAATTTTTGTATTTTCTTTTACAAATTGAACAAGCTTGTTGCCGCCTCTTGGGATAATTAAGTCAATGTATTTATCTTGCTTAAGCATTTCTGCAACATCTTCTCTTGTAAAGACTTGTGTTATGGCATTTTGAGGAAAGTTTTCTATTTTGTTTAAAGCTGTTTGAATAACATCCATTATTGCAGAGTTAGTGTTTATGGATTCTTTCCCCCCTTTTAAAATAACAGCATTTGAGGACTTAATAGAAAGTGCCGTGATTTGAGATATTACGTCAGGTCTTGCTTCAAAAATAATACCTAAAACACCGATAGGACAAGATACTTTTGTTAATATCAAACCTGTATCAAGTGTCCTTTGCATAAGAAGTTTTCCAATAGGGTCTTCCAATTCGTAGATATCAACGATTCCTTGAATCATGTCACGCATTTTATTTTCGTCAAGTTTTAATCTGTTGTAAACTGACTTGGTAAGTTTTCCTTCTGCAAGTTCAAGGTCTTTTTTGTTTGCTTCAAAAATTTTTGATTTGTTTAATTCAAGAGCTTCTGCGATTGCAAGTAATGCCTTATTTTTTATTTCGGTTGATAAAGTCGCAAGTTTTTTTGATGCAAACTTTGAATTTTTTGCAAGCTCTGTGAAATTATAGTCTGCCATTTTTATAATCCTCTACTTGTTTTCGATAAATTAATCGTCTAAAATTAATCATAGTAGATAAACGTTTTCTAAGCAAATATTCTTGTAAAGATTTTGCGGGTAGTTGTTCTGCTAAATTTGGTTGACTAATTATAAAACCTGATAAATCTATGAATGGTACGGAATTTCTATAATCCATATAAGGATTTTTTGGCGAAAATTCTTGCATTATCTCTCCTTAAAAACGACTTGTGATAAGCATATTCTATTTAAAACATATATTATGGGCAATAATACATTAAGAAAAATTTACCTAAAGAGAATTTTGAAAAAAGTTGATTTTTTGCAAACTTTAAAAATAAAACTTGAAAAGTTTTTATGTTGTTGGTATGGTTAATCTGTAAGGATTTTCTTACAGAGTTAGCCTTGTAGGAAGATGGTAGAATAAGTATATTTTTGGTTACTGTTTCTACGGAGAATATAAGCGCTTGTAGCCCAGTTGGATAGAGCGTTTGGCTACGAACCAAAAGGTCGGGGGTTCGAATCCCTCCAAGCGCGAATTTAAAAA
>CAZVBZ010000068.1:0-2926 GCA_964626145.1 uncultured Muribaculaceae bacterium | reverse complement strand
CCGCCGGTAAAACACAAAACACCTAATCCCATCTTTTTTACTGATTCTGCAATTTTGCCTACAGCTTCCGCTTGTTCAAATGGTTCTCCTCCAAGGAAAGTTACACCTTCAATTCCTTTTTGATTTTTTATATCCTCAATTATTTTGTTAATATCAACTAATTCCCCGCCGGAATGTGACCAAGTATGAACTGCCTGACAGCCTTTACAATGATGAGAGCAACCTTGAACCCAAATGCAATAACGAGTTTCAGGACCTTCTACCTTAGTATTTTTTAATATCTTAAAAATTCTTAGTTTCATTTATAAATCGACACTTCTTTCAGTGTTATGCTCAATTTTTTTGAACCCACTTTTCATTTTATTGATACAAATCCTATCCCTCAATTGTTTTTGCATGTGTGGTTTAAGTTTTAAAAATAAAAAGAAATCATCAATCGTTTTAAATCCACCAATTTCAAGCCGTTTTTTAACAACTTTTTTTGCCATTACAATGCTAACCCCTGGGAGTTCTGTTAATTCTATTTCGGAACAATTGTTTATATCAATTTTTTGAGCAACTTTTACAGTTTCAGGAATTTGCTTGGTAGATTCTTGTTTAATATTGGGTTTTGAAACATATTCATAAATTTGAACCTGATAAAGCCTGCAGTCATCAAGCAAATCATCATAAGTTTTACAATGATTGAAATTTCTACATATCATGTTCCACAAATCGTAATAATCATGCACTTTAGAGGATACAATTTGAAATTTGCGATATGGAAACTCTTTTTCAGAGCCGGTAATTGTAACCCCATCCTTGCCTAAATACAAATAGCAGTGATTATTCGCCAATTTTATATTCTTCCAAATACTTTTATAAGGTGCAATAAACATTTCAGCTTGCTTCAAAGCAACCTGACGTTCTAACGCTTTATCTCGTCTTGTATTTGCGAAATCTATTCTGAAACTAAATCTGTTTAACAAATTATAAATGACAAATGGGAAGAAAATGATACAAGCTAAAATGAGCATAAGAGAATAGTTTTCTCCTACAAGCTCCCTCATAACACTAAATAGCATTAACATAAAGAATGCTATATATCTAAATCTGTTGTCAAATCTATACATATTAAACATTTTAATTGTTTCAAATATTTTTTCATACTGTATTTGAAGTATATTAAAGCAAAAGCCTTGAATTTTCGCCCGAATAGCACTAGAATAACAATGTTATGGAAGAAAAGTACGAAATATCCTTTGAAGAGATAAGAATAAAATTAGCAGAAGAGCACTATCAGCCGGAAGACATTGCTGAATTAGAGCAAGCTTTTGAATTTGCAAAAAAACTTCATTCCGGACAGTTCAGGATTTCCGAAGAACCTTATATTATCCATCCGATGGAAGTAGTTAAAATTCTTATTGGTTTAAGAGCTGATAAGCATACTCTTATGGCAGGTTTTTTACATGATATTTTGGAAGACACTGATACAAAGCCTGAAGAAATAAAAGAACGGTTTGGAGAGGATGTTTTAAATCTTGTTCAAGGAGTAACAAAGCTTGGAAAACTTCAATTCAAATCAAAAGAAGAACGACAAGCTGAAAACTTCCGTAGAATGTTCATTGCAATGGCAAATGATGTCCGTATTATTTTCTTAAAACTTGCTGATAGGCTGCATAATATGCGGACTTTAAACTTTATGTCAGCACAAAAACAACAAAAAATTGCACAGGAAACTCTTGATATTTTTGCACCTCTTGCAAATCGTTTAGGGGTTGGTAAAATTAAAGCCGAATTAGAAGACTTGTCATTAAAATATTTACATCCTGATAAATACTATGAAATTGCACAACTTGTTTCACAAAAGAAAGCAGAACGCGAACTTGCTGTTAATATGCTTATTGATAAGATTTCGAAAGATGTTAAAGCAAGCGGAATTAATGCAAAGATTACGGGACGTGCAAAACACTACTACAGCATTTATAAAAAAATGACACGCTTAAATGTTGCGTTTCATGATTTATACGACATTACAGCTGTTCGTGTAATTGTTGATACAGAAAAAGAATGTTATGAAGTTTTGGGACTTATTCATTCTCAATTTAAGCCAATTCCCGGAAGGTTTAAAGATTATATTGCAATGCCAAAAGGTAACATGTATCAATCTTTGCACACGTCAGTAATTGGTCCTCGCCAAAAACCATTGGAAGTTCAAATTCGAACATGGGAAATGCATGAAATCGCCGAATATGGGATTGCAGCACACTGGAGATATAAAGAAAAAGGTTCTAAAAAAGCTGATTCTGCAAATGATATAAAATTTTCTTGGATGAGAAAATTGGTTGAATACAATAAAGATACTCAAAATGCAGAAGATTATGTGAATTCAGTAAAACTTGATATATTTTCGGATCAGGTTTTTGCATTTACTCCTGGGGGAGATGTTCTTGATTTACCACAAAATGCAACTCCTGTTGACTTTGCGTATCGTATTCACTCTGATGTAGGAAATAAAACCGTTGGAGCATTAATTAACGGCAGAATCGCTCAATTGGATACGAAGCTCAAAAATGGTGACATTGTTGAAATCATGACGTCAAAAGTATCTGCACCTCGTTTGGATTGGTTGAATTTTGTTGTAACAAAACAAGCTTCTTCAAAAATTAAGCAATGGTATAAAAAGAATAAACGAGAAGACCATATTGAAATTGGACGAGCAAATCTTGAACATGAATTAACGAAATCTATTTTTGATGATTATGTAAAAAGTGGTGAGTTTAACAAAGTCGCTAAACAAATGAATTATGTGAGTTGTGATGATTTATTTGCAGCTCTGGGTTATGGCGAAACTACCGTTACAAAAATTATAAACAGACTTAAAAAACCGGCAAAACAAGAAACACAAATTCAACATAGGCCTAAAAAAGCATCAGAAAAAGATATT
>CAZVBZ010000067.1:0-2969 GCA_964626145.1 uncultured Muribaculaceae bacterium | reverse complement strand
AAAAATATGCTCACGTAACATTCTTCTTTAACGGTGGTATTGATGAGCCAAAACCGCATGAAACAAGAAAACTTGTTGCATCACCAAAAGTTGCAACTTATGATATGCAACCTGAAATGAGCGCGCCGGAAGTTTGTGAAAATGTTCTTGAAGCTATTGAAAACAAAGATTACGGATTTATACTTGTAAACTTCGCTAACCCAGATATGGTAGGTCATACAGGTGTTATTGAAGCAGCTACAAAAGCTTGTAAAGTGGTTGACGAATGCGTTGGTAAAATCGCAGACAAATGTAAAGAATATGGTGTAACAATGATTTTGACTGCTGACCACGGAAACGCTGAAACAATGGTTGATGAATCAACAGGTAAACCACAAACTGCACACACAACAAACGAAGTTCCTTTTGTTATAATAAACGGACCAAAAGGAATTGAGTTAAAAGAAAACGGAGCACTATGTAATGTAGCTCCAACTGTATTGCAGTTAATGGGAATTCAAAAACCGGCTGAAATGAATTGTGACAGCTTGATTAAATAAAAGATATAAAAAAAGAAGAGAGTAAAAAAACTCTCTTCTTTTTTCAAGTTATAAAAGTTCACTGATTTTTTTTAGTGCTGTTGCCGGTAGAGATAACAAGTAACTGCTCAATTCAAACCCTGCCGCCGCAGCATCAATTGGTAGTCTCAAAGTACCTTTTATAAAGTCAATAACAAGGCTTCGCTTGGTTGGCATTTTTTTAAGTTTATCCATAATTTCATTATGCAACTCTTGGTTTTGCGATTGAATTTTTTCAGATTCGTTTTGAACTTGTTTTTGAATTTCATCGGATTTTTTATCGATTTTTCGACCTAGTTTATTACTTGTTTTGTCAATATTATAATTTACATTTGCAGTTGCATCATCAATATGTCTATGAACACCTTCTGTGTTATAATCTAGGTGTTCGTGTAGACCAAAAGCATTTTCATTGCTATTTCTGATAACTTTTTGACCAACAGCTTCAGTTTTTGCATTAACATTTCTGGTAACCTGTCTGCCAACAGCTCTTGAGTTTGCTTTGATTTCTTCTGCTTTTTTGTCAAGTTCTGCCTTCACTTTATTAATATTTCCATTGAGTTTTTCGTATACTGTCTGAATTTCCTCTTGGGTTATTCCCATTTGAATATAAAGATTAAAGAAACCTGACTGCATCGTCTTTTCGAATTTTTCTGTCATTGAAGTTAAATTAGTATTTTTTGCTGCGACCATATCTTGCTTACAATCTTCTACCCATTCACTAACTGCAGTTTTCCAAGCAGAATATGCTTTATCAGTTCCTCCATATTGCTTTTTCTCAAAATCATCCGGATTTGGAAATGTTGAATAATCAACCACATAGGCATTATCAGGAAAATCATTATTATGTTCTCTTGCACGGTCTTTTACTTCATTAAGAGAGCGCGTAGCATAGTCTGATGCATCAAGGCGATTCTTTTTGGGAAAGTTTTCATAATTTAAATCATGAGCTTTTAATGGTTTTGTCAACTTTTGTTCTTCTTTTTGGTCAAATGTAAATGCACTTCTTAACTGTGCATCAGCAGTATTCGTCCTACTTATTGATGTACCTTGATTTTCTTGTTGTTTTACAACTTCCACATTCTGTGGAGCCCCATTAATTTTGGTCATTGTCGTACTCCTTTCTTTATACAACTTATACTAACTTTAGACAGATTATTTTTGCTGTTTTTTTTAAGGGTCAAAAGACGATTCTACATTTACTGCCGTTTGTGCAACACAATAGTAATTATGTTGCACGATTTTTCAGCTCTTAGTCTGATAAACATTGAGTTTTAACCGATTTTGAGTCGTTTAAAACGTCAAAATTGTCTTTTTGTGCTGTTACCAGCACCATGTATAACGGCATATATTTATAAAACTTTAGGATTTATACGCGCTTTGTTACAAAAATTTACATATCTAGTCAAATTGATATACAGCCGAGCATTGTTTGAGGGCTTTAGCCCGAGTTTGCGAGGCTAAAGAGATTCGGCATAGCCGAACAAAAAAAACGGCTGAACGTAGTGAAGACGTAGGAACAATGCGTGCTTTCTTTTTCTTTGTTAAGGTTTCTTTTTCTTTGCCTCGCAAATAAAGAAAAAGAAACCTTTAATTAAAAATAAATTAAAAAAATAGAAATTTAACAAATAAATTTTGTCGGCTTAAGTAAAGCCGACCTACTTTTTTACAAATTAAGAAGAAAAAAGTATAAAGAAAAAATTAAATAAGAAACAGTTGTTAAAAGTGTCTGTTTAAAAAGGTTTTAGCACGATTTTTCATTGCAAAATCGTGCAACATAATTACTATTGTGTTGCACAAACGGTCAAAATGCAGATTGGTAGCGTTTTTTAAGCTTGGAAGCAAAGCCAACTTGTCGTCAGTTAGCCTATGTACGTAGCACAAATGGCAGGAACAACTCAATCTATTGGAGGGAATATGTCTATCAATATTAATTCTGAAGCAAGTTGCAGAAAAGCCTACTTAAACTACCATTGCTATGGTAATACTATGGGCATAACTGCTAAAGAGATGGGTGAAATTACTCAAGCTTGGTCAGGTCAACTTTCTTCTTGGCAAGCGACAGTCAGCAGTGATGAAAATGAATATGAATTTGATGATAGTGAATATTCTAATTACAAAGAAAAAGGTAAAGATGCTGGCAAAGAAGCAACCGGAGGTGCTGAAAATGATACTGGCGAAAAAATGACATCTTATGGGGCTATGACTTTAAATGCCGCTGGAGCCGGCGGAATGGCATATTTAGCTTTTTGTACTGCAACTGCCAAAAAAGCAGACGGACCACTTAAAGCTAAACCATGGGCCTGGGCTCTCGCCGGAATGGAAGCTCTACTTGCCGCAACATACTGGGCTACACGACCAAACCAAGAAGCAAAAGAAGCTTGTGACGAATTGCAAACACAAATGAGCGCA
>CAZVBZ010000066.1:0-3022 GCA_964626145.1 uncultured Muribaculaceae bacterium | reverse complement strand
AGAGATTGAGATGGAAATTAGTGTAGAAAAGTTAAAGGATTTAATAAAAAAAATAGAAAATGCTAAAATTCTTGTTGTAGGTGATTTAGCCCTGGATGAAATGGTTTATGGTGATACAGAAAGAATTTCCAGAGAAGCTCCCGTTTTGATTTTGCAACATACTCACACAAAATACATTCTTGGTGGTGCATCAAATGCAGCTCACAACGTATCTGCAATAAACGGTGGCAAAGTTAGTGTTGTTGGTGTTGTTGGTGATGATTATCAAGCACAAGATTTAAAAAATGCTTTTGAAGAAGCAGGAATTGATTGTTCTTCTTTAATAACTGATAAAGAACGTAAAACAATTACAAAAACTCGTATTTCAGGAGCATGCTCACAGTCTATAACTCAACAAATCGTGAGAATTGACAGACAAACTAACGCTCCAATTTCTAAAGAAACTGAAGAAAAAATTATTAATAAAGTTGTGAAACTTATCCCTGATTATGATGCAGTTATTCTTTCTGATTATCATATCGGAACTTTATCTGATAATATTATTAGAGCAGTAATTGATACTGCGAAAAAATATTCAAAAAAAGTTATTGTTGATGCTCAAAAAGATTTGAACAGATACAAAGGGGTTTACTCAATGACTCCGAATTTACCCGATACTCAAAAACATGTCGGATATTATTTAAGAACTAAAGAAGATTTTGTAAAAGCCGGTCAAAAGTTGATTGCTGATACAGATGCAGAAAACGTATTAATCACTTGCGGTTCAGATGGCATGGTTGTTGTTGAAAAAGATAACAAATATACGCACATTCCTGTTTTTAACAAATCAAAAGTTTTTGATGTAACAGGTGCCGGTGATACCGTGACAGCCACATTTACGCTTGCTTTAGCAATTGGAGCAGAACCCGTTTATGCGGCAATTATTGGTAATATCGCAGCAGGAATTGTTATTAAGCAGTATGGTTGCGCGACAACGAATATTGAAGAAATTTTAGCATCTACTCCTGCCAAAATTTTAGTGGAAAATTAATTAGAGAGGTTATAATGAGAAAATTCAGTATAGTTGATGTTATTATTGTAACAGGTGTTATTATTGCACTTTTAGTAGGTGTTTATACTGCAAAACATTTCAGGCAAACTGCTGATAAACAGATTGAAGCAACTTCACCGATTACGTTCCAAGTATTTTTGCGTGGTGTAACCGTAACTGGGGAAGATTTCCCTATCGTAGCAAATGATAAAACCTTTATTACAATACGAAATGTTCCTTATACAGAATTGAAAGTTGTAGATGTAGCATCGCAGCCAAGAAAAACATTTGCACCGGCTACAAAAAATCTTTTAGTACCTGATCCGGCTCAACCTGCAATTTTTGATGCTGTAGTTACAATTACCGACACAGCAAAAATTACAAAAGACGGAGCTGTTGTTGGCGGTAATAAAATCAAAATGGGATTGCCTGTAACACTTGAAGGTGAAAAATATAAATTCAACGGCACAATCTCTGATGTTAGAGTTACATCTGAAGTTAAAGTTGAAGATGCCGGAGAAAACAATTTGGTTGGCTAAGGCTTTGATGTGCGAAAGTCCTCTTCAGGGGAGAGGGTTAGTGTGAGGGTTGATAATGCTTCTAAATAGCATATTGTTAAAAATTCAACAATTTTTAAAACCTGTTTATGACAGAAGTTTTGTGTTGCAAAAAATTGATTGGTTGATTTTTGCAAATATTTTACTTGTAATTTTTACTTCAACATTTGCATCATCTGACAGTATTGGCTATTTCGCAATTTTTGCAATAATGCTTACATTTATAAAACTTTTGGTAAAACCTAATGAAAAATTTACTTTAAATATTGCAGACAAGTTTTTATTAATATACTTTTTAATAGTATTAATAAGCGTTTGTGGCTCATCGTTATTAGCTTTGAGCCTAAAAGGTTTTTCAAAGACTCTTATTTATTTAGGATTTTATGTATCACTTGTACATTACCTAAAAGATAATAAAAGCAAAATAAAATACATTTTACTGGCTCTTGCACTTTCTGCCGTGGGAGAAAGCTTTATTGCCTTAAAACAAAACTTTCTTTCTGTTTCAGAAATCTCAGGTTGGCAAGATGTTTCAAGATTAAACCCAGAAGAAGTAATGACTCGAGTTTATGGCTCATTAAAACCATATAACCCAAATTTATTTGGAGGTTATATGTTGTCAGTTTTGCCATCAACTTTGGTTTTATCATTTCTTCCACTAGTTAATAAACACTACAAAACAGCCGTTTTTGGTCTTGTTTGTTTTTTGTTAGTTGCAATATCAATCGTTTTAACAGGCTGTCGTGGCTCTTATATCGGTTTATTTTTTGAATTTATTTTGTTAGCATTATTGATTTATAGATTTTTAAAACCTAAATTCAAGAAAATGTTTATGACTCTGGCAGCTGCTTTTAGTGCGTTTGTTTTTATGGTTGTAATTTCTACAGCTTCACTTAGAGCAAGAATTTTTTCAATCTTTGCAATGAGAAGTGACAGTTCTAATTCTTTTAGATTTAATGTTTACAATTCTTGTATTGATATGTTTAAAGATAATTGGATTTTGGGAATTGGAGTTGGCAACCAAAATTTTCGTGAAATTTATGGTTTGTATATGAAAACAGGTTTTGATGCGTTGAGTGCTTATAATATTTATTTAGAAACAGCTGTTGAAAGCGGAATTTTTGCACTTTTGGCATTCTTAGCTTTTGTTGGATTGAACCTTAAATCTGCTATAACGTATATTTTAAAAAGAAAAAATATAAAAGTTATCTATGTTTCAATTGCTCTAATTTCGTTAATCGGGATTTTGATGCATGGTTTTGTAGATACAGTATTTTTTAGACCACAAATCCAGTTTGTATTTTGGATAATGATGGGGATTTTGAGAGTTTTAACAATTGATAATAAAATTTATTGTATAAAATAGGGATTTTATGACTGAAAACAGAATTAAATTTTTACGAGATGAACTGAATAAATATGCCTATAACTACTA
>CAZVBZ010000065.1:0-3276 GCA_964626145.1 uncultured Muribaculaceae bacterium | reverse complement strand
TAAGAAAAAACAATTTCTGTCACCGAATTACGTAACATATACAAGAATGACGCGGGGGCTGGACGCGGACAAATCCTAATTAGGCGTGAAATCTCTGCCGAGATGTTCCTGGTGGAAACCCCGCTGGACGCGGGGGAATCCTAGCCAGGCGTGAGGTCTCCGCTGAGGTGTTCCTGGTTGTAGACCCGCTGGATGCGGGTGGTTTATGGTGTATTTTTGTGGTAAATTAAATCTATGAACTACGAATTTGATACAATTTCAGCTATTGCAACGCCTATCGGTACAGGCGGAGTTGGTATAATTCGGATTTCAGGCGTCCAGGCGCTTGATATTACGGAAAAAATCTTTTCTGCCAAAACTATTACCCCCAATGCTGTTACATATGGCTGGATAAAAGACGGAAATGATAATGTAGACGAGGTTATAGTATTATATTTTAAAGCTCCGCATAGCTTTACTGGCGAAGATGTCGTTGAAATCCAGGCTCATGGTGGGATAAACGTGCTTAGAAAAATTCTTGACCTAGTATTGAAAAATGGCGCCAGAATGGCTGAGCGCGGCGAGTTTTCGAAGCGAGCTTTTTTGAATGGCAAGATTGACCTTTCAAAAGCCGAGGC
This sequence comes from uncultured Muribaculaceae bacterium, assembly GCA_964626145.1. Taxonomy (GTDB): domain Bacteria; phylum Cyanobacteriota; class Vampirovibrionia; order Gastranaerophilales; family Gastranaerophilaceae; genus RGIG2134. The sequence goes on along the minus strand of CAZVBZ010000065.1, from coordinate 2,659 downwards.
TATTTTGGATTTAATTCATGCCAAAACCTCAAAGTTTGCTTCTGCAAGCGCAAAAAATCTTTCGGGTAAGCTTTCTTGCGAAATTAATTCTATTAAAAAAAGTCTGTTTGCCCTTTTGTCCGAAATCGTTGCTGGCATTGATTTTCCAGAAGATATGCCAGAACCAGAATATCCTCATTTGGTATCTGTTTTAAGCCAAGCAGAAAAAAATATTGAGCGTGTCTTAAGTTCGTCTCAAAATTCAAATATTATGCGGCAAGGCATAAAGGTTGCAATTGCCGGGCGTCCAAATGTTGGTAAATCCTCGCTTTTTAACAATCTTTTGACTATGGAAAGAGCTATTGTTACTGATATTGCTGGAACTACTCGTGATACAATCCAGGAAACAGTTGATATAGAGGGGATTCCTGTTACTTTGATTGATACTGCGGGAATCCGCGAGGGTGATATTGATAAAGTTGAAAAAATTGGTATTGATTTTTCGCGTCAGGCTGTGCGAGATGCAGATTTGGTGCTGTTTTTGTATGATTGTAGCATGGGTATGACAGAAGAAGATGAGCAAATTTTTGACCTTGTAAAGCAGTATAATTACATTAAAATCGCAGCAAAATCTGATGTTGGAACGCAGCGAACGGATTTGGAGGCGCTTTATTTGTCAAATAAGACCGAAGAAAATATCGATACCTTACGAAAAAAATTGTGCCAAGCTGTTTTGAATAAGGACTTAACGGAAACCGAATTTACTACAAACTTTCGTCAGCAGGAATGTTTGCGGCGCGCGCTTGCCTCTGTGAAAATTGCGCTAGAGGCTGCTAAACGTCAAGAGCTCCAGGATTTAATATCAATTGACGTAAAATCAGCCCTGCTAGCGCTTGATGAAATTACCGGTGAGGTTATAACCGACGATATTTTGAATAGTATTTTTGATAATTTCTGTATTGGAAAGTAGTTAGCTTGCGAGTTTCTTTACAAACTTTACAACAAAAATCGTGCCATGCTTGATTTTAAAACATGTTTAATATAAATTTAAATTGTATCAAGGATAATCGGTGGGTTCGAGCGCTGGCTCGGCAAGGCAAATCCCGTAAAACCCTTAATTTCCGGTTTAGATATATGTATAACTAAATTAAATAGATTATTAAATCCGCGTTTTTGCGTTGGTTTAACAATATTTTAGGTCGATACAAAACAAAAAGGAGCACAATATGGCAACAAAAGCCTTCAAACAAGATAAAATTGAAATGCTTAAAGAAAAAGCTTCTAAAGCTAAAGTTGCTGTAGTTACTGAATACAGAGGTTATTCTGTAGAAGAAATCACTAAATTAAGAAGGGCACTTCAAAAAGAACACGGTGATTATGCAGTTACTAAAAATACTTTGGCAAAAGTTGCTTTTAAAGATACTGATTTCGCAGTTTTGGAACCTGTTCTCAGCGGTCCTACGGCGGTTGCGTTTGGTTTTGAAGATGAAGTATCTCCAGCAAAAGTTTTATCAAAATTTATTAAAGAAACTAAAAAAGGTGAAATTATCGCCGCAGCATTGGATGGTAAATTGCTCAGCGCTGATGAAGCGAAGAAACTTGCAGAACTTCCATCAAAAGAAGAACTTTACGCAAAAATGCTTGGTTGTATCAATTCACCTGCAACCGGTATCGCTGGTTGCGTAAACGGCGTTATGTCTGCACTTGTTAGAGCTATGGACGCTGTTGCAAAACAAAAACAAGCATAGTTGTTGAAAGCACAACATTAGTATTAGAAAAATCACTCAATTTATAAGGAGAATTAAAATGAGCGTAGAATCAATTTTAGAATCAATTGAAAAATTAACTTTAATCGAAGCAGCTGAATTAGTTAAAGCTATGGAAGAAAAATTCGGCGTATCTGCTGCAGCTCCTGTAGCAGTTGCAGCTGCAGCTCCTGCTGCTGCTGGCGAAGCTCCTGCAGCTGAAGCAAGCGAAGTTTCTGTAGTTTTGGCATCTGCTGGAGCTAACAAAATCGCTGTTCTTAAAGAAGTTAGAGCTATCACCGGACTTGGCTTGAAAGAAGCTAAAGACCTCGTTGATGCTGCTCCGAAAGCTATCAAAGAAAACATCAAAAAAGAAGAAGCTGAAGCTCTTAAAGCTCAATTGGAAGCTGCTGGCGCTACAGTTGAAATCAAATAGTTTTCTTAGCGGAAACAGTTTAAAAGCGGACGAAATACAATGCGTCCGCTTTTTTGTTGGTCATAACGTATGAAATATTTTTTCTATTTCGATTTCCATTTTGATTGTTCCAAAGTGTTGCCGCAAAGGCTTACGCGTTCGCCAAATTCATTTGTTTTGAACTTCTGAGTTGTGTTATTATTGCTCGGAGATTTTTTAAAATTTTTTCACGGGATAGTCGTCTGGAAACTTCCAGCCGTTTTGCTGGATAAATATTGTGCAATCATAACCGCCTTTGGTAAGGTCGCAACCATTATTATCTCTCCTAGGTGATGATTTAAGTCCTGGTAATACTTTGCCCGTGCGCTGATTAAAGTAAAATGCAAAAACATCCACCCCTAATTTAGTTGGACCTTTGGAGCCATTAACATCAACCATAAACCCTATACCATTGTTTAAAGCAGAAGCGCTGTTGACTGCGGCAGTAGCCCAAATCGCAAAATGCATACCATTTGCCAAA
>CAZVBZ010000064.1:0-3383 GCA_964626145.1 uncultured Muribaculaceae bacterium | reverse complement strand
GCACAACATCGAGCGAAGGTATTGCGCGACGCAATGCCTCGGCGACAACCAAACGTGCTGTTAATACTTTGGTGGGGTTCGCGTCCGTGTAACCGCAAATGGTGTTGTAAGTCGTTTCACTTGTGAAATTCGACACAACCCATTCTTCAGCGAGTTCGAGAAAGAGCGACAGCCTTTCGATTAAGGGTGTTTCACCCTTGACCGAGCTGATGATGTTGGGGATATGAGAGCGTAACTGCTCCTCAGTTTCGATTATCTTCTTCGCCATTGTCGTCTGTATTAGGTAGTTTAACTTGTTTAGCATCTTGATGTTCATCGAGCGTAGTGAGTTGGATAAACGGCACGTTCACTGTGACTTTATCCCAACCGTTGAACTTGATAATGATGCGATGAACGGTAAAAAGCAGGTCGTGATACGGTTTCTGAAGGGCTTGGGCGATTGTATAGAGTTCGCGTTTGTCCGACCCACTATTATTTGATTGTGCTTTACCCGGCACACTACCAACTAAGTTAGAGTGAACGCGCATAGTAAAGCAAATCATATTGATTGCCTCTTGGATGTCTGTCTCCCAGTCGCCACCCTCTTTGGAGTCGTCAATCTTGTTGATAACAACATCGTGTTGTTCCTTTCCGTCGGGCGTAACGTAGAACGTGGAGAACCAGGCTTTGCCGCTGTTCTCAGCCCCGGTGAGGAAGTCGAGAATCGTTTGTTTCTCGCGCACAACACGCTTCTGTTGTTCACGTCTATCGGTTATCCCCTCGGCGCGGAATATTGACTCCCAATATTTTGCCCCGACCTCAATGTGGTACTTTATCGGCGCGGAGTTTTTCAACTTCGCCTCTTTGGCAATGCCAATGAGCTGCTTAATGTTGTACCACTTACCCTTAAAGAGCGCAGCGTAATAAGGTATGGGGTAATAAGTTGAGTCAACCGTAGGAATACGGCTGACGATAGCAAATTTACGGCAGCGAGTTTTCTTGGCGAGTTTGTCTTGCAGATCTCGCCACGGCGCACTCGGGTCGAGCAGCTCGATTTCTTCGATCTGCGAGCGGTCGCTGACCGCCTTTCGCCAGTTGGCGTAAAGGAGTTTGGAGATGCGACCACGAGAGTCCGCAGGAGTAAAGCGACAATAGCAAGCCTCCTTGCGAAGAAGTCGCACGATTTTCGTTGCGTCTTCATTGAGGATGATAACACTAACGGCAAAGCCGAAGTGTTTGAAGTCCTGACAAATGCCGAGAAAGTAAGCCGCGAGGTCATTGTCAAGAAGAAAGTCATCGACGGAGTTCTTGACAGATGCGGAGGCTTCGGCTGTGCAGTATTGCAAGCCCGAGCCATAGCAGACCTCGGCGTTGAAACATTGGCAAGTCGCCAGTGTTTCATCTTTCTCGACGAGTGACAACAAGTCGAACGGCATTTGATTGTCGCCGCCCCACGGAACGTAACTGAGCGAGTCGTCTATAATGGTCGGTACGATGTCAACGTCTTCTTTGAAGACTGACTGCGAGTTAACGGTGAACGCCGCCCGAGCCTCGTACCCGGGCAGGTTCTCGACGGAATTATAATTTAGGTAATTATCCATAATTAGCTGAATATTAGCATAGGTAAAACGTAATCAAAGGAACACCTCCATATCGTTGATGCGGAAGATACAAGCGTCGCGGACTCGGCGAGTTTCGCCCGAGGTTAGCAGCTTGACGTACCGCCAACCGCCATAGAAGTTGTAACTCGTGGAGATACAATTCGTATAGTGGAGAATAGAGCCGTCGGATTTCCATACGGAAATATCGACAGGGTCGCCCGAGTTGAGCATCGTGCGAGCGGTAGAGATATGAACTGAGCGAGCCATTAGTTGAACGTTGGGTTAAAGTTGGAATCGAACACCTCAGAATCTTCCGAGATATTTACTTTCGGACGATTATCAGCGTAACGCCAAGTGAATTTCACCGAGTTTAGCTTTTCGTCGGAGTCGGAAAGTTCGGAGGTGAAATCGGTGATAAGAATCGTATAAAGCGCATCGAAGTCGGTCTCGAAGATGATGCCGCCAAAGGTCAACGGCACACGCACGAGTGGCGAGGTGAACATCTGTTCGACTTGCAAACACTCGTCGGCAGTCAGCGGACCGCTCTCCACCTCATACTCCTTTGAGGTGGTAACGTCGTAGAACTGCGAAGTCTTACTGAGCGTGGCGACGGAGCGGTCACACTTGACCTTAGCCGTTGTGGTGCGAGGAAACGAGATATGCTCGGGAACGCCGAAGCAGTTCAGATAGTAGAACGGCACGATGTCGGCGAGCGACTTGTCAACGAAGCAAGTGAGCGACCTGTCGCCACATTGAGCGGTAACGGATAGAAGCGTTACCGAGGAGAGTTCAGTCGCCGCCTTGATTTTGTCGCACACTTGGTCGAGATAGATATACTGCGAGAACACTTCACCGCCCGACGCAACGATGCCGTTGCCCGAAGCAACGTAGGAGTACGTTCCACGATTACCCTCTGCATCAACGTATGTGGCGAATACGCGGAAAGCAAGACTTTCCTTAGCGGAAGCGTACCACATAAGATTGATGAAATCGTCGGGAGCGATGCGACGTGACTTGGTAAGCGTCAAGAAATTTTGACGCAACCAATCGGCAGGGTCAGACATACCTGTCGCAACGTTGCAATAAAGAGCCGTGAACTCCTTTTCGGCGAGTTCATCGTCATCGTCGAAAGAAGCCTCGACGACAAATTCGGCTAACGGATTGTCGGTGTTACCGGCAAGATAGTTCTCGACGAGAGAGCTTATGTCGGTGACCGTCGCTTTGCCGTTGAGAGCGTAATAACGCCCCTCGAGCAAAGGATAGCCGCCCGAGAGCAACCGAAAATCGACGTAGTCGTGGTCGGTGAAGATGTTGATGTCGGGGATGTCGCTCGCAAGCATAACATCGGAAGTGTAGAAGCTGAGTTGTATCATACAGCGAAGATACTTGGAGTTATAGGAATAGGAAAAGACACACTCAGGGCTACTTGGATGCCTCGGAGAGGACCGCCCGAAGAACGGAGATTTCGTAGGGATAGCCCTGCCATGGCAAAGAAACACTCGGTGTTTTCTCGGATGTCACAAAGTGAACCGTTCGGAGCACAGCGATTGCGCAGGACAAAACACCGCACACGCAAAAGAAACGCTCGACTTTTACTCGGATGTCACGCGAGTGAACCGTCCGTTGTCCCCACGGCTTAGGACTAAAAGTCGCCTCGGCTATGTTACACTCGGTGTTTTCTCGGATGTCTGACAAGAACCGTTCGTAGCACAGCGATTGCGCAGAACAAAACACCGCCTCGGCAAAGAAAAAAGGCAACTCCCGAAGGAGCTGCCGAAGCGAGGAGAGAGAGTTTTGGATTAT
>CAZVBZ010000063.1:0-3484 GCA_964626145.1 uncultured Muribaculaceae bacterium | reverse complement strand
CTTAATCAACAGGTATTTCTTCGTCGTTTTCAGCTATTCTCTTGTCAATGTGCGAGACAATTTTTTAATATTAAACCGAATTTATATTTACATGTTCAACTAACTTGATAGTCACATAAGTCGAACCAATCTACAAAAGCTAAAAAGCTGAAATTTGGCATTTGCCATAAAATCGGTCATATTCGCGTTTGCATTCAAGTCTTGCAACTTGTTCCATTATAGTAGGACAAACATTTTTAAATTTCAACATGATTTTTCAAATTTTTTCTTCAAATTTTAAGATTTTTTTTAAAATCAAGCTATATCTGGGATACAGCACGCTACAAAACTTAACATTTGCGCTGTAAGTCAAGCTTAGCATGCTTTTTAGTATTTTTAACATAATAGTACTTTAATAAATTTTTCATTTTCGTCAAGCAATTTTTAACATTTACTGACTACTTTAAAACGAACTTCGCCGATTGGCATGCTCTAATAAAAGTTCAATCCAGCGTATTCATTCACAAATTTGCGTTTCAAGGATTAATATAAAACAATGCCCAGTGGTTTCAATCGACATGTTTACGCAAAAATTGTGCAAGTTTTGTGAGCAAAATTCAATTTCCTTCACAAAACTTCACAAAAAGCACGTTCATGAGATTTTTTTGGACGGATTTTTGTTTTGGGCTAAAATTAGCGCCACGAGAGGGGAATAGCAGGCTCGTGAACACGCAGTTAGTAAAGTTATGTAAATATTTTTGTATTTTTTTCTTATTCTTCTAAAGTGTTTTTTTTTTTGCCGAAATACAGTATATACAACAATATATTTAGAAAAGGAGTATACCTATGGCAAATGTTAACAACAACTTAAGCAGTGCTTATTCCACCTGGAAAAACAAAACCAATCTTGAAGCACAAATGAATGTAGCAACTGACAAAACCGAAAAGAATGCACTTCAACAGCAAATCAACACTCAAAACAATGAACTTAACAAATTAGTAAATGATAAAACTCTATGGGACATATCAAATGATGGCACAATCACATACAAAGACATTATAGAATTTGCAAGCGGGGTAGACCTTGATGGGGATGGTGAAGTAACTCAAAGCGAGATTGATTTTATTAATGCAATGGCTCAAAACATTACCAAAAACTACAATGTAAACAACGACAACGCGGCAAAAAACGCAGACCTAACTGACTTATCTAATTTTATGACTGCGATTGAACGTCGCGGAGATATTTACACTTCAAACAACGAGTTAGACATAAAACTAGAAGAAATCAACGAAAATCTTAACGCAAATCTTCTTGGCGCCACTACACAGAATAATATTTCAGAGCAAAACGTAAAAGCACTTGCAAATCTTGAGTTACAACGCGACTCTGTAAAGGCTTATCTTGCTGATGAAATGGACGAAACCAGTGCAAAACTATTATTTGGTTCTGACCTAAGCCGAATCACCGAAAGCTACGCAAACGAACTTGAAACAGCAATTAAATCACTTCAACAACAAATTGGCATACCTAACGGCAACACTAACTCACTTTCTACAAATGACAAGAAAAATTATGACAATTATCGCGCAAAATGCACCACCACGACTTGGGAAGAAGCAGCGATAAAGCAACGACTCGTCAAAAACGAAAATGGAAACTATTATTTTAAAGACGTAAACCCAAATGCCAATATAACTTACGATTACGACATTAACAAGGATGGGAATTTTGACTACAAAGATTTTATGGTATTTGCCAATGGTGATATAGATGGAGATGGCAAAGTAAGCGCCGCAGAGAAAAAAGTTATCAACGAAATGTCTAGCAACATCAGCAAAAACTACAACGTATACCGTGATAACGAAATTAAAAACGCAGACCTAGAGGATTTAACTAATTTTATGTCTGCGATTGAAAACCGCGGAGACATTTATGCTTCAACCAATGAGCTAGACGTAAAACTTGAAGATATCAACAAACAACTTAATAAAAATTTATTTGGAACAGACAGTGGAATTTCCAAAAACAACTTAAATCTAATGGTTCAAAACCAAAACAAGCTAGATGTTGCTAAAGCTTTACTTAACAACGAAATAAGTACCGAAACGGCTCAAAAATTTCTTGGTGAAGATGTATCCAAAGTTGATGCAAATTATGTAAAAAATCTTGAGGCGCAACTCAAATCAATTCAGATGAACATTGGAATAAAAGACGGCGACACAAGTTCACTTAATAGCAATCAATTAAACAATTACAACACCCTCTACGAAAAAGCTTTATCAAGCAACCCAACGTTAGAATCCATAATCAAAGCCGAAGAAGTAATAGCTCGCGCGGATGAAAACTTAAAAGCGGTACTTGAAGATTTACCACTTTACGAACAAGCATTACTCCCAACAATAGATCTTACAGCAACATTTGACAGCAAGGAAGCTAAATATGTAATTGCAAAATCTCCAGTGGCTAAAGACGGCAAATATCACATTTTTGCATTTGCCGATGATTCTGGAACTTTAGCAAGAGCGGTAGCAACAGAAACCTTGTACGAAACTGGAGTTCTTCATAGCAACTTCCTTTCAATCACAGTCCAAAAAGACAAAACAGGAGGTCTGGACGGAAACTACCTCGTATACGTCAAATCTGACGGCACAAAAGAAGTCGACACTGGGGTAATAGACCCAGAAACATTACTCGACCCGACTAAGCCTGCTGACGCAATAATTACTCGCGATACTGGTGTACTAGATAAAAGCACATTGCTTGACCCAACAAAAGATCCCGATGCATTGGTGCCTACTGGCAATAAAATTTGGGTTGACGCAGTATACGAAACAGTAGCGCCATCAAAAACTGATGATGAAATTAAAGACGCGCGTGAGGCTGCTGAAATGGAACTCGGTGAAGAACTTGGCAATGCAATTAATCGCGACGGAAGTGAAAATCGCAAAGAAACTGCTAACAAGTGTAAAGAAGTCGTTTCTGCCGCTACAAAAGAATATAAAAGTAACAATATTACAAAACAAACTTTCATAAATGTTATTCACACCGGACTAACAACCGCTATTGGCACGGAAAAAGCCAACGAATTTACCAGAGTTCTTAACACCATTGCACAAGCTGAAGCGGATAACATTGATAAAACAATTGCAGGTTCACTTGACAACTACATTGACAAATTGCTTAAAATTATCGACTCAACAAAACCAACTCAAAAACTCGTTTCAGAAGGTCATTACGAAGACGAAATAGTTCCAAACAATAAATATGCCAAAAACTTAACAGAAGATGTTCGCAACGATGTTAAGGCGGAAACAATAAAAGAAACCGTTTCTGGTTACACATCCGATATATCAGACAACGCATACACTACTTGGGATCCGCTCGCATTCGACACAAATGGTAACGGTATCAAAACTTCAAACGAAAAAGTTAAGTTCGATATAGATGGAGACGGAAAGCTTGACCTCATCAATGATTCAGCCGATGCAGTTCTCGTCTTTG
>CAZVBZ010000062.1:0-3590 GCA_964626145.1 uncultured Muribaculaceae bacterium | reverse complement strand
ATTAATTTTTTTTTATACATTTTTTTTTTTTATTTATACTTGTTCTTTTTTTAAATTTTTTTAATTTTTTTTGTTATTTATTTTCTTTTTTTTTTTTACTTTTTTTTCCCCCCCCCCCCCCCCCCCCCCCGAAACCCTTGCTATCATTCACTTTACGGCAGAAAAGCCATGGAAAAATGCATGCTGTTTTTACTGGGATGAATGGATAAAATATTTCAAACTTTCTCCTTTCAAACGACAAAAACTTAGAGCAAAAAGGTTTAAATTTTTTAGAAGGGAAAGAGGTAAACACCTTACACTTATTACAATATTAGGAATAAAATTTAGGATAATAAAATAATGCAAGAATCGACTTGTAAAATATGCGGACATAAAACAAATCACATAATGGATGGGAAAATTCTCGACAAATACAATGTTAAGTATTTTCACTGCCCAAATTGCGATTTTGTCCAAACAGAAGAACCTTATTGGCTTGCAGAAGCTTATATTGACCCGATTAACAAATACGATACGGGCATCATGACTCGAAACCTCACTTGTGTTGACGTTGCCAAAAAAGCGCTAAAACAGTACAAAAACAAAAATATACTTGACTACGCTGGCGGCTACGGCATTTTTACTAGAATGATGCGCGACTTGCGATTTAACGTTTATTGGTCGGACAAATATTGCGAAAACATTATCGCAACAAATTGTGACTGGAACAACGAAACAATTGACGCACTCACGATATTTGAATGTTTTGCACATTTTGTAGACCCAATAAAAGAAATTGAACACCTTTTTACCATTTCAGATACGATTTTGTGCTCAACACTGTTATTTAAATCGGGAAAGCCAAAACCTATTGACAAATGGTGGTACTACGCACCTCAAACCGGGCAGCATATTTCTTTCTACTCGGAAAAAACCATTAAATTTATTGCAAAAAAATACAATTGCAAATACAATATAATAAAAGCGACAAAATACCTGAACTTTATTTTGCTGAGAAGGAAAAAATAATGATATACGATTGTTTTATGTTTTTTAACGAACTTGATATACTAGAAATAAGGCTTAATACACTTAACGATATTGTAGACAAGTTTGTTTTGGTGGAAGGTACAAAAAGTAAAACCAACAACGATAAAATTTTATATTATGAACAAAATAAAGAACGCTTTAAACAATTTCAAGATAAAATTATCCACATAGTAGTTGATGATTTTCCTCCATATACAGGCGATCCATGGATTTATGAAAATTATCAAAGAAACGCAATTGCGAGAGGATTGAGCAATTGCGTCGATGATGATATCATCATGATTTCTGATTTGGACGAAATCCCTAATCCGGAAAAAGTTTTAGAAGTTAAAGATTTGCCGGGAATAAAAGCCTTGGATATGAATTATTTTGTTTATTCATTAAACAATTTAGTTGTGGGTTTAAATTCTCACCATGCAACAAAAATCCTTTCATACAAAGATTTTAAAAACTACCTTGATGACGTTAAATATAATTCGGTCTGCGTTCCGAATTGCGTAAATCAAGGAACTACAGCTACAAAAATCCGACTTTATTTCGGCAAAAAAGAGAAAGTTTTTAGAAATGCTGGTTGGCATTTTTCTTATATAGGAAATGAAGAAAACGTAGCATTAAAGTTAAAAAATTATGCGGGACGAGATTTCTTTAATTTTGATGCTAAAAGTGAAATGGAAACAGCGAAAGAAATGTATCATAGTGATGCCTACATGGGGTATAAAATAATCCCAATTACTATTGACAAAGATTTTCCTGAATATTTATATAAAAATCAAGAAAAATTTAGTCACATAATAAATAAAAATGTTTCAAAATATACATTAAAACAGCTTGCTAAAAAATCAAAACCTAAAGACTATTTAAGGCTCCCAATTAAGTTATTTATTCAGCTAATACCGAATAAAAAACTTAAGGGAGATGTTAGAAACTTTTTGTGTCAAAAAGCACAAATCAATTACCTTTAAACCAATGATTAAAACTTATTACAAACACAATAAGAATAAATTCAAGAAGGCAAATTGCCGCATAGCGGCAATTTGCCTAAAGTATGATATCATACTGATTTTTTGTCAATTTAATTTTTACTTAAGCGTTTTTCATTATTTTACGTGCAAAGGAATAACCACCCCAAATGGTTATTCCTTTGCATTGCAATTTTTATTAAAAGAAGGCAATATATAAATGAACACACCCATTTTACTTTTAATTTTTAATAGACCTCATTATACACAAGAAACTTTCAGTCGCATTCGGGAAGTTAAACCCTCGAAATTATATATTGCAGCTGATGGTCCACGTAAAAATGTTCCTGACGACAAGCAACTTTGTCAAAAAACACGAGACATAATAAATCAAGTAGACTGGGATTGCGAAGTAAAAACCCTCTTTAGAGATGAAAATCTTGGTTGCAAAGAAGCCATAAGCTCTGCTGTAACTTGGTTTTTTGAACAAGAAGAAATGGGTATTATTATAGAAGATGACATCTTTCCAGAGTTATCATTTTTTCCATTTTGCGAAGAATTGCTTATAAAATATAAGGACGACACACGAATAAACCATATTGCAGGATATGCAACTAATGATTTTTACAAAAAAGACACGCAAGATTACTATTTTACCCATTTTATGAATTGCTGGGGCTGGGCTTCTTGGCGACGTTCTTGGCAATATTACAACAAAAATAAAGACAGAATAGAAACATTTTTAGATTATGAAATAACAAACGTTTATCAGGATAAAGCTGTATGCGACAACATAAAACAATCAATTTTGCTTTACTACAAAAACCATCACTCCTGGGATTGGGTTTTCAATACTTGCTTAATGATGGAAAACAGTCTGTGTATAAATCCAAGTGTTAATCTGGTTAAAAACTTGGATAGTCCATCCCAAACACAACAGCTAACATTTCCCCTAAAACATCCTGACTTTATCATTCCCGACAATCAAAACGAAAACAAACTTCGCAAAAAAGAAGCCCACCTAGTTTTAAGGTATTATTTTAAAAAACTTATTCCACACAAAGCATTAATGATAATATCTAAAATACTAAGAGTTTTTGCACCAACTCAAAAATTGCGTTCTTTATTGCGAAAAATAGATACAATTTAAAAAAAAGCCTGCTTGCGCAGGCTAGAAAATAGATGATTAAGAAGGAAGAAGTAAAATTAATATAAAATTGTAAATGACTCTAATTCAGTAGCAGTGCTTATATTATCTATTTGCGTTTTAAAGTTTAAGTACGTTGTGTTCCAAATGTTTGCTGTATAGTCTGTAATAAGGCGACTTAACTCTATTATATCTGCCTCATTTAACGATATTTTCACATCATCCTTTGAAAGCCATTGTACATTAGTAATAATGCCCGCGCGTATTAATGCTAAATGAGAGGCGAGTTTTGACAAATTAGTTGAAGTAGTTTCAAAACAAACATCTTTGTAATTGATTATCCCGTTTTCTTCAGCGGCATAAGCCTTTTCAAGATTTTCTTTGTGCTTAACTTGTTTACCTTCCGCTAATTTTTCTTCGTCCGTTTTCATCGGGCATTTTTCGGCTAAATACCA
>CAZVBZ010000061.1:0-3781 GCA_964626145.1 uncultured Muribaculaceae bacterium | reverse complement strand
GAAAAAACCCAACCAAACCTTGTGGGTTCAGTTGGGTCTCACTTGGCGGAGAGTTAGTAACGTAAATCGAATCCTTAAGTGTGAGAGGTCTTTTTTTCGGTAACAATTTTTTCCGCTCGTTTTAACCAATCACGTTCTTCCTCTTCTTCTAAGCCGATGTTGTAATATGATGCCAATATTGAGAGTGTTAAATTAGGGTTTAATGTTAGTAATTTCGCTTTATTTCTAACAAATAACTCGCTTAGTATTTTTAATCGCGCTTGACGACTTCCCAAGTGAATTTGGCAGTGACAATTTGGACACAATGCCACTATATTGTTAGGAATATCAAGATTAATGTTATCGTCAAAATAATACTCTTCCTGTCTGTTCATAGGAACAACGTGGTGACCTTCAACATAATTATGTAAATCCACTGATTCAAAATAAAAATGTTTTGCGTCATCACAGTCACACATATAGTGAGCCTTTTCCAAAACTGAATCGCGAATTTTTCTTTGTGTCTTAAATCGTTTTCGACCTGTCGTGTCGATACCCCTATCAGGAACTCTATGTATGTTGTCTATGTCTTGTATATCGTCATCGCTCTCTATAATATCATCATCATTTGGGGTGATTAATCCAATAGGCTTTAATATACTCGTATTTGCATACTCAACAAATTTTTTTAAGTTACCGAACTGATTATCGAGTCTGTCAAGTTTATTTAAAACCCCATCTATATTGTATTTAAAATCATTACCACCTGCAAATATGGCAGACAGAAATCTAAAGCAAAAAGATTTTTGGAATTCACCTTTCAGTTGGCTTTTTTCACAATTGCCGTATAAAGTATTATCTTTGACCCACATTAATTGGATTTGCGAATTTGCATATGCCTTTCTTTGTAGGAAATTTGACATTTCCAAATACTCGGTCAATGAATTGAAAGAAGTATCGGTGGAAAGGTTCTTTATTGCAAAAAATGGAATCACATCAAAATTCATTGTATTTAGACTATTAATATCCATTTGCAGTTTATTATATGAAATGCCAACTTCATTAGTCGAATTGATTTTTGATGTAAGGACAACTATTTTTTTATATTTATCATTAAGCAAAAATGTAATATCCAAATTCATTTGCTTACAAATTGTAGGCATTAAACTTTGCTCAATAATAACATTACCTTGCTTAGAAGATATAGGTGTAAAAAATATAATTATTTTATCATACGGTAAATCGCATCCTTCAATGAATGCTCCATATTGACTAAAATCTTTACCTTCTTCAGATAGAAAAAATCTATATCCATCTATTTCTAAAAAACTAAATTCATCATTTAATTTTTTAATTATCCCTTTAAAAAATGAATCAGCATTTGCAAATCCTTTTTCTTTTAGGATTTCAATATTTTCAATGGCAGAATTAAAAAAAGATTCCTGAATAACCAATTTTTGGCTCATACATTTTCCCTCCAATCAAAATTTGTAATCAATACCTCATCTCTGCTATTTTTAGACCCAACATTATCAATGTTTTTTATATTATACTTATGTGTTTTTATCCATTCAGCCAATAGATGATTTGTTTCATCGTTATGATATATTACGTTAGACAATATAAATTTAAACCCCTTCGAATCCAAATCCGCAATATAATCAAGAAGTTTCGTTTCTTCATCCGCATTCCACCCAACAAAACCACGCTTGCCGTCATTGTAAGTAGCGCTTGTAATAAAATATGGTGGGTCAAAATAAAACACACTATCTTTATCCAGTGTTTCCAAATTCAATTCGGAGTAAGATTTATTTAAAAGTCTTACATCAATTGTTTTAGGAATAAACGCAGATATGCGTTCTACAAGACTCTCGTTAAAAGAGCAATTTCCAATAGGCGTATTGAATTCCATTTTAGAGTTAAACCGCATTTGATTTTGGAAACAATACATATGTAAGACGAATAATTCATATATGTCTTTTGTTTGATTATAGTGGTTACGCAGTTTGATATATGATTCTTTCTCAGCCTTTTGCAAACCATAAAGTTGAATTATCTCATTTACTTTGCGCAATATTTCATCTTTATCTTCTTCCAAAAGCATTTTAATTATATGGTATGTATGAGGAAGAAACTCATTATAAATGATGTTTTGGGCAACAATATTTACACCAACATTAAATGCTCCGCCCATAGCATCAACAAATGTGGAAATATGTCTTGGGCATACACGAAGAATTTCATTGAAAATGGAATACTTACTGCCCGTATAGTTCAAAGGTGAGCGTATTATGCTATTGTCTTTTTTGAAATATATGATTACTTCATTCAAATTATCGCCTTTTTTACTTTGGCGAATATTTTTGTATTCTCTATATGGGAAGTAGTAAACCTTTACTTCTTTGTTTTTGGCAAAACGTTTTGCTAAAGAGCATAGTTCATCGACGGATACTAATCCTTGAGTGCTATAACTAATTATAATGTCATTGAATTGCGCTTGACGAAATAAGTCCTCAAAATTCATAAGGGCTTGTTCTTTACGAGTATATTTAGATTTTTTATAAATTTCTTTTCTTCGTCCAGTTATACCATTTATTTGAGGATAATCATATTTTGCAATGCTTTCAAGCAAATGATATGCAGCATTATAATCCGTAACTGTATAAGGCGGGTCTATGTATAAAATATCTCCGCTAATTGTTCTAATCAATTCGTTACTGTCTTTGTTATAAATGGTATTTGTAGCCATTGGCTTGGCATTGTTAATTTCAATAGGTTCAAGGACAAACTGTTTTAAAGCGCGTTTATCCCATATTTTTAAAAACGCCTCGTATGTTCCGGTTGTATTCGAAACACCCATAACGCTTTCAATTAAAGAGGCTAAAAGAAATTCACGTTCTTTTGCCGACAAGATAAAGTCCTTATATAAAGTTTCTATTTCTATTCTTATGCCGTCTATTTTAACAGCATTTTCAACACTAAAGTATTGTCGTCCGCCATTGGGCGAATAATTATTTGTGATAAAATATTGAGAATCGGCAGTATACGTTTTTGAATTAAAATAATCAAATGGATTTTTGCCAAAATTCTCTATAAAATTTGAAAAGTTTGGCATAGTTTCATTTGAGAGTTTAGCCTTATTTATAACACTCAAAGAATAAAGATAGTCATTGGAAACAATTTTGAACTTATCTTTTAAATAATCACCTACAGAACCAGAACCCGCAAATAAGTCGCAAAACACCTCTCCATTTATATTATTTTCATCTATAACATACTGGATATTTTCCAGCATTCTTGTTTTATTCCCTAAGAAACGCATTTGCACACCTCGCATCTGTAATTGACTTTTTTATTATAGCATAAAATTCTAAATTTTTCAACCGCTATTGAGTTCGCGAACGTAGAATTTCGGAATAAATTTCAAATGGCACTGTGGCGGGTGCTTGACTATACAAGCGCGTCGCTTCGCTCCGCGGTCAAGCACCCGCCAAAAAACAGACTGAAAAAATTAAAACTCAATACCGAGAGAAAGGGCGACGCCGCTAAACCGCTTGGCGATCGCCCTTTTTCTCTCGTCGGTATATTTTGAGTTGTTGCAAGTTTTTTGACAGTCTATGTTTCTTTTTGGTACGGGAAAGTCACGCTAATGAGCTATAAAGTTACTTTCTTGATACAAAAGTGTCCATAGAGTTCCTTGTAATCGCATAACCCGTTGTGTAAAATCTTAGTCGTTCGAACAAATTATTTCAAAGTCGTAAACATCTTGCGAGTTTGAAAGTTAAGATTAAGAAAAAATCTT
>CAZVBZ010000060.1:0-4475 GCA_964626145.1 uncultured Muribaculaceae bacterium | reverse complement strand
CTGGCTTGCTTGCCGGTGCGGCCGGTTATTTGACAAAGCCGTATTTGAAAGATGGCAAACTTACAGATGAATTCTTAAAAAAGGCAGCTCTTGTATCCGCTGAGCAGATGGGGGCGGAAGTTAAAGAGGCGGCGGAAGGTTTAAAAAGTCCGGCAAATTATAAAGCTAAGATTATTAAAGATGTAAACCAATTTCTTGATTTGTTATCGCCTGAGGACTTACAAGACTTTAAGGCGTCAGGAGGTGATGTTGCGTGGAAAAAGATAGTCCCATATTTTGATTTGAGTCCAGAAGATACGATTGAAAGCTTGAAGAATAAAGTAAAAACATATACTGAAAGTGCTGATTGTGATAATCTGTATAAACAAGAAGTTGATGGTGTGCTGACTTATCTGAGGGACGCTTTTGACGATGATAATCTGCTCTGGGATGGTACGAAAAAGCAATTTAAAAAACTTGCAGATTCTGCATCAGAGGAAGAAAAGACTGCATGCAAGGAGTTAAAAAGAATTGCAAAAAATATGAGTCTCAAAACTGCCGGTATCTGGGCTGGGGTCGCAGCGGTAACCGTCGGTGCTATTGGCGCCTTGATACTTGCTTGCTCTAAATCTAAGGCAGAACCTGCGCCAAAACAAGTTAACGTAAACGCCTAAAACCAACTACTTATCGCTTTGAGTAAATTCGTTTTGTAAAATTTGTATATGTAACTTATATTTTACAAATACTTTGCATTTTCAAATAAGAGTGTTATACTTGAATTGTTAAAAGGAACCGCGAAAGCGTCCGACTAGCCCTCGCGATAGCGCGATACAGCTAAAAGGAACTCAGCCGTTCCTTTTTAATTTACTTCCGCGATGTTGGGGATGTAAAAATAAGGTCAGCAAGGCTTTGGAATCGGAGTTTTGAGTTAAATGTCAGGCGAAAATTTTAGTAAAAAAGAAGTTATGCAAAATATCTATCCATTGATAGAAAATACGTGCATGCGCTTTAATTTAATCCCTATAGAGGTCGATTTTACAAAAGAATCAGGCAGATGGTTTTTGAGAATTTTTATTTATTCAAATGACCATGACGTAAATCATTTGGATTGTGAAAATATTTCACGTTCATTGAGCGATTTCCTCGATGAGCTTATTCCAGTAAAATATTACCTCGAAGTTAGCTCCCCTGGCTTGGAAAGGCGTTTTAAGTCAGAAAAAGAATACATAATTTTCTGCGGGAAAATTATTGAATTAAAACTCAAAACACCTCTTTTAGACGAAAAAGAAAAACAGTTTAAAGCCCTGTTGCTTGATTATAATGAGGGCGTAGGCGTATTTGTTAGACGGCTTTCGGATGAAAAAGAATTTACAATCCCGTTGGATAATATATTTTCCGCAAGATTGTGCTTTGAAGAAAATGAAAAACAATATAATAAGGAGATAAATGATGATTAAAATCGGTACAGCCTTGTTTGAAGCTTGTGAACAGCTTGAACGTGAAAAAGGAATTACAAAAGATGCTATTGTTGACGCACTTTGCGACGCAATGGTTACTGCTTACAAAAAACATATTAAAGTAAAAGAAGCAACCAACGTTGAAGCAATTTTGGATGAACAATCTGGCGAAATTGGTGTTTTTAGAACAAAATTGGTCGTTAATGATGTTCAAGATGCGGATTACGAAATTTCGCTTGCAGACGCGCAAGAAATTGACGACGAAGTTGAACTTGAGGATGAAGTTAAAATCGAAGTTACGCCGGAAAACTTTGGACGTATCGCAGCGCAAAGCGCAAAACAAGTTATTACACAACGTATTCGCGAAGCAGAAAGAAAACTTGTGCTCGATGAATTTATGGACAAAAAAGGTACGCTTGTTACAGGTATAATTCAGCGCGTTGAAAACCGTAATGTGATTGTAAATATCGGTAAATCTGACGCTATTATGCCCGCAAAAGAGCAAATCCCCGGTGAATATTATAAGCCTGGAACAAGAATTCGCGTTTTTGTTCTTAACGTTAAAGAAACAAATAGACTTCCGCAAGTTATTGTCTCTCACGCGCATGCCGAAATTGTTAGAGAACTTTTTGAACTTGAAGTTCCTGAAATTGAAGATGGTATCGTGGAAATTAAATCAATAGCTCGCGAAGCCGGATATAGAACCAAAATTTCAGTTCACTCAAACGACCCCGAAGTCGATAGCGTCGGCGCTTGTATTGGACCTCGCGGCTCTAGAATTCAAACAATTGTTGGTGAATTGAAAAATGAAAAAATTGATATCGTAAGATATTCTGACGACCCGGTAGAATACCTCGTAAACGCGCTTTCTCCGGCTAGAATCGTTTCTGTAGATATTCTTGTTGACGATGAGTTTGCTCACGAGGCGCTTGTCGTTGTTCCAGATGACCAATTGTCGCTAGCAATCGGTCGCGAAGGGCAAAACGTTAGACTCGCACATAAACTTACTGGATGGAAAATTGATATCAAGAGCGTTTCTCAAATGGAAGCTCAGGAAGCAATCGATAGAGAACAAGCTCCCGTTGAAGAAGAAGTATATGTAGAAGAAGATGTCGATGTGCAAGATGAGGACGAAAATGAATTTCAAGAAGAATATGCCCTCGACGAAGAAGATGTTCAAGAAGAATTGACTGAACAAGTTGAAGAATAATTAAATAAAATTAAAAACCGGAAAGTGCGCTATTCCAGCGTTTTATGCATATAGTCAGTTTCCGGTTTTTTATCCTCAATTTTCCCAGATATTAATGCAAAGAAATGTAAAAATATTGTTACAATCTTGCAAATGCAGTCGTGGTGCGGCACACTGCTGGATAGGATAGGATAGGATAGGATAGGATAGGATAGGTAGGTCAATTTTTAAATTTCGGTTGTTTTTAAAATAATGTAGGTAGATTAATAAAAAAGGAAGGTAGGAAAATTATGGCAATTCCGTATTTAATGGTAAAATCACTTGGAACAGCAGCTTCAAAAGGTCTTAAACAAGCCGCTGCTAAAACAACTGCTGGAAGTCAAAAATTAATGCAAGCGCTAGTTAAAGATCAATATGTTATTGGGTCTGTGGTAAAGGGTAAAGCTAAATCGAGGGGGTTTATTGGTAGCCCTTGGATGGCGCACTTTCTCCCGGAAAAAGGTACTATAACTATTGGTCGTGGTTCGACAGCTGGTATTATTGGTTTTGAGAAGAAGACCGCTGAACCAATCATAAAGCGTCTTAAAATGGGGTTTGATGGTTGGAAGACAATTACAAAACGCACACTTGATTCAAAACTGACTTATGGCTCAAGGACGAATGGCAGTATTCGCACCTTTGAGAATGTTGCTGGCGACAAAATAACGTATGGTTATCAAATGTTAAACCATGGCGCTAGCCCAGCCGGCATATATGCCCAAACAGATAGAAATGGTAAGGTATTAAAAGTCTGGGAAAGAGTTGGTAATGTTAATAAGGACTTGCCAATAGACGCTATGGACTTTAAGCAATTCATGGTGCACCTTGGTGTGAAATAATAAAATGGGGCAATTTGCCCCATTTTTTATTTATTCTATAAAATCTTTTAGCGCGCTTTTTTGCCTTGTAATGATAGAAAATATATGTTATTTTTATAACATATTGAGTTTTGTAAATAATTGTTGAAAAGAAAGAAATATTTTTGCGCTCGTTGTGTTTATATAAAAGTAACCACTTGATTCTAAAGGAGAAGGCATGAAAAAAAATTTTTCAATATCAATATTATGTATGTGCGTGATTTTGGGGCAAAGCATTTTAAAAAATTCAAGTGCAAACGCGCATGAGCCTTATACTAACCCCCATACCGGCTATGCGGAAACCCAAACCGTCGTTAAAAAACAAGTTCCACGAGAAAACTACGTTAATATCGTCCGACCAGTCTATGGCGCCGTCGTTTCAAGCGGTGTAAACTACATTGATCGCGATATCGGAACAGGCGAAATAAAACAGGTCGTGCAGGTCGCTCCACCACCAGCATATCCGGTTGGTCGTATCTATTATTAGTTTTAAAGTTGCGGAACTTTTTAATTTGGCATGCGTCTAATAATTAAGCGCCTGCACTATATAACGTTTCGACACGCCTAAAACTCCTATTGTAAAGTATAGTTAAGCTCAATTTAAAAAAGTGCTTGCAATTAAAAATTGATGTTGTATATTTAATGGAGTGGAATTTGATAAAAGATTTTAATTGCACAAGAACATTGAAACCCAATTTAAATAGTCGAATTAAAGTTTACTAATTTATAAATAAATAAGATTAAGTAATTTTAAGAAAAAAGTTTTTATCACTTGACATTAAAAGTTGACGTGATACACTAAAGGAACTGAGCCACTTGGCTGAGTTAGTGATTAAGGGAATGGCGGTGAGTGCACTCGTTTGAGTAGGTCGCAACCTGATAGCAATACTGTTCTTCCTTCGCACATTGACAAGAGAATAGCTGAAAACGACGAAGAAATACCTGTTGATTAAG
>CAZVBZ010000059.1:0-4760 GCA_964626145.1 uncultured Muribaculaceae bacterium | reverse complement strand
GTTGGAGAATATAGCCGAGACTTTCGGGCGAGACGGAGTCTTTGCCTTGCAACGCACGAAACTCGGTGATTAAATCTGTAACTGATTTTGTGTCGATAGCCATACGATTGAGGTATTAATGTACCGCAAAAGTATGGCTATAAAGATGCTCCGCAAAAGACACAAAAACGTGTAAGATTATGGATTATAATGTGACGGAACGCCGCATTAAATCGGGATTGAGCGCATTGCTGACGGCTCGGCAAAACTCTTTGCCGAGGGAGTCGGCATAAAACTCCTGTATGTTCATGACGGAGGCAAAGTATTTTCGCGAGAACCAACGCTTTCTTTTGCGGTTGTTGGCATGACCGAGGTCGCCACCCATACCGCGAGGCGTGTTCGAGCCACTGCCGTAGTCAACGAACAGACCGTAGGTGTTGAACGCTTGCGAGAGCGTTATGTCGATGAACTTTCCGTCTGCTCGCATCGATACCGCCACCGTTGAGCGGTAAAGCGCACCTGTGTCAATGACACCGAGGAGTGCGATTTGCTCGCGCCATATCTTAATCATCGTGGCGTTGAACGCTGAGACGTATTTACGGCGTTCTTCAACGCTGTCTTTAACCGTTCCACTCATCGGGATTGTATCTTAAATCAGTGAACACGTCCACCGCAATTTGGAAATATGCACACGCGCAACCCGAGAAGAAGTATCGGTCAATCTCGTTGAACGATATACGAGGGTCGATATAAATGCAATTTTCTTCGAGCCGCGTCTTCTCCATAATCAGTTGGCTTGCGAACTGCCGGAACAGTTCGCGCATAATTTCCATGCACTCGTTGCGAGCGTCCATGTCTTCGGCGGCATGACGCATAGCGAAAAACACTGTTTTGACTCGACGAGTGCGCGGAGTATTGTTCAACTCGGTGTATCCGTCGGCAATATCTGACACACAGATAAATGCCGAAGCGGTTTGCATCTGCGAGAGAGCTTCCTCGAATCCCTCGAGTCCCGACACTTGGCAGAAAGTGAAGCCCTCACTTACTGCGAGTTTATTACTTTGGGCGAGCCTTTCAAAGAAAGAGGTCGCATCCCATGTTCCTTTTGGAGTAATCATTTTGTCTGCATCTTGGCATTAAGTTCTTTGTATTCGCGAGCCTGTGCGTTTAACTCCGTTAAAGCACGGTGAGTATCGAGCGCAAGCACCTCTGACTCTTTGGTAACATCCCCTTTGGTTAGCGCACGGATTTGTGCGTTCATAGCATCTTCGACAGAAGTTGCGGATGTCCCGAGCCGATTGTCATCGGCAATCGGCTGAAAGAAGTCGGAGTACTTTGCGGAAAGCATAGATTTCAGCGCGGCGAACCAATAGAAAATTGAGATGCGCTCGTAAGGTTTGAACTTAATGTCGGCGTTGTATAACGTTGAGCCGAGCTGGTCGAGGAGTTCATCGTTTTGAGTCGAGAGATAACCTTGATAGAGGTTATCGCAGATGATGAACTTCTCAAACGAGATGCCACTAAAATCAGCTTCGCAAGCACTCTTGCGGTTGATTTTAGAGAGTCTGACAGGAGTCGTAGGCATACCGCCGAGCCAATCGAGATTAGGAAGCAGTTCGGCAAGTGACCGAGGCGTTACCTCAAAAAGGATTTTCCCTTTTTGAAGCAGGTACGAGCCGTTATCTTGCTTGCCGACAACCTTTGTACCGCTCCATTTGAGCAGGAACAAAGTCTTAATCTCGTCGGCAGTATGCTCCGAGGCAATGAGTTGATAAACATAGCGTAGCTGTTTATCACTGAGTTCGTGCCAACCACCCGGCACGATGAAGTTTATAGAAATGGTCTGCATAGAAAAAGTGCTTTATCGTACTGCGAAAGTACGGTAAAGCACTCTATGGGGAAAAGACAGGGTTTATAAATCCTCTCCTTGAGGTCTGTTGTATTCGTTATCGTAGAACATGGTAATATAATATTTACCATATATTTCTGAAATAATAAACCATACAGGTTTATATGCATAGAGTTTAAACAATGCTGACGTGGATTCTGATATTATTTCATTCATAATTTCGTCAGTTGGTGTTTCTAACTGCTCGGGAGTATATTTGCTTTTAAACTGGTTTGAAATTTCACTATACAAGTGTTCTTTGGTAGACTCATCAGGCATTTGGTAGAAGACAGCCTCATAACGTTTATTATTCACTGACATTTCATAAGAAATATCTTCAGTATCAGGAATTGTATATTCGTTTAAACTCACGTATTTGCCATTATCTTTAAATTGCTGACAAAGACGATTGAAGCGAATTTTTATGTCTGTTTCATCAACGTTATTCTCATCGCAGACCATAACGCGACTAACTAAACCATTTTCTGTTGATATATATACGCGAACATCAGCGCCATTAAAGCGTCCGGCTAAGAACTCATTGTCTCCAACAGTATTTAGCTTAAAGCCCTTTGTTTTAAGCTTTCGTACTAATTCGGACTTTGGGCCATCGACATCGAAACCTAAGAATTTCGTCACATCTTTCTGTGCGTACACGGAAAGTGTGAAAAGGAAAGTGAGAATTAAAGATAAAAGTTTCTTCATGAGTATTGTTGTTTGTGTTTCTAAACGCAAAGATATGAATAAATTTCCAAAAGTGTATTGGGTTGAGCTAATTATCTGCAAATATGTATTAATAAGTACCGAGAAAAGACAACACAAAAGCAAACGGCTCCCTTTTGAGGAGCCGTTGCAGTGAGGGGGCGGTCGTTCACTTGTCTGCCTCTTGGAGTGAATAACCTGTAAGGTAATCCCAGCAGTCAGCAAAGCGACTAAATACGTCGAGGTTGGCACCTGCGAGATTTTCTGCGAAGATGTTGCTGTATAAGCATTCAGAACCGTCTGCAAAGTACACGAAGGCGAAGAATGAGCGACAGCCTTTGGGGCATTTCTTGGAGTAGTCGGTGATGTTGCCGAACATTTCCTGCTTGATGTGTTTGTCTGATGTAAACATAATGTTTGATTTTTGGGTTATGTGCCGAAGCACTATTGATTTTTCGAGCAATCAAGTGGGTAGCTGTTTGAAGCCCGAACAAATATTCATCTCGCGTTTGCAGACCGTTTACAGTCGAAAACCGAGGGAACGCGGAGCGCACACTTGTATTTAGAGAGTGGCGAGTGGCGACCTAACTTTGCGCGTGAAAATCAGTGCGAGTGCCATAATCCTATAAAATCAATCAGACAAACCGAGAGCGGAATAAGTGAGCGTCACCGACTACGACCTATCAAAAATGCCTCAAAAGAAATAGCCTCGTGCATCTTTGCTGTTCTGAAAAATCGGAGGAGAAAATAACGAAGCAGTTGCCGAGTGATGCCACTCGCTAAAGTCGCCGGGGTGACTGCGGATGAAATTCACGATGTCGGCAAGACGACGAGCGTTGAACGACCCCTCACGCAGATACGCAACGAGTTGAGCCTGTATCTGCTTGGTGATGTCTTTTCTCATACCGCTTAAATGACCGCGAATAAGGCTATCACGGAGAGCCATCATAAGTTCGGGCGAGAACCAATCTTCGGCGAGCGATGCTTCCAAATCTATGATTTGAGAACGAAGCTCGAGATACTTTTGCCACTTATCGGTATAAGTTGCACCGACGGCATCCACGATGCTCATGTCGGGGAAAAGTGTCGCACCGAAGAAGCTGCCACGCTCCGAGCCAAGCCACTTGCTTGCCTCGGGAAGTACCGGCAACAATGCCGTGATGCACTCGTCGCGGTGTTGTTGCATAGAAGTGGCGAGTCTATCGATACGCGGTTTGGATGCCGGTGCGAGATTGTTGGTGCTGACAACTCCGAAGCCGTTTGGAGTAAGTACAACATCGAGCGAAGGTATTGCGCGACGCAATGCCTCGGCGACAACGAGTCTCGCCACGAGAACTTTGGTCGGATTAGCGTCCGTGTAACCGCAAATGGTGTTGTAGGTCGTTTCACTTGTGAAGTTAGACACAACCCATTCCTCGGCGAGGTCGAGAAAGAGCGACAGCCTTTCGATTAAGGGTGTTTCACCCTTGACCGAGCTGATGATGTTGGGGATATGAGAGCGTAACTGCTCCTCAGTTTCGATTATCTTCTTCGCCATTGTCGTCTGTATTAGGTAGTTTAACTTGTTTAGCATCTTGATGTTCATCGAGCGTAGTGAGTTGGATAAACGGCACGTTCACTGTGACTTTATCCCAACCGTTGAACTTGATAATGATGCGATGAACGGTAAAAAGCAGGTCGTGATACGGTTTCTGAAGGGCTTGGGCGATTGTATAGAGTTCGCGTTTGTCCGACCCACTATTGTTACTTTGAGCCTTGCCGGGAACCGAACCGACAAGATTACTATGCACTCGCATAGTAAAGCAAATCATATTGATTGCCTCTTGGATGTCGGTCTCCCAGTCGCCACCCTCTTTGGAGTCGTCAATCTTGTTGATGACAACATCGTGTTGTTCCTTTCCGTCGGGCGTAACGTAGAACGTGGAGAACCAGGCTTTGCCGCTGTTCTCAGCCCCGGTGAGGAAGTCGAGAATCGTCTGTTTCTCGCGAACAACACGCTTTTGTTGTTCACGTCTATCGGTTATCCCTTCGGCACGGAATATTGACTCCCAATATTTTGCTCCGACTTCAATGTGGTACTTTATCGGCGCGGAGTTCTTCAACTTCGCCTCTTTGGCGATGCCGATGAGCTGCTTGATATTGTACCACTTACCTTTGAACAATGCGGCATAGTATGGAATAGGATAATAGG
>CAZVBZ010000058.1:0-5059 GCA_964626145.1 uncultured Muribaculaceae bacterium | reverse complement strand
AAAACAAGAAACACAAATTCAACATAGGCCTAAAAAAGCATCAGAAAAAGATATTGTTGGTTTAGAAGGATTACTTTATTCGTTTGCAAGATGTTGTTCTCCAATTCCGGGAGAACCTATTGTTGGCGTAGTTACACGTTCAAAGGGAGTTAGTGTTCACCGTTTGGACTGCAAAACTCTTGATGATGTCCCGCCTGAAAGATTAATAGATATTCATTGGTCTGGCAACAATACAAACAAAACTTATAACACAACTATTAGAATTGAAACCGCTGAAAAATTAGGTTTATTGAAGGATGTTATCGGAGTTGTTGCGGATAATGACACAAATATTATATCTGCAAATGTTAAGTCAAAAGGCAAAGTTGGTATTATTGAACTTGGAATTGAGCTTGATAATATTTATACACTAAGAAAATTAATGACTGCACTTCAAGCAATGCCGGAAGTTTTAAGCGTAAAAAGAATTCAAACTTCATATACTTCCGGATCGCAAAACTTTACTAAAAAACAAAACAAGAGCAAACATACAAAAAAGTAACTAAGGCTGTTTGTTTTTAATTCGTTTCGCATTCATTTTTGAGTTGGTATAAAGAGTTCATACTGTATTTGAGTGGCAAAATAGGGTCTGTAATCGGTAAAAAGTCTACAATAATTTTGCCATCGTAACCAAGTCTGTTTTCATGAGGCTTGGTGCCCTTTAATCGTTGAGATAAGAATACTTCCGCTCTATAGTGATTAAATGAATCTCTGCATTTCATATTTGTTATTAGTTCTTCTTTAGACATGTCCATAATATATTTTGGACACTTTATTGCTGTTAAATCATCTTTTGTAAGAGCATTTACAAATTGAGCATAGGTTAATGCTCTAAATTTTTTACCTTCATTCTTACATTTTATTTTGTGTTGTTGATTGTGCTCATTGTACAAATCATATAGTTCTTTAGGTAAAATTATAGGTTTTAAAACCTGTCTTAATTGATTATATTTTTTATCTACATCTTTGCCATTAAGTAACTTGTACAATATGTCATCTAAACCTTTATAGGCATTAACATCATGCCCGATTAGTTGAAATTCTACAGTTTTCCAGATAGGTTTGTCATTTTGATCTTTTAGTAAAACATCAAAAAGAAAATGCAATGCCGAATAATTAGCAGAAGTGTAATCTCGATAATTTGTCGCTACGTTATTACCAAATCGTTTTTCACTTGCTAATTTCATTTTATCTAATGTTGTGTCGTTTGCATAGGCACAACGTGCCAACATTTCTTGATCTTTTTCACACGATTTTGGTACTTTTTGTTCAATTTCACGCAACCTAAGCTGTCCATTTTTGATTGCATTTGTAAAACAATCAATAACTTTTTTGGCATTTTGTTTAGTTCCGTTTGTTAATACAGACTTTGCACCTAGAATATCAGTCATGTTAAGGGTAATTGCATCTTTTTCTTTACATTTCTTTCCATTTTTTAGAAGCTCACCTTTTACATAATCACCTTTTACTTCTCCGCTTTTTGCGGCAATTGAATTTCTACTTTTTGTTCTAACGCTAAAGTACTCAATTGTATTATTAGGTTTTTCTTCTGTTGAAATTAAGGGTGTCAAAATTGACATAAATATTGCAGAAACTTGTAGCTCATAATGTTTGGCGTTTTTTTCAATATCATTGCCCACTTTCGAGCTAATTATACGATTTACATTTTTAGCTGTTGCCCCAAAAGAAACTGTATCACTTTGTAACGGAGCAGACATCTTCAGCCCATATTGGGGAACAGCTGATTTGATATTTGCATTTTCATTCTTTAAGTGCAAAGAAAAATTGGGAGTATTAAAATTGTTAAACGCTAAAATATTCATTAATATTATGTCCTTTATTTGCAAACAAGTTAAAACCCCTAAAAATTAAAAATTGCTTATTAAGGCATTCTTTGTTACAAAATCTTAACATTTTCTTCTTCTTTTTGCTCTACCCTATTTTCAAACCCTGTTAATGCACAAATTTGTCTAGCCCATTCTCTTACAATCTCGTCTTCCGGTAGAGTATAAGAGATAGGAGTTCCTATTTTTAATGTCATGTGTTTTTCAAAAAGTTTTTTTGCATAACCATCAAAACCGCAAATCCCAACAGGGACAATGTCTGCTTCAAATTTTTTGGCAAAAAGAACAAATCCTTTGGTAATATTTTCAATTACAGGTTCTTTAACAATTTTTCCCTGAGGAAAAATTCCAAGTGACCAAGGTGTATTAAATACTGCTTTAACAGTTTTGAATGTGGCTAATTCAGGTTTTTCTCTGTTTACTGCAAAACCACCCAAGCTATGAACCAAGAATCTTAGCAAGTGATTTTTATCTTCAAACAATTCTTTTTTTGCCATATAAGCAACCCTTCTTCTGACAGCATAAGTCATCATCGGAGGGTCTAAGTATGAAACATGGTTACCAGCAAAAATAACCTTAGAGTTTTTAGGCACATTATCTCGACCTTCAATTTTGATGTTATACATCAATTTTGAAACAGGTATTACAACAAAAATTACAAACAAAATATAATAAATTGTTCTTAGCAATCCATAATCTTTTTCAGTTCTTTTATTATAATTCTTTTCCATCTATTTTCATTACCTATAAAACTATACCGCAAGATTTGCCTCGTATTTGAAGCCGGTGAGTTCTTGAATGGCAGAAATCCATTTTTCAACCATTTCATCTACGTTATCAGAATACGGAATAATTTCTCCAATTTTAATAACAATTTTTCCACTAAACGGAAGTCTTTTAGCTTCATGAGAACCAACCAGTCCTACAGGTAAAATTCCGCACTTTGTAGATTTTGCCAAGGCGGCAAAACCTTTTGTAATATGACTTATTGCACCTGGAGCTTGACGAGTTCCTTGTGGGAAAATCCCGAATACCCAATCTGTTTTTTTAATTGTTAAAACTGTTCTAATTGTAGAAACACTCAGATTTTCTCTATCAACAGCAAATGAACCAAGCCAATTCAGCCACCATCTCATAAATACATTTTCAAACAATTCTTTTTTCGCCATATAAGCAACAGGCCTTGGCAATATACTTGCAACCATTGGCGGATCTAATGTTGAAAGGTGGTTTGGCGCCACAATGTAATCATTTGTTTGAGGGACATTCTCAAGTCCTTGTACTTCTAAGCGATAAACAAGTTTTAAACGTATCATATAAAATATATGAGTAATAATAAACTGAAATAATCGTCTCCAACGATTGAAAAATTTTTGTTCTCTGGAAGCTTGCTTTTTCCCTACATTCTTATTTTCTTTAGCCATATTTACTCCTTAATATAACAGTATATTAACACAAAAACATAGGAGAAAATAGCTATTCCGGGTTATCTTCTTTAAAAACATCTTCAAAGTGTTCAATTTTTTGCTCTTGTTCTTCATTATCTTCTTCATCAGTATCATCTTTATCTAATGGAGAAATTGTTTTTTTATGTTTTTTTGCATTAAGAACTGATGCAACATTGTTCATTGCAAGAGAGTTCAACGTTGCTCGAAGAAGGGCGCTTCTGTCTACAAAAGGTTGATTATAATATTCATTATCTTCTTCACCTTCTGCCGGTGGCAAGTACATAGCCTCAGAGCCATATTTTTCCTGACTCATTTTAGCCGCGGTACCTGATGGGTCGCCACTTTTAAAGTTGAACGAACCGCCGATTCCAAAAAATCCTGCTGACCTATTATCTACCACTTTTTAGACCTCATGTTAAGGATACAAATAAATTATAAATATCCTCACAAGATAATATAACC
The DNA here is from genome assembly GCA_964626145.1 of uncultured Muribaculaceae bacterium. Lineage (GTDB taxonomy): Bacteria > Cyanobacteriota > Vampirovibrionia > Gastranaerophilales > Gastranaerophilaceae > RGIG2134. The sequence continues at coordinate 1,266 of CAZVBZ010000058.1, read as the reverse complement.
TCTAAACAGATTATTTTGCCAGTTTATTAAATGGTTGTTACAATTTGTTACATTTTGGCAAATTTTGTATAATTAAATCCTTTATAATTATAGGAGGTTCCAATGAATAAGATTCAAGGATTAAGAAAATATGTGTTTTCGGCAGAAAATAAGTATGCGTCGCAATATGAAAATGCTTACCGAAAAGGATTGAATGCGCAACAAGAAATAAAAAGACGAGAACACAATCCTAATGTTACGATTGCCGAAATGGATAAGTTTAAAAAAGATTTACAACGTTGGGAAAACGAAGCAGAATCTCTTTCTATTCGAGCAAAATCCGAAGAACAAAAAATAGCCAAGGAAGGGCAAAACAATCAAAATGGCTTAGGAATTAATATTAATTTTCTGGCATAAAACTCAATAGATATTTCTACAAGCTTGTTAAACATTCAACAATTTTTTGTGTTGCATCAAATTTTGCCAAGTGTAATGAATTTTGTTTTATATAATTCATTTTTACCGGATTATCTAGCAATTGATGAATTGTTTCACGTAACTTATTTGGCTCCAGCTCTTTATCTTCAAGGTAAATACAGGCTCCCATTTCTAATAAACATTTTGCGTTTATTCTTTGATGGTTAGCTGCTGCATACGGATATGGTATTAAAATCGGAGCAACTCCTGAGGCACAAATTTCAGAAAGACTCAAAGACCCGGCTCTTGAAATTACAATATCTGATGCTTTTAGTACCGATATCATATCCATAAAATATGGTTGTAATATAAGATTTCCATCTTGCTCCCATGCCGGATATACAAGTTTTAGTTTTTCAACTATCTCGTCATAATTCTTTTTACCTGTTTGAAAAATAACCTGAATTCCCGCATCTTGTACAAATTCCTTCAAAATTTCTACGACAGTATTATTAATAGATTTTGCTCCTTGTGAACCACCCATAATTGTCATCGTAAGTTTATTTTTTAATCCCATATTTGCACGAGCAACTTCTTTAGACATAGTTCCAAATTCCGGACGAATCGGATTCCCCGTAACAATTGAATGTCTATTTGGAATAAGCTTTTTAGCTTTTTCGAATGCTAATGATACATATTTGGCTCTTTTGCAAAGTCTTCTGGTAACGAGTCCCGGCATTGCATCACAATCATGCATCATATAAGGAGTTTTTGTTATAATGCACGCAAAAATCATTGGTGCAGAAACATATCCGCCGGTTGCAAATACTGCATTTGGTTTGTATTTTTTTATATATCTTATTGAATAAA
>CAZVBZ010000057.1:0-5304 GCA_964626145.1 uncultured Muribaculaceae bacterium | reverse complement strand
AACAATTTCTGTCACCGAATTACGTAACATATACAATTCTGAGGGAATAAGCTTTAAGCGGGGAAACGCAGTCTGGGATTGAACAGCGACCGAAGAATCTCTGTCGCGGGCAAGCAATAATTTGCAAATTTTTAGCTGAGACCTCACGCAGATTCTTCGGTCGGTCGAAATCCTTGTGTATAGCACAATTTGGTGCTTTCCCTCAGAATGACGCGGAAAATCATGACTAATCCATGGGTCATTCTGAGGGATTTTAGCTTTAGTTGGTAAAATGCAAGCTATAGTTGATTTCCGACCGAAGAATCTCGTAGCGGGCTAAGAAAAATTTAAACTGCACTTGAAATTCTTATCGTTTTTTGATAAAATTGAATAATATAGAATGATAGAAAATTTATGAGGGTGTAGTAATGCATACAAAAAAATTTACTTTTAAAGACGTAAAAAACGTTTTTAGCTCGCTTTTAATTACCCCCCCCCCCTACTGCCACAAGGGTTTCCAGCTTTTTAGAGGATGTTAAAATGCGTAAAAAGTTTGGTTTTACGCTTGCAGAAGTTTTGATTACGCTTTCGATTATCGGAATTGTTGCCGCTATGACCGTGCCAACATTAGTTCAAAACTTTCAAAAACACGCTTTTGCCACAGGGCTTAAAAAAGCTCAGAACACACTTATTAATGTGCTTGAGATGGCGCCTGTTTCTGAAGGTTGCGGCAGGGGCGATTTTGAATGTGCAGATTTAATAACTTATAATGGTTCTTGGACTGCTCCCTCATTTAATCTTGAAAAACTTAAACAAAATTTAAAAGTTGTACAAACAGTCACAACACGACCAGAAGCCACCAGTAACATTGAAAAATACTATAACATTAATAATGGCAAAAAAGAAGAAATAACATATACTCAATTCGGAGCCGAAGCCTTTGTAACAGCCGATGGCATGTTATGGCAGTTCAACACAGGGGGGATGGTGATTGGAAATGGTGAACACCCAATAATTGTTAATGTTGATGTTAACGGTTCTAAAAAAGGTCCAAATATCTTTGGGCGTGACACATTTACGTTTTATATAGCTCCAAACCCTCAAAACGCAGTTGCAAAGCAGGGTACTATTATACCGGTTGGTTCGCAATTATACTCAAAATATGTAACCACCAATAATCCTTTAGTGTCAGAAACCGCCAATTTTTATTGGGCAAACGATGGAAGCTGTAATGGGCGAAACATAACCAACTCATGCACCGCACGCGTACTAGAAGAAGGTGCAATGAATTATTAAATCAATTGCCACCAAAATGCTTGATTAACCAACTTTCAGATATTTAAGCCAATAATCAGAATCTATTTTGGAGTATTTTTTAAGCTCAAAATCCAGATAATCTTGCGGTCTATACGGTCGGCGCAAAAGTTTCATACCAGCTTCTTTGGGCGTTCTATCCGCCTTAAACTGATTGCACTCTTTACAACAAGCAACAATATTTTCCCAAATATCCGGACCAAACCTCGATTTTGGATATACGTGGTCAAGGGTAAGCTCAGCATACGAAAACTTTCTGCCACAATATTGGCAGGTGTAATTATCTCGAATAAATATGTTTTCACGACAAAATGGCAGCTCCATATCTGGAACTGCCACGTCATAATTCATTTTTATAATTCTTGGAATATATTGATTTTCAATTGCAATATAATCTTCAATATTACTAATGTGCTCGGCGCACCGCGCCTTCCCTTTAATAAGCAGTACAAGCGCCCGTTTCCAACTTGTTACGTGAAGCGGCTTTTCGTTACTATTCAACAAAAGAACCTTTGCCATAAGAATTTCTCTTTGTACTACTACACTAGTAATATTCCCAAAATTCCAAAAAAATAACACTTTTTTTGACCTTTGTTAAGAAAAATTTACATTTTCGTTTTGCCTATTCACTGCCGCCTCAGGACACAAAATAAAAAGTGGACGTAGCTTTAAAAGCTGCGCCCACTATAATAATATTAAAGAAAAATTATTTTCTTTGAACTTTGATTGCACAATCTGGGCAAGTCATTTGGCATGTACCGCAACCGATACATTTTTCCGCATCAGGCTTAACAACCGGAGTTTCGAACAAACCAAGCTCGCTATTGTCTTTGTTTGGTTCTTCAATCGGGTGCAAGCATTTTACAGGGCATTTTGCAACACAAAGATAGCAGCTTTTGCACAATTTATTGAAAAGATACCAGTCTGCTTTACCTTTTGCTACGTTTTCTACTTTGATACCTGTATATTTAATATCTTCTTTAGTCATTGTCATTATATTTCCTCCAAACTACACGGTCGCTTCTTTAAGAAGGTTCATACCAACTTCAAGAGCCTTGTGGTTTTTAGTTCTTAATTCGGGTTTTGCTTCAAATTTTTTACCCAAAGCATGTTCCATAGCGTTTTTAATATCTTCAACGTCAAGAACTTTTGTTGCTTCGAGAATTACACCAAGAATAATGATATTGAAAACTCTTGCACCCAATTCAGGGTTAGTGTTTGCAATTTCATTTGCGTTTACTGGAATAATTCTTTTTGCTTTAACTTCGGGTTTTTTTGTACAAACAGATGAATCATAAATGACAGTAGTGTTTTCGTCAACATAAGTTGAACATCTGTCGATTGCACGGTCTGAAACCATAATTACGATATCCGCTTTTGAGTATCTGGGTTCCCCTATTTTTTCATCAGCGATTTGGCAAAATGCGATTGAAACACCACCTCTTTGCTCAACGCCGAAGTTAGGAATATATAATACTTGCTTTCCTGCTTCATAACCAGCTTCCACCAGGATTTTTGCTACTGATTGAACGCCATGTCCGCCTTCACCTGCAAGTGCGATTTTTGTTCTTGCCATAATTACACCTCTTCCTTTTTAGCCGGAGTAACAAATTCTTTAACTTCAAAGAATTCTTCCATTTGTTTAAGTCTTTCTAAAGTTTTAACGTTGTTTGTTTTCCAGTTGTTAGGACATACAGACAACACTTCAACAAATGAGAAGCCGCCGTTTGCAACATTTTCTAATGCAGCTTTAAGAACCTTTTTAAGCCCTCTTACATTGCCCATTGTAGAACGCGCTACGTATGATTTTTCTGCATCTGCAATAGCAGCAATCATTTCTGCCCCCTTAGCCGGTTTACCCGTTACAGAACAGTCACGACCATAAGGAGTTGTTTCTGTAACTTGTCCAGGCATTGTAGTTGGTGACATTTGACCGCCGGTCATACCGTAGTTTGTGTTGTTAGCGAGCAAAATCAACATATTTTCGCCGCGAACAGACGCGTTAACAAGGTGCTGAGAACCGATGGCGAGTCCACCACCATCTCCCATATACGCAATACCTACAGTACCGGGGTTTGCTCTTGTTACACCATAAATAACCGGAGTTGTACGTCCGTGGTGAGTTTGAACTGTATCGATGTTCATATAGTTCCAAGAAAGCAATGAACATCCGATATCACAGCCGAACACAGCTCTTTCGTTGAGACCTAATTCATCAATCGTTTGAGCCAATGTTTTTAATATAGTACCGTGACCACAACCAGGACAAAATTTGGAAGCACCGACTTCCGCACATTGTGCCTGAGCCAAATCAGGTTTTACTTCTAAAACGTTTGCCATTATATCTAATCTCCTTCAATTCAGTTATACAGTAGCCGGTTCTTTAACCATAGCTTCAACTTTACTAACGATGTCATCACCTGTAACACCAACACCCATTTTAAAGAGAGTTGAATAAGGAGTTGTAAGTCCGTAAAGTTTTTCGAGGCACATTTGAGCCAATTGACCATTTGCTGATTCGGTAAACAATACTTGTTTAGCACGACTTACAGCGGCTCTCATCGGCTTAACCGGCAGAGGTCTAATAGTAATTGGCCTAAACAAGCCTGCTTTAATGCCTTTTTCTCTCAATTCATCAATTGCAGTCATTGCAGAACGAGCAACAATACCGTGAGCGATAACGAGAACTTCAGCGTCATCAGCTTTGTATTCAAAGTATTCTTCGATTTCCGGAGCAATGCGTTCGTATTCTTCTTTATATGCATCAAGATGTTCCATAAGTTCTTCTTCCAAGTTGAAAGTATTTCTCCAGTGAGTTGCCGGTCTGTCAACACCGATTTTACCTTCACCTCTAAGGTATGCTTCCGTTGGAACCATTGAAATTCCGCGAGATGCTGGGTCATAAAGGGTTACAGGTTCTCTCATTTTACCTTGATAACCATCAGCCAACATGTAAGTTGGGAAACGATATTTCCAAGCAGTGTTGAAAGCTTTAATCATGTAGTCATATAAGTCTTGGTGACCAGCAGTTGAATAAACAATTCTGAACCCTTCACCATTACCGCCGAAGCAAGTCAAACGAGTTTCTTGTTGAGCATAAATAACGGTAGCTGTAGACGGGCCGCCTCTTTGCATAACAGCACATACAAACGGTAATCTCATCATTTCGGCCATTGATTGAGCATCTTGCATGATAACGTTTCCCGGTCCTGCAGTTGCAGTGAAGGCTCTTTTTCCAGCAAGGATACCACCCAAAGTAGAAAAACCTGCAGAAATTTCATCTTCTGTTTGCAAGAAACCAGCTTCCGTTTTCGGTAGCAATTTACACCAAGTGTGCATAATTTCGTTTTGCGGTGTAATCGGGTAACCGTACATGAACTCTGCTTCCGCAGCATTAGCCGCGTATGCAATTACTTCATTTCCGGTTAAAAACATTCTTGTGTCTTGAGTAATTAATTTTTTTACCATTTTTTTCACCTTTTTATGTAGTAATAGATACACTATTGATACCAAGAGATTGCTGTAAAGGCTTATAGGTTTTACCCTCAATTTTGCAGCCTGCTCTTGGCAACATTTTACTACAAAAAGATTTCAAAGCACAATATTTTTTTTGTGTAAAATATAATTATGGCAAAATCAAAAAAAGAGTGGAAAGTATGTGTTTTTTGCAAGTACAACAAGTCTTGCGCTGCTGGGGCAAGCCGAATTCTCGGACTACCGCCAAACTCTCCGATTATAAATGAAATAGGATGTTTTGACCATGAAACCTATAAAAATCAACAAGCATACCAAATGAAATTATTCTAAAAAGCTGCAAAACTCTTGAAAATCTTATCATTTTTTTGATAAAATTGAATAATATAAGTACAATAGAAAATTTATGAGGGCGTAGTTATGCATACAAAAAAATTTACTTTTAAAGACGTAAAAAACGTTTTTAGCTCGCTTTTAATTGCCCCCCCCCCCTACTCTCGCAAGGGTTTCCAGGGTTTTAACTAAAAACAAAAAGCA
>CAZVBZ010000056.1:0-5639 GCA_964626145.1 uncultured Muribaculaceae bacterium | reverse complement strand
AAAAAGTTTTTCAGACAGGGCTGGCTGATTTTCCGTGCCCAACTTTTGACCACGCAACTCACCTCTTGCCCTAAGAAACAAATTTATTAACGCAAAAATCCCCGAAAACGCAAGCAACGAGCCCATCAAAATAGCTTGTTGAACTACGGCGACGGCAAGAGCCTCTGATTTTGGCACAAAATACACGCCCAACGCAAGAATATATGCATACTGGTAAGGTCCAACAAATATTGAGCTAGAAGGAATCATTGAACCAAGTGCAACAAAGCATATCACAAACATTGCGGCTGAAATCGGGCAGTGAATACCAAAAGATTTAATCACCCAAAAAGTAATCAAAAACTCTAAAATCCAGATTGAAAAACTCAAAACAACGCCTTGTAAGGCAAAATAGCTTGATTTTAACACCTCAAACCCACTAACAAAGAGTATCATTTGATGACAAAGTTTCTTAACCCAAAGAACAGAAAACGCCCTTATTTTTAACGGCAAAGACTCAGCAAAAGAAACTAGCATATCACAAATTTTGCCTATTTTATTAAACTTTACTATAAGATAAACAGCCACAAGACTTCCGCCAAAAAGCAACATTGATACATCTGCTGTACGCCTAATCCACACAAGGTTTGCGTACGAAAGTATACAAAAATACAATATGACACAAATACACACGCCGTCGAGGATTCGCTCGAGCATTACACTACCAAAAATTTTCATTTTGCTTTCATTTGAACTTGTGCCAATTTCATAAGCTCGCCATATATCACCAGCTCGTGCAGGTAAAAAAGCATTCATAAGGTTTCCTATTACCCACGCAGACGTTAGCTGATATATTGAAAACCTTTTATCAGAGCACAAAAGATACTTCCAGCGAAAAGCCCTAATTAAAAGAGAAAAAGCGAATACAGCAACCAAGCCCCAAAGATTTTTCGACTCAAACTGCATAAACGTTGAAATAAGTTCTTTAAAATCAACATTATAAAATATCAACACCAAAAACAGTGCTGAAACAACCAAGCCTAGTATAGTTTTTCGCTTGTTATGCATTTCCCTCCAGCTTTTAATTAAAATTTAATTAAAACTTTTATACTTGATTTTTCTTTATTCCGCTCAAACGCTTCTATTGCTTCATCAGCCGCAAACACGTCTGTAATAAGTGGTTTAAAATCAATTCTCTTTTGCTCTAGCAATCTGAGTGCTGGTGCAAATTGCCCACATCTTGAACCCAAAATCGTTATTTCATCTACAACGATTGGTGCGAAATTAAACTCTTTACCGCTTGCTACCGTGCTTTTCAAAACCAACACACCACGAGGCTTAGTAAGCGCAAGTGCAGTTTCAAACCCATTAATTGAACCAGTAGCCTCTACAACGACATCCCAAGTTTTTGTAATTTCTAACTCGTTGAGTAAAACAGTTTTAACGCCTTGTTTCGCAGTAATATTGAGTTTATTTTGGTGTTTCCCAACCTGTGTAATATCAAGCCCTGCACCACATAGCGCCAACGCAATTGTAAGCCCTAGTTTTCCATCGCCCAAAACCAACACCTTTGCATCCGGTCGAATATGCAGCTGTTCAAGGATTTCCAATGCAGCAGCAAGCGGCTCTACCATAACCGCCTCCTCGTCTGAGACATTAGCAGGAACAGGCAACAAATTTTTTAGCGGCATTGTTACATACTCAGCCATGCAACCGTCTTTTTTCCAAATTCCCAGTGTTTGCCTATTAAAACAATGACGTTCAAGACCTTGAGCGCAATAATCACATTCTCCGCATCCACAATTTATTTCTCCAACAACCCGTTTGCCGAGCAAAGTCTTGTCCTGAGCGTTGATTTCCTCAACAATTCCCACAAACTCATGCCCGAGAATTCCGTTATACCCCATGTAGCCTTTTGTTATTTCAAAATCGGTATTACAAATTCCCGCCATTAACACTTTGATTAATGCCTCACCGGTTTTAGGAACTGGCTTTTCATAGCCATTTACAAGCTTTAAATTATCACTAAAAACTACTGCTTTCATATTTACTCCCAACTCACTCTTTAAAAATGGGGCATTAGCCCCATTAAAATTGTTCTACATTGTACCAGACTGCCAGCTATTAAGATACGCTTCCTGCTCAGCTGTAAGCGTATCGTGCTCAAGCCCCATAGATAAAAGCTTAAGACGAGCAATCTCCATATCAACTTCCAAAGGAAGTGTATATAGTTTATTTTCCAATTTTCCGCGATTTTTGAGCAAAAATTCCATGCCAAGCGCCTGATTTGCAAAACTCATATCCATAACAGACGCCGGATGTCCTTCTGCGGCGATAAGGTTTACCAACCTACCCTCAGCTAGAACATATATTGATTTTCCGTTTTTAAGTTTGTATTCTTCAAGACTGGGGCGAATTTGCTTGATTTCAGTAGTTTCTTGTCTCAACGCACCAACATTAACCTCGACGTCAAAGTGTCCAGCGTTGCAAACCATTGCTCCATCTTTCATTGTAAGCAAATGATGCAAATCAACAACATGCTTATCTCCAGTTACGGTAACAAATAAATCACCTTCTTTAGCTGCTTGCGCAATTGGCATTACACGGAAACCCTCCATTGCCGCTTCAAGCGCTTTAAGCGGGTCAACCTCTGTAACAATAACGTTTGCGCCCAAACCTCTTGCTCGCATAGCGCAACCTTTTCCACACCAACCATAACCGCAAACAACAACTACTTTCCCAGCAAGAAGAATATTTGTTGCACGTATAATACCATCCATTGTACTTTGTCCCGTTCCATAACGGTTGTCGTACAAATGCTTTGTCATAGAGCTATTTACACCAACCGCAGGCCATTGCAAACTACCGTCTTTTTCCATTGCCTCGAGCCTGATAATTCCAGTTGTTGTTTCTTCGGTAGAGCCAATAATATCTTTAACCAATTCTGGACGCTTTTGATGAATTGTGGCAACAATATCACACCCATCATCGATAATCAACTGCGGATTGTGATTCATTGCGACCTCAACATGGCTTGCATAAGCTTCCTTACTTTCACCCGCATAACCAAAAACCGGAATGCCATAGTGTTTTACTAACGCTGCTGCAACATCATCCTGAGTAGAAAGCGGGTTTGAAGCAACAAGAATTGCGTCTGCGCCGCCTGCTTTCATTGCAATACACAATGCTGCCGTTTCTTTAGTTACATGAACGCAACTTGAAAGGCGAATTCCTGCAAATGGCTTTTCTCTTTCAAATCGTTCCTTAATTCTTGTCAGAACCGGCATATCTTTATAAGCCCATTCTATCTGACGCTTACCTTGATCTGCAAGATTAATATCTTTAATATCATATTTTAGTTGTGTCATTGACATTTTAAACTCCTTTTTTGGATTGTTTTTCTTTAATATCTATAGCTGCATTATGCGCAAGAATATACATAGAGCACATTTTATAATTTTTCATGTACCAAGCGCATTTTTCCTGAGCGCAAACAATTTGCATTTCGTTTCCAGCGCTCATCAAAGGACACACTGGAATTTGATTTCCTGCCATAAATATTTCCCTCCTACTTAGTTTGTAGTTCTGCAGCCTGTTTCAGCAAATTACAGTTTTCTGAACGTTTTCTTTCTTCGTCTTTGTAAATTCTTGTCCGGTTAATAACTTCATCAAAGTCAATTTCATGAGCATCAAAATCCGGACCATCTACGCAAGCAAACTTAACTTTACCGCCAACTGTTACCCGACAAGCACCGCACATTCCTGTTCCATCAACCATAATCGGATTCATACTAGCTTCTGTTTTAATACCTTTACCGCGAGTAAGTTCTGCAACAGCACGCATCATCGGCATTGGACCTACCGCTATAGCATAATCAACTTTTTCACGTTTCATAATATCTTCCATAACGCCTGTTACAAAGCCTTTTGTGCCAAGTGAACCGTCATCAGTTGTAACATAAAGTTCTGTACAAGCATCTTTCATTTTGTCATGCCAGAAAATAAGGTCTTTGTTTCTAGCACCCATAATCATATAAACTTTATTTCCAGCTTCTTTAAATGCTTTGGCAATCAAATAGCATGGCGCTGCGCCGTATCCACCAGCCAAGCAAACAACTGTACCGTAGTTTTTTATATGTGTTGGTTGTCCAAGCGGACCTACGATATCCACAATTTCATCACCCACATTGAGTTTTGCCAGTTTTTTTGTTGTATATCCAACAGCCATGTAAACTATAGTAAGCTCGCCTTTTTCGCGATTAAAATCAGCAATTGTCAGCGGAATGCGCTCACCTTCTTCTTCAACTCTCAAAATTATAAACTGTCCAGCCTTTGCGTTACGCGTAATATATGGAGCTTTGATAGTCAACTCGTACTGATTTGGACAAAGTTCCACTTTTTTTAAAATTTCATATCCCATATAATCTCCTTTGTTGTAAACTTACATGTAGAAACATTATAATACAAAATACCATAATAGGTGAAAATATTAAGACAGTGTAAAGTCTGACCTTTTATTACAACAATAATTTGTAAAAAAACTTTACATTTATTTTAAAATTGGCAATTAATAATCTTTAGCAGTTTTATCAAAACAGGCACAAAACTACGCGCAAAAGAAAGGTTAAACAGTGATAGGAAACAATATTAGCAGTATACGCCCAATTAGAGCAACCTTTACATCAAATAAAATTACACCAAAAGCGAGAACTCAAAGTTTTGGCGCAAAAATTCCATCAGCGCAACAAGCCACCACTAAGGGAAAATCGTTTTTTTCTTCAATAGTTAAGCTATTAAAAATTAACGACCTTATAAAAAGTTTTAAAGCAAGCCCAATAGATAAACTAAAAAAAGAGTCTAAAGCGGCACTAAACATAACTGAGCAACCAATTAAATATAGTCAGAGACGAGTACGCAAGAAAAAAGGACTGTACACAAGAAAGAAAAAAAGAAGGGGAAATAGGGGCTCAGGGCTGGTTAGACCTAGTTTAATTATATCCGGACCCGGCAAAAATGGCTCCAAGATTGAACTGCGCATGTATGAAAAAACAGACCTTCTTCCACCAGAAATTAGCTTATCACGTTGTATATCAGATAATGAAAGCTCCAGCCTACAAGAATTAATTGAGATATCCCCCAATAAGATATCTCATATGAAGGAAAAAGAAGGCGGCAATACATTATACACCACAAGAGAAATACCAGAAGGTCAACAACTAGAAAAATGGTTAAATTTGGCTAAAAAACTAATTTTGTCATCACAAAAAAATAAGCCCAACTAATTAGATGGGCTTATTTTGGATTATATCTAAAAGATAATTTCTTATGACACTTTATTTTGCAAGATTTCAGTTAGATTCTCTTTGCCATAAACATCACTTGTTTCAAGAACTTCAACAGCTTGACCATTTTCGCAACGAACTATAGCTGGGAAAGATATATTGCCTTCATTGTGTCCGCCTTCTCGCAGGAGGTCCCACATCAAGGAGCGTGCATCATCATTATTGAGTGAATAGAAATTTGCGTTATCTATGTTTTGGCATGCTTCTTTATATTCTGGTTCAGTTTTTTTGCATCGCCCACAATTTGTTCCCCAAATATAAACAAACGATGTACCTTGGTCATCTCTTAATGTATCAAGATTAGCTTCTGTTAATGCG
>CAZVBZ010000055.1:2315-5900 GCA_964626145.1 uncultured Muribaculaceae bacterium | reverse complement strand
CCTAACCCGACGGACTTTAATTCTACAGTGTTCCTGGTAGAAAGCCCGCCACTGCAGATGAATCCTAACCCGACGGACTTTAACTCTACAGTGTTCCTGGTGGAAAACCCGCATGTGCGAGGAAACTTAATTCAGCGGGTTTTAAACTTTATTGGCGTTTGATTGTAATGTAGCGTGCGGTTAAATAGAAACAACATTTTTCAATATTTCGTGGTAGTCATTGGCAAGTACATCTGCAAATACTTCGGGGTCAATTTGAGTTATTACTACGGATAGAAGGTCTTGTGGCAAGTTTTCGACAACTTTTATAAGCATTTCGTCTTCGAGCTTTGACATGCCCTTGATTACTTCTGGTTTGTCGAGTAATTCCAGTGGTTTGGTGAGGGTTTTTACGCTAAATTCTTCCCATAAATCGGGATCTTCTTGTGTCATATTTAAAATAATTTGTCCTTTGTATTTGGGTTTTAGCGATTGAACTGCTTCTAAAAACTGTTGAGGATTAAAATTTTCTATGGTGCCTAAAAGGTCTTTTTGGCTCGTTTCTTCTTGATTTTCGCCAGTTATAGCTTCAACCATTTGGGCAAGTACTTGTTGGTTCATTCCTTTTAATTGTTCAAAAACTTTTTTTTGATCAACTTTTTCTGATTCAAACCATTTGTTTAGTTCGGACTCCGGCACAAGTTTTATAAATTCTTCTTTTGAATAACATTCAAATAAAACTTTGGTTATTTCTTTTTTGGGCATTTCGCGAATGTACTTTAAGAGTGCATCTTGTGTGAAAAATTGTAAGCCTGCAACTAAATCTTTTGATTCTAAGAATTGAAGCATGTATTGCAAGTCATCTTCATTCATTTCTCTGAGTATTTGCCAGCGGTTTCTTGCGTTACCAAGTTGAAAAAGTTGTAAAATGGAATTTGGGTCTTTTAAAACTTTAATCAAATAGTCTTGCGCCGCAGTGTTACCTTGTAGGGCTTCGGCTTCTACAATTTCTTGCAGGCTTTTTGTCCCATACAGCTGTAGCCGCTGGGCACTGATGTTAAGATACCTTGAGAGGTAATTTAAGTCTAATTGAATTGCTATCATGTAGACCCGATAATTATGTAATCGCTCTATATTATTAAACGGTTTTTTTAGTGCACATGTTAAGCAAATTGTTTAAAATGAAACAAAAATTTACAAAAAACAATTAATATTTAGTTTGAATTATTAATTTTTTGTTTATTTTTTAAAAATATTTGGAAAATAGTGTTATAAACAAAGTATAGGAAATTGTAAAAAATAATACTTGTTTAAAAGGAGATAAAAAATGGCAAAAACAATAGGTATTGACCTTGGTACTACAAACTCAGTAGTAGCGGTTATGGAAGGCGGTAAGCCGACAGTTATTGCCAACGCTGAAGGTTCTAGAACAACTCCTTCAATTGTTGGTTTTTCAAAAACAGGTGAAAGACTTGTTGGACAATTAGCAAAGCGTCAAGCAATCTTAAACCCAGACAGAACGGTTATTTCAATCAAGCGTCACATGGGCGATGATTACAAAATTGGTATTGACGGAAAAGATTATACTCCGCAAGAGATTTCGGCAATGATTTTAAGAAAACTTGCTGATGATGCATCTGCATATCTTGGTGAAAAAGTTACATCTGCTGTAATCACTGTTCCTGCTTATTTTAATGACTCGCAAAGACAGGCAACAAAAGATGCTGGTAGAATTGCTGGACTTGATGTTTTGCGTATTGTAAACGAACCTACTGCCGCTGCACTTGCATACGGTCTTGAAAAAGATAAACCAGAAAAAGTCCTCGTATTTGACCTTGGTGGTGGTACTTTCGATGTTTCAGTTCTTGAAATTGGCGACGGTGTTCACGAAGTTCTTTCGACTTCCGGTGATACTCACCTTGGTGGTGATGACTTCGACCAAAAAATTATGGATTGGCTCGCTGATGAGTTCAAAAAACAAGAAGGTATCGACCTTAGAAATGATAAACAGGCTATGCAACGTTTGAAAGAAGCAGCGGAAAAAGCCAAATGCGAACTTTCATCAGTTGTTGAAACAAATATTAATCTTCCATTTATTACGGCTGATGCAAACGGTCCAAAACACTTGGATATCCAATTGACAAGAGCAAAGTTTGAAGAATTATCACATGACTTGCTTGAGAGATGTAAAAAACCAGTTGCAGACGCATTAAAAGAAGCGGGGCTTTCTAAAGGCGATGTTGATGAAGTTGTACTTGTTGGTGGTTCAACACGTATTCCTGCAGTACAAGCACTTGTTAAAGAATATACTGGTAAAGACCCCAACCAATCAGTTAACCCTGATGAAGTTGTAGCAGTTGGTGCTGCTGTTCAGGCCGGTGTACTAGCAGGTGAAGTTAAAGACGTTGTACTTCTTGATGTTACACCGTTGACGCTTGGTATTGAAACTCTTGGCGGCGTTATGACTCCGCTTGTTCCTAGAAACACCACAATTCCTGTTTCTAAGTCTCAGGTTTTCTCAACTGCGGAAAATAATCAAACTGCTGTAGATATTCATGTTCTTCAAGGTGAACGTCCAATGGCTAAAGATAACAAGTCTTTGGGGATGTTTAGACTCGATGGACTGCCACCAGCAATGAGAGGTATGCCGCAAATCGAAGTTACATTTGATATTGACGCAAACGGTATTGTAAATGTTTCTGCTAAAGACAAAGCTACGAACAAGGAACAAAAAATTACAATTACAAATTCTTCTAACCTTAACGAGGCTGATATTGATAAAATGGTCAAAGAGGCTGAAGCTAATGCCGAAGAAGATAGAAAGAAAAAAGAAGAAGCAGAAATTAAAAATAATGCTAATTCCTTGATTTCTTCTGCGGAAAGAATTGTTAAGGACTTTGAAGGCAAAATTTCTGATGCAGATAAGACAAGCCTTGATGAATTAAAAACTAATCTTAAAAAAGCGCTTGATGAAAATAAATCAGTTGAAGAAATCAAAAAACTTTCAGAGGACTTACAACAAAAAATGTTCAGTATTTCTCAACAAGCTTATGAACAAGTTCAAAAAGACGAAGCTCAAAGCGCAAGCTCTGAGGGTTCTCAGGCTCAACAAGAAGAAACATCTTCAAACAGCGACGATGATGTAATTGACGCTGAGTATACTAAGGAATAATTCATTCTTCCAGAAAATATAAGAACGCCGCAGGTGTACCACCTGCGGCGTTTGCTTTTAAGTCTTGTTAGATTTTGGATATTTTTTAATAGTTCGTTTTATTTCTTTGTAAATTTTATAGCATACTAATATTGGGCTTAAAAATATGCAAGCAAGATAATACTTATAGATTTCATTTTTGTATACTGTTTTTTTCAATGTATTCCAGTAATAACTCCTGTAATTAACTTTTAGTTCAAATAATTTCCACGGTTTATATAGGGTTGTGTAATGAATGATTGCGCAATTTCCAAAATCTTTTTTGGGCAAAAATTGTTGAAAATTCCACTTTTTATCAATAAACAAAATTTCATCATCTTCGAATGCAAAATTCAGAATATCTTGGTCATTAAACCTAGGTTTAATGTAAGGGTTTCTTACAAAACCCTTACATT
>CAZVBZ010000055.1:0-2215 GCA_964626145.1 uncultured Muribaculaceae bacterium | reverse complement strand
CATTAAACCTAGGTTTAATGTAAGGGTTTCTTACAAAACCCTTACATTTCTCTAAAGCGCTTTCTTCGCGCCACTTTTTAAGATTTATTAATAATACGCCAGAATTAAAATAAGATTTTTTATGTTCTGGAGCGTTCATTTCTTTAAGAAAAAACTCTCCAGCAATATCTTTTACGGCGGCGAAAAAGTGATTTGATAAATCAGTTTGCCATAAATGTAAAAGTGAGTCTTTTACAATAATATCGCAGTCGAGGTATAGTAGCTTTTCGCAATCTTTTAACAAATCAGCTACAATTAACCTGTAGTATGCAGAATCTGGCAGAACTCTTTTTCTTGGAAGATTTATTTGAAGGTTATTAACGTCAATGTTTGCGGTATTTATTATGTTTACTTTAAATTTTTCTGTATTTAAATCATTGAATATTTTTTGTGTTTTTGAAGACAGGGCGTTTGATAATATAAATATATTGATTTTGTCAAAATCTTTTTGAGATTCTTTGATAGATGTGACCGCAACTATACAGTATTTAGCGTAGTTTTCATCGGTTGAAAGTGCAATATTTATTTCTTTGTCATTAAAAATAGCCATGTGTAAATTTTATCACAATTTTTAAAAATTCTCTATTTGTAAATAGTTAATGTATTAAATAGTAAATATGAATTAACTACAGTTTAGATTTTTTTGTGTTTTGCTTTCGTGTTATACTCAAATTAGTAAAAATTATTAATATTGGAGGAAACATAATGGAATTATTGGCTAAAAACATTTTTTATTGTGGTGAAAAACATCCAGAACGTACAATTTTTGATCAGCTTATACCACTCCCGCAAGGAACAACTTATAATTCGTATTTAATAATCGGTAGTGAAAAAACGGTACTAATAGACACAATTTACCCGCCTTTGATTAGTGACTTGGTTCAAACCCTTGAAAAAAACAATGTAAAAACTATTGATTATATTGTTGCAAATCATGCTGAGCAAGACCACAGCGGCGCTTTACCGACGCTTGTTGAAAAATTTCCCTCTGCAAAAATTGTTACTAATTTAAAATGCAAGGAACTTTTGATTGCAGAACATCATTTGTCAGATGATAAATTTATTACAGTTGTGGATAAGGACATTTTGTCACTTGGCGACAAAACATTGGAATTTTATCTAACTCCTTGGGTACATTGGCCAGATACAATGTTTACATACTTGAAAGAGGATGAAATATTGTTTACATGTGATTTTCTTGGCGCGCATCATACCGAAGGTAGTGTTTTTGCTGATGATTCTAAAGAACTGGAAATTTCTGCAAAAAGATACTATGCAGAGATAATGATGCCATATAGAACTTTCTGTAAAAAATATGTTGCGCTAGTTGAAGAAATTAATCCTAAAATGATTTGCCCAAGCCATGGACCAATCTACAAAAATCCGAAATTTATCATAGATTTGTACAAAAAGTGGACTTCTGATGAAGTTGAAAAAAAGGTCGTAATTCCTTATGTATCAATGTATAACAGTAGTTACGAAATGGCAAAAAGACTTTCAGATAGAATTGAAAAGGCTGGTATAAAAACTGTTATGGCAGATTTGGTTCACACCGATGAAGGCGAGGTCGCAATGGAACTTGTTGATGCAGCAGCCGTGGTGCTTGCTTGTTCGATGGTTCTTGCTGGACCCCATCCAAAAGCAGTTTACGTTGCGTATCTTATGAATTTGATTAAGCCTAAGATGAAGTATTTTTCAATTCTTGGTTCGTTTGGTTGGGGCGGGCGACTTGTTGAAACAATTGAGTCTTTAATGCCTATGGTTAAGGCAGAAAAGCTTGATTATATTGTTATTAAAGGTAAACCGACCGAAGATGATTTGCAAAAAGTTGATAAGCTTGCAGATGAATTGATTGAAAAAGTTAATGCTTTATAGTAAAAACCGGCTTTTGAGCCGGTTTTTTGTAATTAATAATTCATTTTGCGTTGCTACAGAATTCTTTGGCGATAGAGCGCATAGATTCTTCGGTCGCTGCCTAATCCCAGGCTGCGTTTCCCCCGCATCCAGCGGGCCTACAGCCAGGGCAATTGTAGAGCTAAAGTCCGTCTGATTAGGATTCCCCCGCAGTGGCGGGCTTACAACCAGGGTAACTGTAGAATTAAAGTCCGTCGGATTTGGATTCACAACTCAAAGCTTAATTCCTCAGAATAACCCGAAAATTTTTACCACTTTTTCA
>CAZVBZ010000054.1:0-6050 GCA_964626145.1 uncultured Muribaculaceae bacterium | reverse complement strand
TTTTGGATAAAAATTATATTATTCTGAATATTAAAACTTATCGAAAGAACAATATGGAGCCCTCGCGCCGGGCTAGGATTCCCCGCAGTGGCGGGTTTACAACCAGGGCAATTGTAGAATTAAAGTCCGTCTGGTTAGGGTTTACCCGCAGTGGCGGGTTTTCAACCAGGGGAACCATAGAATTAAAGTCCGCTGGGCTAGGATTCCCCGCGTCCAGCGGGCTTACAACCAGGAACATCTTGGCGGAGGTTTCGCGCCGGGTTAGCATTCACCTGTATTCATAAATTTCTCGCGTCATTCTGAGGGAATAAGCTTTGAGTGGGGAAATGTAGTCTGGGGTTGGATTACGACCGAAGAATCTCAGTCGCGAGTAAGCAATAATTTGCAAATTCTTAGCTGGGGCGTCACGTAGATTCTTCGGTCGGTCAAAATCCTTGTGTATAGCGCCATTTAGCCTTTCCCTCAGCCCGCAGTGGCGGGCTTACAACCAGGGTAATTGTAGAATTAAAGTCCGTCTGGTTAGGGTTCACCCGCGGTGGCGGGCTTACAACCAGGGTAATTGTAGAATTAAAGTCCGTCTGGTTAAGATTCACCCGCAGTGGCGGGTTTTGGTTTAGTTTATTGCGCGGTAGTTTGGGTAGTTTGCGGAGTTGATTGCTGGGCAGGATTGGAGTTTCTTTTCCCAGGTGGCGTATGATGGCTTGCAGCAGTCGTAGCCGTCTACACGGTAGGGCTTGCACTGCCAGCGAAGGACTGGGGCTTCAACTTTGGGGTTGGGGATTTTCCATGCCCACATGATGTAGGGTTTGTTTTCTTCGGTTGCTATGATTGTGTTGATGTTGTTTTGTTGGAAGTCGGGCATAAAGGCGTTAGGCGTGTTTAGGACGTCATAGCAGCCGCCGTAAGGGTTTTCGTCGTTGCGGCAGTCGCGGAAAATCTGAGGTGGCATAACTGAGGCTTTTAGTGTTGGGTAGTAGCCGTCGATGATTGACCAGTATTTGGCGTTTTCAGTGTCATTTGCGATTGCCGAGTAGGTTGCAGCTTTTTTGACATCTTCTTCAAAAATTTCTGTACAGCCATTAAAGTTGACTGTAACCATACAACCTGATATTGAGTTGGTTAGGTAAAAAGTGTTGTAGAGGGATGCTAAGGCAAAAATTGGTAATTCTGTTGAGTTTGGAGCGAGGTGATAGGCCTTGAATATTTGGGGATTACCCTTGTAACTAATCCCGCTACCATTGGTATTATTAAAATTACCTAAATTAATAGCATTGGTTATTCTGGTGCTGTTGTCGCTGTTGTTGTTGTAGGGGTTGAAATTAATTCCTCCGGAGGAGTCACCATTAAAATTACCTAAATTAATGGCATTGGTTATTATTTTGGGGCTAGGAGCACTCGCGTTGGGGCAGTATTTAAAAATTCCTCCAGAGGCGCGACCATTAAAATTACCTAAATTAATAGCATTGGTTATGGTGGTGTCGTCGTTGTAACTAATTCCTGCGGAGGATTCACTATTAAAATTACCTAAATTAATAACATTTGTTATGTTTTTGAGACCAAAGTAACCAATTCCTGCGGAAGCTGCATCATTAAAATTTCCTAAATTAATAGCATTGGTTAATTTGCTGGTGCTGCCGAGGTTGGAAATTCCTGCGGAGGATCCACTATTAAAATTACCTAAATTAATAGCATTGGTTATAGTGTGCGAACCGTTGTAAATAATTCCTCCAGAGTCATGACCATTAAAATTACCTAAATTAATAGCATTGGTTATAGTGGAGGAGCCACTGCCAACAATCCCTGAGGAGCACCTCCCAGCAAAATTAGCAGAATTCACTACATTTTGTATTTTCGAAGTTTCAGTTGGGCGGTAAGCTATGGCGACGTCCTCTTGCTGTATCATATCTGCTTCGTCTTCATTACCGCTTCCATTTACCTCTAGGTTTTCAACCGCGCCGGAGAGTTCATTGCCAAATAGGGCAGAGCATTTTTGATTCATATAAATCCCTTTTATCCTATGTCCATTACCATAGAAGTTGCCTTGAAGGTTCGATATCGGAGTCCAGCCGTTTTCTTCTGTTGAACCAGCACCAGCACGGTCAAAATCTATGTCTGCGGTCAGACAATAATTTTTATTTAGGTCGTTGCGTATATTGTCAAGGTCTGTTTGGTTTTCAACAGGAACACAGCAGGCTTTTTCTGCCCATTTGTCTGGCAAATCACCACCCTCAGAGTACCACAAGCCACCGAGCCTTTTTTCGCCAGCAGGACAGTCTGTAGGGCATTTATTTTCTGAGTCAAATTTATCGCCAGATTTGCAGCGGATTTGATAACATTCCACATCCTCATTATATATCTCTTTTACTATTAAATCATTGTCATTTGCTTGTTCACGAGCTTGCATTTCCTCCATATTATATGGGCATTCAGCTGCCGCGACACAAGCGCCTTGCTCCGCATTCCAACGTGTACCGTCTGGGCATTGTGCAAGACCGTTTAGGTAGTTTGATTTGACAAGTCCGTCTTTTGTTATTGCCATAAGAAACTGGTCGATGGTCTTATCTTCATTAACCAGCAGGTTGTTTGGTTTTTCTTTGCCGTTTACATCGGTAAGCAAAAAGCCGCAACCTTTTACGTACTCTATCTCGCCGGCAGTGTTTTGGTATACTGGGATGTCCGTACTGCAAGAAGAATCAATATATGCGGCTAGCACGTAAGCACTGCCGTTGAGTTTAAAAGCGACCATGTTATCTGTATCGAGATTTGGGAAAATGGCTAGCAATTGTAGTTTTAGTTTATCATAATTTTTAAATGCGCCCGCAGGGTCGGAGATGTCGGTAATTTGGCTGGATTGCGACATAAGCGCTGTTTTTAGGCATTGGGATTTGTTATCTGAGGTTGTGCAGGAAAGGTTTTTCAGTGACCCAATGTCAGCACTCCAGTTGGAGTAGTTTTTGGACATTGCGGCGGTCATTTGAGTTAGGTCGTTGAGTTTTGAAAAAATGATGTCAAATTTGCCAAGAAGTTCACGCTGTTTTACTTTGCCGTTGTTCAAATTCCCCATAAACAAGGCGGCAATTATGCCAATGATTGCAATTGCAATCAAAGCTTCAGTCAGGGTAAAAGCCTTTCTTTTTTTATTGCCTAAATCCTGGAAACCCTTGTGGGAGTAGGGGGGGGGGGCGTTTAAACAGCTGAGTTTTACAAATTTTTTCATTTTTTCCATCCGATTTTCTTAATCTTTATTCTACGTAAAGCTGTGTGCAAGAGTTACTATTACAATAGTTTACGCTAGCATTTAGCATAAAGTTATGGTATCATATTATATTCAAAAAGAAAACAAGTTACAAAATAGTAACAAATTTTAAGTAACGAATTTGCCCTTATTTTATAAATGTTTCAAATTTTTACATAAAAAAACTTTACGAAACCTTTATTGTGCTTGACATTCGCGTTGAAGTATTTATCATGTAATTATATGGATAGAGGTTTTTATGCGTATCGTTAACAAATTAAAACAGTTTGAAAAGCAGATAGTTTACTTACGCTGGGCGAGTGCAGGTGCGTATGGTAAATTGCAATACGTTGGAGAAGATTTTGTTGAGTTTCATGTGCTTGATACTGACGAGATGCAGTATGTCGAAACCGTAATAATCAACTCGCAGTTGATATTGGAGATGATTGCTGGAAGTACTGATATTGCGAGGATTGTCGCGGAGTTCTCCAGCCGTTTACCCTCGTTTTAGTCATTTGAATTTGAAAATCCCACAAATATTGTATTCAGATATGGTTAATAATTTGTTATAATGCTTTTGTATACAAGGAGGATTATATGAAAAGTATTAAATTGGTTGCGATAATTGCGGCGATGACAGCGTTTTCAGGTGCGGCTTTGGCGGATGGCATGATGTTTGAACCTGTGGATGTGAATTATACGCCGATTGAAAAACCGGCTCAGGCGGCTCCTAGCGCTACACCTGCGCAGGCAGATGGAACATTTATTCAGCCAGCGTCTACAGAAAAATTTCAGAATGCTATTTTGCAGTTGGATTCTGCTCAGGTCGAATTAAGAAACAGTTATCTTACGTACAAAGAAAAGTATCAACAGATAGATGCGCAGTACCAGCAGGTTAAGGCTGAAAGAAAGGCTACTGCAAAAACTGTAAGGGCTATTGAAAAGAAAATAAAACAAATTGAGTCATCAAAATCAAAAATTAGAAAGACAATGCAGTAAAAAAAAATATTGCACAAAAATTTTTATGTGATATATTAAGCTTACAGTTGGTATTAGGCTGTAAGTTTGATACTAAAACTCGGTAGCTCAGCTATCCCGCTGGCGGAAACGCAAAGGACAAGTTAAAAGTAAAGGACTTGTCGCGGCGAGAGTCAGATAGAGTAGCGCTATCCAGCTACGAAGCAGAAACGGAACCAGTTTCGGGTTTGTTAGCAGGAAAGAGAAACGAAAATTGATAAGTTAATAGTGAATTTGCGAATGGTTTCGTGCCGAATAGCGAACGATGATGTTGGCGGGCACGAAGTGCTGAAAACGACTTGATGGGCGTGTGTGTGGTGCAAATTCAAGACAAAGCAATTATGCCTCGGTAGCTCAGCTGGATAGAGCAACCGCCTTCTAAGCGGTAGGTCATGCGTTCGAATCGCATCCGGGGTATTTTTTGCTATAAAAGGAGGGTTGAATATGTTTCAAACCCTCATTTTTATATTTACATAAGTATTTACATCTCCTTATGCTTTACTTCCGCATTTTTTGTAAAATTTTTATAAAGAATCAAATAAATCAACTTACTATTCTCGTTTAAACACGTATTAGACTAAGGCTCGCTTTTTTAGGAAACTAGAAAACGAATGGAAGTAATTTAACAATTTCCTTTAGTTGAGTGGGATTGTTTTATGTTTTTGTTGTATAATGAAAATAAATAAATGCCTCGGTAGCTCAGTTGCCCAGCCGGCGGAAGCACAAAGGATGGGTAAAAGTGAAACGGACGATGAGCCGGCGTAAGTCAGATAAGGCTCTATCCAACTGAGGCAAAGAATGAAAAATAAATAATTATGCCTCGGTAGCTCAGTTGGATAGAGCGCCTCCGTCCTAAGGAGGGCGTCGTTGGTTCGAGTCCAATCCGGGGTATTTTTATTGTTATGTATTATTGAAAAATTATGGTATGGTTGTGCAGTAGATTCTTCGGTTGGTCAAAACCTTTGTAAATATTACTATTCACCGCATTTCCTCAGAATGACGCGAAATTTTTTAAAATTTCTTTATTGGATAATCGTCTGGAAACTTCCAGCTATTTTTTATAATTTTTCCCGCGCAACAGTGATCTGTCGCGTTGTCGGATGAGTTTGCAGTGCAGTCGGTCTCGTCTACGCTGGCGGGAACAAGTCGGTTTATGTTTCCAAACTTGACTATAAAAACAAAAACATCATTGCCATACATGTTTGGTCCTTTAAGACCATTTAAGTCGACAGTATAGTATGTGCCTAATCCAGCAAAAGTATATATGTGAACAATCATTCCATTATCTAGAGTTACACTATAGGCGTATTTGAGGCGGTTAACCTCGTCGTCAATCTCTCCATTCCTGTAATAAATTGGGTAATAATTGGCGCTCTGAACGCTTTTGCCCTTCTCTATGGTTCCTCTAAAAGCTCCTTTGCCATTAGTTTTAACATATGGGAAAAAATATTTTTCAACAAATGATAATGTTGTGTGCTGAGTTCTTATTAAACCGTTTTCATCAAAGAGTTCATCAATATATTCTAAATCCCACGAGCCATTTTCGGCAATAGCTATATTGGTTGCATTTGAGAGAATAGAATATGCGGTTTTAAGTTGAGAAAGGCGCGCTTGCTTTTTCCAACTTTGTGTCAAGTTGGGCACAGTCATTGCAGCAACAATTCCGATAATCGAAAGCGTAATCAAAACTTCCGCAAGTGTGAAACCATGCTTTTTGCGCATTTTAAAATCCTCTAAAAACCTGGAAACCCTTGTGAGAGTAGGGGGGGGGGGGCATTAAAAGCGAGCTAAAAACGTT
>CAZVBZ010000053.1:0-6092 GCA_964626145.1 uncultured Muribaculaceae bacterium | reverse complement strand
TAAATCCGCATAACTCAATGGGTTATGCGGATTTTCTTTTTATTAAATATTGATTCCCCTTTCGTTTTTTACCGATTCTTGCCGTATATTCCTTGTTCTCTTCTTATAGGAGTTTGAAAAAAGCACTAATTTTTTGCAAGTGTTAGGAATGTTTTGTAACTTTGCAAAAACTGAAAACTAAAAGGCGTTAAAAACATGAGAATATATTTGAGAACTACACCAAACACGCAATCAGTTCCTATTGATTATCAGCAAAAATTAGTCGGAACTATTCACAAGTGGGTAGGAGAGAACAACAATCTTCATGGTGATATATCTTTGTATTCTTTTTCTTGGCTGCAGGGTGCTAAATTTAATGACAGACAATTGACCTTTAAACAAGGAGCAAATTTCTTTATAAGTTTCTATGATGAATGTGTGATAAAGGGTATTGTACGTACTATCCTTGATGACCCACGTATGTTTTGTGGCATGGAGGTCACTGACATACAAATAGCTGAATCCCCTGATTTAAGAAATCGGAATCTTTTTTATTGCGGAAGTCCCATCTTCATAAAGAGGAAGCTGCAAGATGGCAATGTGAAGCAATATAATTTTAATGATGATGAGGCGGGAAGGTTGATGAAAGAGACTTTAACCAATAAGATGCGTAAAGCGGGTTTGGAAGAAGATGATAGTTTGGATATTAGGTTTGATACTTCTTATTCGGGCAAGCGATTGAAGCTGATACAGTATCATGGCATTGGCAATAAGGCGAGTCTTTGTCCTGTCATTATTAATGGTAAAACAGAAACCAAACTGTTTGCATGGGATGTTGGTATCGGTAACTGCACTGGGATAGGATTCGGGTCAATTTATTAGCTTTTAGAGGATATGTTTGTTGTAAGATATAAGGGGCGGTTTGGCTTTATAAAACCGTGGATGGCTGTTCGTGATGGCGAAACTTTTAGTCAACAGTTTCTCACACCTTCTGTAATAGAAGGAATAGAAAAGAAATTATTTCCAGAACTTCTATCCACAAAAGGAATACATAAGATAATCAGGCATAAACTGTCATACGATACGCTGAGCGAACAGCAAGAGGTTACGCAGACGCGTGATTATAAAAAAGGAGGCAAAGGTTATCATCGGCCGACTGCGATTCTTAAAAGGAGTGTTTTGGTCAATCCGGTTCTTTATTTGGCTTTCCAAACGGAAGACGATGCGCTGCGTGCTGTATCTCAGCACGTGTGTCTTTGCAGGAACGAGGATGTTTTGTTGCCAGAGGATTATATAGAGAAACTTGATGACGCAGAGTTTTCAGCAATATCAGGGTTTGAGCTAAAGTTTGGTGAGTCCGAACAGTCATTTATTGTTGGGTACAACCGTTTTGACGATAGTAGGCCTATGTATGGCTGGTTGGAATACAGTGGGAAACAATTGATATGAGGAGTAATTTGCATCATGAAATATTAGCTAAAAGTGAACGGAATGGCTCTATAAGTCTGTATCAGCATTTGAAAAATGTTGCGGATATTGCTGTCGTTGTGGCCGAACATACAGGGGTGAATCCTGATGTTGCACGAAAGGGGGCAGCTTTGCATGATATTGGTAAGGCGAGTCCGCTATTCCAGCAAACATTAAAAGGTAAGGAAAGGCAGCCAGGCTTTGTATTTCGGCATGAGATAGCGTCTTTGTTTTTCCTATCGTTGATAGAGGAAGAGCATTGGGAAACTGTTATTGATATGATAGCAGCTCATCATAAGTCTGCAATGAACGATGTGCGGGAGCTTGGTATTGTAGACCTTAATGACAATATGGACAGTTTTGCCATACACTCAAATGGCTTTGACGAATGGTGTCCTAACGCTTTGGACATTTTGTCGGCTTTAGGTATAAAGACTCGTCCAATATCTCTAAGCGAGGCGGAGGATAATTATTACAGAGTTGTAGAGTATTGTGAGGGCAAGGGGCGCAGTTGTTCACTATGGCGAGGCCTTCTAATGGCTTCAGATCATATGGCATCTGCTTTGGAAGCAAAAATAGAAATGCCTTTAAGCAAACTATTTATAAAGCCAGACTTATCTTTCTATAATAGACAGAATCCACTCTATCCTTTGTCGGTAATGCAGGCTGATGATAAAAGGCGGCATACCATAGTTACAGCTCCGACAGGTGCAGGTAAGACAGATTTTCTTTTGCGCAGATGCTGTGGCCGAGTGTTTTATACGTTGCCTTATCAAGCTTCCATCAACGCTATGTATGATAGGGTAAATGCTGATTTGAGCAATACAAATGCGCAGGTTTTTCTATTGCATGCTGCCTCAAACTTGAAGGTCAAAGACGGTAAGCTTGAAGAACGTATAATGCAGCGGCATGTCGGGGCTTCAGTCAAAGTTATGACGCCACATCAAATGGCTTCGGTAGTGTTTGGTATAAAAGGCTATGAGGCCATGGCTTTAGACTTGCGTGGCTGCGATGTGATATTGGATGAGGTTCATACTTATTCGGATACCATCCAAGCTATTGTTCTTCGTATTATAGAAGTGTTGGTAAGACTTGGGTGCCGGATACATGTTGGAACGGCCACGATGCCGAGCGTTCTTTATGATAAAATCCTGTTGCTATTGGGTGGCAAAGACAAAGTGTATGAGGTGAGGTTGCAACAAACAGTCTTACAGACATTCAATCGTCATAAGATATATAAATTGGATTCAATGAGTGACATATACGGTGTCATTAGTGAAGCGATTGAGTCTAATAAGAAACTTTTGGTGGTCTGCAATCAAGTTAAGCGGGCGCAGGCCTTATACGAAGAAGTGTCCGAGATGTATCCAGACGTAGACCGAATGCTCATTCATAGTAGGTTTAAACGTTCGGACAGGGCACGGCTTGAGAGCTTGTTGAGGGAAAAATTCAACAACATGACCAACAAGCCATGTGTGGTCGTCTCAACTCAGGTTGTCGAGGTGAGCCTTGATATAAGTTTTGATATAATGATAACAGAGTGTGCGCCAATTGATGCTTTGATACAGAGGTTTGGGCGCATTAACCGTAGGCGCACCCCGAAGACAATAGGGCGCTATAAGCCAATATATGTTATAGCACCACCTGCGGATAAGGATGACGCACGTCCATACTCTTTGGATGTCTTGGACAAAACGTTCAATGTCTTGCCAAACAATGGAACTGTGCTTATGGAGACTTCTGTGCAAGAACTTTTGGATAAGGTTTATCCAAAGATTGAGTTTCAAAATATAGACTTTTCCGGAGCAATATTCACGGATGGCGAATGGCAACTGAAAGAGTTGTGCCATTATCCTAAATCAGCTTTGCTCGAAACGATGGATATCAATTCGGCAGTTTGCATAACAGAGGATGATAAAGAGGCGTATATTTGTGGCGATGCTCTTGTGAGGTCGGAAATGGAGATCCCCGTGAGTTATCATTCCATAGCCCACAAAAATCTTGAGCAAATAAACGGGGGGATGCGGCCGTTCGTTATTCCAAGCAAGGCTTATGACAACGAGGAGGGATTATTGGTTGACAATGCCTCTTTGGAGAATTACAAATCATTCGAAATCTTATAAGATCATGATAACGTCAGTTATAGGGAGGATATTTCTCAATGCTTACAACGAGGAACACGGGACAAGTTATGACGCAAAGACTTTCTTCAAAGAACAGTATTATCCTCTGTTCTTTGATCATAACAAATACATGATGACGGCAGGGAACTCGCCTCTTGAAAATCCAAAGCTTAGTTGGGATGCGATGCTTAATGGCAAAAAAGGGTATGAGACGGCAGCCCAGCGTCACGAGCGTTTTATTAAGTTTATGGACAAGATAGAGGATGGAGAGGCTGATGCAAGCATAGCTGTTGGCTTCCCTACTCTTGACGCCACATCTACGACATCAGGACAAGTTACAGACATGAAGATGCCTTTGGACGAGGAAGATATTTTCCTGTCGTGGATAGGGAGTGGCTTGGGGGTAGGTGTCTTGGGTGGATTCTCTATATTGTTCAATCATAAAGACATCTTGATGGATGTGTATCAAGGTTGGAAGTTTTACCGTGAAGCCTTAGAGAACACCCCGAAACTTCGAGGTAATCAGATAAACTCTTGGAATGGACAGTGGCTTGTCTATTATAATGACCATCGAATCTTTAATCAAAACAACCCTTTGGCGGGATTCAATCCATATTCGGGTAAGAATGGCGTGCTTAGTATTGATTTGCAAACATGGACAAAAGTCCTTGTTGGTATTGCAAAAAAATATCGTGACATTCAGCTGATGGGGTATGTCTATAATATTGGTCAGACCAACACAACTTTGGGCTTTATACCGTTCAACTTAATGCAGATACGTCGTCCTGTGCAATTGTATGAAAAGTTTTTCGGCATAAACGATGGGCACAAGGCAGAAAACCTATGGGGAACAGCCATTGGCTTTAAGTCTGCTTGTCGGGTAGGAGCAATAGGCTTGAGAGCTATGGAGCCCAAAGGGCTTGCGGAATATATGCAAAAAGGCAAATTGCCTATACCCGAAAAGGATGAGGAACAGAGAATAAGTTATAACACATATAAAATTTGGATTCTATCTATGCTCAACAATGAAGAACTCTGGCGCGAGTCTGAGGAACTCGCCGAGTTGTTGGCGGATGCTTCCGTCAACAAGGACAAGAAGATCAGCACTAAAAGCGGACATTCGGTAGAAGAGGTGCTGGCAGCTGTCAACAAGAAGCAGTTTGTTGATGCTGTTACCAAAATGATGTCGTCTATTGGTTCCACGGAGAAACTGGTGTCAATAGTTAAAGACGTCCACTCCATGCCTACCGATAACGTACCGTATTTTCTGACCTTGGTGCGCTTCCAGTATGCGGCTGTGAGCAATAAGTCGAACCTTTAAAAACAAAGATATGAAGCAAAATCCCTTTATCTATCTTCGTGGACTCAAGCATGCAGAGTTTACAGTGTTCTGTGTTGCTGATGGACAGAAAAGCTATTATGACCCACAGTTTGGCAAATCTGTTCCGTATTCCAGCGGTCAGCAAGTAAAACGCTCTGTCCTGGAAGCCCTAACAAACAGTTTGGGCATAGAACCATCGCCTGTGGAGTTTTATTTTGACATAGACAAAAAAGGCTCTCTGAAAGAGGGCGAGGTGCTCTCTGTGTGTGATCCGGATTATGTAGACCAACTCATCGGAGGATGGATGAGGACGCCAAAAGGCGGAAAAGAGAAAGCCGTTAAGCGCAGAAGCCCGCTCAGCATATCTGCTATGACACCGCTACATCCGCTTTTGGCTTCTGTGCCGCATGAGAAAATCTCCTTCGACCGTTCCGATCGTCCGGATGTACATAAGGTGATGGTGCGTAATGCCAGCAACGAAGTGCTGACAGATGAGGAGATTGTCCATTTCTTGGATGGGCAAGACCGCAGTTTGCTCCGTAAGTGGATTCCTGACAACACCCGTGCCACAGGTCTTTTCACTTATGATGTGGCAATAGATCTTCGCCGCTTGTTCTCTGTTTCCACAAATCCTATAGAGCCGGAGCTTACACCCGAAATAAAAGATAGGCTCAAGGATGCGGGCTGGAAAGTTTGTCGTAATGTGTTTGGCGAATGCTTGGTTATGCCTAAGGAAAGGCGTGACGAGGTAATCCCCGCACTTGCAGACGCACTTATAGATTGGCACATCACCTCCAATCAATCGCGCACTTTCTCGCTAATGGAGACTTTGGCGGTGGCCATCAGTGACAATGCCAATACGCTTGCCGCCGCAATTAGGGCAAAGCTCATAGATGATGGTGGAGATAATCCCAAAGCAAAGCCAATAGTGGACGAGCATGCAGGGGCCGATACGTTCATAGCATTGCCGTGTGCAAGCTACGTGGTGACGGAGGCCGAATGTGCAGATGCGCTAACCAAGGCCAGGCTGGAGCTTGTAGCCCGTATGACGGCTTTTGATTATGAAAATCAGTTGTAATGATTAGGGAAATATAGGGTTAGGCCGCGCTGGTTGCTACTGGCGTGGCCTAATTTTGTATTGTGTCTGCGGCTGTAAAGAGGGGGAGAGTCAAAGGGTGATGCACTTTGTTTTGCCCTTTGGC
>CAZVBZ010000052.1:0-6094 GCA_964626145.1 uncultured Muribaculaceae bacterium | reverse complement strand
CATTGGATTCCACCTCTGGACAAAATATCGGAAAATCAGGATTTAAAAGGTTTGAAGGGTTTTCAGCGCGTGGGCTTAGTCGGATACTCCGGATAGATCACTTTCAGAGGATAATCGGCCTGTTCCTTGGTTTTCTCGATGGCGACGTTATAAGCGTCCAACTCCTCCAGCCACGCATTCCAGTCGATGGCGGTGTCGCCCTCTCTGATCTTGCGGAGTGCCTGGAGGGTGTCGTTGGATGTCCTCTCGTGGAGCATCTCACGGAATCTGTCGTGCGGGTAGAAAAGGTCTGTTAAGATGTCATATGCCATCTCAGGGACGTTCGGAGGGACGAACTCGCCGTCCTCCAATCTCCACCCTGGCCTGACATGGTCGGGCCCTGTTGTGACCGTCATGCCCTTCGGGACCCACGCCACATCCTCCGTTGCTTTGGCCCATGTGAAGAGCGTCACGACCACTCCATCCTCGATTCCGATGATCATTCGCACACCACCGAGATGAGAATTCCCCCTGGATATCCTTCCCCTGGCTCTCCTGTGCCCCCGGGATAACCAAATCTTCCTGATTCGCTTGAGGTGGTCCAGTCATATCCCCTTCCTCCATCTCCACCTTTCCCTCCATCTCCACCTTTCCCTCCAAGCGATGCCCCTATTTTCTCAACAGAGTTACCTAGTACTGGGACTGAAAAACTCGTGGACACTAGAGAGCGGTTATATGATGCGACAGAGCCTCCACCCGAGCCTCCTGCTCCACCTCCTCCAGAATTTGATTCTGTAGCCGGAACGCCCATCGTCCCTGAGTTGCCTGTGGAGTTGCCTGAGATCTTCCCAGAGAGTGCCTTAATCATCCAATCCGATTCCTCCCCCGAGTATGCGAACGTCGCGGACTCATACTGCCCCGCGACAGAGGGTTGGGACACACTGACCCCAAAGATGCTAGATGAAGGAGCTAATCCTGCCGATTTAGACGGCGATCCAGAGTTTCCCCCCGCTCCTGAGCTCGCAGAACCCGAACTTTTGCCCTTTGACCCGAAAGTGCCTCCGCCACCGCCTCCTCCGCCACCGCCTCCTGTCAGGCCTCCTTTAGCCTCGAACCCGTCGAAGAGCGTCGAGCCTCCTGCCCCTGTTCCCGCACCCCCTCCCGCTCCTGTGCTTCCTGATTCTCCGTCCGATCCTTTGTATCCACGATCTCCGCCATCTCCTCCTGTGCCCCCGCTGGAAGATGTCCCCCCTCCCGCTCCTATCGTCGCCTGGGTTTTTGTCCCGCCATTGCGTACAATCTGCGTCGCATATATTCCCCCGCACGAACCTGGGGCACCGCTTCCGCCACCGCCTCCTCCGCCACCGCCTCCTCCGCCCGTTCCATTCCCGGCACTGCTTCCGCCACCGCCTCCTCCGCCACCGCCTCCTCCGCCACCGCTCCCTCCCTGTGCCCCTCCCCCAACCAAGGCAACATTGTAGGTGGCAGAGAGAGGATATGTGAATTCGCCATCGGGCACCTGGTAGACATCCGAAAATGTGAATGAGATCGTACTCCCTGCGCTGGAGGATGATGAGCCTTGCGTCGTGAATGATACGGGAAATTCCCCCTCGGAGTCCCATGTCTCCTGACAGTAGGCCAC
Organism: uncultured Muribaculaceae bacterium; assembly: GCA_964626145.1. GTDB lineage: Bacteria > Cyanobacteriota > Vampirovibrionia > Gastranaerophilales > Gastranaerophilaceae > RGIG2134. The sequence continues at coordinate 4,473 of CAZVBZ010000052.1, read as the reverse complement.
AATGGACCAGCTCCGTCCCGACCCAGACAAAACTTCGAACTGGAGAAGGGCTTCGGTGTATTCATACTCCTTGCTATTCATGACGACTTTTTGAACCGTCCCAGGAATCTTCTCATATTCGACGATCATCGTGTATGTCGGAAAATAGTTGTCGACTTCGACCTCTCCGAGAACATTTAGATCGTCCTTTGTGACGGTCTTCCCATACTGGACGACCTTTAAATCCACCGTACAAATTCCTACACCGAGGCTCTGTTTTTTGTATACTCCGCTGTAATAGACCTCTCCCGTGTTCACGTCGGTCACAGTCAGGGTCGAATCGAGGATGTCCTTCCTGAAAACCAGTGTCCCCATCGACGATTGTGCTCCGAAATAAACATACTTGACCTGGGCGGATTCCGCGATCACCGTGATGGGTCCCTCGGACTGATACCCCGAACCTCCATAATCGACCGCGACGGTGTAGGTCCCCGCGGGGACGAGAAGCTCCGCATATCCATAGGCATCGGACTCCACGGAGTAATCATATGTCCCCACCTCGCCCACCGCCGTCCCCTCCCAGACCTCGAAGGTGCATGCGAGGTTCTCCCTCGAGGGGGTCATCCACTGCATGACGAGCTGACAGTATCCCGTCGGGACCATCTCCACGCCCCCGCCCAGGAACCCTCCGACGAATGCCATCAGGACACCTCCGTCCAGTCATCCGCCAGCATGTCCGTCTGGCTTGCCAGCCATGGCACCAAGTCGCCCTGAACGGTCTTGATGTAGATGTACGGCAATGTCATCTTGGAGTGTTCGTCGGGGACCTGGAGGGTGATGAACATGCCCTTTCCATTCCATCCCGCCCTCGCGAAGGTCCCCGAGGGATCCTCCTTAAGTCTGTGGATCACAGCTCCGAAGTCCATCAGGACACCTCCGAGATCTCCCAGAGCAATCCCGGGTTGAGTGCGATCGTCGGCTTCCTCCCAATCGCCCTGACCGTGACGGTGTCCCCCGACACAGCCGAGACGCTTATCTTAGCATCCATCATCTGGATCACCTCATCGTCCGTCATCCCGTCCTGCTGACCGATGACGGCGTTCACGGGTGCGGACTCCACTGTGACCGTCTGGGTCCACGGTCCGCTCCCCTCCCATCCTGCCACGGGCAGGCTTATGACCTCAAACATCTCCAGTCCTCCTATCGCGAATCTCAGGGGCAGGTCCATCGGGGGTTTCTTCTGGAGGGCATACACCCTCGCCAGCTTATCCCCCAGGGGGACGGCCCGCAGGATGGCGTTGTACTCCTGGGCCCTCTGGGGGACGGTTGCCGTGTGGGGGATGAAGACGAAAACCTCCATCCCGGTGCGCACCCCCGGAAGCTCCAGATCCTGATGGTACGGCCCCCTCCCCTTCCATCTGTTCGCGTATAATGTCGCCGCATACGTGACCATGACTTTCCCGGCAGGGATGCGCTCCCCCGTGCCTCCGAGGTCGGTGTAGATGGCCCATATGGCCGACTCCCACCGCTCGAAGTCCACGTAGGAGACGGTCCGGAACTGCCCCCATGAATCCTCCATCGTGACCTCGATGCCCCTCGCGAGTGCGACGGCGGCGATCAGGTCCTCCAGCTTCTGGGCCTCGTCCCAGCGGAACTGCGACGATCTGGAGACGGTCAGAAACCCGACCTGCTCCACTCCCGACTCCCTCGCGACGATGTTCGCGTTGTACTCCACGCGGTTCATATCGATCCATGTGAAGTACTCGTCGGGATCCCCGTCCCATACTTTGACCATCAACTCGGGCAGTGTCAATCGGCGACCTCCTGCCCACATAATGGTATGAGGGAATTAAAAAGAATATCGGGGAAAAAGGGTAAGGGGTTTGGGAAGGGGGGGTTAGTAGTAGTCCACTCTCTCGAAGACGGGGGTGGGTCCGAAGTCGAAGTAATCCATCGAGACCGTCACCATGTCGGCGGTGGTTCCGACGGGGACCGCGAAGACCTGCACGGTGGTGGTCTCGCCTCCGACATCGACCTCTGCGCTCCCTTTGTACTCAGGGTTCAGATAGGTCGAGACCGTAGGCGAATAGGTCGTCCCGCTGACGGAGACCTTCCACTGCCATACGAAATCGTTGAGGGACATGCCCTCGTCGAATCCGATGTTTTTGACGTAGATATGGACGATCGCGAAGGTCGACCCTGCCGGAGCGGTCTCCGAACCCCCTACCGTGGAGGAGAATGAGTTGGCGATGTCGACTTTGTAGTCGTATTGTACTTTGTCCTTGTCGGGGTTGCTCTCTCCCCCGGCGATTGCGACGGCGGCGATCAGGATGATCACCACGGCGATGATTCCGATGATTGTGGTTCTTTTCATAGACACCACACCGTCTGACGAGGTTGTCACTCTTAAAATCTTTGGAGGCCACCTTTCGGATGGCCCTCCTGTTGTACTGCAAAATGTGATATGTAAGGGTGTTTGTTGAGGTTGTTGGATGCGCATCCCGTTCAGACGGTGCCCCTGGTCCTGGCGGTTAATCCGCCGTTGTACTCGATGTCGTTGTAGACGCATCTGTAGTCCGTCGGACTCGTGGGGGTCCATCTCCCTGCCAATCCCATCACGTCCCCGATGTCGTTGAGGAGGTCCGCCCTCCACTCGACCTCGACCATCTGGGAGTAGAGTGCGGATGCGATCCTCGTGGCGACCGTCGCCGCCTTGTCCTGTGTCAGGATCAGGGGGTTGGTCACGGTGATCTGCGTCTTGACCTCGGAGGATGACTCTCTCAGGTCCAGATTGTGATACTGGAGGGCATCCTGCGGACCGTAGGAGACCTGGATAAAGTTGTACTTGGTGAATGAGTAGGCCAGCGGGTACGAATACATCATGTCGGACGACATGGTCCCGTACTGCCCCGTGGGAGGCCCCACACGGGCATGGACGCTCCCGTCCCTCTCCGGCACCAGCCACACATTGTAGTACTGCTGGATGTGACGCATCGCATCCAGAAGGGACTGCTCCGCGGAGAATGTCGCATCGTTGTCGGGTGTGATCTCGAAGACCTCGGACTCGATGATGTGGGGGATGCGGACCTCGGTGAAAAGGTCGGTCAGAGATGCCCCCAGGTTCTGCTCCGCGGATATCGACCACTCCATGTGGATGTCCTGCAGGACCTTCCTCGGATCATAGCACACGACGGACAGCTCCGTGTCGCTCCCCTTCTTCTCGGCGATGATGAACCTCCCCATGGGGACGGTGTACTTTTTGGCCCCATCCGTGCATGTGAACCCCGCCACGATCGGATGCCCGACCCTGATGTCGTCGAACTTCCCGACCGGGTTGTCCACATCCCATTCACCCATGACATTGAGGACGGTGAAGTCCAATTCATAGAGGGGGATGGTCTGCATCGTGGGGTCCGTCTCCTGGATGATGGACACGGTGCCGGTCAGATTGGCCTTGGAGAACGTCCTCGACGCTCCGAACTCCAGCTCCACGATCCTCGCGTGCCTGAAGGGGGCCTCCAGTCTGGTGATATGGACCGTGAACCTGTCGAAGGTCACGGCCTCCACATACTGCACCCCGTCGGTCACGGCCTCCATCGGCCCAGATGCGGCCACATCCTCGCCGTTGTAGAAGGTGATGTCCGCCTCGGTGATGGCGACCTCACGGGTGAAGACGGTCAATGCGGACGTGTGCGCCTGTGACAGGGTCACGGTGAAAGACCAGTCCATCACGCCGTCCACGTCGGAGATGGCATCGGACCAGATGGAGATCTCCGGAGGATAGGCGACCGACTCCAGCGGCGGCGCGATCATCCCCCTCTCGGGGTCCGACGGGATGCCGTAGGACTCGAATGTCGCCAGTCCCGGCTCTATCTCATAGATGGCATCGGCCAGCTGGCCCAGGTTGCTCATGGGGAGCGCGTCACATGTGACCTCGGTGATGTCGTCCGCCGCGGTCTGGTCCACGTTGACCCCGACCGCGAGGTAGACATCCACCTGGCGCGTCTGGGCCTGCATGGCCTCCTTGTAATCGTCGGGCATCGGATGCATCAGCGTTCCACCAGAGACATGTCGATGTTGTAGGCCCCGAACTCGGTTCCGTCGTACCTCAGCACGGGCGTGACGGTGAGATCATTACCGCGATAAAATGTCCCGTACTTCGTGGTCCCGTCGGTCACGTCGAAATAACGGACGTTGAGCTCGTACCCGTTGGTCAGGTCCAGGATCTGGTTCTTCTGTGCAGCCCCGACCGCGGACCAGCTGACGGTGATGGTGTGCCTCGTACGGATGAAATCGATGTAGATCTTCCCCGAGGTGTTGGTGCCTGCCCTGACGACATCGTTGGGGATGGCGGTGTATCCGCAGTAAGCGGGGTCAGGGAGGTCCACGTAGGCCCCTCCCGACGAGATTGCGAGGACCTTCATGCCATCGACCTCCCTCTGCGGTTGGACTCCGCCACGAGATCGTCATAGGTCGCCCTTGCGAGCGTCTTCC
>CAZVBZ010000051.1:0-6119 GCA_964626145.1 uncultured Muribaculaceae bacterium | reverse complement strand
GCTGCAAGGAGTTTCACTCCTTTGTTATTCATTTTGCTGTTAGTCATATGGGCAATAGCTAAGAATCGCTGGTAGAGGGCCACCTTCCCATTGTTTATCTGCTCCTAACCAGCCTTTTTTGTAACTATGTTGATGGATTCACAGGCGATAACACGATACAGTCCATCAGCACAGGCGAGAGCCATGTTTTGAATCATTTCCTTATCCGAAATGTACGATTGTTGAGCTCATCCACGTTAGCTTTAAATCCAGATGTGGCTAAACTGCATTGTCCTTGAGGTTGAACCTGAGAATCAAGCTTTAATTGTCACCTGACAGGAGGCTCGAATCGGGTGAAAACATCGGAAAACCGATCAATTCTGTTCAAAAACGGTATTCTTCGAGTTTCTTATGACTTTGAGGTAAAAGATTTGGAGCATTTGCCCAAATGGGATAAATGTTTTTGTATTCACGGTGTTAATTATTCTTTTTCTCTATCGAATGATCAATTCTTACGATCTTTATTCCAAAGCATAGGACAGATTTGTCTCATTTGCCCACATGAAAAGCAAATATACGAACAAAAATGGAGTTAAACTCCTTGCAGCAATCATGGCCTTCGCCATGGTCCTCGTCGCTGGATTTGTCATCATCGGAGATGACTCGTCTGCAGACCCAGAAGCTGCAACCGGCGTCAAGCCCTTGCCCTCACCCCAAACAGGGGCAGCTTACGTTACAGAAGTGGAAGATTCCAAAAGCTACTATGTTTCAGATAATTCCAAAGTGGATTTGACAAATGTAACGGGCACCACAGGATTGAAATTCTACGTCCAGAGTGGAAAAACCCTAGAGATCAAGGCAGTTGCCGGATCACCCGCAGCCACAATCTACTCCGTCTCTGGTGGACCTGTACAGGAAACGATTGCGATTGCAGACAAATCTGGTGTTTCTATGAAAACAACAGGTGAGGGATCCGTCACATTCACTGCCTATGCGGAGAAAGGAACTACATCTGCATACGGAGAGGGATACATCACAGCTAAAGGGAATACAACCCTGTCTGCTGAGTCCTTCAAAGCGAAGATTATAGCTGATGATGGGAAGATCCTCGAAGCCTACACGGCCAAACAGATTCCCAAGACCGTAGAGTACTCATCATTATATGGCTCCAGTGCGGAGATCACATTGGTGAGTGGACTCCAGAACCTCAACATAACGGCCAAGAACACGAAGACGGTCGGAGAGACGACAACTACGAACCAGTTCAGCCTCGCAGATGCAACTCTGGAAACGAACTTCACTGTAACCCTTGAGAACGGCGATATCACTATCGGTGGAGACGGAACCAGCCAGACACTTACCGGAGGAATGCTCTCAGTCACCAAAGGAAGCGTCAAAGTCGGAACGGCTGCGGTGAAACTGACGGACTCGACATTCTCCGGTGTATCGAACGTTGCCATCGAATCCGTGGTTGCGGGAGGAGTCCTTTCTTCCGCTGTTGATCTCGATAACGAAATCCTCGAAGAAAATGCATTCGTCTACAACAAGAGCGTTTCCTTAGACATCAAACTCGAAGCAGGTGTTTCAATATCATTCCAGGAAGGCAGTTCCTACTCGGGGAAGATCATTGGAATGACGTCTGCCGACCCTGCTGTTCCCAATGGAACCGTGACCATGAAGGTCAGTGGAGATAACCCTAACAGGGATGTTACGGTATTAAACGATGGAACAACTGGAGAACTGACTGTTTCTGCTGCTGGAACAACCATCAACGCGGGTTCTAGCACCTCAATCATAGGATCGGAGTTCTCCGTTTCCGCTGTAGGAGGGAATGTGAAGTTCTCTGGTTCTGATAACGACGCAGTGGTTCTCGCCGACGGATTCAAACTCCAGGCAGGAGACAATGCAGATAACATCCTCGAATTGGATGGATGGGATGTCATCATTCCGAAAGACAGTACGATCGACCTCATCTCCAAGAAGAATGGAGATAATACATACTATGCTGGATTCTCAGTCGGAACAGGTGGTGTATTCGTCTTCGGAGACATCAATGGAAACCCCAGTGGGGATAACATCTCGTCCACAGCCACAGAAAAAGTGAGGTACACGGCTTCAAATAAAGCTGTTGTGGAATCCTATGTGGCTTCTGCAAGTCTCGGAAATGTGATGAAACTCGATGATCAGAGCACAAAAGATGCACTCTACATCCTTTCCGAAGCTCAGGCTGCAGGATGGGATATCAGTGAATCGACTATAACCTGGACAGGACTCAGTTCGGGTGTCAATAAGATTTACACTACGGAGGACGGAACTGCACCCGCAGAGGGTGAGAAGGGAGTCGAGATCAACCTCGATGCATACAAACAGAAGATCACTTCGACCGTTGGTGGAATCACGATTGTCGTTGTGGAGGGAACAACGTTCACCGCCTCCAACCAGACCACTCTCGAAGCTGGAACTGGAAGACTCACGATGGAGCTCACAGCCGGTTCTGAACTCGTAATCAAGGATTCCAACATCATGATGGAGGTCTCCAAGAACGAGAAAGCAGAGGTCAAGGTCACCGCAGACGTCCTCCAGTCCAACAACGTCAGCGGTTCCATTTCCGTCGGATACATGAGGGAATACATCGTCAGCGGGAACATCAGCGGTTCCGTCGTCACAGTCTACGGAAAACTGATCATCAACGACAAGGCGAAGATCAGCTCTGGATCCGAGATCGAAATTAAGAAGGGCGGAGAGCTCGAGATTAATGGGGAGTTCAACGTCGAGGGAAACATCAAGTTCAACCCCGGATCGACCGGAACAGTCAACGGGACCATGACCGTCGGAACCTCTGACGGAGGATCCGACGTCGTAATCGACGCGGCGGACGTCACGATCTCCGAGACCGGAACCATGAAGGTTACCGCACCCAACAACAGGGCCGTGGAACAGAACAAACTGACCATCGAGAACTCCGTTGCCCCCACATACGACGACAAGACCGGAAAGGTAACCAACACCCCCTACATCTTCAAGGTTCTCGGAACACTCGATGTCAGAGGAACCGTGGAGGCGAACCAGATTTACGACATGGGAACCGTCACGATCAACGGAATCTCCGAGGATTCCACGAACATCACCATCTTCGATGGGGTCACCCTGACCGTCGGATCGGTCAAGGGAACCGTAACGGTCACCGATAAGAACATCATGGGAGAGTCCAAGAGGGAACTCGCGAAACTCTCTGATAACAACCTGGTCACCCTGACCGACGTCACAGGCATCACCGTCTCCGAGTCCGTCTCATCCACCACATACGCGGTCGGAAAGGACAGCTACAAGCTCTACGTCTGCGACATGACTCTCGCAGGGGCCATCGGAGCCGTCAAGGAGTCCACAACCTCCAAGGTCACCATCAACAAGAGTGTGGACCTCCCCGAGGGAGCATACTTCGGCGGAAAAGTCGAGATCTCCGGTGACATGGTCATCGGAAAGAACGTTGCATTCGAATCCTCCGCAGCCAACCTGGTCATCTCCGGAACCATCACATGCGTCGCCGAAGGCGCTTCCATGAAGTTCAACGCCGACAGCGCCACCAAGGTGACCGGAACCATCACCGTCAAAACCGAGGGAGATTTCTCCGAGGGGCTCACCGGCCAAACATATCTGTCCGCCACAGAGTACATCATCACCGATGTCTCCAACGGAACCATCACCACAACCTATACCACATTCGAGAACGCGATCACCAAGATCGCAGATGCCGATGAAAAGACGGTCACCATTTACGGATCCGTCACAACATCCGGCAACACCGACATCCCCGCGGGCATGACCGTCGACATCGAGGGAACCCTCTCCGTTTCGAAGAGCTCCGTCATCGTCGCCAAGGCCGGGTCCAACGTCGTCGGTGAGAAGATCAACGTCTCCGGAACCTTCACCTCCGAGGACTATATGAACGACCTCGACGTGCGTGAGATCTCCGGAGATGTAGTCTCCGTCAACGGAAACGCCAAGACCTGGACCAGTCTCGCCAACGCACTGACCATCGCAACACCCGGATCCGTCATCACAGCGGACAAGGACGTCTCACTCAGCAGCAGCGTGACCATCCCCGCAGATGTCACCGTACAGACCGAGTACGACGTCACCGTCAAGGAGAACGCCGTGCTCACCGTCGATGGAACACTCACCCTCACGAAGGGAACCATCAAGAACTACAGCACCGCATCCATACCCGATGTGCCCGGAAAGCTCGTCATCGGAAAGACAGGAGTCGTCTCCGTTGTGAACGAACCACCTTCGATCTTCAAGGATGTCTCAGGAGCACACTTCCAGAAACTCGTCGGAGCCAAGGACTACTTCTACGTGACCAACGTGGACTACGCCGTCTCCGCAGTGGACGAGAAGCTCGAGGGATCCAAGATCGCCATCGTCGGAGAGGTTGATGTCGGAGAGACCACATTCGCCAAGGGCGAGAAGATGGACAAACTCTTCATCTCCATCGAACCCACATCCGCATCCTGTGCATACAACACCCTCGTCACAGGTGACATCAAACTCGTCGGAGCGGACCTCACCATCAACGATGATGTGAAGTTCAGCGGATCCGTCACCGCAACCGCCAACGGTGCGGATGCGAAACTCGGATTCGAAGAGGTCAGCGCATTCATCGTCAGCACCTTCACCGACAACACCGCATCCACACCCGTGGACTACCTGCTCATCAACTCCGGAAGGACATCATCCGAAGCCATCTCCACTGAGGGTCGCGTCGATGTCGTCTCCGGAACCGTCACCATCGGACAGATCTCCTCGTCTGCCACAAGGGCTGCAGGAACAGTCTTGACGTACGAGGACTTCACCATGACCGTCGCAGAGGGTGCCACCCTCCAGGTCCTGGAGAACTCATATGTCATCGTGGGCGCAAGCGAGAAGATGGACAGATCCACCTTCACCGTCGACGGAGACCTCGTCGTCAAGAAGGGAACCGTCCAGGTCCTGACTTCCGCGATCATGGATGTCAATGGATCGGTCACAGTCTCCGAGACCGTCACAACCGGACTCAGGGTCACCGGAACACTCAACGTCCTCGGAACCGTCACCGTTTCCGAAGAGGCCGGAAAGGAGGGTGAGCTCACCAACTATGGAGTCATCACCGTCGGATCCAAGCCCACCGCACTCGGTGCCGCAGGGACCATCGCAGGAAAGGTCAAACTCGCATCCGCAGGCTATGTCCTGATTTACGACGGAGAGGTCGGAAAGATCGTCTCCTCTGCAGGAACCGATGCGAAATCCACAGCTGTCACCATCAACGGTGTCGAGTACGTGAAGATCGTCGGAGGCACCGATGTCAGGACCATCCTTCAGAATGCGGACATCGAGCTCACCGGAATCGACGGATTCGTCGCATCCGGAAACTATGCAACCACAATCTATTCCGATGAGGCGATGACTAAGCCCATCATAGGCAGTTTCAACGTCGGAGATTACGACACCATCTACTTCGAGCTCGATGCATCCATGGTCGGCGGACTCGTGTCCGTCGGAACCGGAATCGAGGTCTTCATCGACGGAGCCAAGGTCACCTACGGAGGAACTGACTTCCTCCTCGCAGTGGGAACCCACACCGTGGACTACAACATCCTCACAGGATACGATGGCGACAACGTGGTCATCACCTTCAACGGACAGACCATCCAGAAGGGTGGACAGATCACCATCACCGCCGACATGAAGGACTTCTCCCTCATCGTCACCGGTGCCACCCCCGCCGAGACCATCGTCGTCACACCCTCCGAGCCCTCGGAGTCCGATGACGGAACCGGTCTCACCGACTACCTGCTCATCGTGCTCGTGGTCCTCGCAGCGATCCTCGTCGTCATCGTCGCGATCAGGATGCTCAGGAACTGAGTGGATGATCAGATAGGCAAGCATACGAAAACAGATCCTGGAGAGAGGGATAACCAATAACCTAAAGCGGAGGGTCCCGCAAGGGGCTCTCCCAACCTCTCATTCCTATTCGGACATGTCCTCCGACACCGATCTCTCATTCGACGCATCGCCGTTGGTCATCTCATACACAGGTGGCGACAATGGTTGGTCCGTGTCCGTCATCGGACCCGGTGACATGGAACCCGACCACTCCCTGA
>CAZVBZ010000050.1:0-6853 GCA_964626145.1 uncultured Muribaculaceae bacterium | reverse complement strand
TGCAAGAGGACGAAGCCCGAGAAAAATCGAGTAAAGCTTTTGGTAGGACACGGCGAGCGTCGCAGCTCATGCCGTGGGCTTTCCGCGACTATGAAGGATTTCTTAGTTAAGTTTCTTTCACAAAAGAAACTTAATGCAGTAGCTAACGCCTTAGAGGCAGTTGGAGCGGTGCAGTGTACGTCGGCTTTATAAAAAAACACGCTTCGACGCGGATTTTTGAAACTTTTCCGTGTTTTCCGTGAGTTTTCAACACCCCATTGAAAACCATGTTGAAAACTATTGAAAACCATGTTGATTTCCGTGGAAAACTCCCTCCGCAGGCTCGATTTTCCGCCGAGCGGCGCGGACTTTTCCGTCTTTGACTTCCGTCACACGGAAAACCTCCCGCCCCTGTCGAAAGCAGCCTCCCACCGCTGCGCCTCGCCGCTTTTCAACGCCGCCGTTTCCAATGTTGATTTCCCGTTTTTCGCCCCGCGGCGCGCTCCTCTCCTCATTTTCTCACGAATTCGCCCTTTGCTACCTCAAATCTTTGATATCAACATTCTTTCAAAGGCTCCCCAACAGCCTTCGCGCTGATTTCTCACCTCCCGATTTTCCCCGCCAATCGGGGCTCCGCGGGACTTTTCAACAGTTTCCCCTCCCCCTACTTCTACTGCTACTAATCTTATCTGTTCTTATATATATCTATTCTTTACTTTATATAAAGCGCGCGTGAGCTTCCTCCGCCGCTCGGAAAGGATCTACAATGAAGGCTACCTTCGATAAGGCACAGCTGCTTGCCGCTATCGGCCCCGCCGCCGGTATCTCCCAGATCAAAAACACCCTCACCACAATTGAAGGCCTCCTCTTCGAGTGCCCCCCCGATCCCAAGATGGGCTCCTTCGACGGAGATGCCTCCGATATGTGCCGCATTTCCGCCTTCGACCTCGAGAAGGGTCTCAGGACCACTCTCCCCTGCACGGTACACCGCGAGGGCAAATACGTTATCTCCGGCTCAAAGATCCTTCAGATCGTTCGCGCTCTGCCCGACGGCGAGATAACCATCGATATCGACGAGTCCCTACGCGCCGTAATTTCCGGTACCTCCGGCAGCTTCGAGATCTCCGTCTCCCCCGGAGAGGACTTCCCGACTATGCCCATGTTCAAGGGCGACCGCCGCTACTCCTTCCCCCAGCACAAGATACGCCGCATGATCTCCGAAACAATATTCTCCGCCGCTCAGAACGACCAGCGCGTAGCGCTCAACGGCGAGCTCTTAAAGATAGAGGGCGGTCGAATGACCGTCGTCGCCTGCGACAGCAACCGCCTGTCCTGCACGACCGACGTTACCGACGCCGACGTCCCCGACTGCGAGATCATTATCCCCGGTAAGTTCCTCACCGAGCTGCTCCGCATGATCCGCGACACCGAGGACGAGTGCGAGATGATAATCGGTAACAAGCACATTATATTTAAGATAGATTCCATCTACTTCTTCTGCCGCATGATCGAGAGTAAATATATGGATTACTCCCGCGTGCTGCCGCGCTCCTTCGAGACCGAGCTGTACGTCAATGCAGCTGAGCTTCGCGGCGCGCTCGAGAGAGCGGCTATCATCAGCGAGGACAAGCTCGGAGGCAACAGCAAGGCTCAGGTCAAGCTCGCCGTGTCCGACAATAAGATAGACATGTCCGCCGTCTCCACGAGCGGAAGCATCTACGAGACCGTCTCAGCCGCTGTGACGGGCGATGAGCTCACGATAGGGTTCAACTGTCGATACCTCCTTGACGCGCTCAGAGCGATCCCCTCGAGCGTCGAGACGCTGCGAATAGGCTTCAACGGCCCGCACAAGGGAATATGCATCGAGCCGGCGTGCGGCAGCAGCTTTGTCGCGCTTGCGGACGCGAGAGGCGAGGCGGAGCACACCGAGCAGAGCGAGAAGGGCGAGGACTTCCTCCACTTCATAATGCCGCGCAGGCTGAACGGCTGATGCTGATACACATAGGAAACGGCTACCTTGTCCGAGAGAGAGACGTCGTGGGAATATTCGACCTTGACGGAGAGGTAACGGGCGAGGCGACGGGCGACCTGCTTCGCCGAGCGCAGGCGGAGGGAAAATGCGAGTCCGCAGTGCTCGATCTTCCGCGCAGCTTCGTCCTCACGGACGAGGGCGGGGAGGAGAAGGTGATACTGTCGCACATATCGTCAAGCTCCCTTGCAGCAAGGGATAAAGGGTATTGATAGCCGCCCTCGGCGGCGTACCGCGCACGAACGCCACTTCGACTAACGCCTTGCAATTACGATATCCCTGTCCGCGACACGAACACCGTGCCCAACGGGAAGCTTTACTCAATTTTTCTCGAAAAATTGTAGGGTCTTGGGGCAACGCCCCAAGTCGCACTCCGCAGAGTGCGAAATCCCCACGCCTTCACAGGGTGTCGGGGCGTGCCCTGACCCGAGCTCCGCAGAGCTCGGAACTCCCCCCCAGCGCGATAGCGCGCTACTTTACCTTGCGTTCGCAGAACGCGCAGAAAGGATCGTATTTATATCATGGATGACATCACAAAAAATGACGCACAGAATTATGACGAAAGTCAAATTCAGGTGCTTGAAGGACTCGAGGCGGTAAGAAAGCGCCCCGGTATGTATATCGGTACGACCTCCGTCCGCGGTCTGCATCACCTCGTTTACGAGATCGTAGATAACTCCATCGACGAGGCAATGGCGGGTCGCTGCGACAGGATAACAGTCGTGCTTTACCCCGACGGCTCGGTCTCCGTTGAGGATAACGGCCACGGCGTCCCCTCCGAAATGCACCATAAAATGAATAAGTCCGCCATGGAGGTCGTCTTCTCCGTCCTCCACGCAGGCGGAAAATTCGGCGGCAGCGGCTACAAAATTTCCGGCGGTCTCCACGGCGTCGGCGCCTCCGTCGTTAACGCCCTGTCCGAGTGGTTTGAGGTCGATAACTGCTATAACGGCAAGCGCTATACCATGCGCTTCGAGCGCGGTAAGACAACTCGCCCCTTCGCGTGCATCGGCGATTCAGACGGTCGCCACGGTCTCTTCGTCCGCTTTAAGCCCGACCCCGAAATTTTCACCGATACCACAGAATTCGATATCTCGATGCTCCTTACCCGCCTCCGCGAGCAGGCGTTCCTTAATGCGGGCATCCGCATTATAATCAAGGACCGCCGTGCCGCGGTCGAGTCCGAGCACACCCTCGGCGAGAGTGACGAGGATATCGCCCGCCTCCTCGACGCCGCCGAGGCAGAGCAGAGAGAAAATGAGAGCGACGCCGAGCCCGACGAGTTCGATGTCCTCACCGAGAACGAGCGCGAGGTCGAGAAAATGCAGGCGGACAGCCCCGAGGGCTCAGAATATGTCGAGGACGGCTTCCGCGTCTATGACCTTATGTACGAGGGCGGTATCAGGTCCTTCGTCTCTCACCTCAATCAGTCAAAGCACGCGGGGCTCATTCACCCCGAGGTCATATACATGAAGGCGCAGAAGGGCGATATCACCGCCGAGGTCGCCATGCAGTATAACGACAGCTATAACGAGACCATCGTTACCTTCGCGAATAATATGTCCACCATCGACGGCGGTACTCACGAGACCGGCTTTAAGTCCGCCATCACCAAGGTGCTCAACGATTACGCACGCCGCAGCGGCGCTCTCAAGGATTCCGATAAGAACCTCACCGGCGAGGACGCCCGCGAGGGTCTGTGCGCCGTCGTCTCCGTTAAGCTCCCCGACGCCCAGTTCGAGAGCCAGACCAAGGCGAAGCTCGGTAACTCCGAGGTGCGTACGATCGTAGACAATATCGTCTCCGAAAAGCTCGCCGAGTATTACGAGGAGAACCCCTCCGTCGCCAAGGCGATAATCGAGAAATCCCTCGCCGCCTCCCGCGCCAGAGAGGCAGCCCGCCGCGCCCGCGAGCTCACAAGAAGAAAGGGCTTCCTCGAGGGCTCGTCCCTGCCCGGAAAGCTCGCCGACTGCAACGATCGCCGCGCCGAGTTCACAGAGGTCTACCTCGTGGAGGGAGACTCCGCGGGAGGAAGCGCGAAGAACGGACGAGACAGCCGTTACCAGGCAATTCTCCCCCTTCGCGGTAAGGTGCTGAACGTCGAGAAGTCTCGCCTCGATAAGGTGTATTCGAACCCGTCGCTCATCCCGATAATCCAGGCGCTCGGCTGCGGTATCGGAGAGGACTTCGACATTGAGAAGCTCCGCTACGGCAAGATAATCATCATGGCGGATGCCGACGTCGACGGCTCGCATATTCAGATACTCCTGCTCACGTTCTTCTTCAGACATATGAGACGTCTTATCGAGGACGGACACGTCTTCCTCGCGCAGCCCCCGCTTTATAAGCTGAAGGGAAGAGGCGGCCGCGAGGGCTACGCCTTCTCGGACGCGGAGCGAGACGAGCTTGTCGAGCAGATGGGCGGAAACGTCACCGTCGAGCGCTACAAGGGTCTCGGAGAGATGGACGCGGAGCAGCTTTGGGAGACGACAATGGACCCGGAGCGCCGCACGATACTCAAGGTCGAGATCGAGGACGCGCGCGCGTGCGACGAGGTGTTCTCGCTGCTCATGGGAGACAAGGTAGAGCCGCGCCGCGAATTCATAGAGCAGAACGCGAAATACGCAGAGAATTTGGACGTGTAAGCCGACACGTCGGCGGCGCGAGCGCGAACGCACTTGCACTTACAGTACGTCAGCCCGCGACACGAACGTCTCAGTTACCAAAAGCTCTACTCAATTTTTCTCGGGCTTCGTCCTCTTGCATGCAAGAGGATGAAGTCGGAAATTCGCGGAATCCAAAGGCGGCGCCTTTGGTCGCACACCGCCCTCTTGCAAGCAAGAAGTGCGAAATCCCCCAATGCCTTCACAGGGTGTCGGGCGGAGCCTGACCCGCGTTCCGCAGAACGCGGAATCCCCCCGCCGCACGCCCGATGTACACTGCACCGTCCTCACTGTCTCTAAAGCGTCAGCTACCGTTCTAAGTTTCTTTTGTGAAAGAAACTTAACTAAGAAAACCTTCATAGGGGGATTTTCCCCCCGCGAGCTGCGCATCGCGTAAGAAGCTTTTCCCCCCGCGGCTGAAAGCTTTCGCGCGGTCGGCGGCGACCGCTTCGTTTGCCCACGAAATACAGCTCCTGCCCCAATACGCTGCGTCTCGCGCTCGCGCGACGTGCTCCGCCGCATTGGTGCGGGGCTGGGGTTCGTGCGTTTTGCGCGTGGAGTTTGGCGGGGTCGCACATTCCTGCGGCGACGGGGTGCGGGGTGGAGCTTTTTTGCACCGCCGCACGGCTTGCTTGAAGCCTTATTTTCTCAGTCAAGCGCCGCCTCGGCGGCAACAAACTTCGATAAACCGCGCCGCTCCGCGAAGCGTTACAGCACAACGGAACGCCCGCCTTTTATAAATATTGCGCCTCGGCGCACCATGCTACAACTTATAAAAAACGCCCGCCGCAGCGTATTGCGGCACGACTTCACCGTTTCAAACCACCCGCGCCGCAGAGCACGCCCCCGCGTCAGCTCGCGACACGAATGCGCCGTCATATCTAAAAACGGGCGCTCTCACTGCGTGGAGAGTGCTTTCGCTGCCCATGCTGCACGTGCGATTAAGGTTGAACAAAGCCCGTGTCGGCAAAACTAACGCCCCACACCCCGTCGCCGCAGGAATGGGAGACTCCCGCAAACTCCCACGCGCAAGGCGCATTAGCCCTCAGCCCCGCACCGTGGCGGCGGAGCACGTCGCGCGAGGGCGAGACGAAGCGTATTGGGGCAGGAGCTGTATTTCGTGGGCAAACGAAGCGGTCGCCGCCGACCGCGCGAAAGCTTTCAGCCGCTTGTAAAGCTTCTTACGCGATGCGCAGCTCGCGGTCGCGGCAAGCCGCGACTATGAAGGTTTTCTTAGTTAAGTTTCTTTCACAAAAGAAACTTAGAACGGTAGCTAATGCTTTAGAGACAGTAGAAACGGTGCAGGGTAGCTTGCTTTATAACGCCCGCGCCGCGCGCACAAGCCCCGCGTCATCCCGCGACACGTCTGCTTTTTTCGCAAGATTTTTAATACGAAGAATTAAAAATCTTGCTTTCCCCACGTGCAGCAGGCGTTCGCTTTCATAAAAAAATCCCCGCGACAAGGTCGCGTTTTCTACCCCCACCTCGCCGAAGGCGAGATTTCACCGCGATACGTCGCGGTCTTAAGGAGCTCTACTCACCATGGCAGAAAAAAATAAGCATTATCAAAACGATAATATAGAATTTCCCGAGCAGGTCATCGTGCCCGTCAATATGGAAAAACGCGTGCGTAAGGCGTTCCTCGAGTATTCTATGTCCGTTATCGTGTCCCGCGCGCTGCCGGACGTGCGCGACGGAATGAAGCCCGGTCAGCGCCGCATTATGTACGCTATGTACGAGGATAACCTTACCCACGATAAGCCGTTCCGTAAGTCCGCTACGACCGTCGGTAACGTGCTCGGTCGCTACCATCCTCACGGCGACTCCGCCGTCTACGGCACTATGGTAAGAATGGCGCAGGATTTCTCCTACCGCTATCCCCTCGTCCAGGGTCACGGAAACTTCGGCTCCGTCGACGGCGACGGCGCTGCCGCTTACCGTTATACCGAGGCGAGACTGTCGAAGATCTCCGCAGAGCTCATGTCCGATATCGATAAGAACGTCATCGACTGGAGCATGAACTTCGATAATACCCGCCGCGAGCCTACCGTGCTCCCCTCGAAGTTCCCGAACCTCCTCGTAAACGGAAGCATCGGTATCGCCGTCGGTATGGCGACGAATATTCCTCCCCATAACCTCTCCGAGGTTGTCGACGGCACCATCCACCTTATGGAAAACCCCG
>CAZVBZ010000049.1:0-8298 GCA_964626145.1 uncultured Muribaculaceae bacterium | reverse complement strand
AAAGTCCGACTTTGTCCGTTTTAAAAGACACTTAGTTTGGTTATTTCCTACCCCTAAAACTCGCTCGTGTTCTAAATTTTCCCAAAATAATCACACTACCCGCCTAACCAAACCACTCATTAAAATACAGAAATACAAAAATAAAGGTGCGTATAAACGCACCCTACAATTTTGTTGTTCTCCATAGCAAGAGTTTTCTTGTTTCAATGTAAAGATTATAGATTAAAAGATGATTTCGGCGGGTGGGTGAGGGGGCTACTCTTTTGTTTGTAGTAAAAACATAAACTTAATAATAAAATTATAAAAAGCAAAATCGGAGAAGGAGGGATTCGAACCCTCGATGCAGATTACTCCACATAACACCTTAGCAGGGTGCCGCCTTCAGCCACTCGGCCACTTCTCCATGTTCAATTTTCAACTCTATTATCATAACATGAAAAGCATTTTTTCCGCAAGTGTTTTAAAGTTGTCGTATAATCTAACTTTCTTATGGCGCAAAATTAGTTTCTTCGCTTATAACCATGGTATTTTTAGGTAGCTTGGCGTGGTGGGGATATGCTGTAATATTTAACAGATTAATTTGCATTACTGTTTTATTTTAGTGTATAATTCAATAAGAACAAAAGTTGGAATTTGGGAGTAAAAATGTCAAAAGATTTGTATGCGTTAATTTTAGCCGGTGGTAGCGGTTCAAGATTGTGGCCGATGAGTCGGGAGCTTTATCCGAAACAGCTTTTAAAGCTTAATCAAAAGAATACCCTTTTTGAGGCTACTTTTTTGCGCTTAATTGAAAATTTTGATGATAAAAATATTATAAGTATTACAAATATAAAACATGAACCTGGTGTGCGGATTCAACTTAAGACGCTTAAGGAAAAATTCTGTAGAAACGAGGATTATAAAATAATAACAGAGCCAATAGGCAGAAATACTGCTCCGGCAATTGCTCTGGCTGCAAAGTATATTAAAAATGAAGCTGGTAGGCGCGTAGACCCAATTATTCTCGTTGTTCCTTCCGACCATTTAATACTTGATGATAAAAAATTTTCCAAAGCTATTGATGATGGTATAAAGCTTGCGAAAGAAGGCTTTATTGTTACGTTTGGGATAAAACCCTCTAAAATAGATACTGGGTTTGGTTATATAAAAACTCAAAAGAATAAAAAAATAACAGAAATAGACCCAGAGGCGCTTAAGGTTGCGGAATTTAAAGAAAAACCCGACTATGATACTGCGAAAGAGTATGTTGACTCAGGAAAATATTTCTGGAATGCTGGAATATTTATGTTTAAGTATTCTGTTATGATTTCGGAAATGAAAAAACATTCAAAAGATATTTTGACGTTATTGGATGACATGGAAATTCATACAAACGCGCAGCCTACAGTTGAATATCAAGCCTTTAAAAAAATGCCGGATATTTCAATAGATTACGCAGTTATGGAAAAATCAAAGAAAATTGCGCTTATACAGTTGGATTGCGGATGGAACGATTTGGGTTCCTGGGAGGCGATTTACGATATTTCTAAGAAAGATAAAAAAGGAAACTGTATTACAGGAAACGTAATTGACGTAGAGTCGCAAAATTCAATGATTTATTCTACCTCAAAACTTGTTACAACAATTGGGCTTAAAGATACCATTGTTGTTGAAACAGAGGATGCTGTTCTTGTCTGTGACAAGTCTAAATCTCAAGACGTGAAGAAAATTTATAACGAATTAAAAGAGCGTAACGACGATTCGCATAAAGTGCACAAAACTGTTTTTAGACCTTGGGGTTATTATACTGTAATCCAAGAGGGCGAAGGCTTTTTGACTAAATGTATTATGGTTAATCCAAAAGGTAAACTCAGTCTGCAATTACATCATCACCGTTCAGAACACTGGGTTGTCCTGGAAGGAAAAGCTTTTGTTATCAAAGGAAAAGAAGAACATGTTCTTATGCCGGGAGAACATATTGACCTCGCAATAGAAGAAGTTCACTCGCTACAAAACCCATACGACGAGCCAGTAAAAATCCTTGAGGTGCAAAGAGGTGACATTCTTGATGAAAACGACATTGAGCGCCTAGAAGATATTTACGGTCGTGTTTAACGTTTTGTTGCTCCTTTAAAAGGAATCAACTACGCTTTGTGGGTTGTTAATAACGTTAAATAATGGCATTAGGTTGTTTAATATTTTTAATTTATCAGGATTTCTATTAGATTTTGACAAAGCGGCTATTTCATTTTTAATTTTAGTTTCGGCTTCTTGCAGTGTTTTGTATTTTGTCTTTAAACGTTTGTTTAATTTTTCCAATAGAACTTTTTGACCTTGAGAACTAATTTTACCGTCACCCAACAATGCCATGTCTTTCGCTCTACGAATAATCAACCCTGATAGGACTTCTTTCCTTATAGGCTTACCATCCTTATCACGAATAGTGACATTGACAGAATTCATTTCTTTTTGTGCTTCATCGAATTTTCCTTCTTTTATAAGTTTAATACACTTTGGATGTGCTCCAGCATTAAAGACTAAGTCATCAAGGGCGCCAATCTGTTCCTCGCTCAAATCGCCGGCTTTATTACCTAGCGCATTAATTACTTTGTTGTATGCATCAGTTGTATCTTCCTTTAGTAGTCTTAACGCTGTTGCTTCATCAATGCCATTGCTAAAATTTTCTCCTTTTTTAATTTGGTGTCCATAACCAATTGTTGTAGCACCGGCAGGGCAAGTGTATGTAACATTTGAACTACCCTCAAAGCCTTTTATAAACTCTTGTGAAGAATTTATTATTGAAGCTTTTTTCTCGGCTGAAATTGGAGAAGTTTGGGCGCTTGATTTTGCATTTAAACCGAATGTTTTGCTTTTTGCATTTTGATTTTTAATCCCGGCTTCGCTTGCGCTCATTGGGATAAAAATGTTTTGCCCTATGCGAAGTTTTTTGGGTTTTATCTGTGGATTTGCTGTTTTAACTCGTTCTAACTCAACCTTTTCATCATTGGCGATTTTAGATAGGGTTTCACCAGCTTTTATAGTATGTAAATTTGCTGGGACAAGAATTTTTTGTTTGATTTTGAGTTTATTTGCATTAATACTGGGGTTCATTTGGCTTAGTACGCCTAAACTGCAGCCAAATCTTTTGGCAATACTTGAAAGCGTGTCACCTTTTTGTATTGTATATTGAGTGCACTTTGCCGGGGCTTTTTCTTTTTCGCTTTTAACAGAAGCAGCAGTACTCGTTTGGGTTGGTGTAGACACACTGCTAGTAAAGCTCGGTGCGTTCGTGTTGGTTGTATTGCCGGCGAGCATGGTGCTAATTCCTGGTGCTTTCGGTGCAACTTTTTGGGGGGCTGGTTGTGCCGAAACGCCAGTGTGAGTAGCTCGTATAACAGGTATTCCCTCAATTTTTCCCATAACTATAAATAACTCCTTGTTTCAAAATAATTCCTCGTTACTTTAATAAAAAAATTAAAGAAAAAGAAATTGCCATTTTTTATAGGTGTGTTAATTTTTGTAACAAAAACGCGCTCTAAGTTCTTAGAGCGCGCTAATTTGTAAGTATTTAACTAATTTTTGTATGCGGTTAAAGAGTCTGTGTAAATAGCAGAAACTCTTTCTTGGGTTGCTTCGTTTGGTGCAATACCCAGCAAACCGTCAAGGGATGGTGTGTTAAACGCTAGGTACGTTAGCTTTTCGACGTCAGCTTCTGTAAATCCTTCATCCTTAAGCTTTTGGGTTATTCCAAGCCCAAATAACCATTCTTCAACTTTTTCAGCGGCAAACTGGGCTTCGGAGGCTTCCCCAGTAAGATTTTGTACAATTGGGCTTAATATATCTGCTAGTACGTGCCCTTTTTCAGGGTAAATGCACTTAATTACTGCCGGTAAAAGCATTGCGAGTCCTAGTCCATGTGAAAGTTCGTGCTTGACAGCGCTTAGCGGATGTTCTAGAGCATGCGTGTAGTGCAAAAGTCCGTTGTCAAAACTTACGCCGCCAAGAAGTGAAGCATAAGACAGATAATATCTTGCCTCTAGGTCGTCAGGATTGGCAACTGCTTTAGGTAAGTATTTTGCAACTAGTCTGATGGTTTCTTTCGCTAGCGTAATAGCATACGCGGAGGCAACTTTTGATGTTGCGGCTTCAACTACGTGATTAACTGCATCTACAGAAACGTAAAGCGTTTGAGACAATGATAATTTTGTCATCAAAGCGGGGTCGTCGATTGACGCGTAAGGATAAATACAATCGTACGCAATTGCTGGTTTGAAGTCTTTTTCCGGAACTGTTACGACTGCAAAACGGTTCGTTTCGGAGCCAGTGCCGTGCGTAAGGTTTATTGCTATTATTGGCGCAGCTTTTTCGGGCGCAAATTTGAATTCAAAAAGGTCATTACAAGTTTTATCTGGATATTTCATAAGTATAGCAGTGCTTTTCCCCGCATCAACCGGAGAACCTCCGCCAATAGCAATAACAGCTTGTGCGCCAAAGTCCAACGCCATTTTCACCGCTTCATCTACGTGATGTGTTGTTGGGTTTGGGGTAACTTTGTCAAAATTTATATACCCAATTTCATTTGTTTTTAGGGCTTTTTCAACGTAATCCCAAGCGCCAGTTGCCTTGTATGCGCCGCGACCTGAAACTACGATAACTTTATCCACATTTTTTTCAGCTTTTAACGATTTTAAAATGTCGTCAATTTTTTTGATTGCCCCAACGCCAAAATAAACATTTGGGCGAACGCGAATTTCTCTAACACCATTAATGTTTACATCTTTTTCCCACATAAAAAATCCTTTCCAATAAACTACAATTAAATTGTACACTAAAGATTTGAACGTACAAGTACTTTAATGGGATTTATGCGTCAAGAGAATATAAAACTTAGAATTTTAGTTGTTATTTGTGCTGATTTAGTTTCTTCTTCTAGTTGACGTTTTATAGCTCGTTGCTCAAATGGAAACGCATCATGTGCTGCGTTTGTTGCCATTCTATACTCAGGTCTGAGAGTTTGTTTAAATTGCTTTTGCAGTTCAAGTGCTTCTATGTATTCTGGACTGCCCATTTCTATATTTCCAAGTTTTTGAAATACTTTACGCCTGGGAGTGCTGCTTCTCAGTGCTATTTCTGCCCCTATTTTCGCTATTGGGTCATCGTGTTGTTTTTTTATAAACTTGAACTCTTTTTTCAATTTAGATAAACTACCCCCAAGTGCTGTTATCCTTGAATTGGATGCACGAATTCCTTTTATTGCCTCTGCTGCGTGTTGAACTTCGTGTGCCATTGCGCTAAGTATGAGCGTTTTATCAGATAGTTTGGAGGATAGCAGAATTTGCAACGTACCATGGACGTCACACTCACCGCCATATGCAGGGTTCTCAAGGTTAGTAACTTTAGCCTTCGGTAAAATCCCCATTATTCCGTGTGCTCTTTCCTGTATTTTTTGCGCTAACGCAACTTCTTTTTCAACATTTCCTACCGGAAAAGGGAGAAATCTAAAAAAAGCTTGTCCTTGCGGATTTAAATCTATTCCGATTCTTTGTGTAGCAAAAGGCAAATACTGTAATTCTTCTTCTGATAAATTTAATTTTTTCCCTTGTATATTTTTATAATTAATTTGTGCAGGCGAGCCATCATACTTATATTGATAACTTATACCTCTTGGGCTTTGTCCTGGGCGTAAAAGTTCATAACCACCGTAGTTTCCTTTGTTTCCAGAATTTGTAAATGATTTAATAAGGTAAGTTGAACCATCTGCTTGTGGCGCCATGCATAATGAAGTATGCGATACATTTTTTATGCCATTTGCGTTTGTAGTTATTGTTGTGTCAAGAGTGTTTATCTGTTTATTAACTGTATTTACTATATTTATTTCTTTTCCATCGCTATATCTTGTAGTTTGACTAACTGTGCGACCGTGTTTATTTTTAAAAATGCATGATACATACTTTTTACCCTTAGCGCCTATCCCTTCTATCAAATCAAAGGTTGTTGCGCCAGGCGGTGGAATTAATGGAGGTCTTCCTTTACCAAAGGGTACTTGCTTTCCGGCTGCAACTGCGTTTCCTACAGACTTTGATATTAAGCGTGCTACCTTTACACCTATACTTGAACCCATTAACTGACTCCATTTCCCTATTTATAACTAACCTATATTATTAATAAAACAAAACAAGCTGAAAAATTGCGTATAAAAATCAAAAAATATTTAAATATTATTTGTGTTTTGCATAATGATTTACACAAAGCCATGGAAAGTAGTATAATTAGAAAAAGATTAAGAAGGAGAATACAATGAAAAGCGATAACATAAAAAAAGGTATAAACAAAGTTCCGCATCGTGCTTTGCTCTATGCAACCGGAGTTAGTAAACAAGCTATGAAAAAGCCGTTTATTGGTATTGCAAGCTCTTTTTCAGACCTTGTGCCCGGTCACATAGGAATGCGGGATCTCGAACGTCAAATAGAAAAGGGGATTCATTCTGGAGGCGGACAGTCGTTTATTTTTGGAGTTCCAGCTGTTTGTGACGGTATTGCAATGGGGCATTCCGGAATGCGATTTTCGCTGCCGTCGCGTGATTTGATTGCGGATTGTGTGGAAAGCGTTGCTAGTGCGCATCAGTTGGATGGGCTTGTTCTCCTTACAAATTGTGACAAAATTACTCCTGGCATGCTTATTGCTGCATTGAGATTGGATATTCCATGCATTGTTGTTACGGCTGGTCCAATGCTTGATGGAAAATGCAAAAATGAAACTATGACAATGATTCGCGGTTCATTTGAGGCTATAGGAAAGTTTAGAAGTGGTGAAATAACAGAAGAAAAACTTTACGAGATGGAGGCTACATGCTGCCCGTCAGCAGGTGCATGTCAAGGTTTATACACGGCAAACACAATGGCTTGTCTTACAGAAGTTATGGGGATGAGTTTGCCGTTTTGTGCTACTTCTGCCGCTGTCTCTGCTCAAAAACGCCAGCTTGCGTATGATAGCGGTGTCAAAATAGTCGAACTCGTTGAAAAAAATATAAAGCCGTCACAAATTATAACCCGCGAGTCAATTAGAAACGCAATAACGGTTGATTTGGCGCTTGGCGGGTCAACAAATTCTATACTTCACTTGTTGGCAATTGCAAATTCTGGCGAAATCGATATTACGCTTGATGATTTTGCTGATCTTTCGGCAAAAATTAGACAAATTATTAAGTTAGACCCTTCTGCATTGCCGACAATGACAGATTTGCACAATGCTGGCGGAATTCCGGGTGTAATAAAAACTCTGATGGAAAAAGACGGAACACTAAAAGACCTTAAAACACTTTGTGGCTTGACTCTTAAGGATATTGCAAAGCATGCTTGGGTTGATAATTCAATAATCCATACGCTTGATAACCCGATTTCTACAGAAGCCGGACTGGCAGTTTTAAAAGGTAATCTCGCTCCTGATGGTGCTGTTGTTAAAATTTCGGGCGTGGAAAAAGAGTGTTGGACGTTCGAAGGCACTGCAAAAGTCTTTAACTCAGAAGAAGATGCCATGGAAGGCATTGAAAAAGATAAAGTAAAAGCCGGCGATGTTGTTGTTATTCGCTACGAAGGTCCCAAAGGCGGTCCGGGCATGCGTGAAATGCTCGCCCCAACCTCTTTATTGGTCGGTAAAGGCTTAGGGAAAAAATGCGCATTAATTACAGATGGGCGTTTTTCTGGCGGTACGCGTGGACTTTGTATCGGGCATGTTTGCCCAGAAGCTCCAGATGGCGGGCTGATTGCGTACATTGAAGATGGCGACAAAATTACTATCGATATTCCGAATAGAAAAGTTAATCTAGAAGTCGATGAAAATATTATTGAAGAACGTAAGAAAAACTTTAAACCGCTCGAAAATAAAGCTATTAAAGGCTATTTGTCGAAGTACAGAAAAACCGTTCAAAGCGCTAGTCAGGGTGCAATTACAAAGTAATGTAAAAAAAGTACTTGACTATAAACTTTGTGCTTGCTATCTTATAGTAACAGTCGGAACTTAAATAAATCATTGAAGGTTTCGTTTGAAAATTGAATATAATAAGTTTTTAATAATTTAAAAATGCGTCACTAGCTCAGTAGGTAGAGCACTCCCCTTTTAAGGGATAGGTCCCGCGTTCGAATCGCGGGTGACGCATTTTTTATTTTGTAACCGCGGAACCTATCCCGAGGATAGGTATAACGAAATCGCAAGCAAGCTTGCTCAGGTTCGAATCGCGGGTGACGCATTTTTTTATTTCGTTACTCAAAGCTTATTCCCTCAGAATTGTATATGTTACGTAATTCGGTGACAGAAATTGTT
>CAZVBZ010000048.1:0-8359 GCA_964626145.1 uncultured Muribaculaceae bacterium | reverse complement strand
AAAAAGTTTTTCAGACAGGGCTGGCTGATTTTCCGTGCCCAACTTTTGACCACGCTCTTTCGCCGACATCTGGCATCGTTTATACGAAGAAGATAAAGAAGAAGAAGAAAAATAAAACATATTTAAAATACTCCTATTCTCTACTACTTTAAACCCCGGCAAACCGGGGTTTATTTTTTCAAATTTAAAATTTAAAATTTTAAAAACTCATTCGCTTGCGCAACAAATATTGCAATAAATAAATTTAAATACACAACCGTCAAAAAAATACCAGTTTATAATTCATCCAAGACAAATGTATTAGCAGCTTTCCAGCACAGCAAAGTAAAAATATAATAATATGTAACATAGCAACTTCTATTCAGATTTGAAAAAATTTTCAGTAATGATATAATTAAACTAATTCGCTTAGGGAATAAAAATGTTGGAGAAAAAAATGATTCAAACTACAGAAATAACAAAGACGCTAAATGGTGCACAAATATTTTTGGAATGCCTGAAAAAAGAAGGGGTTAAAGAAATTTTCGGCTACCCTGGCGGAGTAATTTTAACAATATATGAAGCATTATACAACGATACTGATATAAAACATTATCTCGTAAGACATGAACAAGCAGCGGTGCACGCCGCAGAAGGCTATGCAAGAACAACCGGCAAACCTGGAGTTGTACTCGTTACATCCGGTCCGGGCGCGTGCAATACAATTACTGGTATCGCAAATGCTTACTATGACGGCTTTCCACTAGTAGTATTTACTGGACAAGTTGGCTCTAATCAAATTGGATATGACGCTTTTCAAGAGGCGGACATAGTTGGCATAACAAGGTCATGCTGCAAACACAATTACCTCGTAAATACGGTTAAAGATTTACCAAGAATTATAAAAGAGGCGTTTCACATCGCCACAACCGGAAAACCAGGTCCAGTTGTAATTGATTTACCTAAAGATATTTTAAGCGCAAAATCTGAGTTTGAATACCCATCAGAAGTTAAACTGCCTGGCTACAACCCAACTTACGAAGGACACCCGCGCCAAATTTCAAAGGCGTTGCAAATGTTATGCGAAGCAGAACGACCAGTAATAATTTCTGGTGGCGGAGTTGTCTCCTCAGAAGCAAGCGCAGAATTAACAGAACTTGCAAACAAACTTCACATCCCTGTTTGCAACACACTTATGGGTACCGGAACATACCCAGCTGACAATGAATTGTCACTTGGTATGCTCGGCATGCACGGCAATTACTGGGCAAATTATGCGGTAACCCACTGTGACACGCTTTTTGCAATAGGAACACGTTTCAATGACCGGATTACAGGCTGTTTAAAACGTTTTGCAAAAGACGCAAAAATTATTCACATTGACATTGACCCATGCTCAATTTCAAAAAATGTTCCAGTTGATGTCCCAATAGTTGGAGACGCAAAAATAGTTTTAAAACAAATGCTTGATGAATTTGATAGAAACAATTTTGAAACAAATTCCTCTATAAAAGATATTTGGTTTGAACAAATTGATGAATGGAAGAAAAAACGTGTTCGTCCTTCAGTTGAATCTGATACGCTTAATCCACTAACTGTAATTGATAAAATATACGAACATACCAAAGACTTAAACCCAATTGTTGCAACCGAAGTCGGACAACACCAAATGTGGACAGCACAAATTTATAAATTCAATGAACCAAGAAAATTCATAACCTCCGGCGGTTTAGGAACAATGGGCTTTGGCTTCCCAGCTGCAATGGGTGCCGCTGTCGCACACAAAGACGCAGTCATTTTGAACATAGCTGGAGACGGCTCAATCCAAATGAATATTCAAGAGCTTGCAACCTGTGTACAATACAACCTCCCAGTTATTACCTGCATAATTAACAATGGATACCTTGGAATGGTGCGTCAATGGCAAGAAAAATTGTTTAACAAGCATTATTCACAAACACAAATTTCAGGTCCGGATTTTGTAAAAGTTGCAGAAGCATACGGCGCACTAGGCTTTAGGGTCACAAAAGAAGAAGAAATTATACCAACACTACAAAAAGCTATAGATGCTCGTCGCCCAGTATTTATTGATTTTGTTGTTGAACCATTTGAAATGGTTTATCCGTGGGTTCTTGCAGGGAATCCTATTAACAAAATTCTGATGTCAAATTGTTCAGACGAAAGCAACTAAACCATTTTAAAATTAATTATTCAGCATCAGCATTTTTACCAACCATGGGAGTTTGCGCTGGTTTTGGTGCGGAATAATTTTTTGACCGAACTGAAACTGCTGGGTTTAATCCATCTTTAGGCAAACTCGTTTTTTGATTTTGCGCAGAATTAAGTTGCAAAGTAGTTTCTTTGACATGATTAACCTTGTTTGCAACTGATTTTAATCCAGTTTTTGCAGTAGATTTTAAATTTATAGATTTTTTCCCTTCATTTTTAGCAGTAGTTTCTTTCGTTTTAAGTTCTTCCTTATTAGAAACATTAGCCTCGCCAGAAAGTTGAGTTTCGTTTGAATTATCAACTTTAAACTGCACACCTTTTTTGGTATAAATATTTTTTTCAGCACCAGAATCACTTAATGCGCTTGTTTTCCGGCTTTGACCAAGCGGAACATCCCCCACTCCCTTGTAATACAATAAGTGATTTTGATTTTCTGCATGCTGCTGACGCGCCAGTTCATTAAGCTGGTTTCTATATATGTTATTCTGCTCCAGTGCGTTGTATGCATATCCTGGAGACATCAGCATAATCGCTACAACAACTACAAGAACAGCTTTATTCATTATGAGAAAAGCCCCACAAGACGCTTAAATTCTTCAGGTCTTGAAGTTTTTGCTAAAGCATCATCCATGGTAATTTTTTTGCTAAGGTACAAGTCTTTTAAAGCCATTTCTATTGTTTGCATACCAAAACTAGCCCCTGTTTGCATAACGGAATAAAGTTGTGCGGTTTTACCTTCACGAATCAAGTTTGACACCGCAGAGTTTACTACAAGAATTTCTTGTGCCATAATTCGACCTTTGGTAGTAACACCATCTTCTGACAATTTGGGGAGAAGTGTTTGTGCAAAAACGGCAGCAAGGGAGTTTGAAAGCATAATTCTAACTTGTTGCTGCTGCCCTTCTGGAAATACATCAATCATACGGTCAACGGTTTGCGCAGCTGATGAAGTGTGCAATGTTCCCATAACAAGGTGACCTGTTTCTGCTGCAGTTATTGCGAGCGAAATTGTTTCAAGGTCACGAAGCTCACCAACCAAAATAACATCAGGGTCTTCACGCAACGCAGATTTAAGAGCATTTGCAAAGGATCGAGTGTCTTGCCCCAATTCACGTTGGTGGACGACGCTTTTCTTCGATGTATGAACAAATTCAACCGGATCCTCGATTGTCAAAATATGCTCCGCACGAGTCATATTAATATGATCGACCATAGTCGCTAGCGTTGTTGATTTCCCAGAGCCAGTTGGTCCAGTAACCAGAATCAACCCTCGCGGCTTGTCAGTAATTTCACGTACTATTTCAGGAAGTCCTAACTGCTCAAAAGACGGAGTTTCGGAGTTAATTGAACGAAAAGCCGCCGCAAAATTCCCGCGGTCTTTATAAATATTGACCCGAAAACGACCCAATCCATAAACACCGTACGAAAGGTCAAGTTCCCAGTATTGCTCTAGCGTTCTACGTTGTTCGTTGTTTAGCATCGGAAACACGAGAGACTCAACATCATCAGGTGTTAACGGAGACATATCAACACGAATTAATTGCCCATCCACACGAATAACTGGTGGCAATCCGGCTGAAATATGTAAGTCACTTGCTTTTCTATCGCGAACTAATTCCAACAATTCATCAATTAACATTTAAAAACTCCATTATTCTTAAACTTATTTTACAGTTTTTATTCAATTTTGAGAATAAAATACTTAACTATAATATAATGTATTATAACTAAAAATTCAATTTTTAAGACATTTTTACGCAAAAAAGAGGATATTATGGCAGAAATTAAAAAAATAAAACTCAAAAATTTTGAAATTGGCGCGGACAAACTAACCATTTTGGCTGGTCCATGCGTTATTGAAGACAAAGACATGGTGTTTGAAACAGCAAAAAAACTTAAAGAAATTACTTCTGAATTAGATGTGAATTTTGTTTTTAAATCTTCATACGACAAAGCAAACAGAAGCTCCATAACCTCTTTTAGGGGTCCTGGCATAATCGAAGGACTAAAAGTTTTAAACGAAATTAAAACAAAACTCAATATTCCAATTGTTACAGATATTCATTCCCCAGAACAAGCCGCACAAGCCGCGGAAGTAGCAGACATTCTGCAAATTCCGGCATTTCTTTGCCGCCAAACAGATTTGCTTGTTGCCGCTGCAAAAACTGAGAAAATAGTTAACATAAAAAAGGGGCAATTTCTCGCTCCAGAGCAAATGAAACCACTAGCACAAAAGGTTTCAGACTCCGGAAATGACAAAATTCTTTTTACTGACCGAGGAACAACTTTTGGATACAACAACCTTGTTACTGACATGCGAGGCATCCAAATTATGCAAGAAATCGGCTATCCTGTTGTATTTGATGCAACCCATAGCGTACAACTTCCAGGCGGATTGGGCAACTGCTCTGGCGGAGACAGAAAATTCGTTCCTCTTTTAGCAAAAGCAGCAGTTGCAGCAGGCGCAAACGCACTATTTTTTGAAGTTCACCCAGAACCAGATAAAGCGCTCTGCGATGGTCCCAATATGATTAAATTAACAGATGCAAAAGCTCTTTTTCAAACGTGTAAAGATATTTTTGAAATTGTCAGAAAATAAATGACAGAAAGGTTTTATGGCAAAAACTAAAACAAAATGGATATGTCAAAAATGTGGATACGAAACCGTAAAATACATCGGGAAATGCCCAGATTGCGGCGAATGGGGCACACTTGTAGAAGAAACGGATGTAGAAGTTTCAAAACCACAAATATTGTTTGACAACTCAGAACCGGCATGCCGAATTAACGACGTACAATTAAGCACCTCCATAAGGTTTACAACTGGACTATCTGAATTTGACCGCACACTTGGCGGCGGATTTGTGAAGGGTTCACTTGTTTTGATAGCAGGCGACCCTGGAATTGGTAAATCTACCATACTGTTACAAACTTCAAACTCAATAGCAAAAGAACAAAAGGTCTTGTACGTTTCCGCGGAAGAATCTGCCTCACAAGTTAAACTTCGCGCACAAAGACTTGGCGTTGGGGCACAAAATCTTTTCGTTTATTCACAATCCAATTTTGAATGCATAAAACAACAACTCAAAGAAATCGAGCCTGATGTCTTGATAATTGACAGCATACAAGCTGTTTACACCCAAAATATTACCTCCTCACCTGGAAGTGTCTCCCAAATCCGCGAATGCACAAACGAACTTATGAATATTGCTAAATCGCAGAATATTACTGTAATTGTTGTTGGACACGTTACAAAAGATGGCACAATCGCAGGTCCAAAAGTACTGGAGCACATGGTAGACACAGTAATTTACTTTGAAGGAGACAGATATAAGTCTTACCGCATTTTACGCTCAATTAAAAACCGCTTTGGAAACACTGCAGAAGTCGGAATTTTTGAAATGCGAGACAACGGACTTGCAGAAGTTTTAAATCCAAGCGAATTGTTTTTACATGAACGAGAAAAAAATATTACCTCTGGAAATATTGTAATCGCAGCAAAAGAAGGTACTCGCCCAGTACTCATTGAATTACAAGCACTCGTAGGACAAACCTCCTACCCCTCACCCAGACGCGTTGTCAATGGTATTGATTATAACCGACTACTACAAATTCTCGCCGTACTTGAAAAAAGGATAGGACTTAATCTAAGCAAATTAGATGTATACATAAACGTCATCGGCGGTATTGATATAAACGAGCCGGCGGCAGACTTGGGAATTGCGCTTGCTGTCGCAACATGCGCTCGCGACGTAATAGTCAACCCAGACACAGTAATTATCGGAGAAGTCGGACTTTCTGGTGAAATCAGAAACGTAAGCAGTATTGAAAACCGCGTTAAAGAATCAGAAAAACTCGGATTTAAAAAAGTCATCGTTCCAGCAGCCTCTAACCTTAACAAAAACGATTTTAATATTGAAATAATACCAGTTAAACGGCTTATGGACGCAATTTCAGCTTGCGTATACAAAGAACAAACCACTGAAAATTAATTTGTAAAGAAAAAATAAGAATACTTCAAATTTAGTCAATTTTTAACCTTCACACGTTTTTAGAGCTTTGTTAGATTAACAAAGGAAAGGTATGGCAAACGCAATCCAAAACAAACCAATAGCCTCAAACGCTCCGATAAAACGTCCGCAACGACAAGCCGGCAGCCGTACTTCCTCGCTCAGCCCAGAAACTAAAAGCCGCCTATTAATAGCGACAATGAGTGGATTCCTTGGCGCAACTTGGTTTGCCAAAAACAAACAGGATGGCGGCAACGCTTTAATTCAGCTTAGCAATGACCAATTTGAACACGTTACAAAAAAATTAAAAAATACAGAAAATACAGCACTAAAAAACGCATTCGACATTATTAAACAAATTAGAGAAGGACTCAATACAGAACCGGAAAAAAGTATAAACGCCCTTTTTGGCAACAAAACTGAACTTTCACAAACTGAACTTTTAACAACTTTAGGGCGCAAATTTCAAACGCCAGAAAAATTAGATACTTTTTTGTTAAAACTAAACGAAAAACGAAACAGAACACTAAATCTAATACAATTTAGACCACCAGAGCAAACTGGCATAACAGCCGAGTTTTTAGCAAAACTTCAAGACCAAAAAGACATTAATCAATCTTTTGTAAAGGCTTTTCAAGAAAAATTTCCAATTGGCTCAAAACCAACAATTTATGACTACGCAAACTTTTTAGAAAAACAGACTGAACATATTAAAAACACAATTAACAAGGGTGAAGAAATCCAACGCCTTCTTCTTGCGAAAAATTCAAATGGAATGATTTCTAAAGACAAAGCAGCAACTGTACTGAAAAAATTCTATTTAGACAAAGAAGTAGACGCATTACAAAGTGCTTTTGCCACAATTAAAGACAAACTCCCGAAAGCAAGAATTAAAGGAGCCTTAAAATGGGCGGGAATTGCTATATTCGCACCTCTTGCTGGAAAACTACTTTTCTTCATAGTACGCACTCTTTTCGGCGGCTCATCTGATTAAAAAAAATAAATATGTTATGCATTGTAAATAATTTTCACAAATTATTGTTTTTTCTTTACATTTTATGAAATTTCAAATATGATGATAATAGGCAGAGAGGAGAGCCATGCTTCAAGAATTAGGGACCGAAAACAATAAAATTGACAACAAAGCTTTTACGCCCAAAATGGTCAGGGATTTATTAAAGATTGATAATGAAAGAATCATTAATCTCTGCAAAAAGATTTCACTTGTTCCAAAGAAAAATTCAAAAGGGCAAACTTATTTTTCGCGTGATGACGTAAAAATACTTAAACGCGTTCAGGATTTGCACGTTCAAGCTATTAATGCCCAAGCAAAAAAACAAAATGCAGCAACCTCACTTCCAGCGCCGCAAGAGCCACGCACAGTTGTTGATGCAAAACTTACCCAAGCAGCAATTGACACTATAGAAAGACTAAATAATACCCTAAATATTCTTGAAGACAACATCACAACCAAAATCGTATCTGTTTTGGATGAAAAACTCGACGGCATGGATGAAGTTGTGGTTGAACTGATTCGAGCAAAAACCGAAAACGAAAATCTACGGAATAAAATAAACGAGTTAAATAAAGAAAATTTTTACCTCAAAAACAACTTAAATTCATACAAACCACTAGGGTTCGGTTTTTACACAAAACAACACTTAGACATGGATGAATTTTAATATTTAACTTTTCGCATAAATTTTCCGCGTCCATTTTTCTCGTCATTCTTGTATATGTTACGTAATTCGGTGACAAAAATTGTTTTTTCTTAACATTAGAACTATTAAAAAGAGAAATGAAATGATTACAGAAAAAGACACCGATAGCATAATGGCAAACAATTACATGCGACGAATGGAATATTTACAAGGGTTTTGACCGACCGAAGAATCTCGTGGGGCACGAAAATGGACGCGAGTTCATTTAGACCGCACTTGAAAATCTTATCATTTTTTGATAAAATAGTATAGTTATAGTTTTAAAAGCAATACACGAGGTCAGAATATGCAACAAAAAAATTCTATTTTTAAAAACATCAAAAATGTTTTTAGCTCGCTTTTAATGCCCCCCCCCCCCCTACTCTCACAAGGGTTTCCAGGGTTTTAACTAAAAGCAAAAAACATGGTTGGACTCTTGCA
>CAZVBZ010000047.1:0-8753 GCA_964626145.1 uncultured Muribaculaceae bacterium | reverse complement strand
GTTTTTAGCTCGCTTTTAATGCCCCCCCCCCCCTACTCTCACAAGGGTTTCCAGGGTTTTAGCTAAAAATAAAAAACATGGTTGGACACTTGCAGAGACGTTGATTACTCTAACAATTATTGGAGTAATTGCAGCTTTAACTGTGCCGAATTTAATGAGCAATTTCAGAAAAAGAGAAATTGAAACCGCGTTGCCTATTGCGTATAAGATTATTGATGACGCTATGAAGTTAGCTGTTATTACAAATGGACACCCGAGCACATGGACTTACGATGGTAGCATTGGTTTTGCAGAAAAATATTTCATTCCGTATGTTAAAGTTGGAAAAAATTGCGGACTTGGAACAGGATGGTTTGAATACGGTACTGGCTGTTTCAAGTATAGCGCAGACTATAAAAACGGTTACTGGTATATGTTAAACAATACCATCGCTAACTTTGGCGGTTGGGATTCTCGATGGTACAATACAATGATTTTGGCAAACGGTATGCATGTTGGCATAAGAGGAGATGAAAGCCAAAATCAAAATCAAAACTCCCAACTCAGATTTGTAATTGATGTAAATGGGAAAAAAGGTCCAACAAAAATAGGGGTTGATGTATTTACTTTTGTGTTCAAACCCCATCAAAACAAGTTTGTTGAATGGGAAAATGATAATGATGCCGCGTGCACACTAGATAAAAAGGGCTATAACTGTACACAAACAGTCCAACAAAACGGCTGGAAGTTTCCAGACGACTATCCGATAAAAAAGTGGTAAGCATCTCTGCACATTATTAAAACAAGCTATTCTAATAGTTAAAATTAGCCCATTGCAAGCCAAAGAATTTTCTTAACAGGTCTTGCAATAAATATAGCTAGAACCGAACAAACAAAATCAAAAATAATTTTAATTCCGCTTTGAATTGCAATCATATCCATGAAAAGCTCAAATGAATCATGCTTAAAAATTACAATAATTGTTGTATACAAAATCCCAATAAAATGAATTGTCAACACGCCAAAAAACGCTGCTTTTAGTACATTTTTAAACGAACTTTGCCGCCCCAGAATATTTCCAGCAATAATAACTGCCGGGATAAACGCCAAAATATACCCAAAATTATACTCAAAAATATAACGCCACCCTCCGCACAATGCAAAAACAGGAAAAACGCTCAAGCCAGCGCCAATATACAACAAAACTGACAAAAGCCCAAAACGAGCGCCCAAAAGCGCTGCGATAAAAAGTATTACCGGCACTTGCGGAATATATTGATACCCTAAAACAAAAAGCCATGCACTATGATTTGCTTGTGATAAAAACTTTAAGGGATGTAGGATTGCATATACTGGCAATGTATACGACGATGACAAAGACAACTCAGTAAACGTTGCAATAACAATCAAAAAAGTACACAAACAAACAACAACCAAAACACCCAAGGTAAGCTTAAGCCCTGAGTTATTATAATTAAACTTTTCAAGCTCATCAGCAATTCGTTTATTTCTTTTCAACGCAAACCTCAATATTGCTAATTTCTTCTCTTACTTTTGCTAAAGTGGTTTTATATTTATCGTACCAGATATTTTCAGTCCACATAATCAAAGCGTCTTCAAAATTATCTTGATAATACTCTTTCCTAGCGCCAAGTGAATTAAACCCGAATTTTTCGTACAATGATATGGCTGGCTGATTAGAAACCCGGACTTCCAAAGTAACGTATTTTACTTTATTTCTATAACAATCATCTATAAAGTTGTTTAGCAAAACTTGTGCAACCTTGCAGCGGCGAAAATCCTTTGACACGGCGAGCGTGGTCACATGCGCCTCATCAAGAATAACCCAAGTTCCCAAGTACCCAAGTAAATTCCCATTTTCATCACGCGCAACATAATACCTGGCGATTTCATTATTTATTTCACCAGCAAACGCCTCTCTTGACCAATGATGTGCACCATAAGCTGATGACTCGACCGCACTTACATCTTCCAAGTCGGAAAGTTTCATAAAATTTATTTTTATTTTGTTTATACTCATGTGTCTATTGTACCATTAAATTTATTTTGTGCCTCAATAATTCCAAAAGAAAGGAAACATTCTATTGCATTTGACGCAACAGAAACCACATCTTTTAACAAAGCTGTTTCTTGCGCTGTAAATTCGCCAAGTACAAATTTTTCTGATGGCATATATGGTGGCTGAGGACCAATTCCCACCTTAAGACGTGCAAAATTTTTGTTGTTCCCCAAGCATTTAATAATAGATTTTATTCCATTATGCCCACCATCAGAACCGTTTGCGCGAAACCTTAAAGTACCCAAGTCAAGAGAAATGTCATCATAGACCACCAAAATATCAGAAATATCTGCCTTAAAATAATTTAAAATCAATGCTACGGCTTCTCCCGACAAATTCATAAATGTTTGAGGCTTAACCAAAAGTACCTGATTTGCACATAGATTCCCCTTTAGTATTTGGGCTTTAAATTTACTTTCGTCAGAAAAATTACCACCAATCCTATCTGCTAGATAATTTAGAACCATAAACCCTGCATTATGCCGAGTATTTTTGTATTTTTCTGTTGGATTACCCAAACCGATAATAATTTTCATTTTCCAATACCTTTTTATTAAATCGTTTGTAAAAATTATAACAGATTAATATGATACAACCTACCAATTTAATTTTTCTTAAAAACAGTCAATTATATAGTTAATATTAGATGGAGGAGTATCATGCCAGCCAAAAATAAATCGATTGTAAACTTAAAAAGTTCCGAAAAAGTTGCCCTTTTTCTGGAACGAAATAATTTACATAAAAAAGACTTTGCAGAAATGATAGGGGTAACTCTATCGTATGTATATAATCTTATAGACAACACCATCCCATTTTCTACACGCTCAACAACCCTTGAGCGAATAGCAACAGTAATGGACATTGAACCCGAAGAATTTGATGAATACAAAATTCCCCAAGAACCTATTTTGATAGATGACTCTGTTGAATTTTTAAGAGAAAAACAACATGAGAAAAATCTTTCAACAGTACAATTTCTAAAAGCGTTTCCCAGAAAAAAACGATTAGAAATTGTTGATATCTTAAGAGGCGCAAACCCAATTCCACTCGATTGGAAAGAGTTGTCACTAATCGCACAGGTACTTGATATTAGAGATGAAGACATTTATCCCTACTGGGAAATACGACTCCGAAACTTAATGCAAGCAGCTGGCGTCAACATGCAATCAAATGCGGGCTTGATTAACACAATGTTCGATTGCGCCAGAAATTATATTGAAAAATAATCACAATAAACACTTATATATTTACAAAAGTTAAAATTTCATATAAAAAAAGCAATTCTTTGATAATAAACTCCTTTATTAATATAGAGGAGTTTATTCATCTGAGGAACGTAATGAAAGAACAAGAACTAAATACAATCATGGGCGTCATTTCTGACCCAATTCACAATGTCTATAAATTAAACAGACGAAAAGACATTGAAGAAATTCAACGCATTATAAGAATTTTCAAAATAAACGAAGAACAAAAAGTTAGACACCGACTACTGTCTATTAAAAACCTTGCGACTTTAAGGCTCGTTTTGAGTAATAATTAGCAGATTTGTGCATTTTTGCCCAATTATGCCTGAATATAACTAATCAGGCTCAATCTTTTAAGCTGCCCGCAAGCAAGTCGTTAATAAAATATTTTTTACCAAGCAGAAACACCGCAATAACCGGAATAACAGAAATAACAGAACAAGCCATAAGCTCACCCCATACAACAATCTCTCTGTAACTACCTTTAAACGCGGCAAGAGCAACTGGCAATGTGCGCATGCTGTCTGAATTTGTAGCAATAAGAGGCCACATAAAACTATTCCAAGAAGTTACAAACGTAAAAACAGCTAAAGTCATAATCGCCGGTAACGCAAGCGGCACAGCAATCTTAGCAAATATTTCAAAGTTATTTGAACCATCAATTTTAGCCGCTTCCTCTACACTTTTAGGCAATTTGGTAAACCATTGCCGCATCAAAAAAACACCAAAACCACCAAAAAATCCTGGTAAAACAAGTGCCTGATAAGTATCAATCATGCCCAGTTCTCGCATAACATAAAACAATGGAATAATGTTTACTTGCGGAGGAATCATCATAGTTATGAGAATAAGTATAAACAGAACTTCTTTGCCTTTAAATTCAAACCTAGCAAAAGCATACCCCGCCATAGCCGAAATAAACACCTGCCCAATTGTTGTAACAACCGAAACAAAAAGGCTATTAAAAAAATACCTGGCTAATGGCATTGAATTAAACACATTAACATAATTAAAAAAATCTAATCTTGCTGGAAAAAATTTTATTGAAGAACTAAAAACTTCTTCATTAGTCATAAACGATGTTGAAACCATCCAAAAAAATGGCAAAAGCATTGATATTGCACATAATATTAAAATTGTATATCCAAAAAGTTGCCTAGCTTTATACATAAAATAATTATAAACAAAAAAAACCCGAAGTTATAAAAACTTCGGGTATATTGCCATCATCAGTTATAAAAACTGCTAATTTTCTATATCAATGAGAGTGCAACTTGCGGAGCTGAGTTTGCTTGTGCCAACAAGGAAACTGAAGCTTGTTGCATAATTTGTGCGTTGATATATTCTGAAGATTCAGCTGCAATATCAGCATCCATGATACTTGACTTAGAAGAAGACAAGTTTTCAATTGTTGTTGACAATGAAACAGAAGCTGAATCAAGTCTGTTTTGCACAGCACCAATTGCTGTTCTTTTGTTTTGTACAGTTTTGAGTGCAGCATCTACAGTATCAAGGAAGTCATGCAAGCCATCAGTATTGTTTACCGCAAATGCTGTTGCAATTGTTCCAACTGCTACACCGAGTGTACTTGCTTGTGAATCACCAAAAACACCAGTAACTTCAATTACATCGTTTTCAGTTGAGTTTGCACCTACTTGCAATTTTACACTTTCTGGAGAATCTGCAGAAAGAAGTTTCTTACCGTTGTATTCTGAAACTGCAGCTACACGGTCAATTTCAGCGATACGAGCTTGAACTTCTGCTTTAATTGCTCCTACAGAATCTGCGTCGTAAATGCTGTTTGCAGCTGTTAACGTCAAATCTCTGATACGCATTAAGTTATCTTGAATACTTGAAAGATCACCTTCTGCTACCGAAATCATATCGTTACCCATCTGAACGTTTTGTTGTGCAATTTTTGAACCCCTAATGTTTTTGTCTAAAGATGTTGCTACGTACAAGCCAGCTGCATCGTCTTTTGCAGAGTTAATCTTGTAACCTGTTGACATTCTTTCCATTGCTTGGTTCATTTTGTTTGTCGCAGACGTCATGTTGTTTTGTGCAATTAATGAAGGCACGTTTGTTTGAATTACTATTCCCATTTTGAATCTCCTTTCTAAACTTTCTAACTACATCCATGTATGATTCTTTGGGTTTTCGAAAAAAAGTTTTTTAAAACGCCCGAAAACAAACTTGACACTACAGCCCAGGTGGGCTACAATGCAGTTGTAATCAGGGTTTTAGGCTTCCTTCTTTTCTATATTTACATAGTACAAAATTTTATTTGAATTGGGAATTGAAACAAAGTGCAGTATTTTTTGCACTAAAGTCTAAGATTTCTACAACTTTAGTTAAAATTTTAAAAAATAGTTACGATTTCATACCCAAAAAAGATTAAAAATTTTACTCATGCTAAAATAAAATAAATAAAAGGAGTATGAAATGATTGATTTTGATAAAGAGTATGAAATTGTAATATTTGCCGTCGGAGAAACAAAAGCTGGCGCGAAAATGGGCAAACTTCAACTAAGAGACAAAGCTGGCAATGTTTTAAACTGTGTCTTGTGGGAAGAAGCGCTAAATCGCATAGACGAAAAAGTTTTTCGTACTGGAAATATCGTAAAAATAGTTACAGGCACCTATAATGCTCAATACAATAATTGTCACATTTCTTCTCTTGCTCTTATAAAAGAAGCAAAACTCGGACTTGATGAAACAGAACGCGACCGCGCATTTGAAAGAATAGCCGAATACGCACAAAGTATCTCAAATGAAAGACTGCAAAAATTTGTAACGGAACTACTTTTTGAGTTTGAAGAAAAATTTAAACTTGCTCCAGCTGCAAAACTTATGCACCACAACTACATCGGCGGCTTGCTTGTGCACACGTTAGAGTGTCTTGACTACGCAAAAAATATTTGCACGAATTTTCATCGTAAAATCAATCTTGACAACGTTTATGCCGCTTGTATATTACACGATTTTGGTAAAATATTTGAATACACTTTCGACCCCGAAACTGGTCTGATTGACTACGATAATGATTTCAAAAAACAATGGATTAGCCATTCTCAATGGGGATATTCAAACTGCATGACAGCAGGTTTTGTTGATGTTGCTAAAATGATTGCCACGCACCACGGCAGACTGGAATGGGGCGCAATTGTCGACCTCAATGAACGAGACCTCGAACCCATTGATTACCTTGTTCACCATATTGATGATTTATCAGCAAAATTTGGACGTATAAGTATTAACGACCTAGATTAATCAATTACCGAGTAAATTAAAGATTTTGCCTCAGATTTTTCTTCCGCAAAATTAAACGCGTCTAAAACAAGTGCGCCCGCTGTTGAAACAACATCCTCGAGCTTGTTGTTTACAAACAACGTAGCAATGGTTTCAAAATCTTCAACAAATTCACCTGTTTTTTTGTTCAAATAAACACCCACGGCATAGTCAATTCCATCCGTTTTCTTTTCACGACCAGCACCTAGAAGTTTTGACGCTTTAGCAATTTTTAACGCATCGATAGAAACAACGTAACCCGAATTTGCAGCTTTAATCTCTATTTTGTTTGAACTTTGTGGCAATAAGCTATAATCTCTTATTACATCAGCGTTTCCACCTTGAGCCAAAATAAGTTTTTCAAAACACGCCAATGCGCGACCATTTTTTATAACGTCTCTAATCATTTCCACTGCCTGTTCTTCAGTTTTTGCCATTTCCAGCTTCAAAAGAGACAATGCGGCTATTTTATAAGTTATTTCTTCCAAATCTTTACAAGTATTGCCTTTTAAAAACTCTATGGTTTCAACAATTTCTAACGCGTTCCCAACCGCTCTGCCGAGAGGCTCATTCATTGCGCTTACAACCGCACTAAGCTTTTTACCAAGATTGTTTCCAACGCTAACCATTAGTTCTGAAAGCTTTTGAGCTTCTTGTGCCGTTTTCATGAAAGCCCCTGAACCATATTTTACATCAAGGATTATGTTGTTTGCCCCCGAGGCAAGTTTTTTGGACACAATGGAAGACGCAATCAGCGACATACTATCAACGGTTGCGGTCACATCGCGTAATGCATATAATTTCCCATCTGCTGGAGCTAATTTTGCTGTTTGAGAGGCAATAGCCGCACCGATTTCTTTAACCTGATTAAAAATTTTATCCATCGGCAATGCACAATTAAAATTTGGAATAGCTTCCAGCTTGTCAATCGTTCCCCCAGTAAAACCAAGTCCCCTCCCAGAAAGCTTCACAATCGGCACACCCAACGCCTGTAAAATCGGAAGCAAAATAATCGTAATTTTGTCACCAACACCACCAGTTGAATGCTTATCAACTATATTTTCAGAAATAATCGACAAATCTAGGACTTCACCAGAATTAATCATAGCTCGCGTCAAATTTGTAGTTTCTTCTATATCCATCCCGTTAAAATACACCGCCATAAGCCACGCTGAAATCTGATAATCCGCCGCCGAACCATCCATGAGGGAATTAATTATAAATTCAATTTCTTCTCTTGTGTGTTTTTGTCCAGTTTTTTTCTTTTCAATTAAATCAACTATTCTCATGTTCACTCCGAAACTACTTATAAAACAATTATACACTTGTTTTAATTTCTGTCCATAAAAACACGATACTTATTAATGAAATAAAATGTTAATGCTTTTAGTAGTCCATTTGCCAACCATTCATTTGCATTTTTGAAAAACAAGATTCATGCGGACCAGCATAAACACCGGTTTTACAATAAACAGGATTTTCAGAATATGATGTGCGCGGCACCCAGCGTCCATCTTCAAGAAATGCCAGAGCCAAAACATTGCGTCCCAATATATATTTTTTTGACGGATACTTTGTAACAACATAGCAATATCCTCGTTGCTTCAATCGACCCAAATCAGGATTTATAAAATTATCTGGATAAATGTCATAATAATTTGAGAAAGCCCCGATAGCGCATATTAAAAGCATATTTGCTTTGGGCAACTTATAATGCGCGTAACTATCATTAAGACCTATTTTAGATAAAAGTAAAGTACTATCTGTTTTTCCATTAAGTGCATATACTTTATCGTTACGAAAAACACTACTACTTGTTTTTTCTGCATCTGGAAATAAATCATACACAAAAGCAGTAAGGACGTTTGTGTCGTATGCTTGCCAAGCCCACTCACCTTTATCATTACGCACAATCGCAGCTGGTTTCTCATAAGCACAAGATAACGTTTCACAACCTTTTTCTGCAAGAACTATTTTCGTTCTGTTACTTAATAATGAATAAGCTCTTTTTGCCTGTGTAACCCAAAGATGTTTTTGATATTTTGACACCAAATTGGGTACCGTCATAGCAGCGATAATTCCGATAATCGCAAGTGTAATCAAAGTCTCTGCAAGAGTAAAACCATGCTTTTTGCTTTTAGTTAAAAACCTGGAAACCC
>CAZVBZ010000046.1:0-10574 GCA_964626145.1 uncultured Muribaculaceae bacterium | reverse complement strand
TTGATTACTTTAACAATTATTGGAGTAATTGCGGCGATGACTGTGCCGAATTTAATGCAAAACTTGGAAAAACAGGTACGACTTACACAAATTAAAACAGCATATACTATTCTACAAAATGCCACTGCGCTTGCGGTTTTAGAGAATGGACACCCTAGCCAGTGGGAAAGCTCACAAAACTACAATACTGAAACATACGTAAAAAAATACTTTATTCCGTATGTCAAAGTGGCAGCTGATTGCGGAACATACGTCAAGGATACAAAGAGAGCTTGCTTTAAACAACTGCCAAGGTTTCTAGTAGAACCCAATACCGCCTCGGAACAAACAGTCTTGAAAGCCTATTATTACGCAGTAAAGCTACAGAACGGTATGATTGTAGCCATGCGTAACTCACCAAATTCGGCGCGCGTATATTTCTTAGTTGATGTAAACGGTAACAAAGGTCCATCAAAAGCAGGGGTTGATATTTTTGGATTTCAGGGAAACTTTACTTTAGGGAAAAATTTTATTACAACCAATATAAGTAACGACAACACCTTTAACGATTACCACGAAGTAATGACAACTGGATTCCATAAATGTAACGCGACAACAGGCGAACAAAATGGTCCAAACTGTACACACCTAATATATCTTAATAATTGGGAATTTCCAGATGATTATCCGGTGAAGAAGTTTTAAAATGTAAAGTTTTCACAGAAAGCCCCCACCAGCTCGATAAACCGTGGCTCTTGACGAGCTTTGCGAGACTTAGAGCCACGTGTGAAAGTCCGCATATTAAAAAACCTCCCGAAGGAGGTTAATTGCCCTGGGCCGGACTTGAACCGGCACGAGAGGTTAGTCTCATTGGATTTTAAGTCCAACGTGTCTACCGATTCCACCACCAGGGCGAATAGAATCGCATAAACGCGTACTAACTTTATAATATAAAAAATGTTTTATGTCCAGTACTAAATTATACCTTGTGAGCGCATTGCTTTAGCAATTTTCCGGAAAGCCGCAATATTAGCGCCTGCAACATAGTTTTTACCCATGCCATATTCTTGCGCCGCCTTTTGACACTGCTCAAAAATATTGGTCATAATTCTGTCCAGTTTTTCATTTACTTCGTCGAAAGTCCAAAAATAACGCATGCTATTTTGGCTCATTTCTAGAGCAGAAGTAGCAACACCACCAGCATTTGCCGCTTTTGCAGGTGCAAGAAGCACGCCATGCGAGAGGAAGTACTCAATAGCTTCTTTTTGTGTCGGCATGTTTGCACCTTCGCCAACAGCCATAACTCCATTTTCGACAAGCTTTTTCGCCGACACTAGGTCAATTTCGTTTTGCGTTGCGCAAGGGAGTGCGATGTCAGCTTTGATTTCCCAAATGCGAGGTCTGTCGGTTGTTTCAAAATATTGAGCAGACGAATCGTATTTGAGGTATTCTTTTATGCGAAGTCTTTTTTCTTCCTTAATTTCTTTAACAATATCAAGTTTTATACCATTTGGTGCATAAATACAACCATTTGAATCACTCATTGCAACAACATTTGCGCCGTATTCTTGAGCTTTTTCGCAGGCATAAATTGCAACATTACCAGAACCAGAAACAAGAACTGTTTTGCCTTGAAGTGTTTGACCGCTTGCTTTAAGCATTTCACGCATAAAATAAATCAAGCCATAGCCTGTAGCTTCTTTTCTTGCCAAAGAACCGCCGTAATCAAGCCCTTTACCGGTCAAAACGCCTGCTTCATAAACATTTCTAATTTTTCTGTATTGACCAAAAAGATAACCAATTTCACGTGCGCCAACACCAATATCTCCAGCTGGAACATCAACATCAGCACCTATGTGGCGTTGAAGTTCGTTCATAAAACTTTGACAAAAACGCATAATTTCGTCATCAGATTTCCCTTTTGGGTCAAAGTCGCTTCCGCCTTTTCCGCCGCCAATTGGCAAACATGTTAAAGCATTTTTAAAAATTTGCTCGAAAGCCAAAAACTTCATAATACTTTGGTTTACGCTCGGGTGAAATCTCAAACCACCTTTGTATGGTCCAAGAA
The DNA here is from genome assembly GCA_964626145.1 of uncultured Muribaculaceae bacterium. Lineage (GTDB taxonomy): Bacteria > Cyanobacteriota > Vampirovibrionia > Gastranaerophilales > Gastranaerophilaceae > RGIG2134. The sequence continues at coordinate 8,527 of CAZVBZ010000046.1, read as the reverse complement.
CACCGTTAAACTGTATACGATAACCACGATTAACCTGTACTTGACCTTTATCATCAGTCCAAGGAACTCTAAAAGAAATCAGCCTTTCTGGCTCTACAACTCGTTCGAGCATAGCAATTTTTTCATATTCAGGGTGTTTATCGATAACTTTTTCCAAAGTTGACAAAACCTCGTCAACAGCCTGAACAAATTCAGGTTCATTACTATTTTTTTTTCTTACATCGTTCAAAACTTTTTCTAAATAAACGTTTCCCATATAAATTTCCTTCTTTATATTTTTGCGTACATTATAATAGCACATTTTTTTACATTAGACAAATTAATTGTAAAATTTACAATTAAAATATTACATTAATTGTGATTTTTTTCACTGTTTATAATATAATATTTTTGTTGAGGAGTTATGAACAAAAAAATCTCAGAAAAAGCCGTCAGCCGAATGACCTTATATCACTGCATTTTGACAGATTATTTGTCAAAAGGAATAGAGACAATTTCAAGCCCGCAAATTGCATCCCTTTTAGGGATTGACGACTCTCAGGTTCGTAAAGATATAAGTTTTTTAAACAACTCCGGCAAATGCCGTGTGGGATATATGGTTAAAGAATTAAAAGCCGCAATTGAAAAAACACTTGGTTTTTCAAAGCCCAAAAACGCTTTCATTATTGGAGCCGGCAACCTCGGAATGGCACTTGCAAAATACGACAACTTTTCTAGCTACGGACTAAACGTTTTAGCCCTATTTGACACTGACAAAAACAAAATCGGAACAATTGTAAATAATAAAAAGATTGAATCAGTAACAGAATTAAAAAATCTTGCAAAAAAAATGAATGTTGATATGGCGATTTTAACAGTTCCGCGAGAATTCGCCCAAGCAACCGCCGATATGCTTGTTAAAGAGAATATAAAATACATCTGGAATTTTTCTCCCACAGTACTTGATGTTCCAAAAGATGTTCAAGTTTGGAATGAAAACTTAATGGGAAATTTCTTGCAATTTGCTTACAAAATGCAGGATTAATTCTCCACTTTGTGAGAAACATTAAGTAAAAATGCATCTTTTTTTTCCGCAACAATTGCCCAACGGACAAAATCCAATCCAAGTTTTTCAAGTTCTGTTTCAAAGTACTCTGATGACAATCTTAAAGGCTTTGGAACAATAATTTCAGAGTTAATTATCTTCATTATTCAACCGTAACAGATTTTGCTAAATTTCGCGGCTGGTCAACATCTTTGCCTAAAAATTCTGCAATATAATATGCAAGCAATTGTAGCGGAACACTGGCGAGAACCGGCGATAAAAGCTCATTAACTTTTGGAATACGCAAAACGACTTCAAACAAATCATCAAGAGCTTCATCTTGAGAAGATGTCAACGCAATAAGTCTTGCGTTGCGAGCCTTCGCCTCCTCTGAGTTAGAAAGAATTTTTTCATAAACCTTGCCATCCATAAGAATCGACAAAACCGGCATACTTTCATCCAGCATAGCAATAGGACCATGTTTCAGCTCGCCTGCTGCATAACCGGTCGCGTTAATATAACTAATTTCCTTAAGCTTAAGCGCGCCCTCAAATGCCGTTGCAAGGTTTATTCCACGTGCAATATAAATAAAATCTTTTGTGTTTGCAAATAATCTTGCACACTTTTGAATAGGCTCTTTGTTTGTTAAAATTTCATCAATCAACGTAGGAAGCTGGATAATATCATGTTTAAGCTCTCTTAAAAACTCACTCGAAACTGAATTTTTTGTTTCTGCGAGATACATTGCAAGCATGTAGAAGGACATAAGCTGCGCAGTAAAAGATTTTGTTGCCGCAACAGACACCTCAATACCCGCATTAATTGGTATTAAACTATCAGCCTCTCGCGCCATTGCAGAATCCGGGCGGTTTGTAATAATCAAAACATGCGCCCCTTTAGCTTTTGCCTGCTTGATTGCAGTAATTGTATCCGCTGTTTCGCCTGACTGAGAAACTCCAATCACAAGCGTATTCGCATTAGTAACCGTTTTTCTATAAATATATTCACTTGACGGTTCAACATCAACAGCAATTCCACAAAAATCTTCTATAAGATACTTACCAACCATAGCGGCATGCAACGAAGTTCCACAAGCAATAATTTCAATCCGTTGAAGATTTTTGAGTGTTTCTTTATCAATTTTTACTTCATTTAATATAATTTTTTCATCAATGTCATAGAGCTTACCGTTAAGAACATTTCTAATAACATCTGGTTGTTCATGAATTTCTTTAAGCATAAAGTGCTTATATCCACGTTTTGAAAGCGCAACTGGCTCAAATGGCAAAACTTCAACTTTCTTGGAAACTTCATTACCGTTTAAATCAAATATTTTAAGCCCAGCTTTTGCAACAACACCAATTTGCAAATCGTCAAGATAAACAACTTTTGAAGTATATTCAATAACCGCTGGAATATCAGAGGCGATAAAGTGCTCACCCTCACCAATTCCAACAAGAAGCGGTGCATTCTTTCGTGCAACGACAATTTTATCAGGTTCATCTTTATACATTACGCAAATCGCATACGCGCCATTAAGCTTTTTAACTGCATTAGTAACAGCTTTTTCGAGATTTTTAACTTTATCGTATTCTTGGGCAATTAAATGCGCAATAGTTTCTGTATCCGTTTGTGATTTAAAAATACAACCTTTTTTGACTAATTCTTCACGTAATTCTTTAAAGTTTTCAATGATACCATTATGCACAAGAACAAGTTTTCCACAGTTACAAGTATGTGGATGCGCATTATCTTCAGTTGGAGAACCGTGCGTAGCCCATCGAATATGCCCAATACCGGCAACAGGATTAATAATTTTATCTTCTTGATGTTTTAGTAAATCTTTTAGGTTTCCAAGTTTACCGAGGGCTTTAAAAATTTTAATATCACCTTCATCATTAAGAGCAATTCCAGATGAATCATAACCTCTATACTCAAGGTTTGTAAGCCCTTTCACCAGCACCTCTACAACATCTCTATTACCGATATATCCAACAATTCCGCACATATTAATTCCTCTTTAAGTTTGGTTCATTAGTAAATTTTACACGATAATCAAATCAAATCAAATTAAATTTATATAAAGATACATTCGCACTCAAAAACTAAAAATAGACAATAAAAATTACGTAAAGTATAATTCAGGAATGAGAAAATATACTGGTGAAGTTTTTACAATTTTAATTATTAGCTTTCTTTTGGTTGCGTTCAATCTATACAGAAACGCACCTGCAAAATTTTACAAAATAATCAAAGTTGAAAACACAGATGAATTTTATATTGATTTCAACAAAAACAACAAAGCTGACAGCAATGAGCTAGTAAGACTTTACGACATAAATGCTTTTCGGGCAGAAAAATCTTATTTAACAAGGTTTCAAACATTTGCAACACAATTATCTATGCCAGAAGCTCTAGCTATAGGCGTCCTTGCAAAAGAATTTTCAGAAAAAACCTTTACCGGCAAAATTGTAAAAGTTGAATTAATTGACATCGAAGCCAACAAACAATGTCCGCACGCTAGAATATATATTGGGAAAGAGGAAATTTCTAATATTTTACTTAATGAAGGATTTGCCATAAACGGACGCAAAGATAGTAATTATAAAAAAGAGCTAAACTATGTTAAAATTCACAACTTAAAAAATCGTATTAAAAATGAAAATATACTTATTTTAAACCAACACAATAATACTGTTCATCGTTTAGACTGCAAATACGCTCAAAAACTAAAATCCGCAAAAGCTTTTCGAAACAACATATATACACCAAAATTAAAGTCTGTAAAATATTGTTCAAACTGTATTTTAAATGTCAATACAAAACACTCCACTCCGAAAATAACACCCCCAAAACCCAAAGAAACTTTTTTTGATTTCAAATCAGGTGTTTTGAGTTTTTATTTCACGGATTTCAATAAACGCCAAAAACCAGATAACAACTGTATGACAAGTGGATGCCGCATTTTATTGTCTCACATAAATAACGCCAAAAGCAGCATTGATTTTGCTATCTATGGAATTGCCAACCAGCCCCAAATTATTAGCGCACTAGTTTCTGCACAAAAAAGAGGTGTAAAAGTACGTTGGGTAACAGATGCCGACACGAAAGGCAACAATATCTATTCTGAAGTTTTATCTATTCAAAAACTTTTACCCAACTATAGAACAGATAACCACTTTATTTCCAACGAACTTACCAAAAACCAACAATATACAAACTCTATAATGCACAATAAATTTTTTATATTTGACAACAAAACACTTTGGCTCGGTTCGGCTAATATTTCTCAAACAGACCTCGCTGATTTCAATGCAAACATCATCATTTTAGCAGAGTCTCGACCACTTGCGAAAATATACACCCAAGAATTTGAACAAATGTTTAATCAAAAATTTCACTATCTCAAACGACCTATTTCCAACAAAGAAAGTTTAAAAATTGATAACGAAAACACCGTTTCAGTATATTTTTCACCTACAGATAAAATAATTGAAACCAAAATAATTCCAGAAATTAACAGGGCTAAAAAATATATTTATGTTTCCTCGTTCATTATTACACATTCTGGAGTTAAAAACGCGCTACTTCAAGCTAAAAACAGAGGCATTGAAATAAAAATTATAACAGATGCAACAAGTGCAAGCGGAAAATACTCAATTCACAAAAGCCTTAGAGACAACAATATTGCGGTTAAAGTAGAAAACAAAGCTGGCAAAATGCATACAAAATCTTTAATCATAGATGATAGAATAATTTTTGTTGGCTCAATGAATTTAACAAAAAGTGGAGAAAGCAAAAACGATGAAAATGTATTATTAATAGAAAACCAACATGCCGCAAAAGTTTTCAAAAATCAATTTTTATACTTATGGCACTCTATTCCTAACAAATGGCTACGTTTTAACCCACATGCAGAAGGCGTTGACTCGCCAGGTTCTTGCAGCGACGGAATAGACAATGATTTCGATGGGCTTATAGACAAAAACGACCCGGGTTGCAAATATGCAATATAATACTTAAAAAATTGTCTTATTTTATTTCGTTTGCTAAAATAAAAACATGAGTCATCTAAAAGAAATCGAAAAACTAACAAATTTAATAAAAGAAGACCCGACAAATTTTCAAGCACGGCGAGAACTCACCGTTGCTTTAATGGACAAAGGATTTAACGAGCAAGCAATTAAGCAGCTCACATACTTGATAAGTATCTTTCCCGAAGACGCAAGACTTCATTACAATTTAGGAATTGCCTGGGATAAACTGCGTAATTTTAAACAAGCCAAAAAAGCATACGAAACAGCTCTTTCTTACGAACCTGAAGAACCTGATTTTTTGTACAACATGGGTTACGTCTGCCTTGAAGTCGAAGAAACCGAAAAGGCGCTTTATTACTTCAAAAAAGTTATTGAACACGATGAAAATGACGGAAACACCTATTTTAACCTCGGTGTTTGCTACAGAAACATAAATGACTCCGAAAACGCAATTCAATGTTTCTCAAAAGCACTAAGTATTAACGAAAAAGACTTACTTGCCAGTTTTTATCTTGCTTGTGAATTCCAAAAAATTGGAGATGAAACTAACGCACAAGAACAATACCAAAAAGTACTTCAAAACTGCCCCGATTACAGCTGGGCATATTTTAATCTTGCCTCACTCGCGTTCAAAGAAAAGAATTACGACCGCGCCCTTGAGTATCTTGAAAAAACACTCGAACTCAATCCTAAAGATATAGATGCAAGCAAAATTTACGCCAGAATTCTTGGAATTATTGGAAAAACAGATGAAGCTGAACGCGTTATTACTAATGCATTACAGCAAAATCCATATTGTGGAGACTTGTATTATTTTCTTGCCAAAATTGCAGAAAAAAAAGGAGATATTAAAACGTGCATCTCCCAACTTAAAGAAACAATTAAAAACCACGAAACACTCTCTTTCCCCCTAAAAACAATTCAAGCCGAACTTAAACAAGCTCAACAACAAGGGAAATAATTATTCAACAAATTTTCTTGTCATCACAACTTTGCCATATTCATCATACCCGTTTGCCCCAACCCAATGAGCAATAAGTTTTCCCGCTGCATCATAGATAAATGTCTCCGCCTTAGATAACCGCAAGCCCATATTAACAAGTTTTCCGCCCATATCATACTGATAAGACTTATAAGGATAATCTGTACCACTTCGCACATCTACAAATTCCAAAACGCCACTATTTGAGTAATAATACGCATGCAATGGGTCATTTTTATACACTACGCCATAAGTTCCAACCGAAAAAAGCGCAAGACTTCTATCCTTAAGCTCAACTTGTCCGTTCAAAAGTGCAGTTAAATTTTCAAAACAATTTTTATCTAAAAAATTTGGGGCAAACAAGTGTGGATTGATTCTGTATTGAACATTCTCTCTTACTTCGCTAAGCGCAGTGTGTACATTATATTCCGCCCCGCCCTGCAAAAGCACTTGCGCTTGCGCAGATATAGCGATTGTAAAAAACAAAAAAAGTACTAAAAATTTTTTCATACTCTAGTTTTAATGAAAAAATCAATTTTGTCATTAGAAAAATAGTTATATTTTTAAGTGAAAAATATTCCACATGCCCATTGTTATAGGTTTATCAGTACACCTGTAGCAAATTGAGGCAAGATTTGTCGGACCATACTCATCGCTTCTAACAAAATTATTTTCCAAATTAGAAAGCAACGTATTTAACTTATACTTACGGTCGCGGCATATATCCGAAACATTACCGGTTTCTTGGCGCCAATGCCCGCCCGAAAGCGGCGAATAATAAGTGCGTTTACCTTTCATATAACCATCAAAATGGGTAAAAGAAAGGCAAGATTTATCAAATATATAAGTTTCTTTTTGTATTTTATCGTCTACATACGAGGCTACGCTATATAGTTTTCCATTACTTCTATAAAAATATTTTTTATAACCAACCCCAGGAATTTTAGATTTTGCAAGATTTCCTCTTTTAAAAAACATATCTGCACTAGGTGAATGAATATACCCAGTAAAGCTTTTATTTCCTACCAAAGCCTTACCATTTTCAAATTTCCCAATTTTTTTAAATGTATCAATATTAATATTTCCTTGTTTAAATACATTTTTTAGGCAATCAATTCCTTTTTTTACTATCACACTTAATTTAATTGACATACTTAACCTAGCCTTCTTACATACATTCTTTATATTTTAACAAAATTTTACTTTACTATTGGCAGATATAACATGTAACATACGCAACACCAAAATACAAGGCTTATTTCTTAACTAAAGACGACCGCGACCTAATTTGTTTCAACGAACTTCCAATGATAGCCACCAGATGTATCTTGTTTTCCTTTACAAGCTTGTTTTATACTAATTGGATTGCCAAATATATTATGGGTTTCTCTAAGCCAGTTGCTCGCATCATTTGCTGAGTCAAAAATTCTTCCTGTTTCCAAGCATCTAATTTTTTTAGGCTGCGTTTTTACCGAACGAAACGATTCTAAACACTTTTTTAAAGTTTCATACAACTTTTTATCGATTTTATAAGTACATTGCTTCAAACCACTTTCTTTCAATATAACTGTAAAGTTACCTTTAAAATTTATTTTTGAGGCGGCTGTATTTTTATTCTGAATATAATTACTTTTATAATTTAAATTTACTGGAGAAATAGACATTTTTAACTTTCTTATAAAATCTTGTTTATTTTTAACTTTCAAAAAGTATACGGATAGTTTTTTATATGTCATAAAACACGTAAACAAAAATTATTGTTAAATGTTATATAAATGTTTACATTTATTAATATTATTAATTCTATTGTTAGCGCCTAAAACACTACACAATAATGCCACTTGAACATATTCTGAGATTTTGCCGAGGTCTCATTATAATTTTACAAACTCTCAACCAGGACCCCTTTGGCGGAGACCTCGCGCCTGGCTAGGATTCCCCGCGTCCAGCGGGCTTTCAACCAGGAACATTATAGAATTAAAGTCCGCCTGGCTAGGATTCACCCGCGTCCAGCGGGCTTTCAACCAGGAACATTATAGAATTAAAGTCCGTCGGGCTAAGCTTCACCCGCAGTGGCGGGTTTTCCACCAGGAACATCTCGGCGGAGACCTCACGCCTGACTAGGATTCACCTATGTCCATAAATTTTCGCGTCATTCTGAGGGATTTTAGCTTTAATCGGCAAAATGCAAGCTATAATTGCTTTTCACCCAAAGAATCTCGGTCGCGAGTAAGCAAGAATTTACAAATTTTTGCTAAGACCTCACGCAGATTCTTCGGTCGGTCAAAACCCTTACGTGTAGCACCATTTAGCGCTTTCCCTCAGAATGACGTGGAAAATGAGCGGGAATTCATTTAGACTGCACTTGAAAATCTTATCATTTTTTGATAAAATTGAATAATATAGAATGTTAGAAAAATTTATGAGGTCGTAGTAATGCATACAAAAAATTTTACTTTTAAAGACGCAAAAAACGTTTTTAGC
>CAZVBZ010000045.1:0-12273 GCA_964626145.1 uncultured Muribaculaceae bacterium | reverse complement strand
CGCATTAACAGAAGCTAATCTTGATACATTAAGAGATGACCAAGGTACATCGTTTATTTACGTTTGGCAACCACCTTGCAGTAGATGTAAAAACGCAAGCCCTGCTTACGAAGAAGCATATCAAAGCATTGACAATGCAAATTTCTACAAATTAAATTGTCAAGATGAAAATTCTCTCTTTTGGAGTATTGCCAAAGAAGCAGGTTTAGATAAAAAGACACAAAGCACAACATTACCTATAATTATTCGTTGCGAAAATGGTCAAGCTACTGAGTTTATAGAAAGCAGCGATTTTTACAAAGGTACAAAAACAGATCTTACTGAATTTTTAAAAGGCAAAATATCATAATTAACTGAATTGTTGAAATGGGATGTCTTATTTGGGACTTCCCATTTTTTCGCCAATTTGTACTTGTATTCTGTCGATGAAGTCTTTTGCGTCTCCAATAAAATAGTTTCCAAACTGTAGTGAGCGTATTTTTAGTATTCCGGCTCCGGTTGCGACGTCAAGTGTGTTTCCGGTTGCGCAAATTGAGCCGGGGGCTAGTTTGGACCGGTGTTTGCTTGCCTCTGCTGTAAAAATTTTTAGAGAGACGCCTTTGAATGATGTTCCAGCTGGTAAAAATGGGTTTAAGCCTCTAATAAATCGTTCAATTTCTTGTGCGGTTTTGTTCCAGCAAATAGCTGTATCCCGGCTGTCTGGCTGGATTTTAGGAGATGAGCTTGTTGGTTTCTTTAAGTCGGATTGTTTTATGCCTTCCGGCAAGCCTTGCGTTTCGTATGTTAGAATTAACTGAATAAGCAGCTCTCCGCTCAGTCGATTAAGTTTGTTGAAAAGTGTTCCCATTGTTTCATTTTGCATAATTTCTACTGGATATTGAAGTAGAATATTGCCGGTATCAAAATTTTCATCCATCCTGTGCAACGTTACCCCAGTGGTTGTTTCTCCGTTTAAAATAACATGTGAATAAGGGTTAGCGCCTCTGTATTCCGGCAAAAGAGAGGGATGCGCGTTGACAAATCCGTCTTTGGTAGTTTTTAAGAGTTCTGGAGGAAATTTTTCTGAATAACTTGTTACAACCCCCAAATCTGCATTGAGAAACTGGAGTTTTGCTATAAAATCCGGTTCTTTAACTGAGTTTTCGGGCATAATTACGTTATATCCCATTTTTTTTGCGTATTCTGCAAATGGTTTTCCCGCGGGATGTGTTAATGGGGGCGGAACTACTGCAACAATGTTTACGCAGGCTTGATGTAGATAATAAAGCGTTGTGTAAGCAGTGTCGGGCATTCCGACAAATATAATTCGCTTTTTAAAACTAAATGATTTTTCCAAGTGCGACTCCAGAAAATATACCTAAAATTACTAGAATTAAGCGCGATAATCCGTCTAAAATTTGGTGAAAGAGCTCGTTTAAGTAGGCTTGAGGGTGGAAGAAATCTTCAGCGGTAAAGCGTTCTATAGGTTCTGCCGGACTGAGCATTGTGTATGCAAATCCAGTTATTAATGGTATGCTATAAAGTAATGGTAAGGTAGCTTTATTTACAAAAAACACTAAAACAACAGTTAATATATAGACCCAGAGTGCATTTGGAAAAAAATTCGATAAAGTTGGAAATTTACCTGTTGCTATTAGCCAATGACGAAATATGAAGCAAATTCCTATTCCAAATACAATAAATAAGATGACTGGTGGGTGCTCTATTCCAAACAGTTCAAGCATTTATTCTCCTTCCTTCACTATAAATTCAGGGTGCTGGTTTAATCTGGCGGAAATTTCGTCAAATGTTAGAAAACCTTTTTGCGCTCCAAAATGTTCTACGACGGAGGCTGCGTTTACGGAAGCAAATTTTAGTGCTTTTTCTATATCTTTGTGTTGGCTGTAAACAGCTGTAAATGTTGACGCAAAAGCATCTCCAGCACCAAGGGTTGAAACTGGTTTTGCCGGAAATTCACTGCACTTGTAATATTTTTTGCGGTCATGCGCATAAACACCTTGTTTACCGTCCGTTACAACAATAATTCCGCGTGTAAGTGATTTTAATTCATTCAAAATTTTAATGATATCCGGGTGAATAAAGTATTGCGAGAACGTCTCTTTCGCCGAATCGGGGCGAATAGACAAGCCTGTAAGCATTTGAGCTTCTTCTCTATTCATAATCACAACTTCTGCGGTGCGAAGTATTGCCGGGAGCCGGTCTTTACATTTTTTAATACTTGATGTTCCTAAATTTATTGCCAAATTTACGCCATGTTCTTGTGCAAACTGTGCTATTTTATCCAAAGCTTTTGTGCTATCGCCGTTGAGCGGGGCGAGATACAGCCATTTTGTTCTTTTTATTGCATCAAAATCAATTTCGCTGGTTTGTAGCGTGGCGTTAGTTCCGCGGTGGGCAAGCACTGTTCTATCGCCTTGAAAACTAGTCAGGATGACTGACAGACCTGATTTTTCGGTTTTTGAGCAGATTATGTGTTTTGTTTCAATCTTTGCGTTTTCTGCTTTAGCCCAAATAGCTTTAGCCATTGGGTCTGTACCGATTTTTATAATGGTAGCTGTTTCAAAGCCTAAATTTTTAAAATTTATTGCGGTATTGAGCGCGCCGCCACCGATTTCAAATGCAAAATTTTCTATATCAAGTTTTGAGCCGTACGGAAAAGACATAAATTCATTTTTGTTATCTGGTGCTGATACTGAAACGATACGCGCATCAGGCGTTTCAACAAATATATCAAGTGTTGCGCTGCCTATGGTTAAAAAATCATATTTACTCATTTCACCCTCCCCGCTTATTATAACATGCTGGCTTGCCGTGGGCAATTTTTGCTTTCAAGCTTTCTGTTTTCATGATAATTTGTTGCTATTGGAGGGAATATGTTAAAAAAAATTTTTAATGAAAAAATAAAAATGCAATTTGTTGATAAAGTTAAAAATATGAATGATGAAGATAAAGCTGTTTGGACGTTGAGTTTGGGGCATTTTAGCGTTGATTCTTATTCAGCTTTTATAAACCCGATTATGCCCTTTATTGCTACAAAACTCGGAATTGCGCTTACATTGGCAACAACGCTTATTAGTATTTCTCATCTTTGTTCTTCTATAATACAGCCGCTTTTTGGATACGCGGCAGATATTTTGAAGAAACGCTTTTTTATCGTGTGGGGATTAATAATTGCGGCAATATTTTTGTCTGTTACGGGTGCGGCAACTGGCATTTGCACGTTGGGATTGTGTTTGGCGCTCGGGAGCATGGGCGTTGCTTTTTATCATCCGCAAGCAACTGGATTTGTAAAGCAGTTTGCACAAAAAAATCCGACAAAAGCAATGGCAGTATTTCTTGCGGGAGGAACGGCTGGGTTTTCGGCTGGACCATTGATTTCGTCGTTTGCTGTAGAGCATTTCGGGTTGGAAAAAATGCCTGTGCTTGCTGTTTATGGCGTTGTTGTTGCGCTTTTGATGTTGAAGTTTGTTCCTAAATCTTCTGATAGCAATAGTTTTGATAATTTTAAGGTGCAAGTTTTAAAACCTGATTTTTTATTGTCGTTTTTTAAAGCGGTCAAAGAAAGTTTTTCGGTGAAAGATTTACAGATTTTATTTGCGATATCTGTGGCAAAATGTCTTACGGTAAGTTCGTTTTGCGTGTTTTTACCGTTTTTGTGGCAAAAAATGGGATATTCTGTATCTAAAATCGGTTTTTTGATATTTCTTTTTGTGTTGGCTGGCGCAATTGCAACGATAGTAAGTTCAGTTTTTGAGCGCAAAGTCGGTGCAGCAATGGTATTTTATCTTTCGATGCTAACAATATTGCCACTGGCAATTGTCTTTTTGTTGAGTTATGCCGCAGCGCCCGTAATTTCTTATGTTGCAGTTGTTTTGGTTGGATTTTTTGCGTTGCTAGCTATTCCGATAAATATGGTAATGGCGCAAAATGCTGTACCTCAGTATCGGGGACTTGTTTCTGGGTTTATTGGCGGCTTGTCCTGGGGCATTGTTGGTATTTTACTCCCATTTACTGGCGTTATGGCTGAGTTCTTGGGCATTCCAACATTGCTAGTCTTAATTTCATTTGTTCCGTTAGTTTGTTCATTTTATGTAAAAAAATTGAGTGTGAAATCGTAACAAAACTTAACTCAATTTGCTGATACCTGTAAACAGGCTTGAAATACTAATTTCTTCGTGTTAGTATACATTTAAAAATAGGGAAGCTTAAAGGTGGTGAAAACACAATGGCAGAAGTAAGAGTTGGCGAAAACGAAAATATTGAAAGCGCACTTCGCAGATTTAAGAAAAAAATCCAAAAAGCAGGTATTCTTTCAGAAATCAAACGCCGTGAACGCTATGAAAAACCTAGCGTAAAAAGAAAACGTAAGTCTGAAGCTGCTCGTAAAAGACGAGTTTAAGACATATATTTTTAGGGCGGGAAATCCGCCCTTTTATCGTATTATTAGTTAATGAGGGTGAGAAAATGAAAAAGATTGTACTTTTGTTACTTGTTGGAGTAATGCTTTCATCTGCGCCGATGGCTGTTTTTGCTAGAACTCACGGAACTGACGGAAAAGTTAGCGGTAGATCAATTGGTGCTGGTGCATTGTCTTTGATAATATGGCCCGGATTAGGTCAAATGGTTAACGACCAACAAACAGATAAAGTTGTAACGCATGCTCTTTTGGGTTTGACTGGAATTTTTAGATTTTGGTCTTGTTACGATGCTGTTAGAGATAGACAAGGCGGAGTATGGCATAGTAGAATTTAGCCTTGCTGAAAATTTAGTTTTAAAGCCGGAGATTATTCTCCGGTTTTTTGTTGTGATAAATTTTCAATCCAGCAATCGATGGTATTTGCCGCATCGGCAACAATTAATGCATCTGCAGCAGTGCAAATTGGCGCTGTTGGGTCAGAATTAATCGCAATGATTTTTTTAGCGCCAGAAACCCCCACACAGTGCTGAACCGCTCCAGAAATACCGAATGCAATATAAAGTTCGGGCGCAATTGTTCGTCCTGTTTGTCCAATTTGTATTTCATGCGGCGCAAGTCTGGCGTCTACTGCTTTTCGGCTTGCGCCAACTTCACCGCCTAAAAGTTCTGCAAGTTTATAGAGCTTGTCAAAGGTTTCTTTATCTTTAAGCCCTTTGCCACCAGCTACAACAATTTTAGCATTTCCAAGTTTGTCGTTTCCTTTAGCAAGTGGAATGCTTTTAATAATTTTTTTTATTTGTTCAGGTAAATTGGGGGGAAAATATTCTGTATAACGAATGTCCGTGGGCTGTTCAACCGGTACCGCTTCAAAAACTCGCGGGCGCACCGTCGCCATTTGTGGATAAGTTTTGCACATAATTGTTGCCATAAGTTCACCGCCAAATGTTGGACGCGTGGCGGCAAGATTGCCATCTTCGTTGATTTCCAGCCCGGTGCAATCAGCTGTTAAGCCAGTGTTTAATGCGGAAGAAATTTGCGGCGCAAGTTCTCGTCCTTGCCTTGTTGCTCCAATTAAAAATATTTCTTTGGGTGTATTTTTTATGTACTGTAAAAGAGCAGAACTATAGCAGCTTGTGTCGTAATCGTTTAAGCCTTCGTGTTTAATTACAACAAGTTCATTTACTCCATATTTCGAAAGTTCATGTTTAAAAGCGTCAATATTTGTGTTGTTTCCGGCTGTTATTACTGTAATGGCGCAGTTGTTTAGCTTTTGCGCAAGTAAGTTTGCTTGTGTTGCAAGTTCAAACACAACTGGCGAGAGTTCTCCGTTTAACTTTTTTTCACCCCAAATAAGTATTCCTGTTGGCTTTTCCGTATTGTTTTGTGCCCGAGTTGTATTGTTGAGATTATTATTTGTCATTAAGCGCCTCGCTTTCAAAGGAGCTATTAACCTCGAATACCGCTTTGTTGAGGAATTCAATCGTTTCGGGAGTAGATAGAGGTTTTATAATTTCATTTTTGCGAGTTGAAACCGCCCTAAATGCGCGTGCAACCCAAGTGGGCGAGCCTTTTATCCCAATTTCTTCTCTCGACAAGCCTAATGCGTCAGCATTTAATACTTTTACGTCGTAATCTTGTGCATGAATGTAGCCGTTAATTTTAACATCTCTAGCTTCATAGGGGCATTCTCCCACGCAAATCAATGCCGGCAAAGGCGTTTCAACTACTTCTATTGCTTCATCAGCTTTCCTTATTACTCTGATTGCATTTTGTGGAACTTCTGATGTCAAGATTGGTTCGGTGACGCAAGTAATTTGTTCAATCCCTAATTTTTGAGCAATGCTAGGTCCTGTTTGTGCGGTGTCTCCGTCAGCGGCAAACTGTCCGCAAATAACCAGGTCAAAATCTGGGCAAATATGCTTTATAGCAGAGCTTAGTGTGCGACTAGTTGCCACTGTATCGGCTCCAGAAAATTTTTTATCACTTAGTAGAATAGCCTCGTCGCAACCAAGTGCAATTGCCGTTTTTAGTGCGTTTATAGCTTGTTGAGGACCCATTGAGATGACTGTTATTGTAGAATTATCGCTTTGGGCTTCCTTTATGCGAAGGGCTGTTTCAATAGCGAGCATGTCGCATGGGTTTACAATACTTTCGGCATTTTCTCGGTCAATAGTGTTATTTTTCGTCCATTTAATGTCGTTTGTATCAACAACTTGTTTGATGCAGACTATTATTTTCATTATATCTCCTTGCAAGAACAAATATTAATTAGTGTTTTGCCTGTTTATATAACGAGGCTAGTAGTTTACTGGTATTCAATTCCGCGTTTTTCAAGGTATTCGCGTACAATGTTTAGCGAAGATTGTACAATTCTAGTAACTCTTGAAGATGAAAGTCCAATCTGTTGGGCAATTTCTTTAACTTGCATGTTCCTGTAAAAACGATATTCAACAACTGTTCTATCTTTTGGCGGTAATTTTGAGATTGCTTCTCGAATAACGCGTCCAAGTTCGGTCAGCTCTGCTTTTTCGTCAGGAAGTGCGCCGGTGTCTTTTATAAAATCGAATGGGGAATCGTTGTCTGAGTTTGCAGCTGCAATACTGTCGATAGAAAGAATTGTTTCGTAAACTGCTTCTCTGACTTTGTTTGGGGTGATTTCTAAATCAGAGCTTTCCCCTAGTTCGTCATCAGTGGCTTTGGCATGCTTAAGCGAGTACCATTTGTAACGATTTCGTAATTCATTACGTATTGCCCATCTTACGGCGGTTGCAATATATGAGTCGTTGTAGTGCTTAAGTTGTTCTTCGGACTTGTTTTTTATAAGCGCTTGAACTGCAATAATACCAATGCTTACCAATTCTTCAAACTCGACCATGTGTGACGGAATTCGTCTTTGTTCAACCTTGGAAACCTTTTCTATTATTGAAATATATTGTTTTGTTCTCGATTGCACGGATGGATCCATTAATTCTTATCCCTGTTCTGTATTGTACTAGGATTTTGATTTTTACGCAAATTGTATACAAAAAGCAAGATTTCTGCGACCGCCTTGTATAAATCTGCTGGTATATATGAGTTTACCTCAACAAGGCGAAAAATGGCTCGTGCAACCGGAGGGTTTTCTATGACAGGAACCATGTTTTCTCGGGCAATTTCTATAATTTTTTTTGCAAAAAGCTCGGTGCCTTTTGCCACAAGTTTTGGCGCTTCCATTTCATCTTGATTGTATTTTAGCGCGCAGGCAACATGCGTCGGGTTTGTAACGACAAAATCAGATTCGGGCACTGCGTCCATCATGCCTTGCTGCATCATTTGTTGGCGTCGCTGTCTGAGTGCGGCTTTTACGTGTGGGTCACCTTCGGAGTTTTTGTATTCGTCTTTAATTTCTTTGAAGGACATTTTTTGGTCTTGTAAAAATTTCCATTTTGTAACGCCATAATCAGCTGCGGCGATAATCAAGAAGGCGATTCCGGCTTTTGTAATAAAATCCAAAATGAGTTTGCCAAACTCAATCATAACCGCAAAGTTGTTGTCGATTGAGGCTAGCATCAAAACAGCCGGAAAGTGTGATTTGTAAACCATGTAGCCTATTAATCCTAACAAAATTACTTTGACAATGTTTTTTACAAGCTCAAAAAGGGTTTTCATGCTCATAAGATTTTTGAAGTATTTTGTTGGGTTAAGTTTGTCAAACTTAGGCTCTAACGGCGTCATTGTAAAAAGTGGACCTACTTGAATTATATCCCCTGCGATTGCAACTATTGCCGCCAAAAATAGTAGTGGTGCAAGAATACAAACTGTTGGCAAAACAGTTCTAAATAATATGGTCATGAAACCGATTTCTTCAATGGTACGATTTGGAATTTGTTCATATAGGGTTATAAACAGTCCTTCAATTTGATGCCAAATAAAGGGTGCAAACTGAAAAATTGCAATCCACATTACGAGAATTGCAAGTGCCATTGAAAAATCTTTTGACTTAACCACTTGCCCCTGTTCGCGTGCTTTTTTAAGCTTTTGGGGCGTGGCATCAAACTGTTTATCTTCGTCGCCCATAGGTTCTTCCTTGTTTATATTTTACACTTTTACGCGAGTAAAGTCAAAAGACAACTTTCTGCTTTATATATGTGGCGTAGTTGTGCTTACGGTGTTATAATATAAAGCATGGATGAGTTATCGAAAAAACAAAATAACCTGGAGCAAATGCGGCTTGATTTTATTTCTACGGTGAGTCATGAACTTCGGACGCCACTTACTAGTATTCGCGGTTTTGCCGATACTTTGATTTCGTCTAGGGGAAAGCTTAGTGATGAGCAACAGTTAAAATTTTTGAATATTATAAAAGAACAGTCAAATAGACTTATTAATCTTGTTGAAAATCTTCTTGCAGCGTCTGTGCAAAGCACTGGAGAAGAAATTTATGTACTAAAACCGGTAGAAATTCTTTCATCAATCGAAAAAACGCTTAGCATGATAAAGCAGAAATATCCGCGAAAAACAGTTGTCGTAAAACCGTGTAAAAACTTGCCAGAAATCCTTGCCGACGATGAAAAGTTGGAGCAAGTTTTATTAAATATTATCGAAAATGCTTGCAAATATTCATTTGAAAATTCTGAAATTATGATTTTTGTTGAATGTTTTGGTGCGGACAAAGTGTCTATTGCGGTTGCAAATGAGGGGGTAACGATTGCGCCCGCAGATAAAAAAAAGATTTTTCAAAAGTTCTCTCGGCTTGACAATCCAATGACAAGACTTACACAAGGAAGTGGCATGGGGCTTTATCTCGCTAGTCATATAGTAGAAAAAATGAATGGTGAAATTCTCGTTGAAAGTGAAAACGAGCATACGGTTTTTACCTTGATTTTCCCGATTGCAACAACTGAAAAAATGGCGCAAAATAAACTTTTGAACGAATCGAAGTGGAGACATGAAAATGATTAAAACCGCAATGCTTATTTTGGACAAGCGCCGTGAACTTGGTACGAAATACAAGAAAATTTGTGAAAAACTTGTTTCAAAAGTTTTTTTGCATTCGGATACTGAGAGCGCTTTTGAAGTTATATTGCGTTATTCACCGGATTTGATACTCGTTTCAGAAAGTTTTGATAGTGAATTTTCGGACATAACTCAAAAGATTAAAGTCTTTGCTCAAAATTATCGTCCAACAATTGTTTACATTTCAAAATCGGATTTGATGGAAGATAAATTGCACGCACTCGAAAATGGCGCAGATGATTATTTGTCAGAGCCAATACAGTCAGACGAGTTAAAAGCAAGAATTAAAGCGCATTTTAGACGAATTATAGAGACGAATGCGTCTGCTATTACCAATTTTTATGCAAATAAGTTGTCGCTTGTTGTGTTGAAACGCGCGATAAGTGAGGCGAAAGCCTATGCGATTATGTTAATAACGCTGGATAATTTTGAACCCTACAAAGAGGTTTATGGCATGCTTGCGGCAGAAAAAATGCTTCAAACTTATGCTGCGATTATCAGTTCTTCTCTTTCTTCTGACGATTTTCTTGGCGAGCTTTCCTCTGGTGAGTTTTTGGTTATTACCAAACAAGAAAAAGCAGAAAAAGTCGCGTCTTACCTCGTTTTTGCGTTTGATACTGTGGCTGAGAAGTTTTATTCAGAAAAAGATGCCAAAAATCATTATATTCTCTGCAAAAACGATAATGCAAGTGAACAAAAAGTTGGTATTGTTCGAACCAAAATCGCAATTGTTGAGGCGGGGCAAAAAAAATATTATGACATAAGACCACTATTGGCTGATTTGTTTGAAACTTTAAAATTAACGAGAAAACAAAAAAAATCTGCTTACGCAGTAGATAGAGTGCGTTTCCCGGGTAACGAGTGTGTCGAAAAAGAACACTACAACGACTTTGTGGCAATAATTGAGCCTGACGAGTCTTTGCGCTTTTTACTCCAGACAACTGCCCAAATACAAGGATATAACGCAGAATGCTACGATTTGTCGCCGGAAACACTGGAAAAATTACGAGAAAAACCGCCAGCAGTTGTTCTTTTGGATGTCGGAAATTTGGAAAAGCGCGAGGGGCTTGAATTATGTAGAAGTATAAAAGCAGCGCGAGCGTTGTCTGGAACTCGAGTTATTTTGACGTCAAATACGCACAATAAAGATGAAATTATGTGCGCAGGGGCGGATATTTATTTGCCAAAACCGTATGAGCTTCTAACCGTGCAGGGCTGGATTTCGAAGCTTATCAAAGATTATAACTATTAATTATGAGGAGAAAATAATGCAAACACAAACACAACAAGAGCTTGTACTTTCAAAATTCCGGAGTATTCCTGATTTTCCAAAACCGGGCATAATATTTAAGGATATAACAACCGTGATTCGCGACAAAGATGCTTTTGCGGCAGTAATAGATTATTTTTCTAATCTTTATAAAGATAAAAAGATTGATTATGTTGCCGGAATGGAGGCTCGAGGGTTTATATTTGGAGCAACGTTGGCGGCGAAGTTGGGCTGTGGCTTTGTTGTTATTAGAAAACCTGGAAAATTACCCGCCAAAACGATTTCAGAGACTTATGAACTTGAATATGGAACAGATAGTTTGGAGATACATGCGGACGCTATTGAGCCAGGCAAAAATGTTGTTATTATTGATGATTTGCTTGCGACTGGCGGAACGGCAAATGCTGCTTGCAATCTTGTTCGCAGACTTGGCGCAAACATAGTTGCCACTGCATTTGTTTTGGAACTTGCTTTCTTAAACGGAAGAAGAAAGCTGCCAGCGGATATTCGCGTTGATTCGATGATTGTGGAATAATTACGAGTAATTCTAGTACGTGGTTTTGCCGAGTGGCTAAAGGTGTGGAATACGCAGTAACACTGTTCTTTCGTTCGTCGCTCTCCTTGGGTATTCTGAGAGAAAGCGCCAAATGACACTATACACAAGGATTTCGCCCTTTTTTGTCATCGAATTACGTAACATATACAAGAATGACTCATTGATTGTTTACCACTTTTTCACCGGATAATTATCCGGTATCTTCCAGCCGTTTTGCTGCAGCAACGCGGCACAACCTGTTGAATCCGTCTTATTAATGCACTTATTTATGCTTTCTTCAAACTCGTAATCAGAAGTCCGGCATCTATAAGGAAATCCTCCACGTATTAAATTGTGTTTATCGCAATAATATTGATTACCGCTACAAGCCCCTGCAGCTATTACAAAATAAAATTGGTCATACGCCAGCCTATTTGGACCACTTTTACCATTAATGTCTACTAAAAATGAAAATCCGTCATCAGCTCCATTTGTATACTTACCAACCCCAATTTCCATACCATTTGTGAGTTGAATTCTGTATTTTTGATAAGGGTTATACATTCCCATATTGGGGATGCGAGTTCCATCAATTGTCTTGCTCGGATAGAGTATTCCGCAGGTAGTATCCTTTATTCCATATTCACATGTTTTTGCAACTTTTAAATACGGAACAAGATAATTTGTTGCAAAATGGTTAATTATTGAGCCAAAATCGTCGGTTAAATCAGGTGCGGTGTTTGAAGCTATTATCATTGCAGACATATTAGGCGCTTTGCCTGTTACAACTGGCATCATCAGTGCATCGTTTAAAATTTTATAAGCAACCCTTATTCCTGTCTCGGTTTGCGATTTTCTAAAATTGCTCATTAAATTGGGCACTGTCATTGCAGCTATTACTCCAATAATTGTTAAAGTAATTAACGTTTCTGCAAGAGTCCAACCATGTTTTTTGCTTTTAGTTAAAACCCTGGAAACCCTTGTGGCAGTAGGGGGGGTGCATTAAAAGCGAGCTAAAAACGTTTTTTACGTCTTTAAAAGTAAATTTTTTTGTAT
>CAZVBZ010000044.1:0-13041 GCA_964626145.1 uncultured Muribaculaceae bacterium | reverse complement strand
ACTGCAACAAAACGGCTGGAAAATACCGGACGATTATCCGGTGAAAAAGTGGTAAAAATTTTCGGGTTATTCTGAGGAATTAAGCTTTAATTGGCAAAACACAAGCTATAATTGCTTTCCGCCCGAAGAATCTCAGTCGCGCTCAGTCAAGAATTTTTTGAACTTGCTCAAGTTACAAATCATTGCTGAGGCGTCACGTAGATTCTTCGGTCGGTCGAAATCCTTGTATATAGCGCCATTTGGTGCTTTCCCTCAGAATGACGTGGGAGATGGACGCAGGAGAATCCTAGCCCGACGGACTTTAATTCTACAGTTGCCCTGGTGGAAAACCCGCCACTGCGGGGGAATCCTAGCCCGACGGACTTTAATTCTACAGTGTTCCTAGTGGAAAGCCCGCTACTGCGGGGGAATCCTAGCCCGACGGACTTTAATTCTACAGTGTTCCTGGTTGAAAACCCGCTGGACGCGGGTGAATCTTGCCTAATCCACGTTAATCGGCTCTTTCATAATCGCGTCAATTGCTTCCCGCGCTTTGTCCGCCAGCTCAGGATTAATATTTGGAAGAATTGTAATCTGCCTTAAAATATCCACAGTTCGCTTGAACGAGCGCACAATATCACCTTCGCCCATTTCAACATTTTCTACAACTTTTTGCCAATCTCCATCAATTATCCACTGCTCAATTAACGGCGAGTAAAAAGAATTTATGTACATTGGAGACTCAATATCGAAATCACGCTGAATTATAGCAAGCTTTCGGCGAATTTCCTTAATTCTGCCCAAGGCGCGTTTTACATTTTGCCCGACAGGAAGTTTTGCGTACATTTCTGCGCGCATATCTTCCGTATTTACCGCACAAATAACAGACGCAAGCTCAGCCGGAGAAAGCTTATCCAGAACACCACTTTGCACAATTTCTGCCATGTAAAGCTCGTTTTCCGTTCGCAACATAGCCACTACAATGCCTTTCTCGTTCGGGAAATTATCTTCTATATAACCAAGTTTTTCCAAAACACCCTTATGTGACATAAACTTATTCCAGTAAATATCTTTTTGCTTAGAAATCGTACGCTCAATTTCTCGTAATTTCTTTTGTTCCCGTTCCATTAAAACAACATTTTTCATGTGTTTTTTGTAAACGCGGCACGTATTACATGGACAAGCGTTCATTTCAGCACACATACTCTTAACTTTTTGCCTAAATTCTTCGTGCTCTTGCGAATAAGCGTTTTTATTTTTAAGCTGTTTGTTCAGGGTTTTTAACACCTTTTTGTGCTCAACGTAAATATCGCGATGTTTGTTATACGCAAGTAAATCATCCGTTGTTAGCCCCGAAAAGCACTTAAACTCAGCGTAAGAAGTAACTTTTGCCTGCGAATCAAGTTGTAAAGCAATCAACCCTTTCATTCTTTCTGTCGAAGTAAAATAGCCAAAACTCTTTAGGATAAGCTCTTTTGCCTGTTCTTGTGTAAACCTTTGCAAAAGATTTATTACCATTGAATACCCTGGCGAAAAACGGCTTTCTAATGGGTTTGCATCACTCAAAACTAGCTCTGCAACCTCCTCGGGCGACTCAAATTGAGAGCCGACAACTGTAACATATCCAACTTCGTCCATTCCTCGTCGTCCAGCACGCCCTGACATTTGTAAAAACTCACTAGCAGTAAGCGTTCTGTGCCCATTATCGGTTCGCTTGCTAATTGAGCTAATTACCGTTGAGCGAGCCGGCATGTTTATCCCCGCAGCAAGGGTTTCCGTCGCAAAAACAACTTTTATAAGCCCTTTTTGAAATAATTTTTCGACAAGCACTTTCCACCCCGGCAAAAGTCCGGCATGATGCGACGCAACACCACATTTTAAGTACTCAATATGTTTGTTTTCAGCCAAATATGGGTTGTCAATCAAATATTCATTAATAATTTCTTCAATTTGCGCGCGCTCCTGACGTGACACGAGATACAAATCGCAACACTTGTCCATTTGCTCGTCACATTTTTTGCGTGAAAAAGTAAAATATATAGCCGGAAGCATATCGCGTTTATGCAAAGCATTTATAACATCTTTAACAACTGAGCGCTGAGGCTGCTTTCTTCCGTGTTTGCCGTACGAATGCTTTTCTGGACGAATTTTACGATTTAGTTGCCCACTTGGGGTTAACAGCGGCAA
The DNA here is from genome assembly GCA_964626145.1 of uncultured Muribaculaceae bacterium. Classification (GTDB taxonomy): domain Bacteria; phylum Cyanobacteriota; class Vampirovibrionia; order Gastranaerophilales; family Gastranaerophilaceae; genus RGIG2134. The sequence continues at coordinate 10,875 of CAZVBZ010000044.1, read as the reverse complement.
AACATCATTCGGCTGAGACGAGTCAAAATAGAAATATCTAAGCGGAACAGGTCTAAAATCAGTATAAACAAGCTCAGTTTGGGAATGAACTGTATTAATCCAATCCGTCAAGGCTTGTGAATTTGCAACCGTAGCCGAAAGCGCAATAATCTGAATATTTGTCGGACAGTAAATTATACTTTCTTCCCAGACCGTACCGCGCTGCTCATCATTCATATAATGAACTTCATCAAGCACAACATACTGAACATCTCTAAGATTGTCTGTAACAGAGCCAAAATTTGTTCCATAGAGCATATTTCTGAAAACTTCTGTCGTCATTACAACAATCTGCCCATCACGATTAACTGACGTATCACCAGTTAGCAATCCTACTTTGTCAGCACCGTATTTACGCGAAAAATCACCGTATTTTTGATTTGACAGTGCTTTCAGCGGCGTTGTATAAAAAATCCTCTTGTTATTTTCAAGCGCTCTATGTATTGCGTGCTCTGCAATACAAGTTTTGCCCGCACCAGTTGGAGCACAAACCACAACGCTTTTACCGTTATCAATATGAAATACAGCCTCTTGCTGAAAATCATCAAGTTCAAAATCAAATTTATACAAAATACGCTCCTCTCACTTGTTAATATTGTAATTCAAGACGCAAAACATTGCAAATAATTTAATCAAATTATTTTTTTTTGCTATAATCTTTTTATCGGAATTAGTGTAAGGATATGAAATGAAAAAATTTTATTTAACAACCGCAATTGATTACGTAAACGGCGCTCCGCACATCGGACACGCTTACGAAAAAATATTAACAGACGTAATTGCCCGCCACAGAAAACAACGCGGCGAAGATGTTTATTTTCTAACCGGTACCGATGAACACGGTGTAAAAATTCAAAAAACAGCAGCAGAAAAAGGAATTACGCCACAGCAAATGTGTGATGAAAATGCTGCTAAGTTTGTCCAAAACTGGAAAGAACTCGAAATAAACTACAACCAATTAATTAGAACAACAAATCCACAACACAAAGCCACGGTTCAAAAAATTTTTAAAAAACTATTAGATAATGGAGATATTTACAAACATTCTTACACTGGGCTTTACTGCGCTGGGTGCGAAAGTTTCCTAAATCCACGTGACTTGGACGAAAATGGTTGTTGCCCAGACCACAAGAAAAAACCCGAAGAAATTACTGAAGAAAATTATTTTTTCAAACTTACAAAATACAAAGATAAAATTATTGAATTAATTAAAAACGACGAAACAAACTTTATTCGTCCTGATTTCAGGCGTGCAGAAGTTTTAAATCAACTTGAAAATATTGAAGATATTTCAGTTTCGCGTTCGATTGATTCTGTTTCCTGGGGAATTCCTGTTCTGGGCGACGATTCACAAGTTATTTACGTTTGGATTGATGCGCTTTCAAACTACATAACTGCGCTCGGATATGACACCGAAACGCCTTCCGAACAATTCAAAAAATACTGGCCAGCTAATGCTCAAGTTATAGGCAAGGATATTCTCAAATTTCACTCTATATACTGGATTGCAATCCTTATGGCGCTTGGCATTGAGCTTCCTAAAAACCTACTTGCACATGGCTGGATTACGATTGACGAAACCAAGATGTCAAAATCACTCGGCAACGTAATTTCTTCAAAATCCGTGATGGATGAGTTTGCGCTAGAATACCCAGACGTGTTCCGCTATTTTATGGTAACAGCAGCCCCAATGGGTAAAGACGGAAATTATTCAGATGATGATTTTAAAGAAAAAGTCAACGCGCACATTGCAAATAATATCGGAAACCTTTTAAACCGTACATTAAACATGCTTGTAAAATATTTTGACGGAAATATTGATGAAAGCTTTGTTTCTGATGATTTAAAGTCTGCTGCCGAAGAAACCGTAAAAGAAGTAAAATCGAAATTTGACAAGTTTGAAATTGCAGAAGCAGCTCAAAGCATTGTTAATCTTGCAGATACAGCTAATAAATATGTAAACGACACTGCTCCATGGACATTGGCTAAAGAAGGCAAAAATGATGAATGCGCAAAGGTTATGTACAATGTTCTTGAGACAATGCGGTTTATCGCCGTTTTACTGGCGCCTTATTGCCCCAATATTTCTCAAAAAATTTGGGAACAACTAAGCCTAGATGGCAAAGCGGTTGATTTTAAACTTGACGACCTTAAATGGGGCGAAATGAAACAAGGTAAAATTACAGAAAAATCAAAAATTTCACCTGTTTTCCTAAGACTAGATAGCGAAATTGCGGGAGACAAGAAAAAGTGCTAATTGAACTTAAACAGCGGCTTTGCGCCATTTATGCACGCTTGAAATCCGCGAAGGAGTGTCTTTGACTACGCTGATTTAAAATCACAAGTCAAAACACTTGAAACTTCACTCCAAAAAGAAGAAATTTGGTCAAATCCTGAAGTCGCAGCAAAAAATTCCCAAGAGCTTAATTATCTAAAAGAAACGATTTTAATGCTCGACAACTGGGACTCGCTTTGCGAGGATGTGGCGGACTTGCTTGAAATTTGCGCGTCGGATAACACTTCAGAGTACTTAAAAGAGGCTTCCTCGATAGTACAACAACTTGAAAATGAGCTAGAAAAGTTCGAAATACAAAAGAAACTCGGCGGCGAATATGACAAAAATGACGCTATCCTTACCGTAAATGCTGGAGCCGGCGGAACAGACGCCCAAGACTGGGCAAACATGCTTTTGCGAATGTATATTCGCTGGGCAGAGGACCAAAAATGGAAAGTTGAATTACTCGAAAAATCTGACGGCGAAGAAGCGGGCATAAAATCCGCCACAATTAAGATTTCGGGTAAATATGCCTTTGGCTACGCAAAGGCTGAAAGAGGAGTTCATCGGCTAGTTAGAATTTCCCCCTTCAACGCAAACGGCAAACGACAAACGAGCTTTGCCTCGCTAGAAGTCAGCCCGGTAATTGAAGATTTTTCAAATAAAATTGATATTCCGCAAGAAGATTTAGAAATTGACACAATGCGCTCCGGTGGCGCCGGCGGACAAAACGTCAACAAAGTTGAAACCGCTGTTCGAATTTTGCACAAACCAACCGGAATTGTCGTTCGCTGCCAACAGCAGCGCTCGCAGCTTCAAAACAAAGAAACAGCAATGCAAATTCTTGCCTCAAAACTTCTCGCAATAAAACAAGCGGAGCATGAAAAAAAATTGGCAGAACTAAAAGGCGAAAATTTTGACATAAACTTTGGCTCGCAAATTCGTTCATACGTCTTTCATCCATACAAAATGGTTAAAGACCACCGCACCGGATACGAAGTCGGAAATGTTGACGCAGTAATGGATGGCGCTATTGGCGGATTTATTGAAGCGTACTTAATACAAAAAATTTAAGTAAAAAACATTACGTGATAATATAAATATACAGTTAAAATTAAAAATCAGGAAGTTACTATGATTCAAGCACAAAAAGGCACAAAAGACATATTACCAGAAGAATCTGCAACTTGGCAGATGATGGAAAACAACGCACTACAAATTTTTAATAACGCAAATTTTAAAGAAATTCGCACTCCAATTTTTGAAGCGACAGAACTTTTCGCGCGAGGAGTAGGGGATTCTACCGACATTGTGAACAAAGAAATGTACACTTTTGAAAAAGCTGAACGCTCTCTCACTCTCCGCCCGGAAAACACAGCAGGCGTGGTTCGTGCATACATAGAAAATGGCTTGCACCGCAACACGCCACCGGTGAAACTCTGGTATAAAGGGCAAATGTTCCGTTACGAACGCCCGCAAGCCGGTCGCCAACGGCAATTTCACCAGCTCGGAGTCGAAATGTTCGGGTCAACGGAGCCAATCGCTGATGCAGAGTGCATTTACACCGCGATAAAGTACCTGAAATCGTTGGGGCTAAACGATTTAGAGGTAGAGATAAATTCACTGGGCTGTCCTGAATGCCGCGAAGCCTTTCGTAGCAAGCTAAAAGAGCTACTAGCGGCTGATTTGGATAAATTCTGCGATGACTGCAAAGTTCGTTACGAAAAAAATCCGCTCAGAATTTTAGACTGCAAAAATCCAGACTGCAACAAACTTTTGGCAAAAGATGAGCTGCAAACCCTTATAAACACTGATTTTATTTGCCACGACTGCGAAGAACATTTTTCTGAACTAAAAAAATATCTTGACCAGCTCAACGTAAAATACACCGTAAACAAGCAACTGGTAAGGGGCTTGGACTATTACAACCGTACTGTATTTGAAATAAAATCCAACAATCTTGGCTCGCAAAATGCTGTTTGCGGTGGCGGACGATACGACGGGCTAGTTGAAATGCTTGGTGGACCAGCGACTCCGGCAATCGGCTGGGCAATGGGTATGGAGCGGCTTTACGCACTAATTGAAAAACGTCCGCCCAAAAAGCTTGATGTGTTTGTTGTTTCGGACTCTCCGATTGACGCGCTAAAGCTTTGCGAAGAACTTCGCGCTCAAAACATAAGCTGTGACTTTGATTACGGCGCACGCAAATTCAAAAAACAGTTTGAAAAAGCAGCAAAACTGGCAAAATACGCATTTGTTCTTGGCGAAGAAGAAATAAATAATGACACTGTTACCGTAAAAAATCTGGAAACCGCAGAACAGCAAACGATTTCGAGAGCGGACGCCATTACAAAAATTATTTAACGCAAAGCTTCAATCGCTGCTTTGATATCCGGTGACTTGTAAATGTAATTGCCGGCAACAAGCGAATTTGCACCCAAATATTTGCAAATCGAGCCAGTCTTTTCATTTATACCGCCATCGACTTGTATTATAAGGCTTTCCGGCGCATGGTTGCGAATATATTCAACTTTATACGCTGCATCCTCAATAAAAGACTGCCCGCCAAAGCCCGGTTCTACAGTCATTACAAGCGCTAAATCTATTTTATCGAGGTAATCGTTTAAAACATTTGCGGGCGTATTAGGTTTTATAGAAACGCCAACTTTGACCCCGCGAATCTTTACATACTCAATAACTTCCGCCAAAATCTCCGCGCAAGCCTCATAGTGAACGGTTACAACATCTGCCCCAGCATCAATAAATTGAGGAATAAAATTAAAAGGATTTTCAATCATCAAATGCACATCCAGAGGAACTCTGGTTATTTTTTTTATAGACTTTACAACAGGCACCCCAATTGTAATATTGGGAACAAAATGTCCATCCATAACATCGACATGAATCCAATCTGCACCAGCGTTTTCAACTTTTTCAATATCGCGCTGTAAATTTGCAAAATCCGCCGATAAGATAGACGGAGAAATTATAATCTTATCCATCATTTATTACTCCCAAATTAATACAGGCATCATACGCCGCGGCTTGCTCTGCCTGCTTTTTGCTATTACCGGCACCGCATCCTACAACTTTACCGTTATATTTAACTTCTACTTTAAAAATTTTTTCGTGCTCTTTACCAAATTCGCCAATCAGGCGATATTCTGGAAGTTTTTTATCAACTCCTTGCGTATATTCTTGCAAAGCTGCTTTGCTATTGATTTTCAGCATATTATCTTTAACAAAATCTATATATTTTATAAAAAACGGCTCCAAAAAATCGTAAACTGTCTCAAAAGCAGACTGGATAAACATAGCGCCCAAAACTGCCTCAAAAGCACACGCACAGATTGTATCAATAGCTTTTTTAGTCTTTAAATCGGGTCTGTTCGCAACTTTTAGATAATCAAGCAGTGAAATATCTTTTCCATATTCCAACAAAAGCGCATCACTAACCAGTACCGCGCGATAAGAACTGAGCACGCCCTCTCTTTCATTCGTAAATTTATTGTACAAAAATTTACTACAAGCAAGTTTTAAAACAGCATCACCGTAGAACTCGAGCCTTTCGTTATTTACAAGCCGCCCCTGCTCATTATCAACCGAATAAGAGGAATGCGTTAATGCGAGTTCGAAAAGTGCCAAGTTCAGTTTTTTTGAATCAATACTTTTGTCAATACCAGCTTTAGAAATAAACTCTGAAACGCTCTTAGTGCCCATATTACAACCCAATAAATTTTAACGCGGCTTTAAAGAAATCAATAATTTCATACCACAAAGTATGCGACACAACAAAATATTGGAAGAAATAATATGCAACAGGAGCCGAAAACATGTAGCTATCAACTCTATCAAGGAAACCACCATGCCCGGGCAAAGAATTCCCTGAATCTTTAACTCCCGCATCGCGCTTAATCAAAGACTCACTTAAATCACCCAATTGAGCAAAAACGGTCACTAGCACACCAGCTATCAACGAATAATACCAGGACAAATGGATAACATAACCGACTATAAGCGCAGTTACAACGGCAAAAAGCCCGCCACCAATTGCGCCCTCAACGGTTTTCTTAGGGCTGACAACTGGACACAACGGTTTTTTACCAAATTTTGAACCGACATAATAGGCACCAATATCAGTCATCAAAATTACAAAAAATATTAGAACAAGAAAACCGAGTCCTACATTATCGGAAAAGCCTAACAAAGAAGCGCCATCTGTTCCCAACTGTCGCAACATAATAATATGACAAGGCAGCCAGCCACAATATATAAACCCAGCAATTGTTGTCGCCACATTTGCTATATAAGGCTGACGCCCTTTGAACAAAACCGCAAAAAATGCGGAAATTATCCCAAACGCGATAACTGGTGCCATAAGCTCCAATCTGTTAAATGTTGTAACAAGCGCAAACAATAAGTTCACCGCCAACATTACCGACAAAAATGGGTAAAACCCTTTATTGTTAAGTATTTGAACCCATTCTTTTGAGCACCAAAACGAAAACACGAGCGCCATTAGCATAAGTGGTATTCCGCCGGAAATTACACACAAAAGTGCAATAACTCCGACTATAACGCCCGTGGTTATTCTCAATTTGTTTTTATTAAGTGTTTCCAATAAAGACATTAAACTGTTAAGACCTCTTTTTCCTTTTCTGCAACAGCGTTATCAATATTTTTAGTGTAATTATCTGTTAATTTTTGAATTTCAGCTTGATTGTCTTTTACAGCATCTTCAGGGAGATTTTCTTCTTTTTCCAATTTTTTCAAATCATCAGTCATATCTCGACGAATATTTCTTACTGCAACTTTAGCTTCTTCGCCCAATTTTTTAACTTCCTTAACGCTTTCTTTACGGCGTTCTTCTGTCAATGGCGGGAAAATCATTCGTATAACCGTACCGTCTGAATTCGGGTTAACGCCCAATTCAGCTTTAATAAGGGCTTTTTCGATATCTTTCATAATTGATTTATCAAAAGGCGAGATTACAAGCGTTGTACCGTCTTGAACGGACACCTGCGACATTTGGCGCAACGGGGTTGGCGCACCATAATAATCAACTATAACTTTATCCAAAACAAGCGGGTTTGCGCGTCCGGTACGGATAGAAGCAAACGCCTTTTTAAGCTGATTTACAGCTTTTTCCATTTTTTCTTCACCTTCTAAAAACAATTCGTCTAATGACATTATTTATCCTCCTACATAAGTTCCTATATTTTCACCGTTAAGCACTTTCTGAATACTACCTTTTTCGGCAAAATCAAACACCACAATAGGTATATTATTTTGCTTACACAACGCGCATGCAGAAGTGTCCATAACTTTTAAACCTTTAACAATTATATCATCATAATTTATTGTTGAATATTTTTTTGCGTCTGGATTAACCCGCGGGTCATCAGAATAAACGCCGTCTACACCGTTTTTAGCCATCAGCATTACTTCTGCGCCAATTTCAGAAGCTCTCAAAGAAGCCGCCGTATCCGTTGTAAAGAATGGGTTTCCAGTTCCTGCGGCAAATATAACTACGCGCCCTTTTTCAAGGTGGCGTATTGCTCTAAAACGCAGGTACGGCTCAGCTATTTTGTTAATATCAATTGCACTTTGCACCCTGCATTCTACATCCATTTTTCTAAGCGCGCTTTGGAGTACTATAGCGTTCATAACGGTTGCAAGCATTCCGACGTAATCGCCGCTTGCTTGATCCATGCCGAGTTTGGCAGAATTTTTCATGCCTCTAAAAATATTTCCACCGCCAACTACTACCGCAATTTGTGCACCTGCCGCTTGCGCTTCTTTTATTTCATTTGCAATCATTTCAACAGGTTTTTGGTCAATTCCAAATTCCTGTTCGCCCATAAGCGCCTCACCGCTGACTTTTAGCAAAATACGTTTATACTTTAAGCTCATTATTTTTTCCTTTTTAGCATCTCGTTAATTATACTGCAAATTTATAATCTTGGCAAAGCTTTACAGTATGTTATCCAAACCGTAAACAAAACCGACATTGTTAAACACATGGTTTACAGCGAGGACAACGCCGGACATGTAACACTCTCTGTCCATTGAATCATGACGGATAGTCATAATTTGTCCTGACGCACCGAATAAAACTTCTTGACTAGCAATATATCCCGGCATGCGAACAGAATGAATATGTATATCTGAGTACGAACTTCCGCCTCTAGCACCGCTTATCAGCTCATTTTCGACGCAATTATTTTTAGCAAAAGAACTTTTTACTTCAGCCATAAGTTGTGCTGTTTTTACAGCTGTACCTGACGGAGCGTCTTTTTTCTGATTGTGATGAAGTTCGATTATTTCTGCATTATCAAAGTATTGAGCAGCTTTTTTTGCAAACATCATCATCAAAACAGCACCAATTGTAAAGTTTGGAGCAATCAAGGTCGAAACATTTTTCTTTGCGCTTAATTCTTTCAACTCTGCAACTTGTGCATCGCTCAAACCAGTTGTGCCTATTACTGGTTTAACATTGTTATTTATAAGCATTTTGGCATTATTAAAAATAACAGAAGGCTGGGTAAAATCTATTGCAACGTCAGGTTTACAGTCACTAATAGCTATTTCTAAATTCGACTGAATTTTAACACCTAATTCTTTGTTAAGTACAACTGAACCGATGTCAAGCCCTTCATTAACAAGGTCAACTGCACCCACTAGCTGCATATTTTCTTGCACAGTGACTGCTTTAACAACTTCGCGCCCCATTTTACCACAAGCGCCAACAACTAATACTTTTATCATAAATCCTCACTATCTATAATTTGTAAATTGTAGCGGAACGTCGTATTTGTCCTCGTTTTCACGGAGCATTTTGATAACCGCTTGCAAATCATCTTTATCTTTTCCAGAAACCCTAACTTGCTCCCCCTGAATTGAGGCTTGAACCTTTATTTTAGAATTTTTAATATCCGCAGATATTTTCTTAGCAAGTTCTTGCGTCAACCCTTTTTTTAGTTTATAAACTTGTCTTACATTGCCACCGAGCGCGTTTTCAACCGGCTGAGCATCAAGAATTTTTATGCTTAAACCTCTTTTAACAAGTTTAGTTTGCAAAATATCTAAAATATTTCTGAGCTTCATATCGTCAGAAGTCGTGATAGTAATCGCCTTGTCAGACTCAAGTTCGATATCTGAGTTAGTATTTTTAAGGTCAAATCGTTGCGAAATATCACGCTTCGCCTGGTCGACAGCATTTACAAGTTCCTGCTTATCGAATTCTGAAACCACGTCAAAACTACATTCTTTAGCCATGTTTATACTCCCAATTAAATAATAAGTTTAATTATAACACAAAAAAAAATAAGAAAAAAGGCTGAACAAGTCAGCCTGCCACACAAATTTACACATTTAAATATTTACACGAGGAATTAAGTTATAAGTTTTATTTATTATTGCTATTTCAATTGTTTTTGCAATTCTTTTTGTTTTTCTCTAGCCTTGCTCAATCTGTCGTTTGCTTTATTCTGTTTCTCTAGTGCTGCATTGTACGCTTCTTGGCGACGTCGCAATTCGTTTGTTTTCGCAATTTGTCTCCTAGTTGCGCGCAGGGATTTATTAGTTTTTCGAATTTGTTTATTTAATGCGCGAAAATCTTTATTAAATAATTGAGAAATTTTTGTACCAATTTTTGAAATACAATGTCTTGCACCCAGAACAACAGCAGCAAAAGCGCCTAGTGTCAAAAGAACCTGTTTTAGAGTTATGTTTTTATGAGCACCTACTTTATCTTCACAATAATATTGACGACGCGCACCAAATGTGTCTTGACTCAACGGAGAAAGGCTTGTTTGATTACGCAAAGTTGCATATTGATTAATTGCATAGGGGGTAAAACCGTAATTCCAACTACCCATAACGCCAGAAGAATAGTTATCAAGCGGATTTAACGTAGATATATCAAATGGATTTTGTGGCAACATTTATCTACCCCAATAAAACTAATCTAACCTTACACTTATATAAACAATTTTTATTGTAATAAATTGCGCATAAATTAAAATTTTTTAAGAAATGTTAAGCTAAATTTCACACAAGCGAGAAGCTTTAGTACCTTACAACCAGGGCACCTGTAGAATTAAAGTCCGTCTGATTAGGATTCACCTGCGTCCATCTCCCACGTCATTCTGAGGGAAAGCACCAAATGGCGCTATATACAAGGATTTCGACCGACCGAAGAATCTACGTGACGCCTCAGCAATGATTTGTAACTTGAGCAAGTTCAAAAAATTCTTGACTGAGCGCGACTGAGATTCTTCGGTCGTTGTTCAATCCCAGACTGCGTTTGCGCACCTAAAGCTAATTCCCTCAGAATGACGCGGGAAATGGATGCGAGTTTATTAAAAATCCACTTGAAATTCTTATCGTTTTTTGATAAAATTTAATAATACAGGATAATAGAAAATTTATGAGGGTGTAGTAATGCATACAAAAAAATTTACTTTTAAAGACGCAAAAAACGTTTTTAGCTCGCTTTTAATGCCCCCCCCCCCCCTACTGCCACAAGGGTTTCCAGGGTTTTAACTAAAAGCAAAAAA
>CAZVBZ010000043.1:0-14520 GCA_964626145.1 uncultured Muribaculaceae bacterium | reverse complement strand
CCGGTGAAAAAGTGGTAAAAATTTTCGGGTTATTCTGAGGAATTAAGCTTTGAGTGGAAAAAATTCCACGGAAAAATCGTGACACAAGGTTAAAACACAAGCCAAGCACGCAATTACGAACAAGTGCCAGATTGTATACGATTTTGTTTAAAAGGGTTTTTCTCTTGTTGCTCGAGAATATAATCGCAAAATTCTCTAACAGCTCCGCGCCCGCCATTATTTTCGCATATTGCATGCACAACCGCTTTTACCTCTTTCACCGCATCCGCAGGACAAGCAGCAAAGCCGACTCGCTCCAATACGCAAACATCAGGCAAATCATCACCCATATATGCAACTTCCTCGTAAGTCACACCAAACTCTTTACAAAGCTCGTCCAGTGCCGCTAATTTGTTTTTACAGCCCTCAAAAAGTTTTGTCATGCCTAAATTTTCAAAGCGATGACGCACTGTACCATTTGCCCGCGCTGTTATAATCGCAGTAACAAACCCGGTTTTTGTTAGCATAACTATGCCCTGCCCATCTTTTGCATTAAAAGTTTTGTATTCTACACCATTTTCGTCAAAAGTTAGACTTCCATCGGTCAAAACCCCATCTACATCAAAGGCAACAACTTTTATTTTCTTAGCTTTTTCCTGCAAAAGTGTCGAAGAACAATTGTATTTAAACATTAAGCTACTCCCGCTTTTAATAAATCATGCACATGTAAAAGCCCTATTGGACAATCGTTTTCATCAGTTACAACAAGCGATGTAATTGAATATTTTTCCATAATAGCAAGCGCTTTTGCTGCAAGTTCGTCTACTTTAACCGTTTTCGGATTTATCGTCATGACATCTTTTACCAATAAGTTTTCGATATTTGAATATTTCAAAAGCGTTCTTCTTATGTCTCCATCTGTCAAAATCCCTGCCATAACGCCATTTGTACCAGTTGCAACTGCACATCCTAGTTTTTTGTCAGAAATTATTTTTATAGCTTCTTTAAATGAAATTGTTTCACTAATCAATGGAAGCTTTTCATCTTTAATCATTAAATCACCAGCCTTGTAAAGAATTCCCTTGCCCAAAGCCCCTGATGGATGGAAAAGAAGAAAATCTTCTTCTGTAAAACCACGTTTTTGCAGTAAACAAATTGCAAGAGCATCGCCCATCGCAAGCGTAGCCGTAGTACTGGTCGTCGGAGCTTTCCCCAGCGGGCATGCTTCTCGCTCAATGCTTATATCAAGCGTCACATCAGCTTTTTGGGAAAGCGTAGATGACATTTTTCCGGTCATGGCAATCATTGGCACACCAAAACGCTTAATAAGCGGCAACAGGTTTAAAAGTTCTGCTGTTTCACCACTGTTTGAAATTGCGATAACTACATCCTGCCTTGTAATTATACCACTATCGCCATGCGTGCTTTCCGCTGGGTGAAGAAAATATGACGGAGTACCGGTAGAAGTGAGAGTTGCAGCAATTTTTCTACCAATGTGACCTGATTTTCCCATGCCTGTAATAATAACTCTGCCTTTGCAATTATAAATGAGATTTATTGCAGTCTCAAAATCAGCCCCAACTCTATCCTTTAACTTTAAAATTGCCTGCGCCTCTATATCAAAAACTTCACACGCAATATCCTGAATTGTTTTTGTTCTGCTCAATACCATTGTCATAATTTTCTCCACTAACATTATTAATAACAATATTATACGATAATCTACATCATCTGGTGTAGTTTTGTTGCAAAATCTTCAACTTTTTTAAAAATTTAACGATATATATAAATATCACGAAAAACCTTGAGACAAAAATAAATGAACTATTTTGATATCCAAAACAATTTTTTAACAATAAGCACAAGCAATTGTGAAGTTAAAGAAGTAATTTGCACCCTAAATGAATATATTTTGAACCAGGATTGCGAACAGCTAAAAATTGATATAAGCGCATTAAACATAATCGACGCTATGAAGCTCGGAGTAATGTGCTCGACATCTCATTTTACAAAGTATCCTTTCGGCTCAGTTGAGTGGATTGTTAAAGATATTGAAACAAAAAATTTATTAAAAAAACTTTCTTTAAAAACCGTAAAATTCACAATAAAAGAAACAAGAATTAAAGATTTCTTAACGCAAGTTTTTACTAATTAATAAGGTGACGGCATGCCCGAAAATGTACTAATAACAGGCGCCTCGAGCGGAATTGGGCGAGAAACGAGCATAACTCTAGCCCAAAACGGTTTTTATGTTTACGCTGGAGTAAGAACACAAAAAGATTTTGATTCCTTAACATCTGAACACAAGAACATAAAACCAATTTTTCTTGATGTTCTAAAAAAAGAAGATTTGAGTAAGGTTTTTAAAGAACTAAAATCCGAAAATGTTCTGCTCCACGCAATTATAAACAACGCCGGAGCTGTAATTGCCCAACCTATAGAATGCATAAACCTTGATGATTTAAAATATCAATTTGAATTGAACACTATTGCCCCAATAGCAGTCATGCAAACATTTTTACCATTAATGGAAAAAGGACGCATAATAAACATAAGCTCTATTGCCGCAACTGGGATTTTCCCATATATTTCGCCTTATTGCGCTTCAAAACGGGCTATGGATATACTTTTTAACTCTCTTTCAATAGAAATAAAAAACAAAAACATAAAAATCATATCTATAAAACCTGCTTCTATAAAAACACCTATCTGGAACAAGTCTATTGAAAAAAATTGCGCGAGAATGGACTCTTTACCATCAGAATTTAAAGAAAAATACGAAAAAGAAATGATTTTTCTTGCAAAAAATGCAGAAAAAAATAATTATAAAGCCATTTCCGTTGAAAAAGTTTCTCAAACAATTTTAAAAGTATTGCGAATTAAAAACCCTAAAAGCTCGTACTGTATTGGTTTTGCCTCAATTTTAGCAGAACAAGTTTGCAAACTTCCACAAGATTTTTTAAATACCATTATAAAATGGCAGCTTGCTAAAAAATTAAAATAGTTTTTTAACATAATTTTGACACTATTATTAATGACAACAAGTGATATTTATTGTAAAATTATTTTCGAATGAGCCAATCGAGGTGTTGTTTTGTTTGAAAAATTTACAGAAAAAGCATTGCAAATTGTTACTGGTGCACAAAAAATTGCGCAGGAGAATGATTTTGCCCAAATCTACCCAGAACATATTTTGATTGCGTTCACCGCACAAAAATCTTGCTTTTCAACCAAATTACTCACAATGTCAAAAATTTCGTTGGAAGAAATTGTAGACAACGCTCTTAAAAACCTTGAAGACAAAAAAAGTGCCCAAAAAGTTCCATTTGTGGGCTTTTCTAACGAAGTAAAAAACATATTAAAAGATAGTTTTGATTTTGCAAGAAAATCTAAAAGTGCCTCAATTACAACAGAACACTTGTTTTTATCACTTATAAAAGACAGAAAATCTCCAATTTCGTATCTTCTTGAAGACTTAGATTTTGATACTGATAAAGCCAAATCCGTTCTGGGCAGGCTCTTTGAAAAAAAATTAAAAAGGAATGAGCATCCTGAAGGAGTTTTGCCAAAACGATACGAAAGCGAAGAATATTCAAAAGTTTTGTCAATCATTGAAGAACCAGACTCAAAAAGCATTTTTGACCATGCCGTTGCAAAATTAACTGCATCAAATTATGAAATTCTTGGTACAGAACAAATAGTTCAATCAATTCTAGAAGCTTCTAACACTGAAATCTCTAAAATTCTTGCTGAACACGGAATAAATCTTGAGTCTTTTGGAGAAAAACTTAAAGAAATGACCTCAAGAAACGCTGAATATGAAGAAAAACAAATTATTTTTACTCCAAACGCTTTTAAAACAATACTTTTCGCTATTGAAACAGCAAAAGAACTTGGCGAAGCAACTGTAAAACCCGAACACATAATTCTCGGCGTAATTAAAGCTAAGTCAGGCATTGCGTATAACATTTTTAAAAATTTAAAAGTAAATGATGACAATCTCGCACACCAAATTATCAAACCAATTGAAAAACAAATGCCAGAAACATTAACCATACTCCGTCTCGCAAAAAATGAAGCACGCCGGCTCGGGCGAAACATTGTTGGCTCCGAATTAATTTTACTGGGGTTAATTGCAGAAAGTGTTGGAGTTGGTGCAGTAGTATTGTCAAAATTAGGTATAAATATAAAAGATGCGCGTAATGAAGTTGAAAAACTAATCGGATACGGCGACAAATATTCAGATACCGAAATAATTTTCAGCAAACGCGCAAAACTTATTCTCGAGCGCGCCGCCAAAAAAGCTAAAAAACATAACTTAAAAATGATTTCCTCCGCGAACCTGCTGTGGGCAATAACAACAGAACCAACCGCACTGGCTATGAAAGTGCTTGAAAATCTTGGAGCAGATACTGTAGAAATCAAACAAGGTATTTTAAAGGAGCTACACAAATGCTAAATATCTATAATTCATATTCTGATAAAATTGAAGAATTTCAACCAATCACTGAAAATAAAGTTAACATGTACGTTTGTGGTCCAACCGTATACGACAAACCACACCTCGGGCATGCTCGTTGTTATACAACGTGGGATGTTCTATACAGATACCTTAAATTTCTTGGTTACAATGTAAAATACTGTAGAAATGTAACGGATGTTGATGACAAAATTCTTGCACGCTCCGAAAAAGAAGGCATTTCACCGGATGAAGTCGCAAAAAAATACTACGATATTTTTTCAGACTCAATGAAAAAATTAAACATATTAAAACCAGATATTGAACCTTTTGCAACAAAAACTCTTGGCGAAATGATTTCAATTGTAAAAACGCTTATAGACAAAGGCTTTGCCTATGAAGTTGATGGAGATGTCTATTTTCGTGTAAAAAAATTCCCTAAATATGGACAATTAAGCAAACAGCCAATTGATGATTTAGTCGCAGGCGCAAGAGTTGAAACTTCAACAAAAAAAGAAGATGTCCTGGATTTTGCCTTATGGAAAAAAGACGAAAAACATGGCTACAAAAGCCCATGGGGAATTGGGCGCCCAGGTTGGCATATTGAATGCTCTGCTATGGCAAGAAAACATCTTAGCAAAAATATCGATATACACGCCGGCGGAGCAGATTTGTTGTTTCCTCACCATGAAAACGAAATTGCTCAATCCGAATGCGCAAACGATTGCCAATTCTCAAAATACTGGTTGCACAATGGTTTTGTAACCATTAATAAAGAGAAAATGTCAAAATCCCTTGGAAACTTCCTTACAATTGACGATATTCTCGCAAATTACAACTCAAACACAATCAGATTATTTATTTTGACAAATCATTACCGCATGCCGGTTGAATTTTCGGATGAGGCTCTTTCTTCTGCGCAATCTGGTGCAAAAAGACTTCAAAACGCCTTCAATAACGTTATGCCTTTTGTGAACAGCGAAACCGCCCATGTTGATTTAGATGAAAGAGCGATTGAAGACTTTAAGTCAGCTATGAATGATGACTTAAATACGTCAAAAGCCCTTGCAGTATTGTTTGAACTGGCAAATATTGCAAACAAGGCTAAAGATGAAAATAACAAATCCGAAGCCCAAAAAGCAATTTACACACTCAAAAGACTTTCGGAAGTCCTTGGTTTTGATTTTTCTAATGTAGAAATTGACGAAAACACCCTTTATGAAAAAATTACGCCAATTCTTTCTGAATTTGACTTTTTAACAGGAATTGAAACGCCACAGGCAGTCCTGAGTAAAATTCTGAGCGTAAGAAATCAAGCGCGTTCGGATAAAAATTGGGCTCTTGCAGATTTAATAAGAAATACACTTGCAAAAGTTGGAGTTGGGCTAAAAGATACAAAAGATGGTACAAAATGGGAATTAAAAAATAATTAGTTTATTTTTAAATTTTCATGTATAATAAAAATACCGTGAATGCGGAATGTTTAATGTAAAGGAGAAAATTATGAAAGTAACAGTTACAGATGATTGCATTTCTTGCGGCGCATGCGAATCAATTTGCGATGCCGTATTTTCAATTGAAGATAAAGCCGTTGTTAACGCAGCAGCAGTTGCAGAAAACGAAGATTGCGTAAAAGAAGCAGCTGATTCTTGCCCAGTTAGCGCAATTGTAGTTGAATAATCAAATTTTCAACATAATTTAAACGCCTGAATGTTCAGGCGTTTTTTAATTTTTAGGACTTAAGAGTATAATTAAATTATGATAGACAAAATTGTGGAATGCCTGAAAAACGATAATACACCTCGAACCGAGTTTGTGCAACTTATGGAGGAGTACAAAAATCCGTTCTTGGTGTTAATTTCTTGTATCTTGAGCCTTAGAACAAATGACAAAACAACATACCCAGCAACATTACGTATGCTTAAACTTGGCACAAAACCCGAAGATTTTTTAAACGTGAGCGAAGAAACACTTGCAAAAGCTATTTATCCAGTTGGTTTTTACAAAAACAAGGCAAAACAAATACTGGCTATTTCTCGTGAACTTGTTGAAAAATATGAGTCTAAAGTACCTGAAAGTATTGAAGAAATGACTAAATTTAAAGGCGTAGGTCGCAAAACAGCGAACCTCGTTATGGCAAAAGGTTTTGGCAAACCCGCAATTTGTGTTGATGTCCACGTTCATAGAATTTGTAATCGCCTAGGATATGTTCAAACAAAAGAACCAGATGAAACAGAATTTGCGCTAAGAGCTAAACTTCCTAAAAAATATTGGATGGATTTTAATACGCTGCTAGTCACACACGGTCAAAATATATGCAAACCGCAAAAACCTAACTGCGAAAATTGTTCTATCAATCCTTATTGTAAGAAAATTATACAATAGACATTTTTTCAAATATAAAGTATAATTCGAAAAAACAATACCTAAACGCGGAGGCGACATGCAAGAACTTAAAAACCACATTACATTAAAAAATATCATTTTCATTTTTCTGATTATATTGGTATTAAAATTTATAAGTTCTGTAAAAGACCTTGCATTACTGGTTTTTGCATCATTTGTAATAGCTGCCTCTTTAGATCCATTAGTAAATAAATTGCAAAAAAATATGGGCAGAGCTATGGCGACAATTGTTGCACTAAGCGGTTTTTTGGCTATTGTTCTTGGAGCGTTTGTACCGCTTTTAGTAATATTTTTAGAAGAAATTAACACTCTAATAGAAGAATTACCACTGAAAATTGCGATGGTGCAAAATTTTATCGCAACAAAAACATTTTTTGGAACAAAATTATCAAGCATAATAGATACTAATACAATATCAATACCTTCAGGAGAATTCCTTGGAAACGCAGTCCAAAAAACGATTGCCGCTTCTGCAAGTATTGTTGGAGCTATTGCTGTAATATTTATTATAGCAATGATTGTATTTTATATGCTTAACGACAAAACGCAAATGCGCAAATGGTTTTTAAGCTTATTTCCACCAGATATAAGAGAACGAGCTGCCAAAATTTCCAGCAATATTACAACAAAAGTTGGTGGCTTTGTTATAGCGCAAAGTGCGTCAATGCTTTCTGTAGGACTAGTAACGTTTATTGGCTTAGCAATTCTTGGCGTACCATACGCATTAGCATTAGGCTTAATTTCAGGGCTTCTAGATATTGTGCCAATTGTAGGTCCGATTATTGCAACATTAATGGGAATTTCCGCTGCATATTCAAAAGGTTGGATAGTAATAATTGCTGTAATTATGGTCTATATTTTAGCCCAATGGATTTCAAATAATTTTATTAGACCATTTATTTTTGGGAAATTTATGGATTTACACCCACTAGTAATTTTACTTTCATTTCTTGTTGCAGCAGAATTTTTAGATGTGTGGGGGGTAATTCTCGCCCCTGCAATTGCGGCGGTTATAGCAGTTTTGTTTGATGAACTTTATATCAAACAAATAAACAAAGTGCAACCACCTGAACAATTATTAAATACAGAAAACGACAAAGATTAACGGTGAGAAATGACGGAAAAAGAAATTAGACTAAATAAATTTATCGCCTCATGCGGTTTTTGCTCTCGAAGAAAGGCTGATGAATATATTCTTGAAAAACGAGTAAAAGTTAATGGAAAAGTTGTGGATGAGATTGGCACAACAGTAACGCTAAAAGATAAGATTATGATTGATAATGAAACGTTAAATACTCCAAAACTTTCATATATAAGATATTACAAACCAGCAGGTTACATCACCACTATGGAAGATGAAAAAGGACGGAAAACAATCTATGACCTTTTACCCGAAGAAGTTAAACACCTAAAACCAGTCGGCAGACTCGACAAAGATTCAACAGGTCTGCTGATTATGACAAATGATGGAGATTTGATAAATCAACTTACACACCCATCCATAAAAATTCCAAAGACCTATAGAGTTGTTGCACAAGGAAAAGTTAATGTCGAACACCTTCAAACAATGGCAAAAGGTATAGAAATTGAAAAAGGACAAATTGCATACGCAGACTCGCGTATCGTAGAATACGAAGGCAAAAATACCGTTTTAGAAATCATACTTTATCAAGGATTAAACAGACAAATCCGTAAAATGCTAAATTTTGTGGGGCATCCTGTAATTTCCTTAAAAAGAGTTTCTTGCGCAAATATTGATATTTCAGGATTAAAACGTGGACAATTTAAGTATCTTAAGCCCAAACAAGTTGCAGAGCTAAAAAATTACATCAAAAAAGTTGAAAAACTCTCTAAACCTCAATAAATAGCCTTTGTCCCACAATGTTTGGCTTACCGTTGTAATATCCCGCAAAGTATCCACCTTGAACTGGTTTATTTTTGGCATAGAATTCATTTTTTGCCGCTGTAGTTGAAGAAATAAACGGATTTCCGCTTTGTCTCATACTATCAATAACAGGCGTCAGATTTACATTACCAACAGCTTGCGGTTGCATAAAAAAGTTTACTAAATTCATTGCCATAATTAACTTTCACCTTTCAAAACATTACCCTTATTTTCATGTATAAGGATTAATTCGTGGTAGTAACTTTATTATATCAAAATATTAAGTTTTTGTTACATCTCGGAAAATAATTTCCCTCAAAAGGAGGACTACTTAAATAATTAATAAAGCTTAAACAGTAAGATTTAACACCAATATTGATTAATACTGGCAATTGTCCTTTGCTCATGATAAATTACAAATATGTTTACAGGATTAATCGAAGAAACAGGAATAATAGCAAAATTTGAAAAAACCTCACAAGGCGCCTCTTTAACAATTGAATGCAAAAAAATTCCTAACGAAACTAAAATCGGCGCAAGCGTTTCTATAAATGGGGCGTGCCATACAGTTACAGAATTTTCAGTAAATTCCATAACCGTTCAAACCAGCAACGAAACACTTAATGTTAGTAATTTTTCTGAATTAAAGTTTGGAGATATTGTTAATCTTGAACGAGCAATGACACTTAATTCAAGACTTGATGGACATCTGGTTTCTGGGCACATTGATGGAACTGCAGAATTTATCAAAAAAATATCTGATGGATTTTCAAATAGATTATTCTTTAACTTGCCAGAAAACTTACTGAAATATGTAATTTACAAAGGTTCGATTGCAATTAACGGTATAAGTTTAACAATAGCTAGCAAGGAAAAAAATTTAATTTCTGTTGAAGTAATTCCACATACAATGGCACAAACAAACCTAGGCAAGCTTAAAACTGGAGATATTGTAAACATTGAAACAGATTTAGTTGCCAAATATGTTGAAAATTTTTCACATGTGGGCAATAATACTACTAAGATAACAAAAGAATTTTTGGAAGAAAACGGATTTATTTAAAATCCTAGTCAGGAAAGAAAATGGACGAAAATAAAATTTTTAATACAGTAGAAGAAGCAATTGAAGATTTTAGACAAGGCAAAATTATTATAATTGCAGATGACGAAGACCGTGAAAACGAAGGCGATGCCATTTGTGCCGCTGAAAAAATCACACCAGAAATTGCAAACTTTATGGCAACAAAGTGCCGCGGACTAACCTGCATGCCAATTACTCAAGAAAAAGCAGATGAATTAAATCTTTCTGAAATGGTTAGCAACAATACAGATGTAAAAGGAACAGCGTTTACTCAAAGTATTGACGCTGACCCCAAATACGGTGTTACGACTGGAATTTCTGCCTACGACAGAGCCAAAACAATTGAAGTTGCATCTGCTCGCGATGCAAAACCATCTGACCTCCGCCGCCCTGGACATATTTTTCCATTAATCGCAAAAAAAGGCGGCGTACTTAAGCGAGCAGGACATACCGAAGCAGCCGTTGATTTAGCAAAACTCGCAGGGCTTTCGCCGGCGGGAGTTCTTTGTGAAATTCTTAACGACGATGGGAAAATGGCACGTCGCGATGACTTAAAAAAGTTTGCAGGCAAGCATGGTTTGAAATTTATAACAGTTGCCCAGCTTATTAAATACCGCATTGCAACTGAAAACTTTATCAGCCGAGAAGCAACGGCAAACCTGCCTACTCAGTATGGCAACTTTAAAATTTACGGCTACAAAGACCATTTGTCAGGCTTTGAGCAAGTTGCGCTGGTAAAAGATGATTTTTCTGAAAAAATTCCGCTCGTACGAATGCACTCCGAATGCCTAACCGGAGACACTTTTCACAGTTTAAAATGCGATTGCAACAGCCAGCTTCATGCGTCAATGAAAATGATTGATGAATATGGGAAAGGTGCAGTTGTTTATTTACGCGGACACGAAGGTCGAGGCATTGGTTTAATTAATAAAATCAAAGCTTACGCCCTGCAAGAACAAGGACAAGATACAATAGAGGCTAACCTTTCACTAGGTTTTCCTTCAGACTTGCGTGATTATGGCATTGGCGCACAAATTTTAAGAGATTTGGGTTATACAAAGTTTAAACTTATAACAAACAACCCCAAAAAAATTATTGGACTTGAAGGTTACGGACTTGAAGTTGTAGAGCGGGTACAGGTTGAATCTTGCGTTACGCCTTACAATGAACGCTATCTTCATACCAAAAAAGAAAGAATGCACCACTTAATTGGAAACGAGGTACATTAATGGCAAATATAATGGTTTATAAAACAGAAAATCTAAAACCTGAGCATCATAGAATTTTTGCAGGTGTTTACAATGATTTTTACAATAAGGCAAAAAACGAGTACAAATTTGAACTTGAACCACTCACTTGCGAAGAATTTTGTCAAGCAGTTGAAGACGGACTGTTTCAGTGCATAATCTTAACAGAAGATGAAATTCCAACAGCCTTTCTTGCAGCAACGACCGTTATTTCTGACGCCATTGAATTAAATATTATTCATTGCCTTGGCGAAGAAAATATTATTCCAAAGAAAAAAGTTTTGCTTGAAAAATTCTTAGACGAAAATAAGGAATTAATTAAACAAAAAACAACAACTTACCCACTTTTAGGAAAACAAGACGACTTTGTTTGCGATATTTCGCATTATGGGTTTAAGCTTGTTGGACTTGCTGTTACAAAGTTTAAGTTTGATGATATTTCCAGTATTGCAGTACTCAAAAACGTTATAAATACTGAGTTGCCAGAAGATTATATTATTGAAAACTGGTTAGATTCTTATAAGG
The DNA here is from genome assembly GCA_964626145.1 of uncultured Muribaculaceae bacterium. Classification (GTDB taxonomy): domain Bacteria; phylum Cyanobacteriota; class Vampirovibrionia; order Gastranaerophilales; family Gastranaerophilaceae; genus RGIG2134. The sequence continues at coordinate 2,938 of CAZVBZ010000043.1, read as the reverse complement.
ATATTGCAGCAGAAATTATAAATGAGTCCTTTAAGACCGCATCAGACGCTTTATTTGACCCTAGATTTTTAACAAAAGATGGCTGTAAAGACATTATTGAAAAAATCATTGATGGCACATACGGCGAATTCCTCCCGCAAGCAACAAAAGTCCTCCTTTATAATGAAGAACCTGTTGGGTTATGCTTTGTAAACATTACTGGCGGCACAATTGCCAACCTTCCATTAGTTGGAATTAAAAACACTCACCACAAAAAAGGACTAGGCGATGCGCTTGTTGTCGCAGCAACGCAAAGTTGTTTCGAACTAGTTCAAAAAGGAATGCTGAAACTTTCTGAAGTAAATGCTAGTGTTGAGACAGACAATTTTCCAGCAATAAAAATGTATCGTCACGCTGGATATAAAGAAGATTACCATTATCCCCAAGCTTATCTTCCAGCGGGCGGATTAAAGTAACTTAAAAAGGCTATTCAATAACTTTTATCCAGCCCTCAGGAGCTTTAAGCTTACCCATCTGAATTCCAGTCAATGTATCATACAACTTTTGGGAAACTGCGCCCATTTTTTCCATACCAGATGGCAATAGAATTTCTTCTCCATTATTTACAATTCTTCCCACTGGTGAAAGCACCGCAGCTGTACCACAAAGCGCACATTCAACAAAATCTTTAACTTCGTCAAACAAAATTTCTCGTTCTTCAACTTCTAGTCCAAGATAATCTCTCGCCACACTCATAAGTGAACGGCGAGTAATTGAAGGCAGAATTGTGCTAGATTTTGGCGTAACAACTTTATTATCTTTTGTCACAAAAATTATATTTGCCCCGCCTGTTTCTTCAACCTTTGTACGCGTTGCAGAATCAAGATACATATTTTCATTAAAACCTTGATTGTGTGCGTCAACAATTGCATGCAAACTCATAGCGTAATTTAGCCCAGCTTTTACGTGCCCTGTTCCATGCGGAGCCGCACGGTCAAAATCAGGAACTCTTAACGAAATAGGCTTTGCCCCACCTTTAAAATATGGACCTACCGGAGTTGTAAAAATTCTAAATTGATATTCCTGAGCCGGCTTAACACCAATAACGGCACTACTTGCAAACATATATGGTCGAATATACAATGTCGCACCAGAACCATACGGAGGCACAAAGTCAATATTTGCCTTAACAGTTTTTACTACTGCATCAACAAATTTTTCTTCCGAGAAAACTGGCATTTCAAGCCGTTTACAAGACTCTGCCATTCTTTGAGCGTTTAAATCAGGGCGGAAACAAACAACGCTACCATCTGCGGTTGTATATGCTTTTAAGCCCTCAAAACAAGTTTGAGCATATTGCAAAACGCCAGCGCACTCACTCATGGTAACAGTATCATCGGTAGAAAGGGCGCCTTCACCCCAACTCCCATCTTTATAATTCGAAACAAAACGAAAGTCTGTTTTTATGTAACCAAACCCAAGGTTGCACCAATCAATATCTTTTTTCACACTTTTTCTCCAATGCAAAATATTTTTTTCTATTATAATCGCGATACCACCCATCGGTCAACCGAAAATTTTTATTTGTACAAAAATCTGCACATAAAACCGATAAAAGAACAGTTGACCATAAGAAGCAAAACAAATTCGCCGACGAAAAAATCGCGTCTTTGTATAGTAAAATTAAGAAAAATAAGGCACGGTTAGAAAAATTGTTCAATTTGTACTTAACCAGCAAAGTTGAAGAAAAACTCTATCATAAGAAATCTACAGAGATTGAAACGTTTTGGATGATTTAATACTTACAAGAGGAGCTTATACAAAAGTGAGCGTTAAATTTATGCAAACTTCCGAAAACCTGTTCAAACTCTTTAAAATATCCGTGCATTTGAACACTCAATTAGGGAGAAAGAACAATAAGCTTGATAATCAATTTAATCGTTCAATTATTTTTAAATATTCTTTTTGAGCCTCTAAAACCATTTCTGAAATAAAATTTATAAACGGTTGGTAATTATTATGATTAGAATCCTGTAATGCTCTTATATAATCAGCTCTTACTACTGGCGGAATTATTGTTATATTATATCCGGATTGCAATAGAGCCAAGTTCATGATTAATCGTGCAACTCTGCCATTACCATCAATAAATGGATGTATATTTACAAATAAAGCATGCAGCATTGCGGCATATTCTACAGCGTGCAACTCTTGTTTTAATTGAGGTAATTTTAAAACAAATTCTCGCATTTTATCATCTAATTCTTTAGGCAAAGGAAAATTGACATCTGCTCCGGTTACAATAACGGGTTTTTGCCTGTAATTACCAGCATTATCAGAATCAATTTTTGCATAAAATATTTTATGTAAGTTTTTAATATTTTCTTCGGTAATAATATTAGATTTTGCAAGTTCTAATAATTTATTAAAAGCAGAAGCGTGACCTAACGTTTCTAAATGGTCTCTCATAGGTTTTCCATTAATTGTCAAACCGTCTTCTATTACAACTTTTGTTTCAGCAAGATCTAATGTATTACCTTCTAAAGCATTTGAAGAATAAGTAAGACCAATTTTATAATATTCTTGAATTTGCTTAAGAATATTTTCAGGCAATGACCTAAATTTATCAATTTTAGCTTTTAGCATATCAATTTCTTGCAATCTATTTTGATACATAAAACTTACCTCAAGATAATTATAGCACAAAGCACACATATATTTGAGAAAAATTATAAATAATGTTTCTAAATGGAAAGATACCTATTAAGAACATTTCTAAAATACAGAATATCAAAAAATTTGTTAAAACTTTCTTTGAATGAATTTTTAGAAGATGGCAATATTGAAATATTTATAAGATGTCTTTTGTATTTGAGTACTCGTTTTGATAAGAAAGAACAAAGTGTTTGATGATTTTTGGTGCGTATAAACGCACCCTACAACTACAACTGAATATCGC
>CAZVBZ010000042.1:0-14812 GCA_964626145.1 uncultured Muribaculaceae bacterium | reverse complement strand
CTATCCTATCCTATCCTATCCTATCCTATCCTATCCTATCCTATCCTATCCTATCAGGCATTATAACTGCATTTAAAAGATTTTAAACTTATTTTTACAATTTGTTACATGTATAAACTGAGAATGGTGCAAACCTAATTTGAAATACAAAAAGTAGCAGATATATACTTAAAAATACAGGGAAGTAAATGGTATCAGAATATTTGTTTAATTAAAAAGCCCAACCTGATTGCGTCCGTTTTCTTTTGCTTTGTAAAGTCCCTTGTCCGCATATTCAATAAGCTCTTGAGAAGTGGAACCGTTTTCGGGATAGGTTGCAACACCCAAGCTTATTGTAACGTGTTCTTTTTTATTGTTTGCTAAATCAAAAATGCGTCCGGCTACAGCGTCACAAAGTTTTTGTGCTGTTAGTATAGCTTCTTCTTTTTTTGTATTTGAAAGAATAACAGACATTTCTTCGCCGCCGTATCTGCAAACGATATCTGTTGACCTGACATTCTTTTTAAGGGTTTGTGCGACTTGTTTTAAAACTGCATCTCCAGATTGGTGCCCGAATTTATCATTAAATTTTTTAAAGAAATCAATATCTATCAAAATTAGCGAAAAACTAGAGGCATAACGCTTAGCGGTATCGATATTTAAAATCATTTGTTCTTGAAAATACCTATGGTTATATAGTTCTGTCAAACCATCTGTAGTTGCTAATTTATACGTATATTCAAAATCTCGAGATTTGCGAAAATATTTTACCAAATAAACGCCTATAAAAGTTGTCAACGCAAACGTAAGCGGGAAAACAACACTAAGCCACAAATTAAAATCGCGCATAATCCATGTCGCGCCAAAAACGTATAATATCATAATCATTATGCTCGAAAGCGAAGCCGCAACGGTTGAGCTAAAACGCAACACCACAAAACCTATAATCAAGCTTAATAGTACCGTAACCAATAAATCAATCCAAAGCGGTACTCGCTGTATAAAACTATTATCAAGTAAATTATTTATAAAAGTTGTATGTAGCTCAACACCAGGCATGTTTCGCTCGGTTGGAGTGGATTTTATATCGTACATTGAAGTTGCACTAACACCTATATAAACAATTTTATCTTTAAAAAAGTCATTGCTTAATTCTTTGTCACCAGAAAGTGTTTCGCCATAGGCGAGTTTTTCAATCTTCCAAATGGGGATATATGTAAAAGAATTTTTGTTATACTCACCACTTCCGCCGTACCAGTTCAAAATTACAGAACCAGAAATATCGAGCGGAACTTTTCTTGAGCCAAGAACAAGGTTCATGTTTTTATCAATTTTGAAATTTTTAGTATCAATTTTTTCTGTTTTGTTAAGATAATCTATTCCGACTTTAAGAGCAAGATGGGGGTAAAAATCACCTTTATAAGTAACAAATGGGCTTATTCGTCGGGCAATTCCGTCATCTTCGCGCAAAAGATTTATATGTCCTATTTTATCTGTTTTTGAAATAATTTCAGACAAAATTTTTCTACAATTAGTATATTTTAAAAATGGGTTTTGAAAATTAATTTTTGAGGCATTACTTATATTAACCTTGAGTGACTCAGGTAAATCTTCAGCTTTGCGTATTTGTTCATCAATATTATCAAAATTTATTGACGTATAAAGATTGGGGTATTTTGCAAATTTTTCTGCCAAAAGTTTATCATCAGTTTGGGAGCTTTTAATTGAATTAACAAACATCAAGTCAAATGCTACGGCGGCAGGGTTTTGTTTTTCAATAAAATTTGTTATGTCCGCGTATACTTTGCGCGGAATTGGCCATTCTCCATATTTTTCTGACAAATATTCATAACTCGCATTATCCACAGTTAGTATAACTATGTTTCTATTAACTTGTTTGTTAGCACAGACTGTTTTTTGGCGCAGGTCAAAACTTTTATCTTCCATGCCAGTGAAAAATGTATCCATGTGTGTGACATTAAAAAGCCATAGTAACAAGCAAATGCCGAAAATGACCCCTATTGAATAAACAAAATATTTCAAAAGAACGCGTTTGTTATATTCTTTTTTTGAAATCATTCCAGCACCTCAAACTCAAATTAAATTAGTTTTTTTGTATATTCTTCGTGGCAAATTCCACCACCACAAACAGTTTCTACAACTTTTAGCAAAAATTCGCGTGGGGCATCCATTTGATTAATATAAAACTCACGATTTCCCAAATGTTTAATTTTTATAATGGCATTTTGTGATTTATCTGCCGGAATAAACAAAGATGCGATTTCGGCGTCCAAAAGCGCTTGCATTTCGTTTTCGGGATTTTTCTTTACAATTTCAGAATAAATACCATTGAGCGCCATAATTCTACCGGTAATAATTGGGGTTTCATCTTCTCTGTAAAGCGCCTGGGGTTTATTGTTGCAGCGAGTTGTAAAACTCATTGCATGCCAAAGAATGTTAAGCATTGCAACCGTTTTAGACATATCAACTTCGTGATAAATATTTTGTGTCGCAACTCCTCGTGCGGCAAATGACTGTTTTAAAAACTCTACGGTGGACTCCATATTTTCAACCATTTTTAAGAATGTTTCAGAGGTGTTAATCGTAGAGTGTTGATATTCCAAAAACTGCTTGTACATGTGAGACGATACAAGATTTATCCGTTCCTGAATGACAGAGGACTTCCGGATAGAAGATTCAAGGTTATCAAAGCTATTAATATTATTATTCAAGATTATTACCTTACTTTGCGTTTACTGATATTTTAGAACAAAACCGCATTTTATAAAATTATTGTACCACTTATTTTTACAATATAAAAGACTTTTGCGATAATTTATTAATTTTCGTTCCTCAATTGTTCAATTACAAAATCCAAAGCTCCGCGCGAATTATCAAATATTCTTTTGCAATCCGCAGAAACTTTATCGTGAAATTCTTTGTTGGAATAAAATTTATTCACCGCAGTAATAAATTCATCTTCTGTTAAAACTATTTGCGCAACTCCTTCACTCGTCAAAAGTTTATAAATATCTTTAAAATTAAATACTGTAGGTCCACTAACAACCGGAACATCCCATATATTTGCTTCTAGTGGGTTATGTCCGCCGGTATTCGTGAAACTGCCGCCAATGAATGCAACGTAAGCAAGCGAAAAGAATTTTGCGAGTTCACCCATTGTATCCAGCATAATTATATCATTTGTTTCGAAATTGCCGCCTGTTGAGCGTTTTGAATACGAGTATTTTTCTGCACGTAGCAATTCTTCCACTTGTTCGTATCTTTGGGGATGTCTTGGCGCTATAAGTAGCTTAGCATCTGGATTTTGGGCTTTAATATTTCTAAAAACGCTTAATGCTATTTCGTCTTCTCCTTTATGAGTACTTGCGGTTACAAAAAGTCTGTTTTTTCCGAGTTTCATTTGATTTTTAAGTTCATTAACTTCATTTTCGCTAAGGTTTTTATTTATATCAAATTTTAAATTACCCATTACAAAAGTTTTTTCTGAGGGTGCGCCGATATTAATTATCCGCTCTTTATCCCCATCTGTTTGCATGTAGATTTTATCAAATTTATTCAATACATTTTTAAAAAAGAATTTTAAATGCCGATACGAATTATAAGACGTTGGAGATATACGTCCATTTATGAGTAAAACGGGAATTTTTAAGAGGCTTGAAATATGCAAAAACATTGGCCAAATTTCAGTTTCTGCAATAATAACTTTATCTGGTTTTAAAGCTTTTAAACAGGATAAAACTGAAAAAAAGAAATCGTATGGGAAATAAACAATTCTATCCGTATGGTCAGAAAGTTTTTTTTGCGCAACCTCCTGTCCGGTTTTTGTTACGGTAGATAGAATAATATAATCATCAGGAAATTCTTTTCGCATCCGTTTGACAAGGTTTTCAACCGCATTAACTTCACCTACTGAAACAGCATGTATCAGCACTGTTTTTTTGCCAGAACGGTTTTTTGAATAAAAACCTATTTTTTGCCAAAATCCGGCATGAAATTTAGGTTGAATTATAAAGGCAACCAATATAACCGGTAAAAACACTATTGCCAAAAGTGGTAACGCTATCCCATAAATTAAAATCATTATTTTACCCTCGAAAATACCTCTTGTGTTAAATCTTGCATTGTATTAGCCAGGAAGTATGCAGCAGCAGCAACCATTGACGCATTATCTGTGCAATACTTCATTTGAGGTGCATAAATTGCATATCCTGCTTTTTCTAGTTCAAAAAACTTTCTACGAATTTCAGAATTAGCAGCAACACCGCCAGCGAGAGTAAGTGTAGTTATATTTTCAGTTTGTGCAATGTGCAAAGTTTTTTTAATTAATGTATCGGAAATGCATTCCTGAAAACTTGCTGCAACATCTGTTTCTGGAATTTCTCCGACTTCTTTTTTTAATCGTTGACATAATTGCAAAACAGCTGTTTTTAACCCAGAAAAACTAAACTCGTTTTCTCCAACTTTTGCTTGTGGCAACTTAAAAGCGTATTTATTTCCTTCACGAGCCATTTTATCCAAATTGGGTCCACCTGGATAAGGTAATCCGATAAGTCTTGCAACTTTGTCGTATGCTTCGCCAACGGCATCGTCAATAGTTTCAGCGACAATGCTTTGTTCCAAATAACTGCTAACTTTTATAACCTGCGTATGTCCGCCACTAACCAATAGTGCTACAAATGGCGGTTTTAAATCTGTGTCAATATAATTTGCACAAACATGGGCGTTAAGGTGATTAACTCCGATAAATGGTTTATCGTGTGTAATCGCAAGTGCTTTAGCAGCATTCAATCCAACCAAAAGTGAGCCTACCAGTCCAGGTCCTACTGTTGCAGCAAAAGCAGTTATATCTTCTGGGGTTAATCCTGATTTTTCAAATGCTTCAGCAATTACAAGATTTACAGCTTCTAAATGTTCTCTAGCGGCTACTTCTGGAACAACGCCGCCAAATTGTTGATGTGTTTTAATTTGAGATGCAACCACATTTGAAAGGACTTCTCGACCATTTTTCACAATAGCGCAAGCTGTTTCGTCGCAGCTGGATTCAAGTGCCATAATAACTACGTCTTTCGCGACATCTGGTCCTATTTCTACTTCTTTACCAGTAAAAGGTGTATTGTAAATTTTAATATTCTTTTTCATATTTTTAATTTTAGCGCAAAATAATACTGAATGCTAGTTTTTTGTATTTGTGAATTGCCTTGGGTTCAATTAGCCTAAATCAGTAATTGAATTCTATTTAAATCTTCTTATACTTAAAGCATGAAGAAATATTTTATTTTAATAGTGCTAAATATTTTATTTAGTTTGGCAATTCCTTTGAAATCGGCAGGTCAAACAATTCAGGGCGGAGTATCTGTGTTAGAGCAGGTGCCCCAAGCTTTATACGGAAGTTGGACCGTGACTTCTGTACAAGTTTATACAAGTAGTCCTGAATATTCTGCATTACCAAGCGTTGACTATTGGAACATTTATCGCCATGCTGACGTCTTAACTCTTGAAAACCCGCAAACAAACGCAAGAGCCTCTGTTACGCTGAATGCGGTAAAAAATAACACAGTAACTTTCACAAGAAAATCGTTTAAAAAAGAGTCAGAAATTACAGAAACCCCGACAATTACTATTGACGGAGAAAATTTTTGGGGTACCGACAAAATGGTTATAAAAAAATATAAAAATGCTACACTGCTTAAAACCGATGTGGTAGAATTTTCTATAAGAGGTAGAAAAACAGGCGGCACGTCTACAGCAAAACTTCTTAATTAGAGCTTAAAAAGGAATTTAATATGACAGATGAGTTGAATTTTGATGTAATAATTCTAGGTGGTGGACCGGCAGGGTTTTCGGCAGGGATTTATGCCGCTCGCGGAAATGTAAAAACAGCAATTATAGATGTAAATATGTTGGGCGGACAACCAAGCAATTATCTTGAGTTAGAGAACTATCCGGGATTTGATATAATTAATGGCTACGAGCTTATGGAAAAGTTTGAAACCCATGCCGATAAATTTGGGGTTGAAAAGTATCCAATGCAAGAAATTAAAAAAATCGAATTAGCAGGGGATATAAAAAAAATAGTTACAAACGAAAAAATATTTAATGCAAAAACGATTATTATCGCAACTGGCGCACAGCCTCAAAAACTGAATATTCCCGGAGAAAAAGAATTTGTTGGGCGTGGTGTAAGTTATTGTGCCGTGTGCGATGGTGCATTTTATAAGGAGAAAATAGTTGCGGTTATTGGTGGTGGAAACGCGGCTGTTGAAGAAGCTAATTACCTAACAAGATTTGCAAACAAAGTTTATATTGTGCATAGGCGAAACAAGCTCCGGGCTGACAAAATTGTACAGGAAAGAGCGTTTCAAAATCCCAAAATAGAATTTATATGGGAATCTGTACCAACTGAAATTCGCGGAGAAAACACGGTTGAGCAGCTTGTAATAAAAAGTACAAAAACTGGCGAAACAAAAAGCCTTGCTGTAAATGGTGTATTCCCATATATTGGTTTTACTCCAAATACTGAAATGTTGAACGGTCAAGTTAAACAAAATGAACAAGGGTTTATTGTAACAGATGAATTTTTAAATACCTCTGAAAAAGGTGTTTATGCAATTGGGGATGTTCGTACAACGCCCTTAAGACAAGTAATTACTGCCGCGGCTGATGGAGCAATCGCAGCCGTTAGTGCAATAAAATATCTAGAGGAAATCGAAACGGAAATCCTTGTATAATAATAACTTACAACTATTCTTATAATTTAAATTTGAAAAAACTAAGAATTTGGTTGCAATGAATCGCTAAGCCCTTCCATTATGTTTACGTAATCTTCCTCGGGCAATGTCGATATAGTTAAGATAGCTTGATTGAGATAAGGGTATTTGTCATACCAACGGCGCATATTCCCCGCCTGATAAAGTCCAAGAACTCTATCTAATCCTATACTTATAGGCTGTTCGGCATCTTCTTCTTTGTGCGAAGTTTTTATCGCTCCAGCAATCGACATAACATCCTGCGCTATTTGATATTGACTTTTAAAGTCTAACTCTTTTAGCAGTTTAAAGGCTTTCTCCGTTGATTTGTGCCGGTCGTACCAGCGTTTTTTCATATTCATAGGTACATTTCCAATTTTATTACCTAAATTTATTATAAACTCATTTTTTAAGATTATCAACAAATTTACATTGCATAGAATTTGTTTTACAATTTTATTGTAGAATTCTATCGGGAGAGAGTTAATGAAAACACTTAAAATTATTGGTTTTTCAGTTATTTCTATAGTTGTTGTAGTTTATATTAGTTTTTTGTTTATTTTGCCAAATGCATTAAATTTAAACAGTTTTAAGCCAGAGTTAACTAAAGCAATTAACGATATAACGGGATTAGAGCTAGAAATTAGTAGCCTAAAACTCAAAACAACGTGGAATTTTCATACCAATATAATTTTTGAAAATATTTCGTTAAAATACCCCAATAAAAAAGAGTTGCTTTCGGCTCAAAAAGGTGAGGCTGGTATAAAATTGCTTCCGCTCGCAATTTTAAAAGTTGAACTTGCACCTATAAAACTTGAAAACCCCAAACTCAATGTTGCGATAGAAAAAGACGAACGTTACGATATTGAAAAATACCTAAATAATATTTTTGCAAAACTTTATGCAGAACAGAAAAATACAGAAACATCAGATGTCCAAAGTATTCCAGTAAAAATTTCTGATAAAATGCCCGATATTGTACTTAATAATTATGAAATTAATCTTAAAGACGAAATAAAAAATGATAAATTAAAAATAAATGGTAACGAATTTAAGATTTCTGAATTTGTGCTTGGGGATAAAATTAAAATTAGTACAGAAGGCAATTTGACGGTTAATAACAAAGAACATTGTGCATACAAAGCTAAAATTGCCTCTTTTTTGCCACAAATAACAGAAACACAAACAAACTCAGAACCAATTATTATTCCTGAGTTAAAATTTAATCCTATTCCAGTTATTAAAAAATATAATTTTGGTGCAAATCTTGATACTGAGCTAAAAATTACACAAAAAAATAAAGAAATTTTTCTAAAGGGCTATTTAAATGCAACTGAAATAAACTATAAAATTCAAAGTAAAAATATTGATAAAAGTTTTTTAAAATTAGCTTTTAATGATAATAAAATTGATATAAATTCAAACCTTTATGTTGATAAAAACGAAAAATTTATAATAGAAGGTGTGTTCAAAAATGGAAAACGTCAATTTGTAGATTTAAAAGTAATTTCCGACAAAATAGACCTTACAGACATTCAAAATGTAATCGTTGCACTTACGGATATTGCAAATATAAAAATTGACCTAGATAAATTAAAATTAACTGGCTACCTTGACTCTAATTTCAACATCAAAAGCGATATGAAAAGAATTGACTCCTCTGGGTATCTAAAAATTGTAGACGCAAGCCTTCGGCATTCTAGTTTGCCATTAACAATTAACTCAATAAAATCAAATCTCGACTTTAATAACAATAAAATTAAAATTTCTAATACATCCGCTCTTGTAAATGGCTCTTTATTCAATATTGGTGGCGTCATAGACACAAATGCAAACGCGGATATAAAAGTTAATGCTGAAAAATTGCCATTAAACCTCCTCTATGAAGCTTTTGCCCCAGCAGAAATCAAAAAAACATTAAAGCTCAATAACGGAACTCTTAGCCTCAATGCTTATGTAAAAGGTAAGCTGGATAAAGTTGAACCCAGAGTTGTCGTTGATATTAATAACTTGAAAATCAAAGAAAAGTCAATGAACGCAAATGTTGGCGTCGACGCAATTAATGTTGATTTGACCGCAAATGCAAAAGGTGAATACAAAGGCAAGGCTGGTATAAAAACCGTTGCCATTGGGCTTTCTTCACCTCAAGTTTTTGTATCAATGCCCAATAGTTTGATTGATTTTGATACAAAAAATATCACAATAACGCCATCTATAATAAATTTTGACCATTCAAAATTCACTCTTGATGGCGTAGTAAAAGATTATGCCTCAAAATTAAATGCAATAGTCAATATTAATGGAGCTTTTGCGGCAACAGATGGATTAAAATACATTCCTAAAGAATTTCGTTCTGTGGTTAGTGCAAAAGGTCAACTCCCAATGTTTGCGCAGATTTCATCAGATGGCAAAAATACAAAAATTAACGCACAAGCACTCGCAACCGCAAATAATTATTTTGCTCCGCTAAATATTGCAAATTTAAATGGCAGACCCTCTTTAGCAAATCTTGAGATAACAACAGATGGAACAAACCTAAAAATAAATGATATTGCTCTTTATTTATTAAATAACAGCATAAAACCAGACCAAAATTTCAAATCCCATCTTAATGCAGCTCAAAAAATCGCTGCAATAGATGGTAAAATAACAAATTTAACTGCCAAAAACTCTTCAATTCAAGGTTTAAGAATATACACTCCAAACACGATTTCGGCAGGAATCCCGGAAATGAAAGGTTCTTCCGTATCGGCTAAAGCGGACATTAATATAAATGGTGCAATATCTTCGCCTATAATAAAAGGGCAAATATCAGTTCCCACACTGGCAATACCTGATTATAAATTGTCTGGCAAAAGCATCGTCATTGATTTTAACAAAGACGTAATAACGGCAAAAAGTCCGCAAATTGACTTGAACGGTTCGAGTTTAGCTTTTGATACGGCAATAAGTACAAACTTTGGTAAATATACAACTATAAATAACTTAACGCTAAATGCAGATTATATTGATGTTGATAAACTTGTCCAAATAATGGAAGCAATGCCTCAAACAAACGTTGCTCCAAGTGTAAATGTGCCAGTTATCATAAAAAAAGGACATGGTTCGATTACAAAAGTGAAATCAGGAAACCTCGTTGCAACAAACGCGACTGGCGATTTTACACTAAAAAATAATTTATTTAAGTTGACAAATATGAAAGCTAATGCCTATAACGGAATTGTCGCAGGTACTGTAGAATACAATATTCCATACGAAACGGTTAAGGCAAATATTCAAGGCAGGAGTCTTGATTCAAATCCCACAGTAACGGCAGTTACCGGGCTAAAAGATCAAATGAATGGAAAACTTGATTTTGATGCTAATATATCAATGATTGGAATGACATTTGAACAACAAATGAAAACACTCAAAGGTACTGTAAACTTTAGTATCAATGACGGTCAAATGGGTTCTTTGGGTAGGCTGGAACATTTTATTTATGCGTCAAACCTTGTGTCGCAAAAGTTTGCAAGTTCAAACCTTAATTCAATTATTCAAACTTTAGCTCCTAAAAATACGGGGAAATTTAAGTACCTAAAAGGACATCTAACATTTGCCAATGGTTGGGCAAAAATTGCCCCAATTCATTCGGGCGGACCGCAGATGAGCTTATATATTTCTGGTAACTATAATCTTTTAAATAACTATGCAAAAATTGAAATTCTCGGTAGGGTTGCAAAAGAAATAGTAAGCGTAATGGGTTCAGTAGGAGATATGTCGGTTAGTAAATTGCTCGGTAATATAACAAAGTTTGGCTCAGGGGCATCTAATATTCTTAATAGTTACAATGCAATTAAGGATACTACAACTATTTCTAAAATCCCGCAACTTGTACCAGAAAGTACTGAGACAAAGCAATTTCAAGTAGTGATAGACGGAAATATAGAAAAAGCAAGTGCTGTAAGAAGTTTTAAATGGGTTGCGTCTGAGGCAGAAATAAAAGCTGCAAAAGCGCAAATAAACACTCAACTTCAAAACCTTATTCCGGCAAAAGTTAAGGACTTTATAACGCCAAATGCAGCAAATACTCCGCAATCGCAAACTTCAACAGCTTCGGTTACGACACCTGCCACCCCGCAGGCGCAAGCGCAAGCCGCAAGCAATGCATTAAAAGAAACCGCCAAAAATGCCGCAGCAGAACAGCTCAAAAAAGCTCTCCCAAGTTTCTGGGATAAAATTGAATAACAATCATTTGGTGACTGTAATTTTTGCAGTCGCCGTTAAAATATACAAATATTTTAATATTGCAAAATTAAATTGTTTTTGCGCATTTGTTTAATCAAACGTGGCTTTCAACTCTTTGCCGCCTATAACGTGCACGTGAACGTGAAAAACGGTTTGCCCAGCTTGTTTTCCAGTATTAATAACTGTGCGAAATTCTTTTAGTCCTATTTTTTCCGTTACTTTTTGAACGCCTTCAAGTAATTTGCCTAAAAGGTTTATGTCGTCTATTTTAGTAAGATTTTCGTAATGCTCTTTAGGAATAACAAGTATATGTTCTGGTGCTTGTGGATTTATATCTCGGAAAGCAACAATGTCATTCGTTTCCAGTAAAAATTCTGTTCCAAAATCTCCACTTGCAATCTTACAAAAAATACAGTCGTCTTTTTTCATAAACTATCCTTTCTTTTAAAATTGTAGTATGATTATACCATGAAAATTGGAGTAATAGGTTTAGGTTTAATAGGCGGTTCTATCTTAAAATGTCTTTCGGAGAAAGGCTTTGAGATGTATGCAGTCACAAGAAATTCAAAAACTATAGAGGCTGCAAAATCTTTTTGTATTGATGTTTCTGACAATATAAAAATTTTGAAAGATTGTGAAGTCGTTTTTGTTGCAGTGCCTATGTCAAATGTATTGCAAACGCTGGAGTCTTTAGAACATGTTTTATCTTCAAATACAATTGTAACAGACGTTTCTAGTCTTAAAGCTTTTGTTATGGAGAAAAATTTTTCATTTAATTTTGTTGGGTCTCATCCGATGGCGGGTACAGAGCATTGCGGGTTTGAGCACTCGTTTGCAGAAATGTTTGATGGCGCAAAATGGGTAATTACTCCCAAATTTGATACCCCACGAGAAATTAGTGCAAAACTAGAAAATATTATTGAACAATCAGGTGCAAAAGTAGTTTATGCTGACGCAAGAGAACATGATGCTGCCGTGGCAAAGATTTCGCATATGCCCATGCTCCTTTCTCAAGCGCTTTATAAAATGGTTGAAGATGATGAGTTAGCACTAGAGCTTGCTGCTAGCGGGTTTCGGGATATGACAAGACTCGCTATGTCAAATATAGATATGGCATGTGATATGGTGAACATGAATACAAAAAATATTGAAACGGCACTTGAAACTTTAAGCTTGTCTATATTGGATTTAAAAACAGATTATCGTAATAAAATTGAGCAAATTCGGTCTGAGCGTGCGCAAATGTATGATGCAACCGGAAAAAATATCCGTTAATTTTAAAACTTATTTACGGTGTTTTTTCTTGTTTTTCTTATTTTTTTTCGTTTGTTCTATATCACGCATTGCATTGTCTATTGAAATTTTAGCGACGGCTTTTCTTGTTCGCTTATCAAAAAATACAAGCCAGTGCTTGCGTTTTAAATCAGTTACAGCAAAAGCCATTTTCCCCGCAATTCTATCGCCAGGTTTTAGGTTCATAAACGCCATGGTCGTTTCACCAAAAATCGATGCATAATAAACATTGTTCATTTCATCCATAAGCGCAATGTCAAACGACGAAAAAGTATATTTTGTTGAATTTACTATTGCCAGCGTAATTCCATAAGTGTTTTTTTCTCCAAATGGGTCTTTTTCTATCACAATATTGGTCATTCTTATGTCTAGTCCATCAAGCTTGATTTCATCCTGCCTGAGCGCTTCTTCAGAAATTACCGGCAAGGGTAAATCTGATGTAATTTGAACTTTTATTTCATCACCTGGGGAGAGAAGTACATCTTTGCCTTTTCGGCAAAGTGCCATTCCTAGCGCAACCGCGCCGCCTAGAGCCGCTCCGCCCATAAGCGTGTAGCCTTGCGATGCAATTGCTCCTTCTATTCCAAAAAGTTGTAACGCTGCGTATCCACCAACAACACCGCCAGCTGCGGTGTAGCCAATATTTTGGGCGACAACTTTTGTTCCGCCGACTATTGGGTTTTGTTTTGAGGACATTTTCGCTTTTATTGGGATTTCTCGTCCGTCAGGGGTTATTAAATAATCAAAATCCATTTCAATCCAAGCGTCTCGCCCAAGGCGTTTTGCTTCTTCTAGTTGTCGAATTGTACCATGTGCAATTGTGCCAACTGGCAAAACAACGCCCTTTTTCCCTTTTACGTCTTGCGTTATTTCTGCAAAAAATTCATCACCTTCTTGAGAATATGCGCCGCTCAAAACTTGCGACACTGTCATGTTGATTGTTTCTCTTGATTCAACTGTGTGAACTTCTCCAGTAAAAATATTACTTTGGTTTAAAATTTGGTCCTCTTTTTGGACTCCACCTTGTAACGTGTTAGCGAAAACCGCTGTCCACGGTAAGTTTACGCTTAAAAAGCAAGTTAATATTGATATTGAAATTATTTTTTTTGCAATTCCTCTACCCATAACTTCATTTTACTATATAAATACTTTTTGTTTCAACATTTAAAATTTATTTACACAAAAAATTTGTTCGTTGTACAATTGTACTATATGTATTTTGGGCGAAATATAAAATGTCGGAGTTAATTTTTAAGGAAGAACTAAATTCAACAAATACGTATGCAAAGGAGCACATGACGGAACTTTCTAACATGTCCTTTATCTATTGCAATCGCCAAACACATGGAAAAGGCAGATTAGATAGAATTTGGGTTTCTCAAAATGCGCAAAATTTATACTTAACAATAGTTTTAAAACCACAAACATTAAATTTCCCTTATGTAAATTTAACGCAATATCTTTGTGTAGTTGTCTGCTCGGTGCTTAAAGAATATGGCGTTGTTCCACAGATTAAATGGCCGAATGATATATTGATTAGCGGTAAGAAAATTGCTGGAATTCTGGCACAAACTAGTACTTTCGGAAATAAAATTAAAGGCGTTGCGCTAGGAATAGGTGTAAATTTGAATATGACAAAAGATGAATTAAGTAATATTGATAAGCCGGCAACATCTTTAAATTTAGAAACAAATAAAAACATAAATAGAGATGAATTTTTAAATAAACTTGTACTTGCTTTTGAAAAAGATTATGAAGAATTTTCTAATTGTGGTTTTAAGTTTATTGAGCAAGATTATTTAGCATTAGCATGCTTTTTAAATAAAGAAATTACTGTTAACACAATGGCTGAAACCCACAAGGGAACAGTTAAAACAGTAACAAGCGACGGTGCGTTGCTTTTGTGTGATAATAAAACTAATAATGATATAGTTATAACAATGGGAGAAATACAATGATTACATCAGATTTAACTTTACTCAAAGAAGGACTTATCACAATGAGCCTAGGCATGGGCGTTGTGTTTACTTTTCTTGTTGTCCTTATTTTCGCAATGGATATTATGTCAAAATTTGTGGGATATTTGAACGAAATTTTCCCAGAAGTCGTTGCAACACCTGCAAAATCAAAAAAAACAAGTACTGCAGTCGAGGACGAACAAATTGCCGTAGCTATAGCAGCTGCAGTGGCTCGTACTTAGTTTACTAATTGTTACTTACCAGAATAAGAGGAATAAATTATGACAAAAAAAATGATTAAAGTGATGGATACATCATTTAGAGATGGTTTCCAATCAATTTTTGGGGCAAAAGTTCTTGTAGATGACTTTATCCCCGCACTTCAATCTGCAGTAGATGCAGGATTAAAACACTTTGAAACAGCAGGTGGCGCAAGATTTCAAGCTCCAATTTTCTTCTGCAATGAAAATGCTTTTGAAACAATGGATAAAATCAGAGCTGCTGTAGGTCCTGATGTTAAATTACAATCACTGGCTCGTGGTGTTAACGTTGTAGGTTTGAACTCTCAACCTCGTGACGTTATTGACT
>CAZVBZ010000041.1:0-14893 GCA_964626145.1 uncultured Muribaculaceae bacterium | reverse complement strand
CCCACTATCAACCATTGCGTCTGCGGGTTGCGTTGGGTCGCGAAGAATTGGTTCTGTAGTTTTAATAGCATATACTAGCCCATTTTCTTCACCCTTTTGTGTACTATTAGGATCGAGGGTGTAGGTGGTTTTAGTGTATGTGTTACCACCTTTGTGCACATTAGAGTTCAGCTTTAATGCAGTCGCCGTTTTACTTGTGGCGTTATTAAATTTGTAAATATTGTAGCCACCTTTAGCGTTTTTCACAAGCACGTATTTCGGGTTGCCATTTGAGAATGTTTCCGTAAGGTCAATAGAATCCAAGAGAGCCTTTTCGTTCGCTGGTAAGCTTTCAATGGCATTTTTAAGCACAGGATCGTCCGTATTTTTTACACCATTAATATTTTGTAGCCTAGAAACACTTGTAACTTTGTTTTTGCTCAAAATTGAAGTAACTTGAGACTCATATGTTTTCAATGCGCTTGCACTAAGCGTGTTTATATCTCCATTTTGAATTCCCATTTGTGTTTGTAATGATTTTATAGACGTTTCTATGTTTTTAATGTAATCTGCATTAACATTACTAGCATTATCCCCAAGAACAGTGCGTGCATACGTTTTGTCAGTTTCAGATGCATTTTCATCTTGTAAAACTTGTGCAGCTTCTAAGTTCGCTTGTAGTTGCAGTAATTGTTGTACAGTAGTACTATTCACCCCGCTTGTAGTTGTGATTGATAAGTTTTTGTTAAGTTGTTTTTGAATATCTTCTAATTTAGCGTCTAACTTATCTTTCGATGCAAAAATATCACCACGATCTTTAATTGTATCCATAAACGCCGCAAGATCTTCCGTACTTGCATCTTTAAGCGCCGTATCTTTACTCATATTATAATTTTTAAGCATATCCGCTTGCAATGAATCGGCGATAGCACGCTCTGAAACAGAAATTTTACCATCTCCATCAAAATCTGCGCTTGCCAACTTCGCAAGGTCTTTGTAGTCAAATGTTCCATCGCCATTAAGGTCATAATTTGTTGCAAAGCTAAAGTTTGTATCCCCTCCGACTTCGCCCCAATAGCTTGTATTTGAGCTAAAGTTTTGTTTTACAAGTGCATCTTCCCAAGAATCAACACCTGCTGTTGTGCGCAATTTCGTCAATTTTGTTTTATTGGCAGATGAAAGTTTGCTTTCATTAGCAATACCCATTACATCCTTGACAGCAGCAATTGCAGCTTCTAAATTATCGATTGATTCCTGTCCCAATGAACTCAAATCAAAAGTTTCGCCAAAAAGTTTTTTCATTTGTTCATCTGTCGGCTTTTGTCCATCTTCAAGCTCTGCATTTTTATAATCTTTGACTGCATCGAGCTGTGCTTCAAGGTTTGTAAGCACATTTATGTTATTTTGAGTTAACCAGGTACCGTCTTGCTTTTTTATTCCATACATATTTTTAACGTATTCTGTACCAATATTTGTGAGAACTTTATTAAGCTTTGTGCCGGATTCTGCCCCTTCAGATGAACCATTGTTTTGCAAAATATAACCAAGCGCTGCAAAATCCTTCGATGTATCTAAACTTTTATCAGAGTATTGAGCGTATTTACTATAAATATTAGTATTCTTAGAGATATCTCCATTAAGCAAAGCAATTATGAAGTCTTTTTCAGCATCAGAAACATCTCCATCCCCATTTAAATCAACCCCATCTCTCCATAGCGTAAGAATATCATCGTATCGAAGATTGCCATCACCTGTAACATCAAACAAGTTTTTACCCGATGAGCTTGCGAGCTTATCAATTTCTTTTTGTGTAGCTTTTTGCTCGCTTGCGTCAGTTTGCCCTTGTTTCTTTACGTACAAGGAATAAAGATTGTTTAAATTCGAGTTTCCACTAATGTTTGTCATAGAATATACTCCTTTTCTAGACTACCTTATTACACCTGTTTTTTTAATTCGGCAAGTTTCCTCTGAAACTTTAGAAAAACAAAATAAAATTCAAATAAATATTTACAAATATTTACAATAAGTCAGACACAATTTTTCAAAACTGTGCCTTACAATGATTTCAAAGAAACGGCTATATAAAACAACAACCCGCTCCTGCGCAAACTGCTTCACAGGAGTAATATTTTCTAGCCTCTCTGAAAAAAAACACTACCTAGTAATATTTACAAACGGCATTACAAACCAATGAACGAGCGATACTAATTTTGTAAATTTTTTTTAATATTACAGCAAAAAAACGCAAAAAAAATGCTAGAAATGCATTAAAATAAACGGAAACGGTACTAGTGTGAACATGACAATTAACATTAATAACAATCCGGCATTTAAAGGTGCCGCTCATGCTGGTGCAGCTGTAACTAAGGCTGCACACAAGGCGTTGAGCGGACTTTCTACTGAAAAAGAAATTACAAATAAAACACTGAGTGCCATTTTGCGTTTTGCAGACAAGCACGTTTCTTCCCCCGAGCAAAGACTTATTATGGGCGTAACAGCCCTGTTCTCACAACCGTTTATCGATTTAAATAACAAGCGCGTAAACGAGGAAACGCGCCTTATGTCCTTTTCACGCACGCTGGCTAAAATTGTCGTTGGAACCACAGTCGGGTTTTCAGTTCGCAAAGGGGCTATAAAATTTGCGAAAGATTATATAGTAAAGAAAATGCCAGAACACCCCAAAAAACTAAATGACCTTATTTGTCAAAACCAAGCCAACACCATTGGAAGCGTTCTGGGAATTGTTGTTTCGCTGTTCACAAACTTTCTTATAGACGCACCGTTAACCCAAATAATGACAAACTATTGTTATCGCAAGTTACAAAATGACCCGGACAAATTAAAAACAGGTCAAAACAACCTGCTGATTAAGGCGTTAAACCGTTCGAAACCTAAGCCTATTAATTTTGGAAATTCCAAAGTAATTAAAGCACGAAACCTTAAATTTTTAACAAAAATAAAAAACTGGCTGTTCGACAAATACGTTACGGATCCAGGTAAAATGCTTATACACACCGCTGCCGTTGGCTGGGGTGCAAGCTCTGCCGCCCAAATTGCCGGCATTGCACTCAATAATAAAATTGATGCAAACAAGAAAAAATTCCTTATACCGCAGGAATTTGCCGACGCCGCAGCAAATATCACACTCTATTACCTGATAACCATGTCGGTAAAAAATAAGGTCGAAAATCTTTTTGAATCTGGAAAAATTCGTTTTAAACCCGTAATGGACGCCATTCGAAAAGAAGGTCAAGAGAAAAAATTATCAATGGAAAAACTTTTTGGAAACCCAAATGTTAGCTTTTCTCAACAGCTTAAAGAGTTACCAACCGCCAAAGCTCTTTACACATCCCATAAAAATGGGGCAATAATTTGTGCAACGCTCATAGCTAGCGTTATTTCGGGTAATGTTTTAACTCCATTTCTCAGAAATTTATACGCCGCTCATTGTCAAGAAAAAATAAAAAAACGCACAACTAAAGCAAATGAGGTTATTTTCAATCTGAATACACACCTAGACAAACTCAAGGTGAAAAGCAAAGAAAATAAGTCATTTAAAAACTTTATTGTATAGTATTGAAACAATTTTGACATAATGTTTTTGGGCGCTACAATTATTTTATGATGAAAATTTACTTAATTTATCCACCATCATTAATAATGAACCGCGAAGACCGCTGCCAACAGCCGGTTAAGGAGCTTTTAACCATTCCACCCTTACCACCAACGGATTTAATGTA
This sequence comes from uncultured Muribaculaceae bacterium, assembly GCA_964626145.1. Lineage (GTDB taxonomy): Bacteria > Cyanobacteriota > Vampirovibrionia > Gastranaerophilales > Gastranaerophilaceae > RGIG2134. Next base: position 11,174 of record CAZVBZ010000041.1, on the reverse strand, counting down.
TTTGGCTGCGATTGCGCAAAAAGCAGGCTGTGAATGCAAAATTAAAGATTACAGCATAAACGCAGAGGGCATGAACGATTTTAAGCGCGATTTGTCAGAATTTAAACCCGATGTTTTGGTTATAAATGCCGCTACGCCCACACTGGATACAGATTTAGCGGTTTGCGAAGCTGCAAAACAAGTTCTACCCAATATTTTGACTATTGCAAAAGGGGCATATTTTTTGACTGAAAATGTTTCAGTTTTAGAGCGTTTTCCCGCGTTAGATTTAATTATTCGAGGGGAGCCAGAAATAACATTTAAAGAAATTATATCTAAAAAGCCTTTTTGTGAAATTTTAGGGCTAACTTACAGACAAGATGGCGTTGCGCGCAATAATGCTCAACGACCGTTTATCGACAATTTGGACTCATTACCTTTCCCAGCGCGCGATTTGGTAGATATGAATTTGTACACAAGACCCGACAATAACCAAAAACAAGCTGTTATAAAGGTGTCCAGGGGGTGCCCTTTTCATTGTTTCTTTTGCCTAGCGACACCAGTTTCTGGGAAAAAAGTCCGGATGCGCTCTATTGGCAATATTATCGCCGAAATACGTGAGTGCAAAGAGAAATACGGAGTTAAAAATTTCTTGTTTTGGTCCGATATTTTTGATATTGACCGGAATTGGACAATTGAGCTTTGCGAACGTTTAATTAATGAAAAATTAAATATAGTTTGGTCCGCAAATACAAGAGCGGATACCGCCGACTTTGAACTTGCAAAACTTATGCGGAAATCAGGCTGCGGGCTTGTTTCCATAGGTATTGAATCTGGTTCTCAATATATGCTTGACAAAATGGGTAAAAAAACGACAATAACCCAGATTGAAACGACCGTAAAAGCCTTTCGCAAGGCTGGCATAAAGGTTTATGGGTATTTCGTTCTCGGCTTGCCATGGGAAACAGAAGAAACAGCCCAAACGACTATAAAATTTGCTCGCAAATTAGATTTAAATTACGCAAACTTTTATACCGCAACGGTTTTCCCCGGCTCAAGATTTTGGGATTACGCATTGGAAAACAAACTTTTTGATGGCGATGAAAAATACAAAAGTGCGTATTATTATCCATCCGTACGCACCCATAACCTTGACAAGGAGCGGGTTTTTGCCTTGCATAAAGAAGCAGTCAAAAAGTTTTACCTAAGACCATCGTTTATATTGAAAACTTTATTTTCAATTAGGTCATTAACTGAGTTGAAAAACTACACCCTGGCTGGCTTAGGGCTATTATTCAAAAAATAAATTATGCAGAGGATTTTATGCGCGCAGCAATAATCGAAAATGGAAAAATTGTTGAAAAAGATATTGACAAACCTGTTTTGACAGCCAAAGGGGCATTAATAAAAGTATTGGGCTGCGGCTTATGCGGCTCTGATATTGTAAAATTCCGGCATGGCATTAGCCCCGATGGAACTGTTTTGGGGCACGAAATTATTGGCGAAATAGTAGAACTAAACGCCGCGCCAGAACTAGGCTTTAAAATTGGTGATAAAATCGCTATGGGTCATCATTATCCGTGTTTTGAATGCGTTTATTGCAAAGGGGAAAATTACTCCATGTGCAAAACTTTTAAACACTCAAATATCAAGCCTGGCGGCTTTTCTGAATATATTACCGCAGATGAAAATCACCTAAAATACACCGTCTTTAAAGTTCCAACAAACTTAGATGACCACGAAGCATCTTTTATGGAACCTTTGTCGTGCTGCATTCGCGCCGTTAGACGAACAGAATTAAAGCCTAAATCTAAAGTTTTGGTAATCGGGTTAGGTTCCATTGGATTTTTGATGGGACAAGCTCTAAAAGCTTATGGACACACGGTTTTGGGTGCTGACTTATCCGAGGATAGATTGGCACTTGCACAAAATCATGGGTTTGATTTTACGATAAAATCCTCTATTGATGCAGAAAAAACAGCTGAAGAAATCAAAAAATGCTCCCAAATTGAAGGAGTTGACGCGGTTTTTATGACCTCCGGCTCAGAAAAAACATTTGAACTATGCTTAAAAAGCGTACGAAACGGCGGCACCGTACTGATTTTCTCCTCTGTACCCCCAGATATTGCTGGCTTTTCAAATAACGAAATTTATTACAGAGAACTCAAAATTTTAGGGAGCTACTCTCCTGCACCTTGCGATATTGCTCAGTCCATGGAATTTTTAAAAACTGGTAAGGTTAAAGTTAAAAACATTTCGATTGAGTACCCGCTTTCACAGGTACAGCAAGCGATTGACGACACATTGACACACAAGATTTTTAAGGCATACATAACAATATGAAAAAAACAATGAAAGCTATTCAATACTACGGCGTTGGCGATATTCGCTATGAAAACATTGAAATTAAAGAACCCAAAAGCGGCGAAGTTCTGGTAAAAGTTGAGGCTGCGCTCACTTGTGGCACAGATTTAAAGACCTTTCGGCGCGGGCATCCCGTACTTATAAAAAGTATTCCATCCGGCTTTGGACACGAGTTTTCAGGTGTTATCGCCAAAGTAGGGACAGGGGTTAAAGATTTTAAAGCCGGTGATAGAGTTGTTGCGGCGAATTCAGCTCCTTGCGGAAAATGTTTTTTTTGCAAAAATGAACAATACAATTTGTGTGAAAACTTGGAATTTTTAAATGGCGCATACGCTGAGTACATAACAGTTCCAGCGAGAATAGTTGAAAAAAATATGATTAAGATTCCAGCTCATTTACCATTTTCACTTGCCGCTTTTGCTGAGCCGCTGGCAAACGTTGTTCATGGAGTAGAACGAACTGAGATAAAACAAGGCGATGTCGTTGGTATAGTAGGCACAGGGCCCATCGGGCTGATGTTTGCGCGATTAGCAAAGCTAAAAGGCGCGAAAGTCATTGTCGCTGGCAGAAATCCCGAAAAACTCAAGATGGCAAAGGATTTCAGCAATGCCGATGAGACTATAAATTTAACTAAATACCAAAACCCAGAAAAAATATTTAAATCGTTCTCCCGCGAGGGCAAAGGGCTGGATGTCGCGGTGGAATGCGTTGGTCTACCCGAAATTTGGGAACTTATGTTGCGTTGTGTGCGAAAAGGCGGGAAAGTGCACTTTTTTGGCGGATGCAAGTCCGGATCCAAGGTAGAGCTTGATACAACACAACTTCATTACGGTGATATCCGCATTATGAGCGTGTTTCACCATACACCAAAGTACTTTAGAATGGCATTAGACCTGATTGCAGCCGGACACGTTGACGTCGAAAAGTTAATAGGCAAACACCTTCCGCTATCCAAAACGCAAGAAGCGCTTGAAATTCACGAGCGCGGCGAGGCTATTAAAGTTCTTTTGACACCTGATGAAACTATATCACAGGGGTAAAAACCAGTTCTGGCAACTATTTAGCCTACCTGCACCTAAAAACGCCTATAAACATTGAGTGCCAGCTGAGCGCATTATGAAAAAGCCCATGGCTGCTAGGTTTTAGCGGAAACTAATTTTTGCAAAGCAAAGTTTCAACCATTTTACGCGCCTCAAGTCGCACCGATTCATCTATTTCAAGAATTTGCTCTAACGTTGCATTTTCAACTGGAGTATGTTTTTTTAGTAAATTTTCAACTATGTAAATTATATCGGTGATTTTAATTTTCCCATCCAAAAACGCCATTACAGCCTCCTCATTTGCGGCGTTAAGCACGGTAGGGAAAGTCTTTCCACTTTTTCCAGCCTCAAAAGCTAATTTTAGCGCGGGAAACTTTTCAAAATCAGGCGCTTCAAAAGTAAGCTGTCCAATTTTTATCAAGTCAAAACTCTCTGTTTCAACCCCAGCAACGCGTTCGGGGAAAGTAAGCGCATATTGAATAGGAATATGCATACTCGGAATTCCCATCTGAGCAATAACACTACCGTCCTCGTGCTCAATTGCGCTATGCACAACGCTTTGCGGATGCACAACAACTTTTATATCATCATAAGCCATGCCAAACAAATGATGTGCCTCAATTACTTCTAAGCCTTTATTCATGAGAGTTGCGGAGTCCACAGTAATTTTCCGTCCCATATTCCAGCGAGGATGATTAAGCGCTTCTTTTGCAGTCGCGTTTTTAATTTCTTCAGCTGGTTTATCCTTAAACGGACCACCTGACGCCGTTATAATCAATTTACGCGGCTTATTTTTACCAGACGTATCGGCGCTTAAGCACTGAAAAATAGCACTATGCTCGCTATCCACGGGAAGAATTTTTACTCCATATTCACGAGCAAGCGGCATAACTATATCACCAGCCATAACAAGTGTTTCTTTATTTGCGAGCGCAATATCCTTTCTTTTTTTAATGGCAGCAATTGTGGGCTTTAAACCGATTTTACCCGAAACTGCGACCAAAACAATGTCGATATCCTCGTCTGTAGCAAGGGTTTCCAACCCTGCATCACCATAAAAAAAGTCAATATTTGGGAATTCTTTTGCAAGCTCATCGGCTGATTGTTTATCAAAAACACTCACTTTGCGCGGCACAAAATCTCTTATTTGTTTCCTTATGAGCGCAATATTTTTGCCCGCACCAAGTGACACAACTTCTATTTTATCTTTTATTCGGCTGACAACTTCCAGCGCTTGCGTGCCGATTGAACCAGTCGAGCCGAGAATAGCTACTTTTTTCATGCTTTCATTATAGCCCAAACTTTTTTGTCGTCCAATTCATTTTAAAAACGCCCGCTATTAAAGCAAATTAGCGGGCGCAAGATAAAATAATCATTAGAGTGCTTTAAGATACTTTCTACTACCTGAATAAAATGAAATCATTGTAATTCCACTTACCAGCATATTTACGCCGATGAGCAACCCAATGACCCAAAGAGCCGTTCCCGGTAAACCGTAAATAATTAGAAACGCAAGAACAAATTGTATAAGCGCCGCCACAATACCAAGCGCAACTCCAGAACCATTTATAATCTTACGATTTTGTATGGACAAGGCAATAGTACTTACCCCATCAAAAATAAAATAAATACCAACCGCCAGCGTTAGCGCGAATATACTAAAGAGTGGCTTTACGGCAATATAAACACCTGTTGTTACTAACAGTACCCCCAACAAGCTTGACAGCCAAGGGTTGTCCAACTCTTTTCGTAGAACAATAGAATTTATTAGTCTATAAATTCCGGCAAGAATTAGCCCAATACTAATGATAAGCGCCGCTCCAAGCGTTGCAATCTGAGGAACCAACATAATTAGTATTCCTAAAATTACAAGAAAAATTCCTTCAGTTAAAAGCATACTAAACAATTTTTTTGTTATTTCCATTTTAAACTCCTTTATTTAATTTTAGACCTTGTTGACGGAGGACCGTCAGGCGAAATTTTTTCTTTCCAAGCGTTTATAATTCTTTGCTCAAGAATTGTTGCATCTTCTTTGTGATATTTACGATAATTATGAGGCATGTGCAAAAAACGCCATGCCGCATATATATGGCGCACCGTGTCAATCGGATATTTATGGTTGATTTCATCTGCAAATTTTACATTTCCATATTTTTTTAATCCGCGGTCAATATACAAATTCTTTTCTTTCTCCATAAGCAGTCTTAATTTCCTCCAATACTGCAATATAACATTTTTTTGAGACATTTCTTAGCTACTCTGGTATAATATTCGAAGTAATACTTTTAGAGTGTATTTTGCTCAACTTCCGCCATTACTGCAATAGAACCTTCTCCGCTAAATACAGGATATGCAAAACAATAAAAATCATGTATAATACTGACAATAAGGAGAAGTATTATCATGACAATATCGTTTAGCGGACTTGCGTCTGGATTTGACACAGCTTCATGGGTTGAAGCCCTCGTTGAAGCAAAGACTAGCAGTCTCGTGACCCCTCTAAAAACTCAAAAAACAGAATTAACATCACAACAAAACACTTTAAATAAACTTAAAACCACTTATTCCAACCTTTTAACATCAACTCAAAAATTTACTGATGCAAAGTTTGGCGCGTCAAAAGATGTATTTTCATCAAATGTTGTATCCTCCTCCAATGATAAAGTTGTGGGTGCAACTGTTACAAATTCAACTCCGCGGCAAACACTTTCTGTTGAAGTTCTTAAGCTGGCTACGACAACTAAAGTTACAAGCGCAAACGCTGTTTCCGCGCCAATAGACAGAGAAACGTCTCTTTCCTCAATTGCCAGCGGTAGCGTAAAAGAAGGAACGATGAGCTTTTATGTCGGTGATAAGCGTTACAGCATAGATGTTTCCACAGATGACACGCTAGGAGATATTGCAGACAAAATTGAAAGCACCGCCGTTGACGGAGAAGGGAATTCATTAGTAAACGTTAGTTTTGATGATGGAAAATTTTCATTAACCGCTAAAAATGACGCAACTATTCGAGTAGGCACAAATGCAGACACATCCAATCTCGTAAATGCACTTGCATTGCACACACAACCGGATGGTAGCGTTAAAAGTAACCACTCCATTGCGGCACTAGATTTAAATAAACCGTTAACAAGCGTTGAATCTGGGTTTTATACCTATGACGAAAATGGTGACCAAGTTCCCTCTGTTCAAGCCGGTACCTTTACCATTGGGGGAGCGGAAATTACTATAACCGAAAAAACAACAATGAATGAGCTTATTTCCAAAATCAACACAACGACTAATGCAAATGTAACTGCGTTTTTTGACACTGTTCAAAATAAAATGGTGATTACATCTAAGCAAGAAGGTGCGTTTAATGTAAATATTGAAGGCGGAACCTCAAATATAACAGATGTTTTAGGCTTAACAAAAGATGGGAATATAATATCTGAAACACAAACACTCGGACAAAACGCCGAACTCCTATTAAACGGCTCGCTTGTTCAGTCGTATTCAAACACAATAACAAGCGAAATTTCAGGCGTTGCAGGCTTGACACTAGATTTAAAAGATGTTTCAGAAACTGATAAACCTGTAAATATTGTTATCGGTCAAGATACGGACACAATCGTTAAACAATTTGAAGATTTAGTATCCTCATTAAATAGCTTATTGACAACGTCTGGCAATGTAACCACATCTGGCGCTGATTTCCAATATGACAGCACAATAAATAGCATGCGCTCCAACATAAGAACATCAATTACAGTTGGTGTAGAAGGCGCAGAACCTTACAAAACGCTAGCTTCTATAGGTATAACAACAGGAGAAATCGGAACATCAGTTGAGGCAAATACAAATACATTTAAAATTGATAAAGATAAACTCATTGAGGCACTAAATACTGATCCTCAGGCTGTTAAAACCTTGCTGCTCGGTGACGAAGAAAAAGGCATTACCGGGATTGCAGATAAACTTCAAGATATTGTAGAAAACGCGCTTGACACAGAAAAAGGATTTTTTAAAACTCGGGCAACAACTTTGGAGTCACAATTAAGCACAATAAATTCGAGAATTACACAAAAAACAACGCAAATAGAGCGATACCAAGAACAACTCGAAAAGAAATTTCAGGCAATGGAAACCCAAATTTCCAAATTGCAGTCACAACAGAGCCAAATGAGTTCTATTCTCAGTTCATAATATTACCCTAAAAGCAGTTGTAATAACATACAACTGCTTTTCTTTTTGTTAATCTTTTGTTAATTTTTTTTGCAAAACTAGTCGCCTGTTTGCTTTTATGCCTTTTAATGCTACAATATTATTATAAAGTACAGACATGGGGAGTAGAATTTTGGGAAACCAGACTAACTTATTTGGAGACGGAAAAATAGTTCCGGTAAACATTAGAGACGAAATGAAACGTTCGTATATAGATTATGCGATGTCAGTTATTGTAGGGCGCGCATTGCCAGATGTGCGAGATGGGTTAAAACCCGTTCACAGGCGTATTTTGTTCGCAATGAACGAACTCGGCATGACACCTGATAAACCCTTTAAGAAAAGTGCCAGAATCGTTGGTGAAGTTCTCGGTAAATATCACCCACACGGCGATTCCGCGGTTTACGAAACATTAGTTCGTATGGCGCAGCCTTTCGCAACTCGTTACCTAACAATCGATGGTCATGGAAACTTTGGTTCGGTTGATGGCGATTCCGCAGCCGCAATGCGTTATACAGAAGCGCGGATGCACAAAATAACCCAATCAATGCTAGCTGACATTGACTGCGAAACAGTAGATTTTGAGCCAAACTTTGACGGTTCGTTGGAAGAACCATCAGTACTGCCTGTTCGCTTGCCAATGATGCTATTAAACGGCGTTGCAGGGATTGCAGTCGGTATGGCAACAAACATTCCGCCTCATAACCTCAGAGAAGTTGTTGACGGAACAGTGGCATTAATTGACAACCCCAAAATTACAGTTGAAGGGCTTATGACGTACATTAAAGGTCCCGACTTCCCAACAGCTGCTACTATTATAGGACTTAGCGACATCAAACAAGCGTATACAACAGGGCGAGGCTCAATTAAGATGCAAGCCGTTGCCCAATTTGAAGAAATTCCCGGAAGCGGCGGCAGACAGGCTCGTACAGCGATTGTCGTTACAGAAATCCCTTATCAAGTTAACAAAGCTGCGCTTATTGAAAAGATTGCAGAACTTGTTCGTGACAAAAAAATTGACGGAATATCTGATTTGCGCGATGAATCAGACCGTGATGGCATGCGGGTTGTTATAGAACTTAAACGAGATGCCAAGCCAGAAGTCGTTAAAAACAACTTGTTTAAATTTACACAACTTAGAACTTCATTTGGCGTGAATATGCTTGCACTTGTCGGCAAACAGCCACGATTGATGACGCTTTACGACGTTTTAACAGAGTTCGTTGAACACCGTGTTGAAATTGTGACACGCAGAACGGTATTCTTCTTGAAAAAAGCGCGCCAAAGAGCACATATTTTAGCTGGTTTGATAATCGCACTCGGCAGCTTGGATGAAGTTATTGAACTCATTAAAAAATCCAAAACAACTGAAGAAGCCCGCAATGGGTTGATGAGTAGGTTCGGACTAGATGCCGACCAGGCAAATGCTATCCTGGAAATGCAATTAAGACGTTTGACCGGATTGGAACAAGACAAAATTAAAGCCGAATACGATGAATTAAAGCAAAAAATCGCTGAGTACGAGGCTATTCTCGCAGACCGTCAAAAAGTTCTTAACATTATCAAAGAAGAACTTCTTGAAGATAAAGAAAAATATGGCGACGATAGACGTACACAAATTATTCCAGAACAAGATGAAATGACAATTGAAGATTTGACTCCAAACGTTGCTATGGCAGTGTTTATAACTCGTCAAGGCTATCTAAAACGCATTTCTATGGATACATTTGAACGTCAAAACCGCGCAACACGTGGTAAAGGCGGAATAAAGACAAAAGAAGATGATGACGTTGGACATTTCTTTACTGCAATGATGCACGATAAGGTGCTGTTCTTCTCCAGCAAAGGTTTAGTGTACAGCTTGAATGTTTACGACTTCCCAGAAGGACAAAGACAGGCTAAAGGGCTACCGATTGTAAACGTTCTCCCTATAGAACAAGACGAAAAGATTACAGCCGTTGTGCCGGTTTCAAGCTTCGACCCGAACCAAAACCTTATCATGTTAACAAAAAATGGCTACATCAAAAAAATCGGACTCGACAATTTCTCAAACATCAGACGTTCGGGAATTATCGCGATTGGATTGGAAGACGGCGATGCGCTTAACTGGGTTAAACTCGCAAACGAAAATGATGAAATTGTTATCGGAACATCATGCGGTATGGCGATTAGATTCCCGCTCAATGAAATTCGTCCGCTCGGACGTTCCGCTCGTGGCGTAACCTCTATGAAACTTCGACAAGGAGACAGCATTATAGGTTGCGATATCGTTCCTCGTGATTATGATGCCGACTTGCTGGTTGCGACATCCGACGGCTTCGGCAAACGCTCAAAATTATCCGAATTCAGAACCCAAAATAGGGGCGGTATTGGGCTTATAGCGACTAAATTCAAGACAATTCAGTCCAGACTTGTAGCACTGACAATAGTTGACGAAAATGATGAAATTATGGTTGTTACAGCTAGCGGAGTAGTAAGTCGTATAAAAGCCGCAGACATTTCACGTCAAGGTCGCCCGGCAACAGGTGTCAAAATACAAAATCTTGGCGCTTCGGATACAGTTGTTACAATAAACAAAATCGTAACACCAGAAGATGACGAGTCAGTAACCACGACTGAAAACAAAGCAGAGCCAGATGACGGCACAAGCCAAATTAAATTGACAGATATTGAATAAATAAACCGAATAAATTAAGAAAAGCTCCCAATATGGGAGCTTTTTATTTTCTAGTGAAAAGTTTTTTTACATGATTTGTCAATAGAGCAATGCTTTCTTTGGCAAAATTTGCGCAAGAAGAAAATAGCGATATCGGCTTAGTTCGTCGCGTAATCTGCGTTTTAATTTTCTTCATTGCGCTAGGTTGGGCAAAACTTCGCTCAAACATTTTTGTAGCAATATCCTCCTGAAATTTTTGGTCTACAAATTCTTTGACATCGGCATGCTTAAAATAACCAGCAAACTTGTTGTTATACAAAACGTACGACACAGGAGTTTCTTCAGTTCCATTCTTTGTTTTATTGCGCATTAATACCTGCAATTTTATTTCAAATGTATCGGTTTCCCCACCAATATTTTTTACTTTTTCGGCAAGAGTTCTCAATCCCTTTTTACCGTATAATTTTTTTGTATCTTTCATAAGGAACAAAAGCTCTCTGTTTCTAACTATAGAAGCCCCAAAAGAATAGTGATTTTGACTAGTTTGATTTACTTTCATTATTACCTAACACATTATTAATGTTTTATTAAACGCTCTACAAAATTAAAATTAATGTAAAAAGTCGTGCACACATAGTACAACAAACAAAAAACACGCACAACAAAGACCTAAGCGCCTTTAACGAAATAATTTACAAAAATTTAAACATTCTGCTTGAAATTCTTATCGTTTTTTGATAAAATTGAATAATATAGAATGTTAGAAAATTTATGAGGGTGTAGTAATGCATACAAAAAAATTTACTTTTAAAGACGTAAAAAACGTTTTTAGCTCGCTTTTAATTACCCCCCCCCCCCTACTGCCACAAGGGTTTCTGGGTTTTTAGCTAAAAACAAAAAGTATGGTTGGACACTTGCAGAGACGTTGATTA
>CAZVBZ010000040.1:0-15213 GCA_964626145.1 uncultured Muribaculaceae bacterium | reverse complement strand
GGGATTCTCCGCCCTCCTGAACACGAATAAGGTCGTCTCCGGGGGATGATGCCACGAACAGTCGCGGTGCTCTTCCACCGTGCAACCGTTCGACTGCGCCCACTTCTCCGCCTCGTCCGTTCCGATCGATTTCACATACGGTTGGGAGACGATGATGTTCTCACCCGTCGCCGTCTTGAAGAAGGATGCGTGATCGAAGATCCTGAAGTACGGCTCCTCCGGGAACGCCGGGGTGAAGTTGCCGGGGTCCACAGTCCCGATCACCTTGAAATCATCCAGGAACCCCTTCACAAGGGCCAGGTCGCACCCGTCACGATGGCATACGGAATCGGGATCGTCGATAGGGGCCCACCTCCTGGAATCGAACACCCTCAGACGCGTGTTGTTCACGGGGTCCGACCGGTCCATGACCACATCCACCTCGTCGCCCACATCCAGTCCCATGCGCCTGCACTGGTCCGTCACCTTCAGGACGAGGGAGTTGCCCTGTTTGGAAACGGTCGTCCTGAACTGCTCGCGGTCACTGAACCTGGACACCGAGGTGAACATACCCAGGACGGACACCGCCTGACCCATGTTCAACGGGGCCATCCCGTCGTGCATGTTGGAGTAGATCGTACGGGGCTCGCCGAAGCTCAGTTCCCAATCGTCGAAGGTGGTGTCGGCGAAGGTCAGCTCCAACCAGCAGGGGGCGGATGCGGAGACCTTGGGCATGACCATGTCGTAGAAGCGATCGGAGAGGTAGGATGATTCGACGGATATGTTTCCGGAACCGTCCAGTATCCTGGCCGTCCAGCTCCTTCCGGAGTACACATCTGAGAGCAGTTCGTTCGCATCGTCGGTCAGCTGCCCGCCAAATATGCTACTAAACTGATGGGCGTTCTCTATCGCCACGGTATCGGTCAGCACGTCCCCGACCTCGACGGAATCCGTGTCCACCCCCGGGATCAGGGTGCGTACGTCATCCTCGCCGATGACGATGGGGGTATCTGTCAGTTGATATCCGCGACCCTCGAACAGGAGGTCGATGTCGAAACGCCATCCGTCGTACGTCAGTTTCACGATCTTCTTTGCGTGGAAGAGTGTTCTGTCAATCATGTGTATTACATGTATTACGCACTACTTAAAACATCCGTATTACATGTAATACACATGGTTCGGAGGGGGTGTCGGAAAGGGGTGGTGCCACAACAATCGGAGATAAGGGTGCGCACCAGAGAGGAAAAATAGGAGCAGTATGATGGAGGTGTGCCAGGGAAGGAAGCCCGATTCAGGACTTCCATTCCTGTGTCGGGCCCCCTCGCCCTGTGAAACCAACGGGAGGTGAAAACATTCCGAAGGAATCAAGGTCCAGGGATCTGGTTTGCGACATCGTGTCCCTGGTATCAAGCATAGTCCGGATCATTTCCGGACTATTCTAAACACCTTACGGCCCTTTCGGGGGCCGGCCAATGTTTCTACCTTTTGTATCGGCTTCATGGATAAAAAGGGTTGTCGTAGGGTGTCGGAAAGGGTATGCCAATATGGTATCGGAAAGGGGTCGGAAACAGCCATTTTCCCATGTCCGACCCCCTCGTTCGACAATCTATTCCACTATCACCTCGGCCATTGGAACGTCACGTCGAACACATTCTCCAAAAGGGCCTCGGCGATCTCCGCAAGGGTGACCCCCAGGACGACCATCGCCAGCCCGATGACGGTGGCGATGAGGTTCCCGCGCCCGAGACCGTATGCCACGAACGCACCTCCGATGATCAGGAATACCAGACGGAACAGCTCCGCCATGTCGTTGGTCGGATGCGGTTCAACGGGATCGAACTTCTCCATTTCCTCCGCCTTGATGTAGTCCACCTGGGATGAGACCAGCTTCAGTTTCTGGACGGGTTCCCCGTCATAGTACATCTCCGCTATGGAAATGGTCGAACCGGGACCGAGGTACAGCAGTTCGCAATCATCGTGGTTGGCGGCGTTGAATCCGGACAACGAGGTGCACTGGCCGTAGACCAGGACGAAGCATTGGGAGTCCACGACGTTGGCCCCGTTCCTCAGGGTGGTGGTCTTGTAGAAGATCGGGGTGAACGCCACGCCTTCATACACCACGCACTCGGATGAACCGTCCCTATACCCGACTCCCTTGGTCGTCAGCGTTCCCCTGCAGTAAAGGGACATGGAGTCCTGTGTGAGATAGTAACTGTCCTTCTTCACGGCAACGCCGTAGTAGTCCCACCAGGTGGAGAGCTGGTCCATGTAGAGCGTCACCAGCATCCTCTGCTGCTCGTCCGTCAGCACCACGTTGCCGTAGGTGTCGGGGACGTTCAGGGTGGTCAGATACATGGATGCGGAACCGGCATCCTCATAGATATTCCAGACGACACGGGCCTTCTTGTTGGTCTCGGCCAGAACGCTGTCGATCTTCTCGTTCAGGAAAGCGTAGTAGACCATCATGGATGTGATGTCGGACTCCTGCCTGTCGGCGGTGTTCTGGGGGACGACGGAGAGCTTGAACAGGTCATATCCTCCGTCGTTCACCGCACGGTGCGCATACGTCCCGTCGTACAGGTATGAGCCGTCGCACGAGATGACCATCATGTCGGAGCCGGAGGTGATCATCAGCCCGGCTTCGACCGGGGCCGCACCCGCCTCTATGACGTACATGAAGTTCCCGAAATAGGTCACACCCGGTGTGAGGCGGTAGACGTTGTACCCCTTCCAATCGGAATCCACCGCCGGGAGGTCCCAGTTCCATCCTTTGTTCAGATGGATGACCTCCCCGTTCTCGCCGGTCATGGTGGATACGGCGGATGCGTACACCGGACCTCCGACGTAGTAGACCGCATCGGCCCCGTCCTTGACGGTACGGTCGTTACCGTGGCCCACCACCTGACCCATCCTGGCGGAGAACCCGTCAGCCGAGGTCACGCTGACGGACTCGGAGCCGATGGAGAACACCAGACTCATCCTCCCGTCGCCGTAGTACTGTGCGTAGTCGGATGCATTCCATTCGCCGATGTGCTCGGCGACGGTCGAGAACTGCTCGTTGATCTGGTTGGTGGCGTTGACCAGCATCATCGCACTGTTGTAGTAGGCGGACGAATAGGTCAGGATGTCGTAGGGGCTGTACTGCTCCCCCTTCACCCAATACGCGGAGGATGCCAGTTCGGCCTGGCGTATCCAGTGCTCGGATGTCAGTAACCAGATGTTCTGGTAGTTGTTCAGGGAGTTGGCGTATGCGGCCGTTCCGTCAGCAAGGGACCTTGCCAGTAGTCTTGCCTCCTCCTTGCGGAGCTCGTCCTCGTCGATCTCCACCGACGGGTCGGGATGGGTGAGGTCGTAGACCTCCCATCCGATGGCGAAGGCGGAGACGAAGTTCACGATCTCCTTCCAGTGGGTGGCGATGTACTTCCCGGCACGGATGCCCCCCGATATGACGGGGTTGGCATCCGAGTCGTTGTCATCGTCGGTCAGCTGGACGACGGTGAAGGGCACGGCCAGCATGATCAGGACGATGGATAACGCCATGATGCGCCTGACCTTCAGATCCAGAATCTCACCACCATCAGGATAAGGATCAATGTGATGACCGTCGCGACCACCCATACATTCTCCTGAAGCCAGTTGACATCCTCTTCGGATGTTTGGCCCGGTGTCGGCTGGGGTTGATCGGGAACGTTATCCTGTTTCACGATCTGCTTGGTCTCGGAATCGGTGTGTCCGGTGGACGATGTGACGGTGAGCCTCACGGAGTGTGTCCCGTAGGTCAGGCCGTTGGAGTCTATGTCCGCTGTCGGCCCGGTGCCGATGGAACGCCCGTCCAGGTACCATGCGTAGGAGAGGGCATTCAGGGACCTGGATGAATCCAGGTGCCATCCCGTCGATGTTGTCGATATCGTGAACCCTGCAGCGGGATATACCGCCGGAGGCGTGTCGGGGATGATCTCGTCCCATCCCCCCACCAAGGTCATGTTACGTGTGATGATGTCGGAGAACTCCCACTTCACCCCTTCGAAGTACCATCCGTTGAAGGTGTGGCCCTCCCAGACGGGATCCTCCGGGACCTCGGCGGTCATCCCGACACCGACGTTCTGTTCGAAGGACGGATCCCCATTGCCCGGTTCGAATGTGACGATATAGATCACCGGAGGATTGTAGTGTTCGCCGGCGACACTGAACGTCAGTTCGGACTCATATGTTCCCGAGGAAGCGTGCGATCTGACGGTGATCTTGCCGTATGTGGTGTACTCGTAGATGTGCTCAGCCCTTCCGACCGACGGCCCGACGGCATCGCTGCTGCCCTTCTCGTCACCCCACCAGACATCGAACGCCATGTCGTAGTAGTCACCGCACATGTTGACCGTGACCTTCAGGCCGTCCACGGAGGTGGTGAAGTGCTGTGCCCATTGGGCTTGGAGCCTGATGTCGGATGTCACCGTGTCCCTTGAGAAATCCCACATGTCGGAATCGGTCAACGACTTCCATCCGAGGAACACGTACCCCTCGCGCTGAGGATCGGCCGGCTCGGTTACGTACCCGCCGGACATGATGCGCTGAACGGGGTAGTTCCCCTGCCCCTGGTTGGGGCTGAAGGAGACATCGTAGTATACGGGCATGGGTTCGGGCTCATCGGGGATCACGGGTGAGGAGTTCTCCTCCCACACGGCGTACAGTGTGACGTTGGATTCGACAAGGTAGTCCTCGTATCCGTAGAGGGATCCGTCGCGGGATTCCGACCAGCCGACGAAGGTGTACCCGTCACGGGCCATGTTGACGGTCGTGGGGAGCTTCACGAACATCCCCGATTCGACCCTCTGACTGTAGACGAAGCCCTGTCCGCCGTTGGGGTCGAAGGTGGCTGTGTAGAGCTGGCTGCTGTTCGGTACGAAGTAGGCCTCCATGTACATAGGGCCGGAGACGATGATGTTCAGTCCGGGGGCGTATGCGATGTCGTGGTCCTGGCTGGGCCTCCATCCCAGGAAGGTGTACCCGTCCTTGGTCACGCCCGTGTCCCTCAGGGTGAGGGTGGAACCGTCGCTGATCACATAGGCTTGGACGTTGGCGAGTGTCCCTCCGTCCAATGAGTAGACGAGGACGTTCGGGTCGGAGACCCATTTCGCCGTTGCGGTGGTGGTGTATGCGATGGTGTAGAGACTGCCGAGGGCGTAGACGGACCTGCTCCCCCTGTTGTCGGGGATCTCCCATCCGACGAGGGTGTAACCGCTCTTCTGGATCTGGTTGCCCGAGCTGTCGGTGTAGCTGGGGAGGATGATGGCGGTGCCGCTGGGTGCGGTGACCGTGTTCAGTGAACCGGAACCGCCATCCATGTCGAACGATACGGAGAGGGCATCGTCCCCCGATACGGGGACGGTCACATACCATCTGATGAGCAGATCGTCCAGGTCGCCGTAGCTCCCTCCGATGCTCTTGGTCCTCAGGGTCACGTCGATGGTGTAGACCCCTTCCTTGACGGGGGCACCTGAGAACGTGAACGTTCCGCTGTTGGATATGGCGAGGGACAGCCAATCCGCGGATATGGTGGTGCCCCTGGTCGTGGTGTTGGATGCGATGGCCTCCCCCATGTGTGTGACGGAGAGGCTGTATTCGTAGGATGTCCTGCCGGTGAGAGATTGCATGATGGTGTAGACACCGTTGCCGGCCAGGGAGAGGGTCGGGGATACACCCGAGGTGGTTATGATCACATCCGCTTCGGCGGTGTCGCCCTTGGCGGTGTCCCCGAGTCTGATCAATCCGACGTAGGAAAGATCCTCCCACACGGCGTACAGGGTCTTGTTGGAGTTGACGGTGACATATTGTCCTGGATGGTATGCGGGGGCCGATGCCCCGGACGATGTCGACCATCCGATCAGGATGTAGCCGTCCCTGGTGAACGTGGATGATGAC
This sequence comes from uncultured Muribaculaceae bacterium, assembly GCA_964626145.1. Classification (GTDB taxonomy): domain Bacteria; phylum Cyanobacteriota; class Vampirovibrionia; order Gastranaerophilales; family Gastranaerophilaceae; genus RGIG2134. The sequence continues at coordinate 9,318 of CAZVBZ010000040.1, read as the reverse complement.
AGGGGATAGCCCTGCCCGGAGATCACAGAGTAGGATACGGAGGTCTTGCCAGAGGATGTGGATCCGCCGTTGCCCTGAAGGGTCACGTTGTACAGTGTGTCCGCATCTGAGTCGTCGGAGACGATGGCCATGGCGGTCATCGATGTGATGACCATCAGGGCGATGATGAACACTGCCTTGAAGGGAATGTTCATTGGACATATCTCCTGCTGTTATCGGTATTGTATGGGAGGGAAACAGGGCTTAGCTGCAATCTGCTCCATTTCTTCTTCCTACTGTTCTTCGATCTCCTGGGGTGTTGACGGATCACTTTATAATCTGGACCATCGCACGCTGTCGATGGGGCCGACGGTGACCTTTGCATAGGTTCACCCGCCCCTTTAAATATCTCCACAGCACTCGTATCTCTAGGGGCGGACGGTGGCAGTTGCGTACTACCACCCAACCTCTTTCTTATCCAGACTGTCTTGTCTTCAATCTCGTCCTTGTATGTCGATTCCCCATAAGGTTCAGGCAACAACGATCTCCCGATGCTTGATGCACATAGATCTGCAACCTGGATCAACATGGAGGCCGCTGAATCATCCATCATTATGATACAACGGGGCGACCAGAGCATTTCACACATCACGCCCCTGATCTGGTCGTTGCGATCATATCTGATCACGATCAAATCAGAATCATCTACCTCATTCACCGCAGAGATCAGTTCGTTCAATAGAGAGAACAAATACAATTCATCGCGGGGAACCGAACGGTCCGATAGAACGTTCTTGGAACGTTTCGTAACGGTCAATGAAACCGACAGGATATCCTCCCTGCCCAAATCGGTCATCAACCGGATGCAGATGTCTGGATGCTCGTTCCTGAGCTTGCTGAAATGTACTTCCCCGTCATAGAGCGGGACCCCGTCCAGCAACCTATCGTAATCGATCGGAGATAGCTCCGTGACAGCGGATAGCGTGAACGCCTTCCCATTCTCACTAAGTTTCCTGGACGGATTCCCTGATTCATCTATCGCCCAATGTGATACAGGCTTGTGTATGAGTCCGCGGACATCATCCAATGTGAGTCCATGGGGCATCTGGTCCCGGCCCCTGCGATTCCTTGATAGCAACTTCATTGGAACACCTCCGTCGGGCGGGGTCTCCCCCACCCTCGGAAAGGTTCAGGGCGCGAACGCCCCGTTTCCGTCGGTCATGGACATCACTCCCTCACCACCGCCGCATCGATGCCGGAGGCCGAAGGTGCGGAACTGAAAGCGGTCGGCTGGACGGTGACATCGAACGTTTGCGTTGCGGACGCGCATCCCGCCTTGGCCACGGTCACGGTCACGTGATAGGTCCCCGTCTTCATGGGGACACCCGATACGGTACCGCCCGAGACCGACATCCAGTCGGCTCCGGAGACGGTGATCGTGCATCCCTCGGCGTTCACCGTGGGTGCGTAGGACCAGGACTGGCCCACGGTCACGGAAACAGGTGCGGTGGATGTCACAGTCAGGATCTGCTCCCATACCGCGTAGACGGTCTTGGTGCCGTCTGCGGCCACGGAGATCGTGTCCCCCGCGCCGTAGACAGCGGAGGATGCATCGGACGAATCGCCCCATCCAGCGAACCTGTATCCGGGCCTCACGGGCTCGGATGACGATACGGTGAAGGTGTGCGGATCGGTGGACTCTCCGATGAAGGTGTCCTCGGAGGGTGCCTGAGAACCGCCGTTGGCATCGTACCTCAGGGTGCTGGTGTGCTGGGGGACGGAGACCTGCTCCCATCCGGCGTAGAGTGTGGTGTGCTTCGTGACCTCGGACGACCAGTCGAACGCCTGGGTGCATCCTGCATCCTTGAACCATCCGGTGAACTCATATCCCGATCTGACGGGGTCGGAGGGTTTCGTCGGTACGTAGTGGGAGGATGTGCCCTCTATCTGGGGTACCGATGATCCCCCTTGGGAATCGAATGTGACCACGGGGTATCCGTGGATGTGGTAGAGGTAGGTGAGCTTGGATTCGCCATCCTTCAGCTCCCCGGTGTCCGGGTCGGTGTACTGGTTGCGCATGGTTGCGGTCACAACATAATCCCCTTTCGCGGAGTACGTGTGCTGGACCCTACCCACGGGGTTGTCCGTGGTGAGTGTGACGGTCTCGGTCGGTGAACCGTCGCCGAAATCCCACTCCACGGTGGACACCTGGTTGGGCTCGATGAGTCCCATGGTGATCTTGTACCCGTAGAGGTCCATCTCCCCGTCGTAGGTCGCCCCGTCGGAGGACGGGAGGGAGAAAACCAAGATGGCCGAGGCGGCGGACATGATCGCGACCGCCACAGCCAGGGCTGTCATTGTTCTGTTCTGCATTGGATCACTCCGCGTAGGCGAACAAACCGTCCGCCCTGGGTGCCGAACTGAATCCGAGGGCAGAATCGACCTTCAGGGTGAAGGTCTGCACATCGGACGTGTATCCGGTCTTGGAAACGGTGACGGTGACGTTGTACGTCCCCGCCTTCTTGGGTGTGCCCCCTATGGTCCCGTCGTTCACCGAGAGCCAATCGGCCCCTGTGACGGAGACGGTGCAACCGCCCGTATCGACGGTGGGCGTGTACGACCAGGGCTGGTTGACCCTGGCGTTACCGGCGGGGGGCTCGGAGGTTATGTGGACCTCTGCGACCTGCCATACGGCGTAGAGGGTCTTCGAACCGTCGTAGGGTACGTGGATGGTATCGTTGGGTTGGTATGAAGGGGAGGTGGCGTTGCGGTCCTCGGACCATCCGAGGAACAGATATCCCTGCCTGGTCGGTTCGACGGACGATACGGTGAACGCGCCGGTGCCTATGACCGACGATGCGTAGATGCTGTCGGACTGGGTGTCCGGTGCCCCCGAACCGCCGTTGGAGTTGTAGTGGAGGTATGCGTAGAAGTTCTGCTTGTTCACCTGCCATACAGCATACAGGTCCAGTCCGTCGTAGGTGAGTGTGACGGACTGTCCGGCCGTGTAGGTGGGGGATGCGGCGTTCTGATCGGTGGACCATCCCAGGAACGTGTACCCGTCGCGTACGGGTACGGTCGATGGGATGGTGACGGGGAAGGTGGATGTGGTGTCGTTCGCCTTCTTGACGATGTTGCTCGGTTCACCCGATCCGCCGTTGGCATCGAAGTAGATGACGTAGGTGTACTGGTTGATGGTGAGTGTCTTGGATGCCGTCACGCCGGAACCGTCGTTGGCGGTTGCCGTCAGGACCACTGTCCCGGGTGTTATCCCCTTGACATCCACACCGTTGCGGTAGGTGCCGTTGTAGGTGTCGTCCCATGTGCGTGTGATCTCGGCGTTGGAGTTGCTGAGGCTCCATGTGACGGTCATGTCCGTCGCATCGGACGGGGAGCAGATGGCCCTGAACTTCACGGTACTGTTCATGGTCAGGCTCGTGGATGAGCCGAGGGTGGCGTTGATGGTGATGGAGGTGACGGGCTTCGAATCTGCGACGGCTATGATGGTGAGGGTCTGCGACCCTTCGAGGGTACCGTCCACATTATCAACATAGCACATGGCCCCGATGGTGATCGTCCCTGCCTTGGTGATGGTCCCGCTCACGAGCCCGTACCATGCATCGCTGTATCCGGACACCAGGTCCTGTTCGCCGCGACTCCATGTGAGTCCGTATCCGGATGTGACACTCAGAATGTTGACACTGATCGCACATTCGATGTCATCGGTGTCCCCGTCCCCCCTGATGGTCACGGACGAACCGACCTTGACGTAATACGGTTCGAGGTCGGATGTTCCCAGATCACAGAATGAAAAGTTGACCGATGTCAGAGGTGAGGATTGGGAACCGTGGGTGTAGGCATCAGATTCCTCCGCACCCCATGTGGCCATCGCCACTGCGGATACGACCATCAGGGCCACGGCGAACAATGCGAAGTACCTGGGAAGGGGTTTGGCGACCGCACCCATACGGGATACGGTCGCCGTTTGAGGTTGTTCGTATGTCCTGCGGTGCATGGCATCACTCCGCGTACGCGAACATGCCGTTCGCTCCGGGGACGGAATTGAATCCGAGGGCGGAGTAGACCTTCAGGACGAACGTCTGGGAATCGGACACGTATCCGCCGGTCTTGGAAACGGTGACGGTCACGTTGTAGGATCCGGACGCAGTCGGCGTACCGCTGATGGTGCCGTTGCTCACGGAGAGCCAATCGGCCCCGGAGACGGACACGGTGCAGCCGTCTATGTTGGTCGTGGGTGTGTAGGACCAGGACTGGTTGACCTTCAGGGATTTGGTGGCCGGCTCGGAGGTGATGTCGAGCTGGGCGGTCTGCCATACGGCGTACAGTGTGGTGGTGCCGTCGTACGGTACGGAGATCGTTCCGCCGGGCTGGTAGGATGCGGTCGTCGCACCGCTGGATGTCGCCCATCCGAGGAACAGGTATCCGGATTTCGTGGGTTTAGTGGATGGGATGGTGAACGTATGGGATGAGGTGGATGTTCCCGTGTACGTCTGCGAGGACGGTGCGCCGGAACCTCCGTTCGCACTGAACGCCAGTGTGGATGTGTAGGTCTTCGCCCATACCGCGTACAGGGTCTTCGACGATCCGTAGGAGACGGATATCGAATCGCCGGGATCGTAGGAGGCCGAAGCGGCGCTACTGGATGTGGACCATCCCAGGAACTGGTATCCGGACCTGGTGGGTTCGGTGGATGATATGGTGAAGGATTTCGATCCGCTCGCCGATGTGGCATAGATGCTGTCCGATTGGGTCGAAGGTGCGCTGGAACCTCCGTTCGCGTTGTAGTAGAGGTATGCATAGTAGTTCTGTTTGTTCTGTTGCCACACCGCATAGAGGGTCAGGTCGTCGTATGTGACGCTGACCGTGTCCCCGGCCGTGTATGTCGCAGAGGTAGCGGTGCTGCTCTTGGACCATCCCAGGAAAGTGTATCCCGATCTGGTTGGTTCTGTGGACGAGATGGTGAAGGACAATGTGGAGCTGGTGCTCGTGGATGTCTTGGATGCCGAACCCGGACCGCCCGAACCTCCGTTGTCGTCGTAGTACAGGTAGTAGCTGTAGGATGGGTTGCTGACCGTGATGGTCTTTGTCTTGTATACTCCGGAACCGTCGGCGGCTGTTGCCTTGACGGTGACGGAACCTGCCGACACACCCTTGATCACACACTTCCCACCGGTGGTGGTGTCGGATGTGCTCTGGATACTAGCATAGGAGGATCCCGATGATATCGACCAGGTGACATGACGGTCGGTCGCGGATGTGGGGGATGTTGTAGCGGTCAGGGTGATCGTGGACCCCTTCGTGACACTGGACGATCCGGAGATGGATATGGAGGTTACGGGCGTCGTATCAGCGATGGCGATGAGTTTGAGAGTCTGTGTCCCTTCAAGGACACCGCCCACACCGTCAACATTGCACCTTACACTGATGCTAATCGTCCCTGCTTTGGAAATTGTTCCACTAACCTTTCCCAAATAGTAATTGGTCCCGAACAGAGGGTCCTCTTCACCGTTACTCTTCGTAAGTCCGTAACCAGATGTGACACTCAGGATGTTAACACTTATCGCACTCGCAACCTCATCGGTCAGATAATCTCCCACTATCGTAACGGATGAACCGACCTTGACGTAATACGGTTCGAGGTCGGATGTTCCCAGATCACAGAATGAAAAGTTGATCGATGTCAAAGGTGATGACTGAGAACCATGCGAGTATGCATCCGATTCCTCCGCATCATCTGAGATCACGAACGCCACGGAAAGCACCATCAGGGCCACCGCGAACAGCGCGAAGTACCTGGGAAGGGGTTTGGAAACGGTTTGGGCTCCCATCAGAGGACCCCCAGGTATGATGCGACCGCCAGGATGGCGAATACAACCGCTGGGATTCCGAGGACGATGATTCCTGTTACGAGCGTTCCTATGATCAGGAGGACCGCAATGACCAGGAACACGATACCGAGGGAGGATCCCTTCTCGTCATCCCCGTCGGTGGGGGGATCGGAGGGTACATCCGCCTTCTCGGTCCAGTGTGCGACGAGGATGATGTCGGATGTGATCGGTGTGCTGAAATCGAACTCCGCATCACCGAGGTACCAACCTGCGAAATCGAAACCGTCCTTCACGGGATCTGCGGGTGCGGAGACGGTGTTGCCCTCCGCGATGCTGATGTCGGATGCGGTGCCGTTTCCACCGTTGTAATCGAACGAGACGGTGTGGAAGGTCGTGTCCCATCCGGCGTAGAGTGTGACGTGCTTGGTGACTTCGGAGGTCCAGTCGAACGCTGTGGTACAATCGGCATCGGTGAACCACCCGGAGAATCCGTAACCACTCTTGACGGGGTCTGCGGGTTTGGTGGGTACGTAGTGTGAGGATGTTCCCTCGATTGAGGGGACGGATGAACCCCCCTGGGAATCGAATGTGACCACGGGGTATCCGTGGATGTGGTAGAGGTAGGTGAGCTTGGACTCGCCGTTCTGGATCTCCCCTGTGGAATCGGTGTACTGGTTGCGCATCGTGGCGGTGACGATGTAGTCGCCCTTCTCGGAATATGTGTGGACGATCCTTCCGACGGGGTTCTCACCGGTGATGGTCACGGTCTCGGCGGGTGTGCCGTCACCGAAATCCCACTCCACGGTGGACACCTGGTCGGGTTCGATGAGACCCATTGTGATCTTGTATCCATAGAGGTCGATCTCGCCGTCGTAGGACGGGGAATCGGCCATGACGGAGGGCATCGCGATGAGGGCTGAAAGGGTGGCGATGAACGCCACCCCCAGCGTCAATGCGATGCTCAGGTCCCTACGGGAGATGGAGCATGCATCCGCTGACATGTTATCACTCGTCCAACACGAATGCGAAGAGTCCGCTCGCTCCGGGTGTGGAGCTGAATCCCATGGTCGAATAGACGACGACACCGACGTTGATGGTGGCGGTCTGTCCGGCGGCAGATGTGACGGTCAGTGTGACCTGCTCGGATGCGTGTGAGTCGGGGTATGTGATGTTCAGCTTGCTGTCGGAGAAGGTCAGTGCCTCACCGTAGGTGTTGCTGGAGATCGCGACGGTGTTGGAGGATCCGCCTGTGATGGTGTATGCCTGAGAAGCGGCGATTCCCTGTTTGGCGACGAGCTTGTTCGCTCCGGTGATGCTCAGGGTGTCCTCAACGAGGTAGCTGACGGTCTTGGTGGTTGACTGTCCGTTGGCGGATGTGGCCGTGACAACGATGCTTCCGTCCGAGATCACTGCTGCGGATCCGGTGATGGTCAGCTTTCCGTCCTGTGCGATGGAGATTCCAGCGGTGGAGGGTATCGACCAGGTGATGGCAGAGGATGCTGCGGAAACGCCCAGGGTGACGACCTTGTCGGCCTCGTTGCCGGTGTAGGTCAGGACCCTCTCGGTTCCGCCTGTGATGGCGAATGCGGGCTCGTAGTTGATGGTGACTGTCTTGGTGGTTGTCTGTGAGGGTCCGTGTGCGGATGTTCCGGTCAGTGTGACGACTGCCTGTCCTGCGGTGGATCCGGTGTATGTTCCGGAGATGACTCCTGTTGTTGCGTTGAGGCTGAGTCCCGCGGGGAGCGAGACATCGGCTACCCATGTGACACCGAGGTCGTCCCCGGTCTGGGTGATGGCCCTGGTGGAGATCTCGTGGCCTCCGAGTGCGACGACTGTCTCTGCGGAGTCCCCGACGATGACGTTGAAGACGGTGAAGTTGATGGTGAGGTCCTTGGTCTCTCCCTGGGAGGAGGTCGCTGTCAGGACGATGGTGTTGGCTCCGACCTGTGTGGGGGTTCCGGTGATCCTGTTGCCCTCCAGGGTGAGTCCGGGGGCCATTGTGGTCGCGGACCAGGTGACGGTTCCGATTCCTCCGGTGGAGGTCAGGTCGATGGTCTGGGATGTTCCCTTGACGATCTCGCTCAGGCATCCGCTGTAGTTGACCGCCATGGCGGAGTTGACGTTGATCCTGATCCACTGGTATGCGGTCTGGTCGGACTCTGCGTGGTATGCCTTCAGGACGATGTTGTATGCGTGACCTGCATGACTTGCGGTGATGCCGTTGATGCTCAGGGTGTGACCGCTGATGGTGGCCACGTCACCGAGTTCGTTGACTTGGAAAGTCAGGACGGTCCCCTCTTCAAGATCGGCGGGGAACGTGGATGTGTATGTCCATGTGTATCCGGGTGCGATGGTGATCTCGTTGACGGTACCGTAGCCTGAAAGGTTCTCACCCGTGGCATCGGCATCCGTGACGACCATGACGGTGGCGCAGAGCATGAAGAGCACCGCGAGGACCGCTGTGGGAGCCATCAGCTTCCTTTTGTTAGAATTCGCGTTCATGTTATCGATTCCTTGACAGAGATGACGTGGACGGACGGTACACTGACCGATGTCCCGGGATCACCGTGGACATACCGTCTGATGTGCCGTTGGGAAAAGTGCCGTCCAGGTCGTCTGTGTCCATTTCGTTCTCCGAATCAGGTGCATCGGGGACGATTCGGAGAGCGTGCCCGATGCCCTGCTACAGTCCGGGACTCGCCCGGACGGGATAGAATCGGATTTCGGAGGAAATAGCGGGAACAAACCGATGGGATTTCAGAATCAATCGAATTGAAACACAAGGAACCGAAACCGCTTTTATATCGGAATCGGAGGAAGGAGGTGTTGGAGGTGTCTGGGGGAAGGGGCCCGTGGCCCCCATTACCCAAGGACGGGAATCGTCCACCGACTTCGCATGATGCAATGAACGATCACATGGTGCACGAACATCAACAGGCCCGGAATCAGAGTTATGAATATTCCTCCTGCATTCCTTTTGAAGAACCTGCATAGGGATTCCAGAGGGTTCGGAGTGCAACGGTTCGTCGACCCTCCTGTAACCGATGACAGGTGGTCGCATGGATCAGAGTGTTCCCATCTCCTTTCCGCGGTCATTCTAAGATCCTCTACCCAGTGGGCATTGGATTCCGAAACTTCCCTGATCTCCGCCACGACAGGTTCAATCGACTGCCGGATTTGTTCTGCCACCCTTGAGTCGGCATCAGAAACTTCCTGCCAACAACGGGTGATCTCGGCCCATTGCTCCTGATTCTTCCTGATTCTTTCCCTGAGGTCCTTGAACGGATCCACATCGAAACAAACCATTGCTTCCACCTCGTCCGATCCATGAGTTGTAATGCCTCCCATGGTGTGGATACGGCCCGTAACTGAATATAAACCACGTTGTCAACGGCATAGGTCGCGGGGGTGCCGGCGGAGGATATGCTATATCATCACACCCGAATCCGTTCCTATGTCTGAAAAACTGAGACTGCCCGAACACTCCATC
>CAZVBZ010000039.1:0-15219 GCA_964626145.1 uncultured Muribaculaceae bacterium | reverse complement strand
TCAGTTTGTATGCTTGAAAAAAATGGTTATATGAACACTGGCTCTTTCAACGAGGTTTTTTTAATGCATAAATTTACTGGATATGGATTCTGTAATGTTGTCATTAACAAATTCAGAAAAAACGTTAGGCAATAATGTGATATTATTTTTTAGTTTTAGAATATATGAGGAAATCTCTTTATAAACTTTACGTGAATTATTTTGAATAGTTACTAAAACAACAACATCATTTAAAGTTTTTAGTTTTTCAGGTGATATAATTTGATATTTATCAAGAAATGTTCCTTGCTTATCTGAATTGGCATCAATAATTCCTAAAATATTAAATTCGTCAAGAGAATATTTATTTAAGAAGTCTTTTAACAATAAACTCGCTCCCCAAAATACAATTGAAGAATTTTTTTGAAATAATATCTTTTGGTAAATAAAGTTGTATAAATTTTGGGGATTATTTTTCATATTCTAACACCTCTTAATAATTCGTTCTAACTCAATAAGAACTTAATTATCTTACCTTGATACTTTCATCCAAATATTTTATCAAAGGATAAATGAAAAATTCAATTATTCTTCTTTTTCCTATATTGATCTCGTTAGTTGTCGTCATGCCGGCTTTTATTGACTGTTCTTTCCCCTCAACAACCAATGTAGTATTTTGCGGTTTGATATAAACTTCGTAAACAGGTCCTAGGCGCTCGTCATCAACACTATTTGCGCCAACAACGGTAACTTCCCCTTTTAAAATACCGTATTTTTGGAAATTGAATGTGTCGACTTTTATTGAAACATCCATTCCTTCATCAATAAAACCAATATCCTGATTCATAACTTTTGCTTTAATAGCAAGCTTTGCGTTTTTAGGCACTACTGACATAAGTTCTTGTGCAGGAGTAACGACACCGCCGATTGTGTGTATTTTAATATTATTTATGTATCCGGAAATCGGTGCTTTTATTGTTTGAATTTGTTTTTCCAATTGTTCTTTCTTATTTGTTAATTCAAAATAAGAAGCTTGAAGTGCATTGAGTTCATGTGTCAATGAATTGACTTGTTCCACTGCTTCATCATAATTTGTTTTAGGAATAATATCAATGACATCAGTCAATCTTGCCTTTTTATCTCTGGCAATAACTAATCTGCTTTTTGTCGCTTGGATTTGTTCAAAAACTTTTGCTTGTTCTTCTCTTAAATTATTTAATTCTAATCCGGGTTCGTGTTCTGCAGGAGAAATTATCGTAAGTATTTGACCCTCATTAACGAATTCACCTTCTTTGACCATTATTTGTGAAACGACACCTTTTTCCAATGATTGAATAACTTTTTGTTCACCGTCGGGAATAATAATTCCTCTTGCGGTAACAACAACATCAATTTTACCGAAATACATCCATATTGCAGCACAAAAAATAAAAACAATGACTATCCAAAATACAATAGGTCCAAGCGGATTTATTGGACTTTGCTCAATTTCTGCCAATAGTGGTTCAAATTCGTGAGCATCGTTTTCTTTATACAACAAAAAATCTTTTATTTTTTCAAACAACTTTTTAAACAAAATATTTTCTCCTAATTAGATTGAGCAAGATACAATTTTCTGTAGTATCCGTCTCTGTTTATAAGTTCGGTGTGTGTTCCGACTTCAACAATTCTTCCTTCATCAAAACAAACAATAACATCGCAATTTTGAATTGTCGATAATCGGTGGGCAATAATTAAAGTGGTTCTTCCTTTGGAAATTAATGCCATATTATCTCGTATTATCTTTTCGGATTCATAATCAAGTGCGGAAGTAGCTTCGTCAAATATTAATATTTTAGGGTCAGTAATTAAAGCACGTGCAATTGCAATTCTTTGCTTTTGTCCACCCGATAAACTTGAACCTCTTTCTCCAACTTGAGTATCATAACCTTTCGGGAGTTTGGAAATAAAATCGTGTGCTCCGGAAATCCTTGCTACTTGGATTACCGCTTCCATAGGCATATTCGGTCTTGGGAGAACTATATTGTCTTTAATTGTGCCGGAGAATAAATAATTTTCTTGCAAAACAATGCCGATATTAGTTCTCAACCACATTGGATTTATGTTTCTTATATCAATACCGTCAATATAAATAGTACCTTCCGAAGGATAATACAACCTTTGAATAAGTTTTGTAAGTGTGGACTTACCGCTACCACTTTTGCCGACAATACCGACTTTTAGCCCCGGTTTAATATCTAAATTAACTTGATTTAAAACATTTGGCAATTCAATATTATATTTGAATGACAGATTTTCAAGTTTGATACTTCCCTGAACATTTCTTAATGTAACGGCTGTTTCGTTCTGAACCTCAACAGGACTGTTTAAAATATCTCCAATTCTGTCAACCGCCAACAATGTTTGTTGAAATTCGTTCCAAAGATTTACTAATCTCAAAGTTGGTGCACTGAATTGACCCGCAAACATTTGGAAGGCTATTAATTGACCTATTGTCAACTTATTTTCAATTACAAGCACAACTCCTGTATACAAAATAGCAATAGTCATTATTTTTTGGAGGAATTTTGTTAAAGAACCTGTAAAATTACCCATTATGGCAAGGTTAAAGCTCGATTTTATATATTTTCCAAGCTTTTCTTCCCATTTCTTGAACATTGAGCCTTCTATACCTAAAGATTTTACTGTTTGAATACCTGTGATGGACTCTACCAAATAAGAGTTTGACTGCGCACCCATTTGGAATTTATCTTCCAAGCGTATTCTTAATTCCGGTGTAATTATTAGGAAAATAATGCCGATTAATGCGACAAATGAAATTGCAATCATTGTTAATTTAAGACTATACATCAACATTATTACAACAAAAACTACGGAGAAGAATAAATCTAAAATAACTGTTACCGATTTATCGGTTATAAATTCTCGTATTCTGTCTAATTCTCTGATACGTGCTGCAATGTTACCGACTTGCCTGTTTTCAAAATACACATAATACAAATTGAATAAATGTTTAAACAATTTTGAGCCTAATTTTGCATCAATCTTACTCGTTGTGTGAATGAAAATATAATTTCTTGCCAAATTCAAAAGAAATTCAAAGACTGATACTAACAGAAAGGCAACAGCCAAAACATTGAGAGTGGAGATTGTTCTGTGAACAAGAACTTTATCTAGGATTACCTGCGTAAACAACGGAGTAACAAGTCCGAAAAGCTGGATTACAAATGAACCTAAAAGAACTTGTCCGACAATTTTCTTGTATTTTAAAATTTCAACAAAAAACCACTTGAATCCGAATTTTACTTCGTCATTCATCAGCTTGTGTTTCAAAATCAGAACATAGTTTTGCAAGGTTTCTTGAAACTCGGACAATCTAACCGCTTTAGGCGAATGTTCAAGCGGCACTAATATCATAACTTTGTCCTCTTCCGGTTTTATTGCGAGTACAACGATATAATTTCCGTCTTTTTGTCTAACAATTGCAGGTAAAGGGTATTTTGGCAAAATATCTTTGAGTCCAAAGTTTTTCTTCTTAATTTTAAAACCTTGATTTTGTGCAATTCTGATTATTTCTTCCGGTGAAATATCTGCAGTTTGTACACCGTAATTTCTGACAATTGCTGTCATATCGATATCAATATGATTAAATCTTGCGACAATTTCTAGTGATATCAAACCGGTATTAACATTCTTTTTTTGTTCTTGTTGTTTTTCTTCCATATTTTGCCTTTTATTACATTGTTAGCGTTTGAATACCTTTTTGCAATGCTTGCACTGTAACAGAATTTTTTTCATACTCAATTTGTTGTTTTAAAAGTTCTATTTCGGTTTCATTCAACTCAATCGGAGATATTATTTTTTTTGCAAGCAATCTTTTTTGCGATTTTTCTTTTTCTTGCAATTCCTGTATTGCTTCTTTATTTGTTACAACTTGTTTTTCTAAGTATAAAAGATTACTTCTCATTATTGAGAGTTTGTTCATAAGCTCTGCAATAGCTTTATCACGTTCTATAAATTGTTTTTTTAAGTCTAATTCTGCTTTTTGGATTGAAACAGATGTTTGAAATCCGTCAAATACCGGCATGATAACGGATGCACCTACCGTATAGTTTGAAGGTGAAAAATCTCTCAGAGCATCACTATAGCTGGAATGGTCGGAACCGTATAAGTAGTAACGTCCATACGCATTAACTCTTGGCAGATATGCTTTTTTGGCAACTCTGAGTGCTAATTCTTTTTTCTTAAGTTCTTTCTCTTGAATTTGCCAAAGAATGCTCTGTGTGTAATCATAAGACTTCATAGGATCGAAATTCGTATTCTTGAAATCAGCAACCTTTAATTCTTCTAATTCATACTTGTCACCTGTATAAAAAGCAATCCAATTTAAAGATTCTTCTGCTATAGCTTTAAGCTCAAAAATTTGTTGTTCAGTATTTTTTATAAGCACTCTTTGTTGATTGACTTCTATTGCAGAAATTTCTTTTGCAGCTAACAATCGTTCCTTCATCGTCAAATTTTCTTGTTCAAGTTTTAGAATTTTGTTATTTAGCGCAATTTGTCTTTGAGTCATCAATAGTCGACTATACGTATCTATCAACGTCAAATCCAAGTCTTGAAACTTTGATTTAATGAGCAGCTCTTTTATATCAGCATCTTCTTTCGCAATATCCAAGTTATTTCTTTTTATACCAAAATCGAAAATATTGTAACTCAACGTAATCCCAAACAATGATTGAAATCTTGTATATGGATTAATAAAACTGTCACCTACGGTTGTGACAATTGAATTGTTTAAATCCCTAAAGTTTTTGGTATATTCAGTAGAGGCTACTGCTGCAAGTTTTGGAAAATATTCTGAGCGAGCTCCTCTTATACCTTGTTTTGAAATAAGAAATTCAAAATCGGCAAGTTGAATATCATAAGAATGCGCTTGTGCTTTACGTGAAATATCGTCAAAATTTATTTTTCCACAGATTGGTTTTGGTGAAATTTGTTCTACAACAGTCGCATCTTGCGGAACTTCTTTTATTGCATAAGAGGGATTTAAACCGATATAAGGTACAATAAAACAAGCTATAAGCAGTTTAATTAAACTTTTTTGCATTGCGCTGTGTTGCATTACAAATATCCTTACTTTGTGAATGATAGCATGTACTCAAATTTATTTATATAATCTGTAAATAAATTTTTACATTACTTTTTGACTAAAGATTTAATATATTCAATCTGTTTAGGTAATAAATCTTTTAGACTGTAGTTTTCGACTATTGTTTGTCTTGCATTTTGCCTAATTGGAAGCATTTTTTCTTTATTATCAAGAGCATACTCAATTTTTTGAACCTGTTCATTAATATCATAAAAATCGAACAACAAACCGTTTTCTCCATCTTTAATAAATTCTTCAACAGGTTCTGTCGATGATGCTACAATCGGACAAGCGCAACTCATTGAATCTAATAAAGACCAAGACGCTACAAACGGATACGTTAAATATACGTGTGCGGAAGAAACTTGCAAAAGTTTAACATATTCGTTGAACGGCAAACTGCCTACAAAATGAATTCTGTTCAAATCCAAATCCAGTTTTTCCAACATCATTTTTTTGTAAGTAGTATTTACAAGTTGTGCTCCGTAGCAAACTCTGTCCTCGCCACCGATAATTACATGTAAATTTGGTCTTTTCTTTAACAGAATTTCAACGGCTTGCATAAATTCAGGGAACCCTCTATATGCTTCCATTCCTCTGGTTGCGTATGTTATGACTTCATCATTTCTTGTAAAAGTTATGTTCTTATCTTTAATTGTAAATTCAACATTTTCATCAGGTTTACAAAAATCGGTATCAATACCATCGTGCATAACTTTTATTTTATGATGAAATTCTTTTGGGAATTGCTTTAGCTGAAATTTTGTAGGACAAAAACCTGCATCACAACTGTACAAATCGATTAACAAATGTGCATTTTTTGCACGTAATCTGGCACAATTGTCAACACTTGGAACTTTACCGTCAAAACCGACATCTCCGCCTTTTGAATTATAAAACCATTCAAAATAACAAAGCAGAGGAACATCAGGGAAAATATCTTTCATAAACATTGTTTGTCCCCACGTATGCCCAAATATAATATCAGGTTTAAATCCTTGTTCTTTTAGTTTGATAGCAGCTTCAGCAACCGCTTGTCCGTGGTTTACACATTCTTCATAAAATCGTAAATATGCGTGGCAATTATTGGGAACTTCCCTTTTTAATTTATATTGAATTTTCACAATGTTATTCATTTTGGTAGTTTCGTTGTTTGTAATAAACACAACTTTATTATTCGGATTGTTTGCAAGTTCAGGTGCAATATATCGAAATTGTGCGGGAAAATTCCTATGTAAAAATAATATATTCATATTTTCTCCTATGTCCTTTTAACATACTACCATTGGTCAATAGACTTTTCAAAAGTTTCAAAATTTTCTTAACATTTTAACATAAAATAATTTACAAAAAGGTATCTGTGTAATAATATAATGGTGTCTTGGTTAAATAATTAGTGTTGGTAAAATAAAGGGGATTATATATGGCAATTAAAACTAAAGATTTTTTGGTAAATTATGATGAGATTACTTCAGGCGAAACTTCTCCGGTTGACGCAAAAGGCAAAACCGCTTTAAAAATAGAAAGTTGGTACGGCGGCTTAGGCAATCTTAATGAAATGTGCATTGAAGGCGATAAACTCATTGTTAAACTTGATTCAGATAAAAAAATTACGATAAAAAATTATCAAAGCCTAAAATATTTAAAAAACGGTAACGGCGATTTATTTGATTTCATTGAAGCCGGTACTGTTAAAAACAAAAACGAAATAACTTTTAACTCTAAAAAATTGAGTGCAACCGGAACTATATATTCAGATACAATTCAAGCAAGCACTTATGCCTACACTCCGAAAGGAAAATCGAAAAAAGGACTTACCATTGACGGCGGAAAAGGAAACGACTCCATATCCGGCACGGATTATAATGACGTAATTAAAGGCGGTGACGGCAATGACACTATACACGGCGGAGAAGGTAACGACACAATCACCGGCGGAAAAGGCGTAAATACAATAACTTACAGAGCAGGTGACGGCAATGACGTTATAAATTTAACAAAAGGTGAAAATTTTACATTGGATATGTTAACTGCCGAAAATGAGGATAACGATATATCATGGGGATACGCAAATAAAAATAAAGATGTTGTAATATATACGGCAGCGGATGAAGCGGAAGATAAAAGCGAATATATTACGCTTAAAAATTTCGGTTCAAAAGATGTGTTAAACAACGCAACCCAAAAAACTGCCGATACAAGCTCTGCTGAAATTCGTTTACATCCCGAAAATTCCGATATGGATGAAGAATCGTACACAATAAATTTAAAAGATTTGATTTTCAAGTCGGAAATGGGAAAAAACTTTACAAAAAACTTTACCGGTACTTGGTTAAAAGATGAGATAGACGCAGGCAGTTATCATATTTATAAAGACAAAGCAAAAACGATAATTGATGAAAACTATAACAAAAAAGGTTTGGTTTTGGACGGTAAAGGCAACAATGATAAAATTTACGGTTCTGATTATTCGGATACTCTATATGGCGGTGACGGAGATGATGAAATCTACGGCGGAAGCGGTAATAACCTTATAAAAGGCGGAAACGGAAATGACGTCATTTATGCCGATTCAATTTTTGAGACGGATAATAACGGTAAAAATGTTATCTATGGTGATGCCGGCAATGACAAAATCTATGGCGGAAACGGTAACGATAAACTTTACGGCGGTGACGGAGATGATGAAATCCGTGGCGGCAAAGGCAACGACACGATTTATGGCGATAAAGGCAGTGATGTTATTTATGGCGACGAAGGCAACGATGTTATCTATGGCGGAAATGATACCCTCAGTATTAACTTCATTTATGGCGGAAAAGGCAATGATACAATTACAGGTGGCAAGGGAAATACAATTATTACATACAATGACGGTGATGGCAAAGACGTTATTAACATAACGAAAGGTGAAAATTTGCACATAAATGCTAATATAGAAAATACTGCCAATCCTACTTTCAAATATTCTGAAAATAAAAAGGATTTAATTATTTCTTTTGGCTCAGATAATGAAACAATTACATTGAAAAATTTTGTTGCAAGAAAAGACGCCATAGCTGCGACACTTATGAAAAATTCAGATGGAAATTCAGATATATATGAGTTGTTAGAAAATAATACAGATAAAGCCCCTATAATTGCAACGCACAATATAGACAAAAATTTCACCGGTACTTGGATGAAAGATCTTATTCAGGCAAATGAAACACTATATAAAAAAGTTGGTAAAACCTTAGTTGCAAAAACCGAAAATGAAAAAGGTTTAACTTTAGACGGCGGAGCAGGTAATGATAGCATTTACGGTTCTAATTGTTCCGATATCATCAAAGGTGGCGACGGCGATGACACGATCTACGGTGGCAAAGGTAATGATACTTTAACAGGCGGTAAAGGACATAATACATATTTTTATAAAGCAGGTGACGGATATGACGTTATTAACATAACAAAAGATGAAGAGCTTGAAGTTTCTTTCACTGATACAAATAATTATGACTTAAAGTACGGAAACGGAAATAAAGATTTAATAATTTCTCGTGGCGGTGATGTAAATGGTAGCATTACCTTGAAAAACTTTGCTGCAAAAGATATTACGAAGTCAGTCGTTCTCACAAAACAAAACGAAAATAAAGTTGATTTAAAAGATGCAATAGTAACTACGCTAACAGAAAAAAGCTTCACAGGCAGTTGGATGAATGATAAAATAAGTGCAATGCATGCAACCAAAAACGTCACGTTAAGAGGCGGCGACGGTAATGACTCAATCATCGGCGGTCAAGGCAACGATAAATTATACGGCGATAACGGTGATGATACTTTATCCGGCGGAACAGGTAACGATACTTTAACAGGCGGAAAAGGACGCAATACGTATGAATATGAAAAAGATGGCAGTATTGACGTCATTAACGTAACAAAAGGTGAAGATGTTGTAATAAAAATCAACGGAACAAATAATTACCACATAAGCTACATAAACGGAAATAAGGATTTAAAAATCCAAGACCAAGGCGATCCTAACGGATATTTCATCTTGAAGAATTTTGGTGTAAAAGATATAACAAAAAGTGCAGTGCTTTCAAGAAAAAACGGACCCGAAATTGATTTAAAAACAGTAACCGTAAATGCATCAGGACTGGAAAAAAGTTTTACGGGCAGTTGGTTAAACGATAATATTGATGCAAGATATGCAACCAAAAACATCACTTTAAGAGGCGGTGACGGTAATGACTTTATCTTTGGCGGTAAAGGCAACGATAAAATTTATGGTGATAACGGTAACGACACTATACGAGGCAGTTTTGGTAACGACACCATAACGGGCGGTAAAGGCGAAAACCACATAGAGTATTCAAAAGGCGACGGAAACGACGTTATTAATCTTACAAAAGGTGAAGATTTCTACTTGCATTTTGACGAGGTTACCGATGTCAATAATGCCGAATGGGAATTTAAAGGCAATGACCTTCGAATTTGGGCATACGGCAAAGAAGCAAGCGACCAATTTGTAACGATTAAGAATGCCAAAAAGATGATAAATAACACAAACACGGCAAAAATAATCATAAACGACAGTCAACAACTTGATTTAAAAACAATGGATTATAATGTAAGCAGTTTGATGTCACAAGTTACGGCTTGGTCTTCATCTTCCGGAACATCAGGTTATAGCCTGACGGCAGGCACTGACCCTGCGAGTGATATCGGTGCACTTGCTGCGGCATTCACACCGGACGAATTTAATATGGTTTAACACCAAAACGGCGGGAAACAAGTAATTGTTTCCTGCCGCTCTCATAAATAGTACAAAAGATTATAAAAAATTTAAGTGAGGATATAATATGGCAGTAAATGAAATAATCGGAACAGATGGAAATGATAAATTAATCGGTACGGACGGAAATGATAAAATCATAGGTAAAAAAGGTTCTGACACAATCTATGGCGGTTTAGGTAATGATACGATTACCGCAGGCAAACCAACAAGTTTAAACACTATAAAGTTTGCAAAAGGTGATGGAAACGATACAATCATCCTAACCAAAGACGAAGATATAGTTATAGATTTGTATGAAAATTATGACCCTTTAACAAATACAGGTACTTACATTGATTTTTCCGATATTAAATTTCAATATTCTGCCGATAAAAAAGATTTAATAATTTATTTTGATGAAAATAAAAATTTAGGTTCAATCACTCTTAAAGATTACGCAATAAAAGATTTTTCAAGTAATATATATTTGCATTTTAAGCCAAATGAAAAATATGGAACCGGTCAAATAAATATAACAATAGAGCAATTATTTAATGTTGATATAACAAAAAATTATACAGGAACATTCGTCGGAGAAAATATCAACGCAAGCGAAGCCACAAAAGGCTTATCTATTGACGGAAAAGGCGGCGGAGATTCAATTACCGGTTCAAATTATTCCGACACCATAAAAGGTAGCGGTTATCTTTACGGCGGAAAAGGTAACGATAAAATCTACGGCGGAAATTTAGGTGCGGAAATCTACGGCGGTGACGGTAACGACACAATATACGGTTCAACGGGTGAATATAGTTTAATTTTTGGCGGAGAAGGCAACGATGTCATCTATAGCAGATCCACGTATGGCGATCAAATAGTTGGCGGAAAAGGTGATGATATTTTCTATAACAGTGGCAAAGGAATTCGATATTTTCTTTTTGCAAAAGGAGATGGTAATGATACTATCAACCTTGCAAAAAATGAGAAAATATGTATTGCACTTCATGAAACCCTTGATGAGGAAACGGTCAAAGGCACTTTTGTTGATAAAGATAAGGTCGGATATAAATACAGTGAAAATGGAAAAGATTTAATAATCTATATTGATAAAACAGATGAAACTCAAGGTACTGTCACGCTTAAAAACTATGCTTCAAAAGATGTTACAAAATCAGCTGAATTATATTTTGGTAAAGATTCAGATGGAAACGACATTTATGTTGATTTAAACAAAGTAACCATTGAAACAAACAATTTGAATAAAAACTATACCGGTTCTTGGATGAAAGACAGTATCGACGCAAGCGACTCTACGAAAAATTTAACCATCAAAGGCGGCGACGGTGAGGATACCATCAAAGGCGGCACCGGTAATGATAAAATCTATGGCGGAGCAGATAAAGATTCTTTGGAAGGCGGAGCCGGCAATGACACGATTTATGGCGATGACGGCGATGATATAATCAGAGGCGGAGAAGGCAATGATGTTATCTATGGCGGTAATGGCGAAGATGACATTATTGGTGGCAAAGGGAATGACACAATAACAGGCGGAAATGGTGTTACCCATATCGGACATACAAGAGGTGATGGTGATGATGTTGTTTACCTAACCAAAGGCGAAAACCTTAATTTAAACCTTGGCGAAGAAAATACAAGTTCACCATACAGATTATTAACAAAATCAGAAGTATCTTACAAATATTCGGATGATAAAAAAGATTTGATTATTTATTCCGATAAAAATGATGAATCAAAAGGAAGCATTACTCTTAAAAACTTTGCAACAAAAGATATTTTAAATAATGCAACCAAGAAAACACCTGACACAAGTTCTATAAAAATACATTTCAGCGAGGGTGCGGTTGATGTAAAACAGGTTGAAGTTGAAACAGAAGCCAACAAAAACTTCACGGGAACTTGGTTAAATGATGAAATCGACGCAAGCGGATATACTTTGCGTGATAAAAACGGCTTTTTAATTGAAAACCCATCAAAAAAAGGCTTAACCTTAAACGGCGGTGCGGGTAAAGATTCAATTACGGGTACAAATTACTCTGATGTAATAAAAGGCGGCGACGGTGAGGATGCAATCAATGGCGGAAAAGGCAATGATAAAATATACGGCGAAAGCGGAGTTGACCTTATCTACGGCGGCGAAGGCAACGACACAATCTATGGCGGAAGTGGCGTAAATTATCTTTTTGGCGAAGCAGGTAATGATGTTATCTATGGCGGAGCTGACAGTGACTATATAAACGGCGGAAAAGGTAACGATACAATCACCGGCGGAAAAGGTGAAAATTTCATTGTTTTTGCAAAAGGTGACGAAAATGACGTTGTTAACCTCACAAAAGGCGAAAAGTTAGAAATCGGGTTATTTGAAAAATATGATTATGTAAATAATGAGTACATTCTTGCCGATATAAGTAAAATCGGATATGAATATAGTTCAAACAAAAAAGATTTAATTCTCTATATTGATAAGACAGATAAAACACAAGGCAGTATCACTCTTAAAAACTTTGTTTCAAAAGATGTTACGGATGAAATAAAAATAATCGGCAAAAATTCTGACGGCAGCGAAGTCAGTGTTGATTTGAAAAAAGATATCATTGTTACGAAAGAAACCGATAAAAACTTCACGGGAACTTGGTTAAACGATAATATCGACGCAAGCGACGCTATATTATACAAAAAAGTAGGCAAAACAACAGTTGAAAAAGAAACAAAAGACAAAGGCTTAACTTTGGATGGCGGCAACGGTAACGATGAAATTACGGGTACGAAATATTCTGATGTAATAAACGGCGGCAACGGAAACGATGTAATCACGGGCGGAAAAGGTAACGACACAATTACCGGCGGAGTTGGAGAAAACACTCTTTATTACACCAAAGGTGACGGCTGTGACGTTATTAACTTAACCAAAGGCGAAAACTTTAAACTTGTTTTATCCGATGTTACGAATTTTGATGATGTTTTAGTTGAACGTTCTAAAAACGGCAAGGATGTATTAATCTATGCTGATAAAGAAAATCGCAATGAATATATCACTCTTAAAAACTATGCCGTAAAAGATATTACAAACAACGCAACCCAAAAGGTAGAGGATACAAGTTCCGTTATTTTGCAAATCGGAGAAGTTGAATATGACTTTAGATCGCAATTCGGTTTTTCCGCAAAACCGACTAAAAACTTCACCGGAACTTGGATGAGTGATACTATCGACGCAAGCGGATATCAATTGTATGATAAAAAAGGCAACGAAATAAACGATTCATCCAAAAAAGGTTTAACTTTAGATGGTGGAACCGGCAACGATGTAATCAAGGGCACAAAATATTCAGATGTTTTAAAAGGTGGCGACGGTTATGATGTAATCAATGGTGGTACAGGCAATGACACAATTTATGGCGGTAACGACATAAATGAATTATATGGCGATGAGGGTAACGACGTTATCTATGGCGGAGCCGATGATGACACAATCGACGGCGGAAAAGGCAACGACACAATAACAGGCGGAAAAGGTACCAATAAAATTATTTACAGGCATGGTGAAGGAAATGATGTTGTTAAACTTACAAAAGGTGAAGATTTAATAATTGCTTTGCCTAATGTGGATAAATTAGACGATATTATTTTTGAAATTGCACCAAACGGAAAAGATTTGTTAATTAAGGCAAATAACGCTAACCGTGATGAATTTATGACAATCAAAGATTATGTAACAAAGGATGTTTTAAATTCAGGCAAGTTTTTGCTTGGCGAAAGCGAACGTGAAGAAGATTTCAGTCAAATAAAAATTAATGTTGATACAACCAAAAACTTTACGGGAACCCGTTTAGATGAAATCATCGACGCAAGCGAAGCTACAAAAGGCGTAACCGTAAACTCCGGTGCAGGAAATGATACCGTAACGGGTTCAGATTATAACGATGTTATAAAAGGCACTTCCGGCAGTAAAGAATTTTTTGGCGAAAAAGGTAATGATACTATTTATGGTACCAACGACACTAATAACACTTTATACGGTGGCGAAGGCGATGATAAAATTTATGCCGGAAGCAACCCTGACACTATCAAAGGCGGCACAGGAAACGACTTTATAAAATGTGGCGACGGTGACGACTCTATTTGGGGCGATGATTTGTCGGCGAGTGAAAGCGACGGAAACGACACAATCTACGGCGAAGGCGGAAATGATAAAATCTTTGGCGGCGGCGGAGATGACTATATCGATGGCGGCGCAGGCGACGACATTATTTACAGCGATGGCGGTAATGATACTATTGTCGGCGGAACGGGTGCAAATAAAATAATCTACAAGACAGGTTACGGCAACGACACAATCATCTTAACAAAAGGTGAAGACCTTACAATAGATCTTTGGGCTCCTGAGGATAAGTCTGATGTTAAATTGGCTTATGCCGAAAATGGTAAAGATTTGTTGATTTATCCGCTTAAAGACCAAGATGAATATATTACAATCAAAGATTTTATAGTAAAAGACGTTACAAATTCAATAACCTTAGATATTAACGGTAACAGATACGACCTAAAAACAGGCAAAAATATAACAAACCCAACACAAAAACCTATTTTTGTTACGACCTATGCTGAAAGCAACGTAACAGGTACTTGGATGGCTGATGAATTAGATGCTCATACTTATACAAAATATAATGAAACAGGCACTACAAATTTATCCCCCGAATTAGAAGGTTTAACCTTAGATGGCGGAGCAGGTGATGATACAATTATTGGTTCAAGATACTGCGATACCATAAAAGGCGGAGACGGTAATGATACAATAGATGCTACAATAGGTGGAAACGACACGATTTATGGCGGAAAAGGAGATGATTCAATCACCTGCGGTAGTGGTAAAGACTTAATCTATGGAGAGGACGGCAACGATACCCTCTCCGGCTATAACGATGACGACACAATCTATGGCGGTGAAGGCAACGACTCTCTTTATGGCGGTATGGGTGCCGATTCGCTCTATGGAGATAGCGGTGATGACTACATTGATGCCGGACAAGGCGACGACTTAGTCTACGGTGGCGATGGAAATGATAATCTTATCGGAAGGTTTGGTAATGATACAATCTACGGCGAAGGCGGAGATGATAAAATCTGGGGTGATGAAGGTAATGACACAATCTATGGCGGCGATGGTAACGATTCAATTTATGGCGGTGCTGATGATGACTATATAGAAGGCGGTCAAGGCAACGACACAATCACAGGCGGCACGGGGGCAAACTACATTGTTTATAACAGCGGTGACGGCGACGATATAATCACGTTAACCAAAGGTGAA
>CAZVBZ010000038.1:0-16752 GCA_964626145.1 uncultured Muribaculaceae bacterium | reverse complement strand
GTTTTTAGCTCGCTTTTAATTGCCCCCCCCCCCTACTGCCACAAGGGTTTCCGGGCTTTTAGCTAAAAACAAAAAGCATGGTTGGACACTTGCAGAGACGTTGATTACTTTAACAATTATTGGAGTAATTGCCGCTTTAACGTTGCCGAATTTAACACAAAAGTGGAAAAAACAAGAAAGAATTTCTCAACTCCAAGTTGCTTATTCTATTCTTCAAAATGCAACAAAATTGGCAGTCGCTGAGCACGGAGAGCCAAGTACGTGGGATTTTCAACGCAGAAATGACAACGGTTCCTTATTACCATCAGAATCTGCTCAAGCCTATGCTGAGAAATATTTTATTCCGTATATTAAAACAAAAGACAAAAGCGTGCCTAAAGAAGAACTAAAAGACTCGCATGGTTACGAGATTCACTATCTAAATGGGAATGTTGAAAACCTCTGGCTTTATACTCAATATGCCTACAGCGTACTCTTAGATAATGGTATGCTAGTGCATATAACGACGAATTCAACTACTAATGCTTGTTTTGGTGTCGACGTAAATGGTTTTCAAGGACCCAACATGTATGCCAATGATATTTTCCGGTTTTGTTATAATTTTGAAAAGAACGCCCTTAGCCCTTCGGGTGCTAACTCTACAACAAATAATTGTAGTATAAACTACGCTGGTTTATATGCCTATAAAGGTATGAGTTGCGCAAACTACATTATCAACAACGGCTGGCAGATACCAGACGACTACCCGATTAGGAAATTCTAGGCGATTTCTCGCATCCACCCATTTTCGGGTCATTCTGAGGGAAAGCGCTAAATGGTGCTATACACAAGGATTTCGACCGACCGAAGAATCTACGTGACATTTCTGCTAAAAATTAGTAAATTCTCGCTAACATGCAATTGAGATTCTTCGGTCGTTGTTTAACCCCAGACTGCGTTTCGCCAATTAAAGCTTAATCCCTCAGAATGACGTGGAAAATTGATGCGAGTTCATTTAAATCAGAAGAATCTCGGCTCAAACTAAAAGAAAAATTAAAACTGCACTTGAAATTCTTATCGTTTTTTGATAAAATTTAATAATACAGGATAATAGAAAATTTATGAGGGTGTAGTAATGCATACAAAAAAATTTACTTTTAAAAACGTAAAAAACGTTTTTAGCTCGCTTTTAATTGCCCCCCCCCCCTACTCTAGCAAGGGTTTCCAGGTTTTTAGAGGATTTTGCAAGGCGTAAAAGTCGAGGTTTTACGCTTGCAGAGGTATTGATTACACTTTCGATTATCGGAATTATTGCCGCAATGACAGTGCCGAATTTGATGGCAAAACATCAAAAACACATTTGGGCAGTAAAAGCCCAAAAAGCTTATTCTTTATTAAACAACCGAACTAAAATAATGCTTGCAGAAAAAGGCTGTTTTGAGTTGTCCTGTGTTTATTCAAACCCCACTACTATCACATACGACAAGGACGGAAATCGCAATTGGCACATGAATGGAACAACAGATAATGCAAATACTTTCATCCACGATTTATTTCCGGATGCGGAAGAAGTACCAGCTAATGTATATAATACGGTCGTTTATCCTGTTAATTATGTTACAACCGAAGCGCTAAAAACTTTAAGCACTTTAAGAACTGTACCTGGCGGTAACACTTTTGATAAATATTTTAGAATACCGAAAGCAAACATGCTAATACGGTGCGAGCATAAATCGCTTACAAATTATTACGATGTCCACCCAGATAACTTCGTTAATCCCGACCTAAAGAAACTACATCAGCGAGGACAGTGTAACATTGTTACTGAATATCCCGCAAAAAAATATATCGACGGAAGAAACAACTTTACCATAGCATTTCTTGAAGATGGACGCTGGGTGCCTTGGGTTAACCGCGAACCTGTCAACACACATTGCGGTACCAAAACTAGCACTTATCTTTCATCCTGTTTATATCGAATGCAAAAAAATGGCTGGGTAATGGATTATTAACAAGTTTAAATAACAGTTGCTAAAACTAGCTATCTATAAAGCTTTTTAAGTTTTTCACCATGCTATTCAATATATTTAATATGTTTGGATTTGGATAAACCAACAAACTATTAATATTTTTTTCGAAATCAGCAGGAAGAATTTTGCAATTATTTTTTGCATACTGAATGAGACGTTTTTCACCAGGGTGCAAAAGTTCATTGGCAGCAAAAATAATATCAAAATAACTCGCCAAAAACGCCGCTATTCTATGGTTTACACTAACAACATCATTTCTATTAATCGCTTTTTCAATTTGTTCGTAATAAGATGCAAACGGCTTGTCTTTTAGCAACATCATATTTCGTTTTATAATATTTTGCTTTAATTCTTCTGGATAATTTGTATTTATTTTACTTTTTAAATTACCCAGCCAATTATCTCTATCATAAACGATTTTGCAAATTTTTAAAGTATACAAAAACGCCGTTGTGTAACCGTTTGAGGGATAATGCTTTACCCAAACGTTATCAATAACCTCCTCAAACCACTTTGTTTGCCAATACATTATATCAAAGACGGTGTTTGCTTTATCGCAAAAAAACTCGTCACCCGCGCCAAAATACTCAGCTCCGACCTCGTATTTTGAAGATATTTTTTTTATAAACGACTTTCTTTGCGCAACGGGAATATCTTCCCCAACAAAAACATAAACATCCACATCTGACGAATTATCACCCGTGTTTGCCGAAACAGAGCCACCAAGTGCAATAGCGCGAACTGCTGGAAAACTTTTGTACTTTTCTATAATTTCATCAAAAAGCATGTTAATTTATTACCTGAATTTATTGACAAACAGTGTGAAGCTTAATAAAGTTAGTTGTATGCCCGGGGATATATGGCACAACCCCTGTCAGTATTACCATTTCACCATCTTTCAAGTTCAAGCGTTTAACAATCAATTTGTTTAAATCCGCAAGTGAACGTTCGGAAATTTCTTGCTGCCAGTCATAATGAACAGGAATTACATCCCGACAAAGGTTCAACTGGTGACAAACCGTTCCATCTTTACAAAGCGCATATATTGGCACACCTGGTTTTGCCTTACTCAAAAGCGCGGGCGTATAACCATTCGTTGTATATGCGATAATAGCTTTAATTGGGAGGTTTTCAAGCATAGAAATCATTGCCTTACACATTGCAAAGGCTTCTTTGTTATCGAATTCATCCATTTTGCGTGAAAAATAGTTGTGCCTGATAATACCGTTTTCTTCAAGATTTTCAGAAATTTTAGTCATCATTTTTACCGCTTCGACCGGATATTTACCAACAGACGTTTCACCTGAAAGCATAATCGCATCTGCCCCATCTATGATTGCATTTGCAACGTCTGACGTCTCAGCGCGGGTCGGAATCGGCTGTTCTATCATTGTTTCAAGCATTTGTGTAGCAACGATAACTACTTTATTATTTATATTGCTTTCCCTGATTAAACGCTTTTGCACAGCGGGAACTTTTTCTGCCGAAATTTCAATACCCAAATCGCCGCGGGCAACCATTATGCCGTCCGCAAGCTTGATTATGTCACCAAAATTATCCAAAGCTTCGGGCTTTTCAATTTTTGCAATAATTGGAATATACCCCCCAAACATTTCCATACAATGCTTAGCCTTAAGCACGTCTTCTCCTGTGCGAACAAAGGAGAGCGCAAGAAAATCTACATCCCATTCCAAAGCTCGTTTTATATATTCAATATCTTTCGGAGTAATTGCGGACAGGCTCGCCGTTCTACCGGGCAAGTTTAGTCCTTTACGAGGTTTTAACAAGCCGCCACGAACAACTTCCGCTTTAACAATTTTTCCGTCGGTCGAAAGAACTTTTAATTCTAATTTTCCGTCATCGAGATAAATTTTATCACCGGCTTTAACGTCTTTTGCAATTCCTTCGTAATCAACCGGAATTTTGTCGTCTACTTGCTCCAATGCATGGCTCAAAAGCAAGGTTTCGCCTTCTTTTATTTCAATAGGGGCTTTAAGGTTGCCAACTCGAATTTTAGGACCTTGCAAATCCAGCAATATTGCTGTGCAAGTACCGAGTTTGCAGGCAACTTTTCGCACCATATCAATACTCGCCTTATGGTCTTCGGGCGTAGAGTGTGATGAATTTACGCGAAACATACTCGCACCAGATTTAATCAATTCTTCTATTTTTTCTTCTGTATTTATAGATGGTCCTAACGTGGCAACAATTTTTACTCCGCTTGATTTTAACATAACTAGTGTCCTTATTAATTTACATATTCACGCGTATTTTAACACAAAGAAAATAAATAAAAAACCCGACTAAAAATTAGCCGGGTTTTAAAATTATAAGTAATTTAAACTAGCATGCGCATTCACTGCATTTTGAGTTTAGGTACTCTTGAGCTTCTGACATGCGAACTTTAATACGTCCGTCAACCGCAATGCCTTCGCCGGCAGCTTCAGAGATAAGCAACGGGTTGATGTCGAGTTCGTCAATAAATTTGAAATCGTTAACGAGTTGTGACAATCTGAGCAGAGTTTCTTCAATTTGGTCAATTTGAGCAGGTTTTGTACCTCTTGCACCTTGAAGAAGTTTGTATGCTTTTACAGATTTAACCATTTCACTTGCGTCAAGGTCTGTCAAAGGAGCGATTCTGAAAGTTACGTCTTTCAAAGCTTCAACAAACACGCCGCCAAGACCGAACATCATCATCGGACCGTATTGCGGGTCTGTAGCAATACCACAAACCATTTCACGGCTACCTTTAACCATTTCTTGAATGATTACCCCTTCAAGTCCATCGAGCAATCCTTTCGCTTCAAGTCTTTCAAGCAGACCTTTATATTCTTTTCTTAATTGTTCTTCCGAACGAATATTTACAACAACGCCGCCAACATCGGTTTTGTGAGAAGTTGTTTTTGAAGTCATTTTCATAACAACTGGATAACCAATTGAGTTTCCAAGGTTTACAACTTCTTGTTCGTTAGTTGCAAGTCCGTATTTGCAAGCGCGAATTCCGTAAGCTTGAAGAACATCGATTGATTCAAGCGTTGTAAGCTGGTCTCTGCCTTCTTTTACAGAGTTGCGAATGATAGTTTCAACTTTTGCTCTGTCAACATCGTAGCAAGGAATTTTTCCAGCAGGTTTTTCCATCCATTGACGTTGTTGGTCAAGTCTAGCAAGTGCTTCTGCGGCTTCTTCTGCATACATGTAGAATGGCATATTAACTTCCATATTAGAAATTTGCGTAAAGAAATCACTTGTTGTCATAAACACGCCAAGTATAGGCTTAGTTGGGTTTTTAGCTTTGATTTCCATTAATGCTTTTGCTACATCAATGTCTTTCAAGCCCAAGAACGGCAAGTAAATTACCATAATCATGTCAACATTTTCATCGGCGATAACAGTTTCAAGTGTTTGAGTGTAGTGCTCAATCGGCGCAGAAGCAATCATGTCAATAGGGTTTTTAACAGACGCAGCGGACGGAAGGAAACTTCTTAGCTTATCTTTTGTTGCGTCTGTAATTTTAGCCATTTCCATGCCGCTTTCGCAGATTGCGTCTGTAGCCATGATGCCAGGACCGCCTGAGTTTGTAATAATTGCAACTCTGTTTCCTTTCGGAATCGGGCAGTTAGAGAACGCTTTTGCGTTGGCAAAAAGGTTTTTCAATGAAAATTCTCTGATTACACCTGATTGATTAAGGAGTGCGGCTGCAGCTTTGTCTGCACCGGCAAGTGAGCCTGTGTGAGAAGATGCAGCACTTGCGCCTGCTGCGGAACGACCTGCTTTGAGTGCCAAAATCGGTTTCTTTTTAGTAATTCTTGAAGCCAATTTGCGGAAGTTTGCAGGATTTTGAATTGATTCCATGTACAACAAAATTTGTTTTACATCGTCATCGTTTTCCCAGTATTCAAGCATTGTTTCAGCGTTTACGTCTGCCTGATTGCCGATAGAAACGAATTGAGCAAAACCAAGGTTGAGGTCTTTTAATATGTTCAAAATACCGCCACCTAGAGCGCCTGACTGCGAAACAAAACCAATATCACCACGAACAGGGAGTGATTCCGCAAAAGTTGCGTCCATCATAACATTCGGATTTGTGTTCAAAACGCCAAGACAGTTCGGTCCGACGCAACGCATACCGTATTCTTTAACTTTGGCAAGAAGTTGTTTTTCCATTTCAGCGCCTTCTTTGCCCGTTTCTTTAAAGCCTGCTGTAATAATGCAAAGCCCTTTGATACCTTTTGCGTTACATTGGTCAATTGTATCCAAAACAAATTTTGCGTTAACAACGATAACTGCAAGATCAACTTCGCCAGGAATTTCTGCAATAGAAGTGTAAGCTTGAAATCCTTCTATAATACCACCTTTAGGGTTAACAGGATAAATTTTTCCGTTAAATTTGTAGTCTCTAAGTCTTTGCATAATTTCAGAACCGATAGTTTTCGGTTTTGTTGAAGCACCGACAACCGCTATAGATTGCGGTTTCATGATTTTGTCCAATACGTTTTGTGTCATTTTTTCACCTTTCTTTTATTGTTAAGTGTAATTTATTAGTAACCATTGTCAAGCCACTCACGATTGCGAAAAGACGCTCCAATTTCTTTTGCTATTTTTTCGCATTCTTTAACATTGACATCATAATTTTTGTAACCGGTAACAACTGACAAAGTTGTTTTTATGCCAGCTTTTACAGCACAAGACGCGAACGATTTCATCTCCTCGTATGCGTTTTTTATTTTCGGCTGAGAAAGTTCATTATACAATTCTTCTGTTTCACCATTTAAACTGATTGAAAACTCGTCTACAAGCCCTTTAAGTTCATCAATTACATTTCTTTTGTGGATTGCATTTGCATGTCCATTAGTGTTTACACGGATTTTTGTATTAGGATAATTTTCTTTGATACATTTTGCAACTTCTTTAAGGAGGTCAATTTTTATAGTTGGTTCACCGTAGCCGCAAAATGTAACGCCAGTGGGAATTTTATCTTGGACTTTTTTAAGTTGTTCAATTACGTCGTTTGCCGTAATGTTTTCAGTAGAAAGCCACATGTTTGAACCTGCGACATCATCTTTTAACCCTCTAATACAGAAAATACAGTCGTTTGTGCACAAGTTTGTCAGATTGATGTAAATCTTATTTTCTAACAGATAGACTAGATTGTTTTCTGTCATTTTAACACCTCTTTATATTTTTAATTTTTGCATGAGCATATTATATAATCAAGTTTTTTTGCAAGTATTTTGCGTATTTGGATTGTTAATTTTGTATTAATTTATTTGTTTTGTACTACATGTATGATATTATGTAATTGTAAAAGTATAATGGAGATTTTTATATGAGCAATCCAGTATTAGCCAATGTAATGAACGACCAAAATGGTTATATAAGTACAAATCCAATGAGCATACAAGGCACGATTAACAAATTATTTTTGATGTTTGTACTTTTATGCAGCTCTTTTGGGGTTGTATTTTATCAATTTTCATTGGGATATATGGATAAAGTTTTAATGCTTATGACAATAGGTGGCATTGTTGGATTTATTCTTGCAATGATAATTATTTTTTCCAGAAAGGCTCTGCATGTGCTTGTTCCGGCGTATGCTTTTTGCGAAGGTATGCTACTAGGTGGAATATCCGCATTTTTTAATAATGAATTTCCTGGCATGGTAGTACAGGCAGTAGCTTTGACATTCCTCGCATTATTTTCACTTTTAGGCTTATATAAAGCAGGTGCAATTCGCGCGACAGACAAATTTAGAGCAACAATTCTTATCTCAACAATTGCTATTGGCATATTTTATCTTGTTGCCTTGGTTTTAGGCTTTTTCCACATTAACGTTTCGATTTTATATGCGTCAACCCCAATTGGTATTGGTTTTAGTGCTATCATTTGTGTAGTTGCGGCATTAAACTTAATTATGGATTTTGATTTTATTGAACGCGGCGCAATGAACGGCATTGACCAGAAATACGAATGGTATGGCGCGTTTGGCTTAATGATTACGCTCGTATGGCTTTATGTCGAAATTCTAAATTTATTAGCGAAACTCAACCGCAGGTAATATTGGTTAAAAATGGTATCAAATGTAAAGACAGCTGCAGTTATTGGTCTGGAAAGCTATGAGATAGCCGTTGAAGTAGATTTAAACCTGGGAGTTCCTGCGTTTTTAGTTGTGGGGCTTCCTGATTTAGCAGTAAACGAGGCAAAAGAACGAGTTCGCTCCGCAATAAAGAATTCGGGTTTTTCTTTTCCAACAAAAAAAATTATAGTCAATCTTGCACCAGCCGACATAAAAAAAGCCGGCTCTTGTTATGATTTGCCGATTGCAGTCGGAATTCTTGCGGCGGATGGAATTATTGATACCGAAAAAGCATCAGATTACGCATTTTTAGGAGAATTATCCTTAGACGGAAGTTTGAAATCTGTAAACAGCGTGCTCCCAACGGTTGCTGGGTTAAAAAAACTTGGCATCAAAAATGTTATTGTGCCAGAAGATAACAAATACGAAGCTGCGCTTATACCAGACGTTAACGTTTACAGCGCAAAAAACCTCAATGATGTAGTAAATCATTTTGCTGGAGATGAAACCTACACGCCGCTTGAAAAAGTTAACATCGATGTAAATGCACTTTTAAGTAACGTGCAAAAAGATGACTTTGTATTTGACTTTAAAGATGTAAAAGGGCAAGCGAAGGCAAAAAAAGCGCTAGAGATTGCGGCAGCAGGCGGACACAATCTGTTGATGGTCGGTCCACCAGGTTCTGGAAAAACTCTGCTATCAAAGTGTTTTGCATCTATTCTGCCACCGCTGGAACTTGAAGAAGCGCTTGAAATAACGAAAATTTACAGCATTTCTGGTTTACTAACAAAGGATATGCCTCTCGTAAACAAGCGTCCATTTAGGGTTGTCCACCATTCTGCATCTGGAGTTGGAATAATTGGCGGAGGACAAAATCCAAAACCTGGAGAAATAACGCTCGCGCACAGAGGAGTGCTTTTTCTGGATGAAATAGTCGAGTTTCCGCGTAATGTTCTTGAAGTTTTGCGCCAACCGCTTGAAGATGGGGAAATATGCATTTCGCGAGCCAAAAATGCGGTTAAATATCCTGCCGATTTTATTTTACTTGCGTCTATGAATCCTTGTCCGTGCGGGTATTTAGGGGATTCTCAAAAAGAGTGCGTTTGTAATGAGTTTCAAATTCAACGTTATCGCGCAAGGCTTTCCGGTCCGCTACTGGATAGAATTGACATGCAAATAGAAGTTCCCAGACTAACCTCCGAAGAACTTGTTAATATGTCGGTTTCGGCTGAGAGTTCGGCAGATATTAGGAAACGAGTTGTTGCCGCCAGAAAAATTCAATCTGAACGCTACAAAAATTACGACATCTTCACAAATTCCGAACTTACACCAAAACTAGTAAAAGAATTTTGCCAAATTGACGATGTTTCAAAAGAAATGCTTAAGACTGCGATTGCAAAATTTGGACTTTCTGGTCGTGCATACGATAGGATTTTGAAACTTTCGCGCACAATAGCAGACCTAGACAACTCGCACGACATTCAAGCCAAACACATTGCACAATGTTTACAATACCGAAGCTTAATTTCAAATCAAGAATAACTAATCTAAAACTTGCACAGTGATGTTTCGAACGCGAGGTTTGTTATCAAAGTCAACAAGCACAATTTGTTGCCATGTTCCAAGCTGCAACGCACCATCTACAAGTGGTACCGAAAAAGAATTCCCGATTAGCGCTGCACGCACATGCGCATGTCCATTCCCATCATGCCAGGTGTCATCGTGGTGGTAAAACTCATTCACCGGAGCAATTTTATCCAACGCAGTTGGAAAATCTTTGAGCAATCCCGGTTCATACTCAATTGCTGTTACGGACGCCGTTGAGCCAGCAACATAAATGTGCACAAGCGCCGATTTAAGATTATGTTTGTACACTTCGTTTTTAACTTTTTGAGTAATATCAATTATATCTGTAAATCCGCGCGTATTAATTTGAAATTTTCCGTTTCTGATACTCATATCACAATCCTTATCTAAAAATATTCCTTTTAAAATAGCCCACGCAGGCAATTTGTTTAGCGGACTTTATTTTCATTACCAGCTATAAGCCGTTTGATGTTTTCTCGATGAAGATAAACAATATAAATAGCACCAATTGCACAATAAACTACGTACGCAATTGGTTTGTGAAACAAGTACATTAGCACGGGAGACAAGCACAACGCAATAATTGACCCTAATGACACATATCTGGAAATGTAAGTTATAATTCCCCAGATTACCGCAATCAAAAGCCCTGCTTGCCAGCAAAGAGCAAGGATTGTACCAACACCTGAAGCAACTGATTTTCCACCAGTAAAACCAAGAAAAATCGATTTCGAATGTCCTATTAAAACAGCAATCGCAGCGAGTACCGCAAGTATGCCGGTTGTACCATCAAAATGTCTTGCCAACAAAACTGGAAAAGCTCCTTTGAAGGCATCCATAAGCATTACTCCAAAAAACCAGCCCTTACCCAAAACTCTTTTTACATTTGTTGCACCAGTTGAACCAGAACCAATTTTCCGAATATCTTCACCTTTAAGCAGTTTTACAACAATATATCCCGTTGGAATTGAGCCAATAAGATAGGCTATCATAAGTGTTAATGCTATTAATATTACTAAATATATCATGAATCTTTTTCCTTTCGTTCTCTTTCAGTAAGTTTTATTGGCGTTCCAAAGAAACCGAATGCTTCTCTAAGGCGTTTTTCCAGGTATCTTCTATAACTATCAACAAGCAACTCCCCATTATTTACAAACATAACAAAAGTAGGAGGTTCTGCTTTAACTTGCGTAGTATACAAGACTTTTAAGCGTTTTCCGCGTTTAGAGTTTGGCGGATTCATCGCGATTGCCTCAGATATAATTTTATTCAAAACACTTGTAGAAACACGCTTTGTCCATTCCTTATGAACTTCAATTGCCTGTTTATAAATACTGACCAATCTTTGCTTTGTAACCGCTGAAATAAAGATTTTAGGGATATAATCAAGAAATGGAGCCTCCTGCTTAAGCATTTTTTCGTACTTTTGCGGTGAATTTTCTTTTTCTTTGCCTTCTACCAAGTCCCATTTATTTACAGCGAGAATCATTGCTCTACCTGAGTCTATGATTGTTTGCGCAATTTTTTTATCTTGATCACTAAGCCCTTCAAGCGCGTCTATTACTAAAACAGCAACATCGCAACCTCGAATTGAGCGAATAGCCCGATCTACGGCAAATTTTTCTACGCCCCATTCTACTCGCGACTTTTTACGAATTCCTGCAGTATCAATCAGTAAAAACTCTTGTCCTTCATATTTAACCTTGGAATCGATGCTATCACGAGTTGTTCCAGAAACATTTGAAACAATAACTCTATCTTCGCCCAAAAGTGCATTTACAATACTGGACTTCCCTGCATTTGGCTTTCCTACAATTGCAATTTTAATTATGTCATTTTCAACCTCTGCCTCTGAGTATTCAAAATCCTTTGAAACTTTATCCAGCAGATCACCTACTCCACCATCACCGTGAAGTGCTGAAAGTGCAACGGGTTCACCCAACGCAAGTTCGTAAAAATCCGCAATATTATTGATTAGCGCAGGCGAATCTATTTTATTTACAGCTAAAAACACTGGTTTTTCGCTACGCCGCAATACGTTTGCAATATCAAAATCTATGGGATTTATGCCATCTTTTCCATCGACGACAAAAATTATACTATCAGCTTCATCACACGCAATTTGCGCCTGTGTAAAGATATTTAACATAATTTCATCTTCATCGCCAGGAATAATTCCGCCCGTATCAATTACCGTAAAATGTTTATTCTGCCATTCTACATCAAAGTATATTCTGTCTCTCGTAACCCCTGGCAAATCGTCTACAATACTTTTTCTTGTGCCAACGAGCCTGTTTACGAGTGTCGATTTTCCAACATTTGGTCGTCCAACTATTGCAACTACCGGTTTTCTTTGCATTGTTAATTCCTTTTCTGTGATGTTTTCATTTTATTACAAATGTTCCTATTTTGCACTTTTATGATAAACTTTTTATAAGGGAGATGAAAAATGCCGCGTAAAAAAGTTATTGAAATTGTTCTTGATACAGAAACAACAGGTCTTGATTACACAAAAGAAAGAATGGTCGAGTTCGCCGCTGTAAGGCTCGAAAATGGGGTTATAAAAGACAGTTTTGAAACCCTTATTAATCCTCAACAGCATATTAGGAAATCAAGCATTGCCGTCCATGGAATTACCGAAGACATGGTTCAAGACGCACCCAAAGAAGAAGAAGTTATACACAAAATTTTAGAATTTATTGGCGATTATCCAATTGTCGCACACAATGCAATTTTTGATTACTCGTATATTAATGAAGCAGCGAAAAGACATACAGGTAAAGGGATTTCTAATCCTCGCATTGATACAGAATTTATGTTTAAGGAAGTTTATCCCGATTTAATTTCACATGGGCTAGATAATTTAATGAAAAAATTTGAAATCGAAATTACTGACCGACACCGCGCAATGGGTGATACAATGGGGCTTGCGCTTGCTTATCCCAGACTTAAAAAACTCTACGACAAAAAATACGACTGGCAAATTAAACAAATAAACAATATCGACTACCTTTTTGAACGCTATATTCGTATTCAACAAGCAATAAGCACTATGCAGTGTGAATTACAGGACTTGAAATCAATATTTAAAATATATTTTGAAAAAGGCGGAGAAGATGTCGTCTCTCCAACCGGCGAAATACTTACTTATCAATCAAAACACGGTTTTGGGTACGATTTTGAACAAATTAAAGATATTCTTGATGATATCGGAGTATTAAAAAAAGCTGTTAAACTTAACAACGGCTTTGTTGATAGATTAGTCGGTGGACATAGTCTTGACGACGAGATTCGCAACAAGATAAAAGAAGCTAGACAAGACCTTTCAGAGGTCCGCTCCGTTCAAATTATAAAAGCGCCAAACGCCAATCATTAAGTTTTGTAAACCAAATATATACAAATTAGGCAATTTTATATACTCAAATTACTTATTATATATATACAGGATATACTAGAGTAAGAGAGTTTATGACAAACGTTAGCGCAGTAAATCAATATCAATATCAACATCAAGCAGTATTCGAAATGCTAAACCTAACTGGATACTCAGCAAACAGTACTGATAAAGTTAAAAATGTAAACATCGAAATGTCCGATACTGATGATGATGTAGTTATGCTTAATGGTGATAATATTAATGTAAACGCAAAAGATGGTAACAACACTGTAGTCCTTAATGGTGACAACAATTCTTTAACCGCTGGAAATGGTAACAACAATATCGCAATAATGGGTTCCAACAGTACAGCTAAAACTGGAACTGGCGACGACAATATTCTCATTGAAGGCTCAAACATAAATATAACAACATCTGGCGGAGATAACAATTGGCGTATCTACGGAGACAACAACACAGTAACCGCCGGAGATGGCAAAAATACAATCGGAATGATTGGAGATACAAACACATTAAAACTTGGTAACGGATTACAGAAAATTGCATTCTGGGGCAACTATAACAACATATCAATGGGCGCAGGCAATTCGCAAGTTATGACAATAGACTGGGCACTAAAAACTAACCCAACAAAATGGGAAGACCTCGAAACACCTTGGCTTGAGGAACTTTCCCACTACAACACTTCAGAAAAAGTAAATTCTAATCTCAGTTACGATTACACAAACTGTACAAGTGCAATTTATGCATCCTTATCAGCCGAAGACAAAGAATTTGCAGAAACTATAGACCTGTCAGAAAAAACAGAAAAAGGTTATGCCAAATACGTAATTGCAGGAAATGCCGATGGTGAGGCAACGCTTTATGTATTCTCCTTTAGATACAGGGGCAAAAATTACTACTACCCGAGAGGTCACGAGGGCGAACAAGGCTATAAAGTTAGAATTAAAGATAAAACAATCGTAGAAGAAGAAGCCTCCTACTTAAAATATGATAATTACCAAATGAACTACAATAAAAACTATGAAATCAACGGCATTACCGGAAACAACGTCACATTCGGAGACGGAAACAATACACTCAAATGGACATTGCAAGATGGAGAAAACCAAGCAACATTTGGAACAGCAAAAACAGGACATACACTAATATCACAACAAGGTTACACCTTTGCAGATGTTTCGTCACACGACTTCCAAAGATGTGACATCCTTAACAGAAAATTCTACACCGTTACAGGCGAATAAAAAACAAAAATCATAATACCACATTATACACTACCCACCGTTTATTATTGAAAGAGAGAGAGGTCGCACTATGACTGGAGACGCATCATTTTTAAATTTAACGCTAAAAAAACAGCAAATACAACAAACGCCTGGTGATTTAAACAGCCAACAAACCGGCAAAGGACAACAAGCCGGTAAAGGCAATCAATTAAAAAACACCGACATTTTCACTGCTGAAAAACAAGGAATGAAAGCTGAAAAGAAAACTCCAACCGCACTTCAAGGCGGAGATTCCGGATTTAGTGGCATAAATGCATTTGGATATTCTGACGGATACGGCGACACTGTTCAATTCACAACAAAAAACAATAGCACCGACAAAGTATCAACAGCAACAAATCCAATTGGAAATATGTCAGGCGCCAACGCAACAAACGACAATAAAGAGCTTCAAGAAATAGCCGAAAAACTTGGCGTTAAAGCAGAGGAAAACACCGTCAAAAACAAACTTGCATCAATGGACTCAGAACAGCTTACTAAGTTAGGCGGCGACACACTTGATAAAGCAAACGACTTGGGCTTAGTTTCTACAAGTGATATTGAAAAAGCAAACAAAGCGGATGACACTACTGAAACAAAAGAACAAAATCTTTTCTCAGGTGAAAATAAAGACAACTCAAACAGACCATCTTTCGGCGGCTTTACAGGTAAAAGCTCTGGCGGCTTTAGCATAGCAAACAATGACAAAGAAATTAAAGAAATCGCAGAAGGACTTGGCGTAGAAGCTAATGAAAACACAATTAAAAACAAACTTTCATCAATGAACCCGCAAGAACTTGTTAAACTTGACGGAGACACCCTCAATAACGCAGCCGATTTGGGCTATATTTCAATGAGCGATATTGATAAAAAACTTGGTATAAACCAAAAGAATAACAACACCGGAAATGAAACAAAAGAACAAGGCAAAAAAATAAAATTCGGAACATTATCCGGTAATGAAGTTTAAAAAAAAGCAATTTATTAGCAGCAATGCAGGAATAGGGAATAGGAAAAATTTAACCGCTCATTTGAGCGGTTTTTTTTACGTTAACTTAAAAAATATCTATTTGTTTTTTAGGCGTTTACGTTAACTTGTTTTGGCGCAGGTTCTGCCTTAGATTTAGAGCAAGCAAGTATCAAGGCGCCAATAGCACCGACGGTTACCGCTGCAACCCCAGCCCAGATACCGGCAGTTTTGAGACACTTTTTATTGGCAGCGCTTTTAAAGCGCTCTAATAGTTTTTTCTGATCATCAACCGCATTATCTGCCAATTTTTTAAATTGCTTTTTTGCACTATCCCAGTAATCCTTATTCATGTTGTCAATAAAAGACTCCCTCATGACAGCATCCTCTTTAGCTATCGTATCCCAATTATAGCGCTCACTGTTCTCTAATAAGTGTTTCATATCTTTTTTAAGCTGTTCAACTGTAGTCTTCTCATTAACCACGCATTCCGCATTTTGGAGACCTACTATAGCTGTAAAGCGCCCTTTTTGCTGAGCCTTCTTTAAGTTTTCTGGTGTTATATCGTTTATTATGCCATTAATATAATAAGCCTTTACACCATTAGGCTTAGGTTGTAAAGCATGTTGGAAGTAGATGCCTTTCGGAAAATCAAGACGAACATCCTTAAAGACTTCTCTAACAAACTCGTCAGCAAGTTGACCATCTTTCAAATACGGCTTTGTCAAATAACCGGCCGCACCGGCAAGCAAGCCAGCACCACCGGCTGCACCCGCTGTGTACAAAAGACCATTGTTATTGTTGTTGTTTGCAGTATTCACACTAACTGGCATAGAACGTCCTTTCACATTAATCACACTACTACTGTAATAATACTAAAACCAGAAAAAATATTTAATTGCCTAAATTTGACACAATACTTCTATTCTATTAGGCATTTTACCGCACTGTGACTAAGTCTACAAGATTGTAACAATATTTTTACATTTGTGATTTTTTGATAATTATTGCATTATCGTAAGCGAAATATTTGTTCTTAAATTTCTTATGTTCTACAAAACGCTTCATTCACTCTCACACCTGGGAATTCTTCGGTCGGTCGAAATCCTTGTATATAGCGCCATTTGGCGCTTTCCCTCAGCCCGCAGTGGCGGGTTTTCCACCAGGAACATCTCGGCGGAGACCTCACGCCTGACTAGGATTCACCTATGTCCATAAATTTTCCCGTCATTCTGAGGGATTTTAGCTTTAATTGACAAAACACAAGCTATAATTGACTTTCGCCCGAAGAATCTCAATCGAGGGCAAGCAATAATTTACAAATTTTTTGCTGAGACGTCATGTAGATTCTTCGGTCGGTCAAAATCCTTGTATATATTGC
The DNA here is from genome assembly GCA_964626145.1 of uncultured Muribaculaceae bacterium. Lineage (GTDB taxonomy): Bacteria > Cyanobacteriota > Vampirovibrionia > Gastranaerophilales > Gastranaerophilaceae > RGIG2134. Next base: position 70 of record CAZVBZ010000038.1, on the reverse strand, counting down.
CATTTGGCGCTTTCCCTCAGAATGACGCGAATTCATTTAGACTGCACTTGAAATTCTTATTGTTTTTTGA
>CAZVBZ010000037.1:0-16970 GCA_964626145.1 uncultured Muribaculaceae bacterium | reverse complement strand
GTCAGGCGTGAGGTCTCCGCCGAGATGTTCCTGGTGGAAAACCCGCCACTGCGGGAGGAAAACCATGCCCACGTATTCAGTGGGCATACTTCTAGCGCGCCTGTGGAATTAAAGTTGGGAGGCTTAGTTTTCAGCGTTTTGTTCAAGCATTGTCGGAATTGAAATAAAACCAAGGTACATTACAAAACCAATAAATACTAAATTTAAAATATCCATGACACTTTCCTTCTTTTGCTATTCATCTAATATGTATATACCCAGTTTTTTATGTTTATAACACTTTGTTAAGAAATGTGTGGAACTTTTTTTATAAAACATGCTCTATAATATATATAGTCAATATTTTGAGGTAATATACTGAAAAGATATCTAAAGTAAAATAACAACTTACGGGGGATTTATGAAAAAGGACATTAATAAATTATTTGCAAATTTATGCTGCTCTGAGTGCGGGGCTGATTTTACCGAGGACTCTATCAATATATTGAGAGAGGAGGAGGAGTTTTCGGTGTTGCAAATTGTTTGTAACAACTGCAAAAAATCTTTTGGGATAGCGTTTTTGGGTGATAGTAATTTCTCTATAAAAAATCCCAAAGATTCTGACCTCGCTTTCGAATTACAGGATGGTCCAGACCCTGTCAGTTCTGATGATGTAATTGATGCGCATCGCTTTATAAAAGGGCTTGGCGCAGATTGGATAAAGCATTTGCCTAAAGATTACAGAGACTTAAAAAAATAATTTGACTTTATTTAAACGCATGTCAAATTATTATTGATGTCTCTTTTACTAATCTTGACTTCCTTGAAAAAGGAAGTTTTTTTTTAGCTATAATTTTGGAGAATTTTATTCAGTGTCGTTAGTGTTTTTTTGCAAAATGTTTTTGGATAAAGAATTTCACAAGATTTTCCGTATCTGAGGAGCCTTTTCATTAGGGCGTCTTTGTCCTCTCCAGAGTTCGTTACAACAAGATAGTTTGGCTCTCTTTTGGTTAAACGTTCGCCGGGTTTGAGTTCGTAGGCGGCTGCTAGCCTACCGGTTAATGCAAAAGTCACAGAGCTTTTTACGTTAATGGGTTTTGACATAACTGGAAGTTGTTTTAAATCTTCAATATATTCGATGTAAAAATTTTGAGTTTCGGCGATATTTGTATTATGTGCTTTTAAAATGCAACCAAACGGTGTAACGACGACTTCTTCCGGTTCTGCTATAAACTCTTGTTTTTCGTTGAGTTGACTATTAAAATAGGTGAAGCTAATCTTTTGTTTTTCTTTGCATAAAAGTCTAAATTTGTCTATTAAATCTGGATTGTGGCTGTGATTAACCAAATTTTTGTATTTGTTTTTTTCAGCTTCAGAAAGTTGTAAATCTTTAAAATTATAGTTTTGAGCGCAATTACAAAGTTTTTTAATAAGGTTTTGTATTTCTTCGTGAGATTTTGGAGAATAAATAGTTTTGCTATATTCGAGTAAAAATTTCATTCCAGCAATTTCTTCTTGTGTAAAATTAACCAGAATTGGTGATTTTTCCAGGTAAAATAACTTGTGCTCTTTTATAATGTTTATTCCTAACAATTTAAAGGTGTTGAAATATTTATATAAAACGTCTTTTCTAAACGAGTAATCAGTGTTTTTGTCACTAAATAAGTGTGACATTATTTCTTCCAGCTGAATTTTCTTTTCGTAAAGCAGTTTTAATACAGCAAGTACGCGCAAAGCGGTATCATTTGCTCGGTTGTTAGACCCCATAGTCATAAACCTCCATAATGCTTTTTAAGTGATTTGTAAAATCGTGTTTTATATATTCAGGTTCAAGGATTTTGCAATTATCGACAAATCCTATAATGTGCTGAAAAAAATTAAACCGGTTTATCACGTTTGCCTGTACGATTATTCTGTTTGAATATTTTTCTACAACTATTTCGTTTTCGTTCGGCATAAATTTTTTTGCAGCTTCTCCCGAAAGTTCGTATTTTACAATATTTGTGAGTAAAATTTCGTTTTCTGCTGGTAAATCTGTAAAATCAGGTTTTATTGATACAATTTTATCGATTCTGAAATAAGCAGGCGTTTTGTGTTTGTAAGAATATAACCATAAATATAGCCGGTTGTTTTCAAAAACGACTTTTTCTGTTTTGATTTGTATGGTTTCATTGCCGTTTATTGGTGAATTATATACAATTTGGGCGTTTGCTTTTTTTTCACATAATTTTAAAATGTCTTTAAAAAGGTTTAAGTCAATGTTTCTAAAGCAATTTGCCCTTTCTATAACATCAATGCAGTTTTTGCAGTCGCTAAGTGAAATGATTTTGTTAAATACTGAATTTAGGTTGAATATTGTTTCGTAATCACTTTGATATGAAAGAGAATTTCTGATTAAATGTAGTAAGTTTGCCTGTTCTGAAGATATATTGAACTTAAATGGATGGGAAACTAATTTGTACTTGTAGGAATTGGACGCTTTTGGCTTTTCTATATCAAAACCCACAGCTCTAAGAGAATTTATTGAATTTGCTATTGTGTCTTTGTGGCAAGTTTTTGCTAAAATTTTATCTTTAGAAAAAGCTTCGTATATTTCTTCCAGCGATTTTGGACCTTTCGCTAAAATTAAAGCAATAAAGCATGCCCTATAAGCAGTTAAACTTATAGCCTTTTTTGGGTGTTCGGTATACGATAATATAGAATTCTGTTTCATTAACACATTTTACCTGACAATAATTTGTGCAATAATAACTATCAACATGATAACAAAAGGAGCTAGATATGCAAAGATTGAATGGACGAAAAAATGATGAACTTCGCGAAATTAAATTTATAAAGAATTATACAAAACACGCTCTAGGCTCCGTCTTGGCTCAATTTGGAGACACTAAAGTCATAGTTACGGCATCAGTTGATGAACAAAAACCAAAATGGATGGACAAAGATGACCCCAGAGGCTGGGTCAGTGCTGAATATTCGCTTTTGCCGTCGTCTACTAATACGCGCTGCCAGAGAGAACGCTCAAAAATTTCGGGTAGAACTCAAGAAATTCAACGGCTTATTGGGCGTAGTTTGCGGGCATGTGTTGATTTAACAAAAATTGGACCACGTACAATCACTATAGATGCAGATGTTATTCAGGCTGATGGGTCAACGCGTTGTACAAGTATTTGTGGAGCTTATATTGCGCTTTCTATTGCTGTAGAAAAACTTATGGACGCAGGTATACTTCTAGAAAATCCGATAATTGAACCTATCGCGGCAGTTTCTGCTGGAATTTCAAATGGTGAGGTTATTGTAGATTTAGACTACTCAGAAGATTCTGCGGCACAAGTGGATTCTAACGTTGTAATGACCAAAAGTGGTAAAATTATTGAATTTCAAACAACTGCCGAGGGTGAACCGTATGAACGTTCACAACTTTTGGAAATTTTAGATTTAGCTGCGAAGTCTATTGATAAAATTATAAGTTTCCATTACAATAATTCTTGCTGCTAAACCTTAAAGGAGAAAAATATGGACAAGATTACAATCCGCTCAGATAGAGATACAGATTATACTTTTATGTATAAAGGTGAGGACGTTACTCTAAAGGCTGGCAGTATTATCAGTATTGCAAATGGTTTGAATGAAGTCGTTTTGCCTACTTGTGTTATGAAAATTATGAATAATCTTATTGTCATAAAAGAAGATGCAAAGTAGTGTAACAATTTATTTTTAAATTTGATTTTTTGTTAAAAATTCTTAATAATTCCCTGTGAAATGTTTAAGTTCTGACGATATGATGCCGATATATATCATGTAAAAAGAACGGAGTGTTACAACATGGGAATGTCCGCATCACAAGCAAGATATTTGCAACTAACGGCGCGAAAAAGCGACCTTGAGTTTCAGGCGCAACAAATTTGCCAAAAGAGACTATCTTTGGCAGAGCGTACTGAACAAATTGCGACAAAATATTCTAATCAAATTAACGACCGCCATTTGTATTACAATGCACCTTATACGCTTGAAACCGGAATAGATGAAAATGGTAATGCTACTTCACTTGTTCATTTTGGGGAAAGTTCGTCTACACAAAAACGCTTAGACTATTATGACATTACAAATAGCCTAAATGATTCGAAACAACCTGGACTGGGTTATAGAATTGTTGATTCTAATGGTAAAATTGTAGTGCCCGCAATTCCAGAGGGTGAAAATCCTGATAATTATGTTGTGGACGCAAGTATCGTTGCAAATTCTTCTGAAGGTTCAAGTTCATACGAAAATGCTTGTAATTATTTGGAAGATAAACTAAGAAATGCAGAATGGACATTGCAAAAGGTCAATACTAATAATACAAAAGTTACATGGTCTAATGCATATACTTATACAACTTCTGCTATTAATAATTTGTTGGATAATTATTCTAATACAACTGATTCAGATATTTCTGAATTTGCTCCATACAGATTGGTGAATTCAGCGGGAAAAATAGTTGTTTCTTCACTTCCAGAAGGTGCTAATCCTGATGATTATGTAGTGGATACAAGTCTTAAACTGGATTCTAAAGATGAAACTGCGCGTAATACAGCGGTTAGTTATGTAGAAAATAAACTTAAAAATTCTGAATATATACTCCAAAAAAGAAATTATAATTGGAGCGATACAGATTTTTATACTAATACATATATTGACGATTTGTTGTATGAAGATAATGACAGTGCCGCTGATGCTGAATATACAAGGGATACAGAAACAATTCAAAAACAAGACAAAGCTCTTGAAATGCGCTTAAATCAAATTACAACTCAACAAAAATCTATTGAAACCGAAATGGAATCAGTTAAAAAAGTTATAGATAAAAATATTGAGTCATCATTTAAAACTTTTGGCTAAAGATTAAAAATTTGAATAAAAAACTACTTTTCCTGTCAATTTTGGCAGGATTATTTTTTCTCAATTTTAAGTAATTCTCTTAGTTTGGTTTTCAGAATTTTGTTTTCGTATTCTAGTCGTTCAATCTTTTGCGTAATTTCTGAATTGTCAACAGGTGGTACGTTGGGGCTTGATTCGCCTGTGTTAAAATTCAAGATAAATCTGCGCTTACTTTCCTTTTTAATAAAAAGAACATTGTCCGCATCTGCACGAGTTATCACGCCCATATCAATTAGAATAGAGGCAAACGCCTTTTTCTCGTTTGCGGTTTCACTTTCTTTTTGAATACGTAAAGCTGTTTCCAATTGGTCGGCGTCAATTAATCCTATTCGTTTAAAATATTCGCCAATTCTAATTTTATTTGCAAAATATGCTGCTTTTGCTCTAATTACCGGATTTGTTGGGTATGATACAAACTGTGATTCCATACAATTGTAATATATTTGAGAAGTTTCTTCCAGTGTCCAAACGTTATTAAGGGTAATTTCAATAATGCTGAGGTTATCTATTAAGGCATTAAGAAACTTAAATTCTTGTGAGTTTGGTTCTTCTCTTTTTAACCGTTCGTATTCTTTTTTTCCTGCGTATGTGATTTCAGGACACAAGCATTGATATAGATTTTCTTCATTAATATCTATATTGGAACAGGGTAAAATATTTTTAAAATTCCGCATAAGAATATAATATACAATTTCCTTAACCCACAAAGGCAAGTTCAATATTTTATTTATAAAATCTCCACATAAATTACTCATATTTCCTCCACTAGTAATAATTTATATTATATATTATAATTTATAATAAAGATAGAGCTTTACAATATTTTACGAATGGAGTAAAAATGGGCTTAGATGGATTTTCAATGGCGAATATGGGACTTTATAATCGGCTTACATCAGCGCAAATGGCAAATGAGGCTGAAACAATTGCTGCGCAAGGTTCTGAAAATCAAGTAAAAGATATTGATGCAGCATCCTCTAAAAAAGGTATAGAAAGAAAAGAGTCGGATTTTTCAGAAACCGGCGGGCAGGCTTTTCTGGGTGGCGATACAGGAGAGGACGAGTCGGAACCTGTTGTTCTAAAGTCCGAAATTGAGCTTTCTGATGACGAAGATGATTTAGAACATAGTCCAAATCGTTTTGAATTAAAAGTTTATCCTGATTTAAATGTTGTTGAACTTTATGATAATTATCTCCACACTACAGTTCAGCGCCTTTCGACTGATGATATGATACAAATGGTTAAAAATTTTGACAATCCGGCTGGAATAATAGTAAACAAAAAAGTCTAAAATGTTTTTCAAATAAAAAGACCGCTCAATTTTAATTGGCGGTCTTTTTAATGCCGTGCCACTACCTATCGAAAGCGGCAAACAAGGTTTTCAAACTTATGTATCTCCTTTTCAAAACAATATCACCCGCAAATTACGTCTTAGTGCTGCTGTGTTCCCACTCTGACACGGTTCGACGGTTTGCGCCGATATCGGCTGAAATATCAACAATATACAAGCCGATTGCCCTGCTCGACGTTCCCTCACGGTAGGCTCTGCACCTTGCTAAGCGTTCAAGTCGAGAGATTCGCTACGTCCCCGTGGAGCACGGCAATTTAAGTTTACCTTAAACAAACAAAACGAGCAAATTTAATTTTTGTCCGTTATGTATTCTGGTGGCGATACAATCAGGACAGAGCTTTTGACTTTTTCAAGAACTCTTTTGCTGGTTGAGCCTAGCAAAAATTCTGAAATTCTATCTTTTGAGCGTGAACCTAGTACAACGAGGTCAATATTTTCCTTTTCTATTGTATCAATAATTGTAATGCTCGGAGCGCCGATTAAGGAATATTCGTTTTTAGCTTCTAAATTGTGTTCTTTTAATAATACATTAGTGTCTCTCATTATATTTTGCGCGAAACAATTACGCTTTTTTAGGTAATCATTAAACCATTCTTTGTTGCTGGTTACTTCTAATGGTAGGTTTGAAATATCCTCCATTACAGTTATCGTATATATTTCTTTGTTGGAAAAATCAAGTAGTGACAAGGCTTTTTTGATTGCGTATTTAGACCCTTCCGAGCCATCAACGGTAAGTAATACTTTTTTATTAATTCGTGGCTCTTTGCTTACAAATACGGGTTCTCTAACAGTATTTACGACTGTTCTTGAGACTGAACCTAGCCAGTTTTTTATGCCTTTTTTTCCATGTGACCCGAGTAGTATAAGGTCGTATTTAACATTTTTTATGTGCTTAATTATTTCTTCGCTGGCGCTTCCCCAGTTTTTTTTCAACGTGCCGATTTTAAAACCTTTTTCTTTTACTACCTCTGCAGCCAAGTCAAGGACTCTGTTTGCAATGTCTTCGTAAGTGTTAATAAAATCTTGCTCGGGGTAGCTCATGTACATTGGATAAAAATGCCAGTCTATTACACATAAAATATCAATTTCTAATTCGTTGCGAAAATGTTGAATGTTGTCCAGTGCAAAAAAACTTATTTCAGAGCCATCTGTGCAGAATAGTGCCTTCATAAATAATCCTTTCCCTTTCTTATTTAAATGATATAATTAAGTTACCAAAGTTAATAAAAGTTTTTATTGCCTGAACGATTACTTTTATATATTATAGTAATGTCAGTAATCCATTGTATAAAATAATGACTTCTAAGAATAAAGTTTCGACTGTTACTAAGTTTAATATTAAAGACTATATGCCACTAATTGAAATGGTGGTAAAAGTTGAAATTAGAAAATTAACAAACCCTCATCTTATCGATTATACAGAACTTTTGAATATTGGAATTCAGGCAGTGCATACGTTGGCGAAAACCTCTGATTTAGAAGATTTTAATAATGCTTATATTTCAACGGCAATAAAATGGGCGCTAAGAAACGAAGTGCGCCGACGTTTTAAATGGTATACGCTTAAAACAAAATCAGTCAAGATTGATGAGACCGAACATAATGAAATTAGAGAGGCAGTCTATAAAACTATTCTTTCAGTTGATGAGCTTAGTGACTCTGAAACGCCAACCATTATTAAAGATGACCGAAGAACTCCTGCTGAAGCGGTTGAATTGTTTGAATTGCGCGATGTTTTGAAAGACGCAATCCAAAAGCTCCCCCCGCGAGAAAAAGAATTAGTCGAACGCAAATTTTTTAAAGAGCAAAAACTTCGCGAAATCGCTGACGAGTATGGGATTTCGCAATCTCGTGTTTCGCGAATTATCCAATCTGGTCTAAACAAGCTTAAGGTTGAACTCCAAAAGCAAAATTTTGGTGATTAATTAAACGTAATAGTCTAAAGAGTCTGTAGGCATGTCAAATATGCCGGTAAGCGTTGGTACACCCATGTTGGGCGCAAATGGGTTTGAAGAAAATGGGGTTGTTGCGCCAGCAAAGCTTGGTGAATAATTTGTTTGTGCTGGTTGGTTTTCTTGAGTTTGCGGTTGTGTTGACTTTTGTTTTGCCTCTGCAATTTCCTTTTCTGATTTACCAACTATAGATTTTGCTAATTTGCGACCTGCCCAACCACCAGCCATACCACCAGCCAGACCAATAAGTGCACCAATTGCAGTACCTAAAACAGGGCAAATAGCTGTTCCTATAGCTGCCCCTACTTTTGCACTGACAGCGCCTACAGCTGCAGAACCGACACAAAAACCGGCTGAATCAGCCGCTATTGTTGCAGCGGATTTACCGAGTTGTTTTATGCCGTTTGATGTTCCGAGTTTAAATGCAGGAATTATTTCTGAAAAAGTTTCCATAATCCCACTAATTACCGCTATGCTTATAAAACCATGCGTTTTAAAGGCGCCTTTTAGAGAGTTGGTTATTTTTGTGGATGTCGCTACATTTCCGGCATTTTTTACAGTTGTTGCTACGTTTTCAGCATTTTGGGCTGCGTTTCCAGCGTTTCGAGCTGCATTTGTAACAAAATCAGCGCTGTATGCTTTTGGTGTATTAGATTTCGACGTTAATCTGGTGAACCAGCCCTGTTTTTTACCTTTTGCAAATATTTCGTTCATTTCCGCGGAATATTTTGCCGCTGTGCTTTGAGAGCCTGACAAGATTGCATTTTGGTAGTTTTTATGTGCTTGATTTAAGGCTTGAATTATTTTTTGTGATTCTTCTGCAGTTCTTAGTTTTGTACTAACATTACCAATTCGGATTACAAATCTTTCTTTTTGAAGTGTGTTCCTAAAAAGAGCTAGTTTATCGGCGGCTGAAAGTTTTTCAAAACCAGGATTTGAAATTATAGCTTTTAATGTTTCGTTAGTTTTTTTAATCGCTGCATAAGTTTCTTTTGGATGAATTGCAAATGGTATGTTGCTGAATGCTGCACATCCGAAAGTTCCACCAATGATTGCGCTCAAAAGAGTATCTTCATTATTTTCGCTTACCATTTCTGGTACTCTGGAACCGGCATACGCTCCAAGTTGCGCTGGTGAAGGGTAACTTGTATACATATATGGGTTTGCGCCAAAAGACATTCCTTGAACCATAATCTACCTAACCATAAATAATCTAACCTATCTAACTAAATAAAAAAAAATAATCATTAAATATTGCGCAAATTAGTCTAAATGTTACAGATTTTTTACAAAAGTCATATATTTAAATGATTACTAATATGGCTTAATAATTAGAATAAGAAAAGGGAATTAGTAAAGTAATATTTCCAATAGTTCGAACAATATAATTTTGAGATTAAAATGACCGATGAATTAGAAAACAATTCATACAGCCACATAAAGCGAATTTCTGATGAGGAGTTAGAAGCTCTTTGGGGTGCATATTTTCAGGACCGGGCAAACAAAGGTCTTAGAGATAAGCTTATTGTGCAATATATTTATCTTACAAGATATGTTATTGGACGTATCAAGGTTAAGCTGCCGCCGTCGTTTTCGATTGAAGATATTGCAAGTTATGGTGTAGAGGGGCTTATTGATGCGATAGAAAAATTTTCACTAGAGAAGGGTGCAAGGTTTGAATCATACGCACTAATGCGTATTCGCGGAAATATCATTGATAAAATTAGGTCGCAGGATTTTTTGCCGCGTAGTGCAAGAAAAAAAATTAAAGACGTGAAAAATGCAATGGAGGATTTGCGTCAAAAACTTGGCAGAATGCCAACAACAACCGAAGTTGCAAGTGCATTAGGTATTGAAAACGCTCGAGTAGATGAAATTTTGGCAGATGATGCAAGTATATATTCGCTGCATGACAAAAGGGGTACTGCTGATGATAGCGTTGAAATAATTGATACAATTAAAGACGAAAATAAACTCACTCCAGAAGAACAACTTGAAGAAAAAGATGTAAAACAAGAACTTCATAATGCCTTAAAATGCCTACCAGAACGTGAAAGAATGATTATGGTTCTTTATTATCATGAAAACATGACGCTTAAAGAAATTGGCGAAATGGTTGAAATTTCAGAGTCTCGAGTCTGTCAGCTTCATGCGCAGGCAATTATGAAACTACGTAAAATACTTTCGTCTGAAAGAACAAACAGGCTCAAAAAAAGTATTGTTTAATTTAAAAAAAATTATTTTAAACCTGTTTTAAACCTGTTTTAAACCTGCAAGATTGGGGTCGAGAAGTCTTCTTCCAACTTCTTCAAATTGAATTGAGCAGAGTGTTTTATTTCCGTAATTCATTATTTTTTCAATAACGCCTTTTCCATATTTTTCGTGGAAAACGAAATTACCCTCAGAAAATTCAATTGGGGCCTCAACTTCCAATTCAGGAACAGAGTACACAGGAATAGCTGGTGATTGTGTGATAGGTTTTTCCGGTTCAGGCTCCGGTTCCGGTTCTGATTCTGGTTCTAACTCCTGTTCTTGGGTTATTTCTGGCTCTTGTTCGGGTAGTTCTTCAGCGATTTGTGGCTGGTCTTGAATATCTATTTCTGCAGCCAAATCGGGTATGTCGCTAGTTTCAATCTCATCTTCCAATGTTTGAGTTTCATCTGGTAATGGTTGTAACTCAGAAAGCGGACTTTCTTGGTATTCTTGACCGTTTTCTGTTGTTTCTGCGTAATATTCTTCTAAGTTTATATCTGAATTGTTTAATTCTTCTTCTTCGGTGGGAAGTAATTCTTCCAGAAGTATTTCAGAATTTTCTTCTGGCAAGAGCGTTTGCGTTTCCGCATCAGAAACGTCATCAAGTTCTTCTAGCCCATCGAGTTCGTCAAGGAAATCCAAATCTTCTTCAGTTATGTTGTCATCTGCAATTTCAATTGTCACTGGCTCGTCGCTTATTGCCGGTTGCGTTTGGGGTTGTTCTTGTGTTAGCGTTTGCTTTTGCGGAATTTCGTCTATTGTATTTTCTTGTGGTGCAATTGCGGCGTGAGATTTAGTTGAGCCAGCTCGATAAAGCTTATCTACGTCATGTTGAATTTCTTTTTCGATGTAATCTGGTGACATGTTTGTGTCAATATATGTTAAACGGAGCAAAAATGACAGATACAAAGTATTTTCACCACAAACGACATACTCATCACGGCTAAGTTTTTGCATAAATGAAGTGTAAGTTGCAAAATCATTTACTTGTTGTTTTGGCGGGAACAAAATCATATTTTTGGCAATTGATTTCATTACGTTTACATATTCATGCGTATAGCTTGAAGTCAGAACAGGGCTAAGCAAATGGTTGTTGTAAATATCAAGAATGGTTTTTTTGTTAGAGTTGTCATTTTCTAATTTTGTGAGGAAGAAACACTTTTCAGTAATTTCTTTTGCGAGGTAATCAAGAATTAACTTGTGCCAAATTGGTTCAACATCTGTAGCATCAATCACAACTAAGTCATTATCCGCAATAGTTTCATTTAAGAAGTTAAAATCATTTGCAGATTCTGCAAAAATCTCTTGTTGCGCATATTTTACAAACTTATTTTTAAATAGCATAAGTTCAGGGATTTTGTTTTCTTCATATTGCGCGTAAATTACGTTTTTTACGGTAGAAAACGGTAAAAAGTCGTCTGGCAAGGTTTTTATGTACTCTTGTAGTTCGTTTATAATATCCTGAACGATTGCTTGTGTTGAGAGCGCTTCTAGCTGCAAGTCGTTCTCGTAAATGTAGTTAAGAGTTTTGTAAGAAAGCGGAATTTTTAAGTCGTCTCCGAGTTTTACGTAAAAAGCGTTGTCAATTTTTATACTTCCATCAAAATCTATAACAACCGATTTTCCGCCAAAACTTTTGTTCATGTGAATAATATTGCTGGTGATGACGTTATAGTTCTCGTAATCATCCATCAATATAAGTGGTTTGTTTTCAAGCAGAGTTTTTTCTGTTTTAAACAGAATATTGTCGTGTTGAGCAAGGTAGCCCCAAATTACGGAATCTGATTCAGCACAAAGCATAGAAATAACTTGTTCTTGTGCGACTGGAGCAATTTCTGCATTAGTTGAAGGGGTAAATCCTATGTAGGGATTAATTTTACCGGTTTCATCAACTGAAAGACAGCCTTTTAGGGTCGCAATATTTACATCTTTTTCTTTAGAAGATTCTATCCCAATAACTTGCGCGAGAATTGATTTTGAGCCTTCAGAAACCAATAAAAAATCAGAAAGCAAAAGTCCATTTTGAAATGGTGAATAGGACAACTTTAAAATATCATTCCTTGCTTCAATTATTTGCATAACTAATTCTCTTTAATTATAGATAAGTTAATTATACATAAAAACAGATAATTCTCAACAAAAATAGTACAAAACGTTTAAATTTTATGAATTATTACTACACTTTATTTATTTTGTTTCTAGTTTTTGTTGTACATTTGCAAAAGCAGTAAGGAGAGGGTCGATTGAAGGTGAGTATGGTGGGGCGTAAGTCATATCGAGGTTTACAAAGTCATCCACGGATTTTCCACTTACAATTGCGGATGTAACAGTGTTTACGCGTTTGTCTGCGTCGCCACAGCCGATTGCTTGTGCTCCGAGGATTTTCTTTGTTTTTTTGTCAACAACAACTTTAATTGTAATATTTTTGACTTCTGGCATGTAACCCGCTTTGTCTTTTTTGGTGACAGTTTCGCTTACAACGTCGTATCCTTGCATAATAGCTTCGCGCTCAGTAAGTCCGGTTAACGACATGGTAAAACCGTTATATCTAGTTACGGCAGAGCCTAAAACTCCAGGAAATTCTTCTTTTTGCCCGGAGATGTTAATCGCGCAGCAGCGTCCTTCTTTATTTGCAGTGGAACCAAGCGGAATCCAGCATGCTTTGCCTGTAATAAGATTTTTATTTTCAGAACAATCGCCTATCGCATAGATGTCGTGGAAATTCGTTTGCAAATATTTGTTATTTTTTATAGCGCCTTTTGCGCCGATTTCTATGCCGCTGCCTTTAATATAGTCTGTTACCGGCTCAACTCCGACACAAATTACAACCATATCTGTATCAATTTCGCGTCCTGTATTTGTAACAATTTTTTCTACATTTCCATTGTTGCCGAGAAATTTTACTACTGCTGAGGATTTTACAAATTCTATTTTGCCCTCAGACATTTCCAAAATATGTTTTTCGATTTTTTCTGACATGTCAATATCAAAAATATTCATTATATGATTTGCAAATTCTATGAGTTTTACGTGCAAACCATTTCGCGTAAAGCTTTCTAATAACTCAATGCCGATATATCCACCGCCTATAATAACTGCTGTTTTAGATTTTAGCATTTGTTCTCTTATTTTTATGCCATCGTGCACATTTCTTAATGTGAAAATGTTTTTCAACTCAATATTTTCAATTTTAGGAACGAAAGGTTTTGCCCCAGTGGCAAGAACAAGCTTGTCGTAGTTATCTTTAAACCGTCTGTTGTTTTCAATATCAAGCACTAGTACGGATTTTTCAGCTGGATTTATTGAGAGAATTTTGTGTTTTAAAAACAAATTTAGTCCGGCTTTTTGATAGTCTGCGGGGCGTCGCACAATTAAATTTTCGCTATTTTTAATTTGTCCGCCAATGTAATACGGCAATCCGCATGCGGAATAAGAAACAGTATCTTCAAGAGTGTAAATATTTATGTCAAACTCTGGGCGTTCTCTTTTTAGTTTAAAAGCGCATTTTGAACCAGCTGCAACACAGCCTGCTATTATTATTTTTTCTTTGTTTTTCATAAATTTAGTATAACATTGTTTATAAAGTTTACAATAAGTAACTAGGCTATATTATTGAAAAAAATTATTTGCTTGTTTTTTTCGGATAGAAACGATATAATAAGTGTGTTGAATGCAAGCTATGTGTTCATTATTACTAACTAGGAGATACATCATGTACCAAGACGAAAAGCTAATTTGTGAAGATTGTGGAGCTGAATTCATTTTCACACAAGGCGAACAAGAATTTTATGCAGAAAAAGGGCTGGTTAATAAGCCAAAAAGATGCCCCGAATGCCGTAAAGCTAGAAGACAAAAATCTAAGAAAAGACTCTATGATGCTGTATGTTCAGCATGTGGAGCAGAAACAAAAGTTCCGTTCAAACCAATGGAAGGTAAAGAAGTTTTTTGTAGAGAATGCTACGCAAAAAATAAAGAATAATTTATTACAACACAAATGCGGCGTTATAACGTAACGCCGCATTTGTGTTACAAAAATTAAAAAATTTCATCAAATTAGTCAATTAAAAAAAAAAAATGTTTTTATTAAAGTATAAAGGGTAAATTAGGATAGTTATGACTAATTTGAATTTGTATAACCAGTATAATAATCAAATTGCGGTGCAGCAAGGGAACTCTCCCTCGTCAACGCAGAATAATGGTTCGTACAATCCTAATATGGGTGCAATTCCCCCCTCTATGCAAGGTAAAGAGCTGGAGAAATTTGCAAAAGATAATCTCGCAACGCATGCCGTAAAAAAGTTTGATATAATGGAGCATCCTGTTATTATGCTCAAGAACATAGCGTTGAGTTTCGGGTTGGGAGCTCTTTTTACTGGTTTTACAAACTGGTTAATGAGTGCAAAGGAAATTGCGGCAAGTGAATCTAATTTAGCTAACTTTCAACGTACGAGATTGTATAAAGTTGGCGAATTTATTGATAACAAGCTTTGTAACTCTACCGTTGGTAAATTTGTTGGTAGAGGCATAAGCGCAGTCAAAAATGCATTTAAGAAAATTCCGATTCCTGAGTTTATCAAAGAAACTGGAGAAAGAATTAAAGTTGGTTCATTTGCGGTACCAGATGGCTCTGGTATGTACTCTCTGGGTAAAGCTGGCGAATCCATGAATGACTTTATGCGGTACTTGACAAGCGTTTCTCGTTCTGCTGACTTAACAAATCTTATCCCTAAAAATTCGCAAAAAGCCTTCTTCGATATTCTAAAAAAAATTGAAAGTGGTCAAATTCGTGGCGATGTCGCATTTGCAAAATTGAGTAAGTTAATTAATATTGACAAACTTCCTGCAAAAGAATTGGCTAAATTAAATATGTCTACAGGTTGGTTGTCAAAAGTTGTAAATAACAACATAAATTTAGCTTATAATAAAGCACGGTTCTTTAGTGGGTTATCAAAGCAAGGACCGTTTGCAAGATTTATACAAAAAACATTCGGGTTTGTTGGTGATGCTGCTGGCGGTGCTGTACTTGGCGGTACAGGGGCATTATTTATGAGTTCTATCATGGCTGCGTCGGCTTTTAATGCAGCTTCTGCGGCTGAAAAAGGTGACAAATTAAAAGCCTTTATGGAAGATTTCCTTGGATATGCCATTGGTGGCTATTTAATGGGTATGGTTGTTGGTACAGCCTTTAACAAGGTTCTCGGTGTCACAGAGCTTGGGTTGGATAAATCAAGAGTTAGACTTATTGGCGCAAAACTTGGTGTAGATATGACCAAGGTGCGTTTGCAAGATGTTGTTGATTATCATAATAAATTGTATATTAAACTTCGCAAACTCAATAATTTAGCGGGTGATATAAGAAGTGGCAAGGTTCCGCTGAATAGCGCTATTGGCAGAGTAGCTGGCTATGGGGTAGATGTTAAAAATGTTCAGAATACAACATCTTTGCTCACGCAAATTGAAAAATTCATTAATGGACGTGACGAAAAATGGTTTGAATGCGTAAGAAAAGAAATTAAAGAGGCATTTAAATCGCAATTAACTATTAAATCTATACTCAAAGAAAATAGACACAATAAAGGCGGTTTCTGGAGCCGACTTGGTCGCTACTTGTGGCAAAAACCGCTTAGTATTATCGGTAGAATATTATCAATAGGACGTTACGACCTCATTCATGGTAAAAAATTCTCGTTAAAGAGCATAGTAAAAGCTTCAAAACGTTGGGGCTTTGGTGTCGGTCGTGCTTTTTTAATTGGAGTCGTGCTTACTGAACCGTTTAGAAAACCATTTGTTAAGTTGTCGCACTGGATATTTGGTAAACCTAAAAATTCATGCCTTGATGACGAAAAAGATGAAAAAGCCCCAAAAGCTGAAAAAGCGCCGGTGCCAAAACAAACACCCCAAAACGCAAAGGCAGTTTTTTCTAGACCAACACCAACGGTTTCTATTCAGCCGCAACAAAATACAAATATACTAAACAATATTGTTAACAGTAAAAACCAAACAGCGCCTGCAATTGCAGCGACTCAAATTTCACAACCAGCTCAGTCAATTGCCGCAAAGCCAATAACCCCTAACGCGCAAGCACAAAATGTGCAATCTCCGCAGCGCAGGTACATTCCTTCGCCTACGCCTTCGCCATACGCAAATGTAAAAGACACACAAAATGCGCCAGAGGTGCAACGCACTTACATCCCCTCAGCCGCACCATCGCCGTATGCGAATATGAAAGACCCGCGCGAAGCCGCTGTAGAACAAGCCATACTGAAAGCTGAAAAAGCAGAGCTTGCGGCTCAGGAATTTTTAACAAAAGGTGTTTAAAAGTTAAAGTTTTTAGAATTCCTAGATTATGTGGCGCTATTGAAACCTTTGGTGTTAATGCAGCACGAAATTCTTAAGTCGTAGTCTAACCCCAGGCTGCGTTTCCCCCGCATCCAGCGGGCTTTCCACCAGGAACACCTCGACGGAGATTTCACGCTTGATTAGGATTCATTCGCATTTATCTTCCACGTCATTCT
>CAZVBZ010000036.1:0-17432 GCA_964626145.1 uncultured Muribaculaceae bacterium | reverse complement strand
CCCCCTACTGCCACAAGTGTTTCCAGGTTTTTAGCTAAAAACAAAAAGCATGGTTGGACGCTTGCAGAGACTTTAATTACTTTAACAATTATTGGAGTAATTGCGGCTTTAACGTTGCCGAATTTAACTCAAAAATGGAAAAAACAAGAAAGGATTTCTCAACTTCAAGTTGCTTATTCTATTCTGCAAAACGCAACAAAATTGGCAGTCGCTGAGCATGGAGACCCCAGCACATGGGATTTTAAACGAGAAAAAGATGAAGAAGCGGGTTTGCACGCTCGGGAGAACACTGCTAAAACCTACGCTGAGAAATATTTTATTCCGTATGTTAAAACAAAAGACAAAGGTAAGACTTTACAAGCATTAAAAGACGCCAGCGATTATCAGCTTCACTTTATAAATGGCGTCATTGACGATTCGACTTTAAGCTCCAAATATAGCTACAGCGTAATTCTAGACAATATTATGCTTGTTCATATAAAAGCATCGAGTGAAACAAACGTGTATTTTTTTGTCGACGTAAATGGTTTTAAAAGTCCAAACATGCATGGTAATGATATTTTTTACTTTAAGCACGATATCGCTACCAATAGCATTAAACCTTTTGTTAATACTGGTGATGGTACTACTACAGGAACACCTTGTACTACAAACTATTCAGGAGGAACAGGAATAAATAGTATGCCTTGCGCGTCTCGAATTATCAACAACGGCTGGCAGATACCAGACGATTATCCGATTAAGAAGTTCTAACAAAAAGCACCCACAACAAAGCATTTTTGTAAATTCATCCTTAGAGCTATTTTAAGATTTTTTAAAATATTCGCTTGACTAATTTCAAAAAAATATTCTTGTTTTAGAATAGATATGTAAGACAACAGGAGAATGAAATGGTCACGACTATTCTAACTGCTCCAAAAGTGGAGCTTGAAAACTTAGACAATTTGTACATCGAACTAACAAACCAAAACTGCAGCCTTAAATGCAAGCACTGCTACATAACTTTTGACCCATACAAAAAAATAAAAGACTTCTTGCCGCTTGATATTATCAAACAAGCGCTTTTGGACACCCAAAATCTTAATGTAGAAATGATTTACCTAACTGGCGGAGAGCCACTTTTACACCCAGATTTCAACACAATTCTTCGCACCTGCCTAAAATACAAACCCGTTACAATTTTCACAAACGGAATGAGCATTAACGACAAAAAAGCTCGTTTCCTAAAAAAAGTTGAAGACGAGGGCGAAAACGAATTGTTTTTCTACGTTAGCATAGACAGCTACGACGAACGAAAAAATGACGACTTAAGAGGGCGCGGCTCGTTTAGGAAAGCTATCGGCGCAGTCCAAAGCCTTATAAAATACACTTTTACCCCAGTAATAAAATACACAAACTACTACCGTGAAGACGCTCACACAATAACAAACCAAATAAAAGCGGTTTTAGAACGCTATAACATTAAATTTGAAGATGTTTATCTTGAAATTTTACCTTGGTTCGACAAAAACACCACTGTAGAAATGCCGGATTTAAATGCTAACACAAAAAACATTCTTCCTTGCCACAACACAAGAATTCTTTCTTCAAAAGGGATTTACAACTGTCCAATGCTAGTAAACGATTACCGAGCAAGAGCGGGCAGCAATTTTACCGCATTTGCCACAAAATGCTACTTAGAGACAGAAACCTGTGCCCAATGCGCAAAATGGGCTAGCACCAAGTAGTTTCTATTAGCATAACATTATAAATGGTGTGGGGGCTAAAAGTTATCTTTTAGCCCCCACTTTAACAAATAAATTTAAAACATTTATCAAAATTGTTTCAAAAATCTAACATCATTATTGAAAAACAGTCTTATGTCATCAATAGCATATTTTAACATTGCAAGCCGCTCTACTCCCATTCCAAAAGCAAAACCGCTGTATACTTCGGGGTCAATTCCAACATTTTTAAGGACATTTACATCAACCATGCCCGCGCCCAAAACTTCTAGCCAACCAGTTCCTGAACACACACGGCAACCTTTTCCTCCGCACATAATACATTGGACATCAACCTCTGCTGATGGTTCAGTAAAGGGGAAGTAACTGCTTCTAAACCTTGTTGGACGAGATTCGCCGAAATAAACTCTTATAAATTCATTCAACACCCCTTTCAAATCCCCGAAAGTTATGTTTGTATCAACAAGCAGCCCTTCAATTTGATGAAAAAGGTTGTTTTTTCGCGCAGAAACAGACTCACAGCGATACACCCGACCCGGGCAAATAACACTGATAGGCGGTTTTTTGGTCAACATTTCACGAATTTGGGCACCAGATGTTTGACTTCTCAAAATCACGTTTGGAGCAACAGTTGAATAAAACGTGTCCTGCATGTCCTTTGCAGGGTGATCTGGCGGGAAATTAAGCATATCAAAATTTATGTACTCTGTTTCGAGTTCTGGACTGTTTTTATTATCCATAACGCTAAAGCCCAAGCCCTGAAAAATTTCAACAATTTCATTAATCGTTGAGGTAAGCGGGTTTAAATGCCCAACCTGATGTGCCGTTCCACTAAGGGTTATGTCAATTTTTTCACTTTCAAGTTTTTGGGCAAGCTCAACACTATAGATTTCAGCAGATTTTTCTGCTAGTTTTGCTTCCAATGTTTGGGCAACTTCATTCGCAAAAGCACCAACTATCCGCTTATCTTCAACAGACAGGTCTTTTAAATTCTTTTTTATAGAATTCAACGTGCCTTTCCGACTCAAATAATTTAATTTTATATTTTCTACATCTTCAGACGTTTTTGCGCTGTTTATTTCTGCAAGCGCGCTATTTAAAATGGTTTCAAGTTGTTGTTTCATTTCCGCCTCATAATCTTAACTCATACAACAATTATATTACAAAAAAATGAAAAGGCACAGCGATGTTAACACCAAAAATCGATTTAGTTAAACGCTGATTTTTTCTCTTTTCGACGTTTACGCGCAATTTCACGCAATTCTTCAAGTCTATTCTGGCGATACCCATACACAAAATAAATCACAGCGCCAATTACGAGCCACAATGGGAACAAAATCGCGGAATCTGAAAGAGTTTTGAGCTTACAAAGCATAAGCCCTAAACAACAAATTACACCAATAATAGGAGTAATGGGCGCAAACGGCACCTTAAATGGGCGAGGTCTTTCTGGCTCTTTTTTGCGCAGAATTAAAACCGCAATACAAACAATTATAAAAGACGTAAAAGTACCAAAGTTACAAAGGTCAGCCGAAATTCCAATATCCATAAACAACGCCCCAACTATAACAACCGCACCAGTAATCCACGTAAGAACGTGCGGGGTCTGATATTTAGGGTGAAGCCGCTGCAAGGAACGAGGTAAAAACTTGTCTCTACTCATTGCGTACAAAATTCTTGTCGTTCCAAGTTGGTATATCAAAAGCACAGACGTTAATCCAGCCAACGCTCCAATAGAAATTATAAATGCAATCCAATCCTTTCCTACCAAACGCATCGCATGCGCAAGCGGGGCTTGAAAATCAATCTGCTGATACGGCACCATCCCTGTCAACACAAGTGCAACAACAACATACAAAATTGTACACGCCGCAAGAGTTCCAATGATACCAATCGGCAAATCACGCTGAGGATTTTTGGTTTCCTCTGCCGTTGTTGAAATCGCATCAAAACCCACGTAAGCAAAAAATATTATAAATGCCCCCATAAATACGCCCTCAAAACCATTAGGCGCAAACGGAGTCCAGTTTTCAGGTTTTACATAAAACATTCCCGCTATTATAAACGTTGTAATTACGCTAAGATTTATTGCAACCATTACACCCGCCCAACGAGCTGATTCTCGCACCCCTTTGACAAGTATAATAGAAATTAAAAGAACAATAATTATAGCCGGAACATTTATTGACAGCGGAATTTTATCAAACAAATATGGAATTTGAGAATATGGCTCAAGTCCATTTTGGTTACAAATTGCAATTGCCGAACGATAGTCATTAACCAGCCATAACGGGGGATTTAACAACCATTGAGGCAAAAATGGAAACCCTTTTAAAAAATGAAAAAAATACCCCGTCCAAGCACTCGCAACGGCAATATTGCCAATTGCATATTCTAACATCAAAATCCAGCCAACCATCCATGCCGCAAACTCGCCCATAGTTGCATACGTATAAGAATACGAACTTCCAGCGGTTGGTATCATTGAAGCAAATTCAGAATAACACAATGCAGAGAAAAAACACGCAACTGCGGCAACAAGCATTGAAACAACCAAAGCTGGTCCAGCCGCAACACCATCTGTTCCGCCTTGTGCGGCAATTCCCACTATCGTAAAAATTCCCGTGCCGACAACAGCCCCAATCCCCAAAATGATGAGGTCAAAAGCCGTTAATGTCCGTTTCAAGCCGGATTTATTAGATTCGCTAATTATTTCATCTGCAGTTTTTCTTTTTAGCAGGTTATTAATAAATTGATTTGCCAATGTTATACCTTTATTTTCTTTTCTGATTTTTTAGTTTCTATGACATTTGTTTTCGATTGTTGCAAAAGTTGTGTTTCTTTCGCCTCTAACTCACGGTTTTTTCTATAGCCATATCGCGCATAGATGACAATTCCAACAACGAGCCACAATGGGAACAAAACCGCTGAATCCGACTGTTCTTGCAATTTCATTGCCATCAAAAACAGACAGCATAATATCCCCGCCAGCGGGAACCACGGCGAAAACGGAACCTTAAAGGGTCTATAACGTTTCGGGTCGGTTTTTCGCAATATCAAAACAGCAACACAAACAATTATAAACGATGTGAACGTACCAAAATTACAAAGCTCAGCCGCAACATTCAAATCCAATGTCAATGTGCCTACCACACAAATAGCGGCAACTGTCCACGTCAAAACATGTGGCGTTTTAAACTTTGGATGAAGTTTTTGGAAACGCCCAGAAATAAAATTATCACGACTCATTGCATACAAAATGCGAGTCGCAGCCAATTCCAACACCAGCAACACAGAAGTTAACCCCGCTAGCGAGCCAATAGAAATCAATCCAGCAGCCCAATTTTGACCAACCATAGTCATTACATACGCCATAGGGGCTTTTAAAAATTCAGACGCCACATTTCCACTTGTAGGGTAAATCCCGGTCAACACAAGCGCAACCGACACATAAATAACCGTTGTCATTAACAGCGAACCAATGATACCAATGGGCAAGTCTTTTTGAGGATTTTTAGTTTCCTCAGCCGTAGTCGCAAGGGCATCAAACCCAATGTACGCAAAGAATATTAAAAACGCACCAGCAAAAATTCCTTCAACACCGTTCGGAGCAAACGGAACCCAGTTGGATGGTTTTACATAAAACATACCAACAAGCACAAAAAGCCCTATTACGGCAAGCTTTACGGCGACCATAATCCCAGCCATTTTGGTAGAATCTTTTGTTCCTCGAACCAAAATCATAGTAGTTATTAAAATTATTATAATTGCAGGCAAATTAATAGCTATAGGAATTGTTCCAATAACTGGCATAGCCGATATAGGGTCAATTCCGCTATCCGTAAGAATTTTTACGGCTGAACGCGGGTCGTTAACAAGCCACACAGGAGGATTGCAGAGCCATGCCGGCAAAAAGCTAGAAAAACCGCTTATAAACTGCATAAAATGATTTGACCAAGCACATGCAACAGCAATAAAACCTATAGCATACTCCAGCATCAACACCCAGCCAACCATCCAGGCACCAAATTCACCAAGCGTCGCAAATGTATACGTATACGCGCCCCCGGCAACTGGTATCATAGTAGCAAATTCAGAATAACACAACGCCGAAAACACGCACGCAAAAGCCGCAACAACCATCGAAATAACCAAAGCCGGTCCCGCACCAGGACTTCCGGCACTACCTGCCGCAGCGATACCAACAACCGCAAAAATTCCGGAGCCAACTATCGCCCCAATACCCAGAATTATTAAATCGAAAGCAGTCAAACTCTTGCTCAATCCAGCTTTTTGGGATTGTGAAATTAAATCATCTGGATTTTTGCGTTTTACAAGGTTTGCCAATAAATTAATTATTAAATTTTTAAAGTTCATTCTATATCCTTACTTGCGTGGTTTAACGGTGCTTACTCAGCTGGTTTATGCCTAATTATTTAACCGCTGCCACACCTTTTTTCAAAAGAGGGAAGCCGAGTTTTTCTCTTTGTTCCACATAAAGTTTGGCAACCATTGCTGCCATTCGTCTGATACGATTTATGAAATTAATTCTTTCGTCTTTTGAAATAACACCACGCGCATCAAGCAAGTTAAAAGTATGCGAACATTTCAAAACATAATCATACGCAGGCAGCACAAGGCTAGCTTCAACGCAGCTTGAGACTTCAGACTCAAACAAATCAAACATTTTAAACAATCTTTCTGCTGAAGAATATTCAAAATTATATTTTGACTGTTCAATTTCATTTTGCAAATAAATATCGCCGTATTTTAACTCATTATTCCACATTACATCATAAACAGAATTCACGTTCTGCAAGTACATAGCGATTCTTTCTAATCCATAAGTTAACTCAAGAGCAACTGGCTTAATTTCCAACCCGCCAACTTGCTGAAAATACGTAAACTGGGTAACTTCCATGCCATCAAGCCAAACTTCCCAGCCAACACCGGCTGCACCCAAAGTTGGAGATTCCCAATTATCTTCAACAAATCGAACATCATGCTTTGATAAATCAATCCCCATAGCCTCAAGACTCTTTAAATAAAGCTCTTGAGCATTGTTTGGAGAGGGTTTTAGTATAACTTGATACTGAAAATAATGTCCAAGCCTGTTTGGATTTTCTCCATAACGCGCATCGGTCGGACGCCGGCAAGGTTCAACCATTGCAGTATTCCAAGGCTCGGGACCAAGCGAACGTAAAAATGTCGCCGGATTCATAGTGCTAGCACCTTTTTCTATATCGTATGGTTGTTGAATTATACAACCATAATCTGACCAAAATTTTGAAAGATTTAATATTAATTCTTGAAACGTTAAAGCCAACTTTTGTTCCCTCTCATTGTGTAATAATATTTTTGGCGCAATTATGCATTTTATATTTTACTACAACCTACACAGATTTCAAGTTAATATTTGTATCAATTGTATAAAAGACACTTAATACCGGCTAAACTTCGCTCCGGACTTCTATCACATTCAAATCTTCATCCCAATAAACACTATCATTAAACGGAATTTCAAAGAGTAACGCAGAATTTGACGCAAGCTCTACTGCCGATTTAAGTGAAAGGATGTTATTTTTAACAAGTTTTCTAACAATATCAGGGAGAAG
Source organism: uncultured Muribaculaceae bacterium (assembly GCA_964626145.1). GTDB lineage: Bacteria > Cyanobacteriota > Vampirovibrionia > Gastranaerophilales > Gastranaerophilaceae > RGIG2134. The sequence continues at coordinate 10,093 of CAZVBZ010000036.1, read as the reverse complement.
CATTGAGGAGCCTGCGAGCGTTCCGTTCAAATCTGCGGCACGACCGTTTTTTAAGTATATTTTTTTAGAACAGAACTCCATTTCATCATTACCACTACTTGCAATTGGCAAAGCATCCGAAATTAATATTATTTTTTCTAGTGGTTTAGTTTTCAGAACAAGCTTTACATTATCATAATCAACATGAAAGCCATCTGCAATGATTTCACAATACAAGTTATCATTCAAAAGCGCAGATGTGACAGTGTTTTTTTCTCTATGCGCAATTCCTTTCATAGCATTAAACAAATGTGTCACGCCATCAACCTTTGCTAAGTCTACAGCCTGCGTATGACCGGCAAAAACCTTTATATTCTTAGAATGCAGATACTTTGTTAATTCATAATTTCTATCCAACTCTGGCGCAATAGTTACAATTTTAATTGTTTCATTTTCAATAAGCTTAAAATTTTCAATTGTTGGCGTCAAAAGCTGTGAAACCTCATGAATGCCTCTTTTTTCGGGAGAAATAAAACAAGCCTCCAAGTTAATTCCAAATATTTTTGCGCACCGAATATCATTTTGACTAATCGACATAGCCTTAGTTATAACATCTATTTGCCGTTTCAAAACATCAAGCGGCGCAGTCGCAAGGGTTGGCAAAAACATTGTCACCCCATCCTTTTGCAGCTTTTGTGCGCACTCAATTAGCTCATCCGTTTTACAATTTAAAAAATCAACTCCGTAAGCTCCGTGCAAATGCTGTTCTATAATAGCTTTTGTCTTAATTAAACTCATACAACGATTTTACATCATTTAAGATAAAATGCAATAAATACTTAAAAACACAACCTAAAAACTGTTTGCGTTATGAAACTTAAAAAACGCTCGGCTTTGCTTTATTCTTAAATTTTGTGATTGATGACTGGAACAACAACTCTACATTGCCGACAGGACCATTTCTGTGTTTAGCGACAACCAATTCCGCTGTACCTTTGTTTTCGCTTTCTTCCTTATTATAATATTCATCCCGATAAATAAACATTACAATATCGGCATCTTGTTCAATTGCGCCAGATTCTCTTAAGTCCGAGAGCATAGGACGTTTATCATTCCGAGACTCAACCGCACGTGAAAGTTGCGAAAGGGCGATAATTGGTACATCTAATTCTCTTGCAAGAGTTTTCAGCCCTCTTGAAATAGCTGAAACCTGCTGGAACCTGTCATCCGTAGAATTACCTTCCATAAGCTGCAAATAATCGATAACAATCAACGCCAAGGCTTTTTCTTGCATAGCAAGCCTACGGCATTTTGCGCGAATATCCATTACCGTAACGCCAGACGTATCATCAATATAAATCGGCGCATCTGTAAACAAACTCATTGTATTGGTTAATTTTTCCCAGTCAGTAGTAGCCATGTTTCCTGTTTTTAGACGCTGCGAGTCCACTTCTGCCTCAGAACACATCATACGCGACACGAGCTGCTCCTTCGGCATTTCAAGTGAAAATATTGCAACAGGTTTTTTTTCTCGAAGCCCGACATGTTGAGCAATATTAAGCGCAAAAGCGGTTTTCCCCATAGAAGGGCGCGCCGCAAGAATGATTAAATCCGATTTTTGCAACCCAGAAGTCATTTCATCCAAATCATAGAAACCGGTTGAAACGCCGGTTAACGTATCACGGTTATTATATCTATACTCAATTTTTTCAAATGTCGGGATAACTAAATCTTTTATTGATTCCAAATCTGTATTTGATTTTTTTTGGGCAATATCAAAAATTAATTTTTCTGCATTATCAAGGGCATCCTCAGTTGTGCGATTGTCGTACGCCATAGAAACAATTTCAGAACCAGCATTAATCAACGAACGTTTTATCGCTTTTTCCTGAACAATTTTGGCATAATATTCAACATTTGCAGTAGTTGTAACATTCAATGCAAGGTCGTTGATATATGCTCGCCCACCAACAGACTCAAGTTTGTCCTGTTCGCGCAACATTTCAGAGACGGTAACAATATCTATCGCATGGTTATCGGCATAAAGCTTTAGTATAGCTTTGTAAATATGCTTATGCGCAGGCTTATAAAATGTATTTGCGTCCAGATATTCAATAATTCTATTCAGGCACACTGGATTAGTAAGAATAGCACCCAGAATAGCTTCTTCCGCTTCAACACTTTGAGGAGGCAGCTTAATTGCTACACTATCATTACTTTTTACAAGATTTGTTGACATTTTCATTCTTCCTACTTTAATTGTATATAAACTGATTGTATTTATCTACAATTATTAAGTTATTTTACTTTCTCGTTAAAAGTGCTATAATAAAAAGCATGAAATACGTGCGATGGTATGATGAAGATACTTACTTGTCTCCAGTAATGAAAATACTGGAGAAACTTCCGACTGAAATTCAAGATTCAGTTGCGCAGGACTTGGTACAAATTATTATGTGTTATCACGACAACCAAAACGACACAAAAATCGAATATTTAAACAAAAATGTTTTGCCAAACTACAGAAGATGGTATGATGTAAACCCTAACCTTCATTCATCTATAGAACTTTTAAAAACTGCCGACGAACAGACGAAAAAAGAAATTTGCGAATCGGTATTAGAATTTTTATTTCAGATTATGGTACAGGAAAATTTGCTTAATGAGTAAAACAGTTCTTGTTACGGGCGCATCGCGCGGAATTGGAAAAAGTATAGCCAAAACTCTTGCCGAACTAGGCTACAGGGTTTTTATATGCGCAAAAAACGAAGCCACATTAAAAGAAACTGCACTAAAAATCAATGCCGCCGGTTATTACGCCTGTAACTTAACTAATTTTGAAGAATGCCAAAAATTAATAAATAACATTGGCGATGTTGACATACTCGTAAACAACGCCGGCGCGTATATCTGGAACCCAGTTGAAAAAACATCTGAAGCAGAATTGAATTTGCTTACAGAACTAAATATAAAAGCGCCATTTCGACTAATAAGTTTATGCACTCCCGCCATGAAACAAAAAAAATGGGGTCGAATTATTAACATAGGCTCAATTTCCGGAGTTGTTGGAGAGGCAAATGCCTCATTATATTCAATGACGAAATCCGCGTTCAACGGATTATCAAAGGCATTAGGACTTGAACTCGCAGAATACAACATTACCGTAAACACTATTAATCCAGGCTGGGTTAAAACAGAACTTGCTGATGATGCAATCAGCACAGGCGATTTTAGCGAAAATGAAGTATTAGACATGATTCCACAACGTCGTTTCATTTGTCCTGACGAAATCGCGCAGCTTGTAAAATATCTTGTTTCAAATGAAGCAAAAGGACTAACAGCCCAAAATATAAGCCTATGCGCTGGACTTTCTGCTGGCTAAAACTAATTAATTATAATAAATATTTATTTCTGTTTCGTAATCATCATCATCTTTTTTATTCTGGTTGCCATAAAGCATGTTCAAAAGAAGTCCCTGATTTTTTACATATAAGAATGAAAACGATGGGGATAATATTGAGTCTGCGAGGTCATCATTACCGCCAGAAACATTTATATTTGACCCAATAATATAGACATTGTCACAACCTGTACCTTTGTCTATTTTTGTATTGCCGTATTGTGAATAAATTTTATCATTACCAGCGCCAGCGTATATTTCTGTGCCCATGCCAACCGATATAATTGAATCGTCTCCGCCTTGCGTATCGATTACCGCACCTCCAGCTATGTTTGTTACTGTATCATTGTTGTTTCCGGTAATAATTTTAGTTCCGTTTGCATAGTTTACAACATTGTTAACGCAATCGCCACCGGCGTATACATTTGCTCCAGCTTTTCTGGTACTTGTTTGGGTGGCGAAATATTCTTCCATTGCCAAATAATGGTTTGCCATATCAACTCTGGTAATCATAATCTCTCCATTTTGCTCTCTCATGTATATAAAAACATTTTTTATATAATTATTGCGTTTTTTGTATATACACGCTTAAAAAAATGTTACATAACAGCTAGCAAATTTTTTTTTGTTGTATCTTTATATAAGTACTATGAGCAATATAAATAAAATAAATTCAAATCCTTCTTTCGGCTCTGTAATACGTATCTCGCCGAAAGCATTTAAAAGAGCAGCCAGCGACGCTTTAGCAAGCAATGGCGTGCGTATTCACATGCCGTGGAACATCTATGACGCCAAATACCTGAAAAAAGGCTACACTGACGGTGCGAGCTATAGCACTATAGGGGTTATAAAAAACACAGATGGCGACGCATTTATGTTTCAAGCTAGTCCTAACGAAAAAGTATGTGAGATACTTGAAAATTTAGACCTTGCATCTGACAATCTTAAACGACACCCAAAACAAATACTTACAGGTCTGTTAATCGGTGGAAATCCCCATTATGAACCGAGCTTAATGCTTACTGAATCATTACAAAAAATATTCAATGCGTTAAACATCAGATATTCCGCATTTTTGGGACAAAAACTCCCTGGGAAAAAATTCCCAATTGTTCCAGCTTCAGACCTCTATTACAACGGTGCCAAAAATAAATACATTGTAAACTTTGTGAATGACGCCAATGCTGAAATTCATAATAAAAAAGATTTGGAAAAATATTTTGACACCATCAAAATTGATTCAGGTGACACGCTCAAGTTTAGTTAGTAATCAATATTAACTTGTGAAAATTGAACAATTTTATTTTTTCCGCGTTTTTTAGCATTGTAAAGAGCGTGCTCTGCGTAGCGAATAAGGGTATTTGCCGTTTCTTCAACATTTTCAAGGAATGGATAAGAAGAAATACCGCCTGAAATTGTAATCTGGTGACGCTCATCTTCACCAGCAGGAATAAATTCCATTTTTTCAATATCTCGTCTAAATCTTTCTGCAAACAAAAAGGCATTTTCCTCAGAAGTATTTGGCAAAACTACTATAAACTCCTCATCACCGTAACGAGTGAGAATATCTTCTTTTCTGATAAGTGCTTTGAGCATTTCTGCCATACGTTTGAGCAAAATATCGCCCCATTCATAGCCATAAATATCGTTAACAACTTTGAAAAAGTCAATATCAAATAATACACATGATAGTTTTGAACCATAGCGGCGAGAACGAGACATTTCACCTTCAAGACGTTCTTGCAAATATCTTCTGTTATGAAGCCCGGTAAGTTCATCAGTTGTAGATACAATTCTTACTACATCGCGCAATTCACGGATTTTTACAAGATTTTTTACGCGAACATTTAACTCCTCTTTATTAACCGGAGTAAATATATAGTCATACGCAAGCGCTCTTATCGTTACGTCATTAACTACTTTATCATTGACAATCAACGTTGGATAAGAAAATTTTGTAACCATAGCAATTTCTTTTAATTTTGCCTCTGATACTTCCATAATAACGAGAGATGGGTTCAAAATCTGCATATCCTTGATATCCGCAACATTTACGACTCGAACATCCAGTTCTTCATTTTCAATCATACCAGCGACATTTGATTGTCCTTTTTCCGTATAAATAATCACGTTTCGCATAATTCTTATCCTTTAAACATACTTTTATATCTATATTTTATCAAAATTAATGAAAAAGTACAGCCAAAATCATCGATTTATATGAGAAAAAATATCAAAAAATTGTTGCAATTCTGTGAAATCGATTCCTGCTGTTAAAGATACTCTTAGTCTTGCCGTACCTTTAGGCACCGTCGGGTGTCGTATTGGCAAAAGGTAATATCCGCAATCAATTAATTTATTAGAGATTTCAACAGCTTTTAAATTTTCACCGAGTACAACTGGCACAATCTGACTACTACCAAAAGTTTTAACATTTATACTTGTTAAAAGCATTCGTAATTTTTCAGCATTATCCAGCAACAGCAGACGTTTTGCATATGTAAAAGGTAAAATCGTTTCTATGACGAATTTTGAAAACTCTACACTTATTTCAGGCAATAGAGTTGAAAAAATAAATGGGCGCGCCTTGTTTACCAAATATTCTATAAGTGTTCGATTACCCACCGCAAAACCGCCATACGAGCCAATAGACTTACCAAATGTTGCAACAATCAAATCAACATCCTTGCTGCAGTTTACCTGCTCACAAACTCCTAGCCCATTGCGCCCAAAAACGCCAAAGGCATGCGCTTCATCGATAATTAATATAGCATTGTATTTTTTCTTTATTTCAACAAGTTTTTTAATATCTGCAATATCACCATCCATCGAAAAGACGCTTTCCGAGGCGATTATGATATTTTCATAATTTGTAGAATGTTTCTGTATAAGCGTTTCAAGGTGCTCATAATCCAAATGCTTGTAGCGAAAGAACTCTCCACCAGAAAGTCTTAAGCCGTCAATAATACTTGCGTGATTTAACTTGTCTGAAAAAACTACAGATTTTTGCGTTAACAACGCCTGAAAAACCCCAACATTTGTATGATATCCACTGTTAAAAAGCAAGGCTTTATCTTTGTTAAACAATTTTGCAAGCAAACCCTCTAGCTCATCATAACAAGTTGTGTTTCCGGCTAAAAGTCTTGCAGAGCCAGAACCCAAAGCACCTTTGTAAGTAGAAACGAATTGCCGTGAAATTTCGACATCTGAATTTATTCCAAGATAGTCATTTGACGACATATTTAAGAGCTTTTTCTCAAGCTCTCCATCTTTTAAATAAACATATTTACCCTCACGACGAATGTTGGCAATAGAACGAAAACACTCATCCGCCTTTAGTTTTTCAAGTTCTTGATTATAAAAATCAATCATTTTGTTTCCTTTAGGTTATTTTAACCAGCCTTGAATTGTTTTTGAGCACACATTATGCTCCTTGCAGTATATTCGAAGGTCATATTTTATGTCTTTCATCAAAATATAAAGCGCAATCATATTGGGCACTGACATTGCCAGCAATCCGGCATCAGTAAAGTCAATTATGCTTTTTAAGTTAATTGAAGAACCAGCGACAATAAAAGCACAAAACAGGATTTGGTAAATTATAATGCGTTTTTTGCCTTCCCCAAACATATACGTCCACCCTTTTTGACCATAATAAGCCCAAGAAATTATAGTTGAAAGGGCAAATAATATTATTACGATTGCGAGAATATAGGGAGCCCACGAAATCACCGAAGAAAACGCAGAAGAAGTTAATTCTATACCAGAAAGTCCTTCATGAAAATTCTTGTACGCCCCAGTAATAACAATTGTTAAGGCGGTTAAGGTACACAAACAAGCAGTAATAAATGGTTCCAAGAGTGAAACTATTCCTTGCGAAATCGGCTCTTTCGTCTTTACAGTGGCATACGCAATTGGCGCAGAACCAGTTCCAGCTTCATTTGACTGAACAGAACGTCTTAATCCAATGATTATTGTTCCTGCGACTCCTCCGTATATAGCTTCGGGGAAAAATGCCCCTTTTATAATAGTAACCAATGTAGCCGGAATCGCTGGCAAATTGAACAAAATAACAATTAATCCAATAATCACATACAAAAAACACATAAATGGAACAATTTTTTCTGTAACTTTTGCTATACTCTTAATTCCACCGATAACAATCAATGCAACCACAATTGCAATTATTAAACCGAAAAGCCATGCATTATTGAAAAACAAACTTTTTTCACCACCAGTAATACCTATGATTTGCTGCGTTGCTTGATTTATTTGGAGCATATTTCCACCACCAAGCGCACCTGGGATGAGCAATATGGCAAAAATCATCGCTAATGGCTGTCCAAGCCATCTTAAGCCCTTGCGAGTTAAACCATGTGCTATATAATGCATTGGACCACCAGAAACCGTACCATCTGGGTTAAATCGTCGATATTTAACCGCCAGCGAGGCTTCCACAAATTTTAATGACATTCCGAATGTTGCTCCAACGACTATCCAAAAAATTGCGCCGGGTCCACCAATTGAAATTGCAATCGCAACTCCAGCAATACTGCCAAGCCCAATTGTGCCAGAGAGCGCTGTCGCCAAAGCCTGAAAAGATGAGACTTCGCCAGTTCCGTCAGTATTTTTATTGTCTGATTGTTTTTTTGTTAACAGCGAAATAGCGTGCTTAAAGCCCCAAAACGCAATTCCACGAAAATATATTGAAAAGAATATTCCACCTACCAAAATCCACAAAATAGTAATTGGAATTTGTTCACCAAAAATATTTACCGGGTAAAAAACTATTTTTGAAAAAACATCTGAAACAGGTGCAATTGCCGCATCAATAGCCTTATCTATTGGAATTGCAAAACTACTTTGAATTCCCAACACAAACGTTAATATTAAAAACAACAATTTTTTCATTATATATTCCTGTCTCGACTACTTTCCTTAAACCGTGTGTTCTATTATAGCAAAAACACACAAAATGCAAAATTAAGATGTTATAAAGATTTGCAATACTGTCCCAATAAGGTTTTTCGCGATGCGCCTGTACAGGAAGGAACATTGTTTGCAATATCATAATAATAAGCATACGCCAGCATAGCAAACGCAATCGCCTCTTTAAACTTATTCGAAACCCCAAAATCCTCGTGAGTTTTGAGTTTAATTTTTCCCTCAAATTCATCCGCTATCATTTTTTTTAGCGTAAGATTATAAGCCCCGCCACCACCGAGAACAATTTCATTTATACTGGTTTTAGGCAAAACAAATTTCTTATAACTTTCCCCAATTGCATGCGCCGTAAATGCAGTCATTGTCGCAATCATATCCGCTGGCTGCAAATTGTATTTTTGTTCGATTTCTTGTGCAAAATTATAACTAAATAATTCACGCCCAGTTGTCTTTGGAGGAGAAAGTTCAAAATAAGGCAACTTCATAAGGTCATTAACAACATCCTTGTAAACCAGTCCAGTTGCAGCTATTTCACCGTTTTTATCGTAAGGTTTATTAAAATACTTGTTAGTAAAATAATCTATTAAAACATTTGCCGGTCCATTATCAAAAGCGAAGGTTTCACAATTTGGCGACAAAACCGTAACATTTGCAATTCCGCCAAGATTTTGGATTGCGCGGCTGATTTTTGGAGAACTAAATATTTTTTCATCTGCAAAACACACTAAGGGCGCACCATTTCCACCAACTGCAATATCCGCAGTTCTAAAATTACCAATCGTGTCAATGCCCGTATTTTTGGCAATAACTGAAATATCACCAATTTGCAATGTACTCTTTAACGGTATACCATTTTGAGTTTCTGCTGTTGGATAATGATATACTGTTTGTCCGTGAGACCCAATAAAATCCACGTCACTTGCTGGCAAATTGACTTCATCCAAAAGTTGTTCTACTGCATTTGAAAAATGCTCCGCAACAAGAAAATTCATAATACAAACTTCTTTCATTTGAACATTTTCGTTAAAAAGCGATTTAATTCGTTCTTGAAATTCAACTGGATATTTATAAACTGTGCTGTGAATTTCTTTAAATGAAAAGTCTGGATTTATTTTTACAAATGAAGCATCAACCCCATCAACCGAAGTTCCGCTCATCAAACCTATGATGTATTTTGATTTTCTGCTCATAGAGCGATTTTACAACGTTAATTCACAAAAAACAACCTAGTATTTTAACTAGAAGATTTTTTTATTGACATAAGTGTCAAACGAAGTTTAATTAAATGCATTTGCAATTGCATTTTTACTTGATTTTTCATTTCTTTTTGTCTCCATTTCCCTGTGTTCTTACGCATTTAACCCTAAATATTTTTTGCATTAATACTTCTATTTATATTCAAATTTGCACTTAACAAAATTGTTTCCATATTATAAATAAACACATTATTTATAAATAATTGCTACATTTAAAGAAAATATTAAAAAATATTACAACTAAATACTTTAAAACTTAAATCACATTTCTCAAACAAAGATGGACTGCTTACTTGCAGTCCATCTTGTGATTTGCAAAGAACTATTCTTCGTCCAAAAGTTCTTTTTCTATTTCGTCAATTTTTGCATCAATATCTGTGTTGTTTTCCAAATTTAAATTATCGTTGTCAACATCTAAATTTGTACCATCGTCAACTTTTTCATCATCATTATTGTTTGTTTGTGCGGCTGTACTATTTGCCACAGCGGCTTTTTGTTCCGCTTTTGCTTCTTG
>CAZVBZ010000035.1:9267-18078 GCA_964626145.1 uncultured Muribaculaceae bacterium | reverse complement strand
TTATGTCCATGGCATTCTCCTTACAATACACCTATATTATTCATTTCGGCGAAAAAAAAACACTTTAGAAGAATAAGAAAAAAATATGAAAATATTTACATAACTTTACGAACGCCGCGTTCACGCGGCGGCTATCCCCCTCTCGTGGCACTAATTTTAGACCAAAATGAAATTTCTTCCGCGAAAACCCATGAGTACTCTTTTGTGAAGTTCTGTGAAGAAAAATCTGGTTTGGGCTGAAAACTTCAAAACTTTGGCAATGAATTTCTTGGCATGTACAAAAATGACTTTTTATCAGGTTTGTGGTTTAATTTATAAGTATAAGACAGGAGATAACATGAAAAAAATAAACATTGGATTAATCGGTTTAGGAACAGTCGGTTCCGGAGTTGTAAAAACGCTTCGCAATTTCGATTATATAAACATTAAAAAAATTGCAGTAAAATCTTTAAATAAAAAAAGAAATATTGAAAATCTCGATGAGTCAATTTTGACCACTGATGTATTTTCTATTGTAAATGACCCTGAAATCGACATTGTTGTAGAAGTAATTGGTGGGGTTAATCCGGCGTTTGATTTGATTAAAACCGCAATTAAAAACAAAAAACATATTGTCACTGCTAACAAAGAATTGCTTGCAAAGCATGGTGAAGAACTTTTTAAATTTGCTTCTGAAAATAATGTAGTTATTATGTACGAGGCGGCAATTGGCGGCGGAATTCCAATTATTATGCCTGTGAAAATGACGCTCAGTGCAAATAGAATTGATAAAATTGCGGCTATTCTCAATGGTACAACGAATTACATTCTCACAAAAATGGACGAAGAAAATGCAGATTATGGTGAAGTTTTAGCAGAAGCTCAGAAATTGGGTTATGCCGAAACCGACCCCACTGGTGATGTTGAGGGATTTGATGCAGCATATAAAATTGCAACTCTTGCAACAATTGCCTTTAAAAAGCGTGTCAAAATTCAAAATATTCACCGTGAAGGCATTACAAAGATTTCCGCAAAAGATATAGCTTACGCAAAGCAATTGGGATATAAAATTAAACTCATTGCGCTTGCTAAAATGGCTGGAAATAGTGCAGATGTGCGTGTGCACCCGATGTTGGTTAAATCTTCGCACACGCTCGCTCACATAAATGGTGTAACAAATGCTGTTTTACTAAAGGGTGAGCCAGTAGGGCAAATTGTGCTGTCTGGACCAGGCGCAGGTGAATTCCCTACAGCAAGCTCGGTTGTGGGTGATATTGTAGCGATTTGTTCAGAATTACACAAAAGTGACGACATGCTACCGATGATGAGGTGCACTCATAGTGAAAACGCTGTTCCTGTCTCAATTTTAGACACAAAGAATAAATACTACATGCTACTTAATGTTAGCAACGTACCTGGCGTAATTGGTACTATTGGTGCAATTTGCGGTAAGCATAATATAAATCTTGCCAGTTTGCTTCAAAAAGACAGCGATGAAGCTGATGGAAAAACGGCTGAGGTTGTTGTTATAACGGCAAAATGTTTAGAATCAGATATTAATGCTGCAATTGCTGAATTAAAAGCAAATGCAGGTATAAACGAAGTTATAAATTTAATCAGAGTAATGGATTAGGAGAAATTATGAGCACAAATCAACATTATCAAGGTCTTATAAACAAATATAGAGCGAATCTTCCGGTTTCTGAAAAAACTCCGGTAATTACGCTTAATGAAGGGAATACGCCGCTTGTTAAAGCCGAAAATCTTGCTCGCAAAATCGGTTTAGATTGTGAAATATATCTTAAACTAGAAGGCTTGAACCCGACAGGAAGTTTTAAAGATCGCGGTATGACAATGGCTGTTTCTAAAGCAGCAGAAGAAGGCGCAAAAGCTATTATTTGTGCATCTACTGGTAATACTTCTGCCTCGGCTGCTGCGTTTGGCGCAAAAGCCGGAATGAGAACATTTGTGCTTATTCCAGATGGGTATATTGCGTTGGGAAAACTTTCCCAAGCTATGATGTATGGGGCTGAAATCATTGCAATTGATGGTAATTTTGACGAGGCGCTTGAAGTTGTGCGTAAAATTTCCGAAAAATACCCGGTTAAGCTTGTTAACTCAGTTAATCCGTATCGTATAGAAGGTCAAAAGACAGGCGCATTCGAGATTATAGAGGCTTTGGGTGATGCTCCGGATTATCACTTTATTCCGGTTGGAAATGCTGGTAATATAACGGCATACTGGAAAGGCTATGAAGAATACTTTGCGCAAGGCAAGTCAAAAAAATTGCCTAAAATGATGGGCTTCGAGGCAGAGGGGGCTGCTGCAATCGTAAAAGGCGAAAGAATTCTTTATCCCGAAACGATTGCTACGGCTATTCGAATTGGTAACCCTGCTAGTTGGGAAAAAGCCGAAAATGCGCGAGATAAAAGCGGTGGTGTTATAAATTTTGTTACGGATGACGAAATTATTGAGGCTTATCGTTTGTTGGCAAAAACAGAAGGTGTTTTAGCCGAACCAGCTTCTGCGGCGAGCGTTGCAGGCGTTATTAAGGCGAATAAACTTGGATTAGTTGAGCCGGGTAAAAAAATTGTTTGTATTTTGACCGGAAATGGTCTAAAAGACCCTGATAGCGCGATTAAATACTCTGGTGCAGAAGTCAAAAAGACCACTTCAAATCTTGATGATATTCTGAAAGTTATGAGTTTGTAATGCAAAAGGGCGATAAGTTAGAGCTTTTTGTTGAAAAACTAGTTTTTGAAGGAGCTGGATTAGCACGATGTGGTGAAACGGTTGTGTTTGTTGACGGCGTGGCTCCGCAGGAAAAAGTTTTGGCTGAAATTATTTCGGTTAACAAAAACTTCGCGAAAGCTCGGCTTGTTGAGATTTTAGAGCCTTCATTATACCGGATTAAGCCTTTTTGTGCTTTATCGTCGGTGTGTGGCGGCTGTTGCTGGCAGCATGTGGAGTATAAAGAGCAACTTCGCCAGAAAAAACAAATCGTTTGTGAAACATTGCGAAAAATTTCTGGACAAGATTATGAGGTGAGAGATGTTATTCCATCGCCAGAGATTAAAGCTTTTCGACACAAAATACAGTATCCAGTTTCGCAAACTAAAGTTTCCAAGCGGATTTTGGCGGGTTATTACAAGAAAAATTCGCACGAGCTTGTTAATATAAAGCATTGTCCAATTCAACCGAAGATTATTGATGAAATCACAGAATTCATTCGTACTGAGGCTTTAAAATGCGGCGTGAGCGCTTATAATGAAAAAAGACATAAAGGGCTTTTGCGCCATATTGTGTTTCGGCATTCAGCTAGTGATGGCAGTGTACTTGTGAATTTCGTAGTTAATGATAAAAAAGTTTGCACAAGCCTAAAATACCTTGCGAATAATGTTTTTGAGCGATTTAGTGAGGTAATTGGTTGTTGTGTAAATTTTAACACTCAAAAAACAAATACAATTTTAGGTAGGAAGTCTGAAACAATTGTGGGGCGTGGCTTTTATCGAGAAGTGCTCGGAGATAAAACTTATCAAATATCTGCGGAGTCATTTTTTCAGGTAAATCCAGACTCAGCGTTAAACATACTAGCCACGGTAAAGTCAATGATTATGAGGGAAATTACTGAGCCGCAAATCCTTGATGCGTATTCTGGAGTGGGAAGTTTTGGGATATTTTTAGGCGATATTGCCAAAAGTGTTACGTGTGTTGAAGATTTTCCGCCGGCAACCGTCGATGCAATTGAAAACGTTGAACTTAACGGATATAAAAATTTTGAAGTATTGACTGGTGATGCAAAAGTTCAACTGGATAAGCTTTTAAGTGCGCGCAAAACTTTTGATGTTGTTATTGTTGACCCGCCGCGAAAAGGGCTTGCGCCAGAAGCGGTAAAGACTTCTGCGCAATTAAGTAAAAATTTGATAATTTATGTTAGTTGTAATCCATCAACGCTCGCTCGAGACCTGAAATTATTTAAAGAAGAAGGCTTTATTGCACAATATATTCAGCCTGTTGACATGTTTTGTCACACATATCATATAGAAAATATTGCTTTATTAAAAAAGCGAACTATGGACTAGTTCGCTGTAAAAGTTTTATAAATTATTGAATGTCTTTTAATCTTTCTTCCGGTTCAGAAATGTTTGTAATTCTTAAACCAAAGTTGTCTTCAATAACAACAACTTCGCCGTTGGCAACGTGTTTTCCATTTGCGTAAAGAGCAACTGGCTCGCCAGCGACTCTGTCAAGCTCTACGATGGAGCCTCTAGTTAGTTCAAGAACTTTTTTTATAGGGAGTTCGCAACGTCCGAGTTCAACCGTAAGTTGAAGTTTAACGTCCATGAGTAAATCAAGGTTTTGGTTTTCTTCTCCAGAAGTTTGGGAACTTGCGTCAAAAGAGGTAAACTGAACCGGTTGTACTGTTACAGGCTCAGAGTATTCTTCGGTTGACTCAACTGATTGGTTTTGCGGCGCTTCAGTAGTTTCATTGAAGTCCATATTTTCGTTATTTGTATTTTCTAATTCGTCGTCAAACATTTTCCCCCCTATATATAAGCTTTTAGTATGTCATCTGTTTCGTTGTATCGGTCGGTTATTTTTACGCAGACTTTGTTTTTTAACGTTCCTGGTCGGACAAAGAATTTTTTGTTGTCGTTAACTTCCATAATCAGGTTGTCTGTCGCTTTATTGTTTAATTTTATGACATCGCCGATTTTTAAATCAATTAAATCTTGAAGCGTTGCCTCTGTGTCGCCAAGGATAACTTTTATATCTACAGTAGATGTGTTTAGTTTGTTTATCATTTGTTGGCGTTCTTCGCTTGTTGCGCTGAGTCCTTTTGTTTGGTAGATGTGTTGAGTTGTCAACTGAGGCAATATGTTTTCTAATATTGGATATGGAAAACAAAGACTTATCAAGCCGAAATGCTTGTTATCAATTTGCACCTCAAGAGTAATTAGGGCAACAATTTCACCTGGAGTGGCAACCTGAACCAGTGTATAGTTGTTATCTAAATCGACAACATTTCCTTGAACGGGCATGATATGCTTCCAGGCAGATTCTAAGGTTTTAACCGTTCTTTCAACAACTTTTTTGGCTAAAGATTCTTCTATATCTGTCAATTCGCGGTTGTTGTTTTCACTAATTCCAACCCCACCTAGCATACGGTCAACAATACTAGACAAAACTTCAAAGCTTATGCCGATTAATGCTTGTCCTGGGAGGGGCGAAAGCTCAAAAACCCCGATAGTAATAGGTGTTGGCATAGAGCGAGTAAACTCATCGTATGTAAGTTGGTCGACAGAAACAACGTTTACTTCAAGGTGCATACGCAGATAAGCAGTAAGCGCCATCGAAAGTTGGCGTGAAAATTCTCGGTGAATATCTTGTAGCCCGCGAAGGTGGTCCTTTGAAAACTTATCTGGACGTCTAAAGTTGTATAGTTTGTAACCTTTTTTGTAGTCTTCGTCATCTTCATCTTGGCGCAAATACAACTCAGCGTCATCAATATTTAATGACGAAAGATTTTCTAAGGTTTGGTTTATTTCTTCATTTATATCTTGTTCTGACACTGAAATAGCCCTTTGTTACTGCATTATGAACTGCCCAAAGCTAACACGCATAACCTCTCTATCTCCATTAAAAATGGCGTCGACGGCTTCTGAAATTTGTTCTTTTGCGAGCTCTTTGCCTGGAACAGTAGCAAGCTCATCTGATGTTTTGCTGGAAAGAGTTGTTATTATTGCGTCGCGGATTGCTGGCTTGAATTGATTCATTTCTTCTTCAATGGTTTTCATTGGGTCTATTCCTGCGGAAGCGCCGTGTCCGCCAGCGGACTCTTGTCCTTTAGCATTTGCAAGCGCTTGTTTGTCGGTATCGGTTTTAGAAAGCTCTAATGCAACATTAACTTTTAAATATCTGCGAGGGTTTATGTCTGCGAGGTTCATTGTAAACTCGCCCATATCCACTATCAAGCCTCGTTCTATTTCTTCTCCGACTGTTTCGGCTTCTTCTGCGGTGCCATTAGCAATAGAAATGCTTTCAACTTTATTTAGTACTTTTTGCATAGAAATCATATTTATAACAAAAACAATTATACAAATCAAAATGGTAGTGACGAGATTAATTGCTATAATTCGTCCTAGGCTGTTATTTGCGCCTGCTGATTTTTCATCTGCTTGTGGTTTTATGTCTTTTGGTTGGTTTGGTTTTGCCATTTTTTTTCTCCAACTATTTGCTACTTAGTACTATTATGTCAACTCTACGATTTTTGGCTCTGCCTTCGCTGGAAGTGTTTTCGCTTATTGGCATATATTCGCCATATCCGACGGCGGAAAGCCTTTTTGGGCTAATCAGGTTGTTTTCTATAAGATATTTGATGATGTTTGTTGCTCTTGCTGTTGAAAGCTCCCAATTTGATGGGTATTGTTGATTTTTTATAGGTGTTGAATCTGTATGTCCTTCTATAATTATCGGGTTTTCAATAGCTTTGAGTTCTGATGTAACCTGATTAAGCGTAACTTTGGCTTCTGGTTTTATTATAGCAGAACCTTCATCAAAAAGCATTGTATCATTTATACGAATTATTATTCCTCGCTTTTCTTTTACTACACTTAATGATGTATTTTTTGCAAATTTTTCTTTAAATTTTTCATATAATTGGCTGGTTGTATCAACTTGTTGGGCTAGATAAACAGTACTTGAATTTTCTTTTTCTATTGGTTGCGTAGCTTGTATTTTTTCTACTCCAAAAGTTTTTTTTAGCGCGGTAGAAAGTTGTTTTGTGTCATTTTGAGAGACTGCGAACATAACCATGAACATTGCCAATAGCATTGTTACAAAGTCGGCGTAAGAAACGACCCATCGGTTTATATAATCTTTAGAATTTGAGTAATAGTCTTTTCGCATCAGTTAACGCTTTGGACTCCTATTGAATGATTTTTGTTATGATATTTTATATAGGTAAGTAGTTTTTCTTCAATAATGGCTGGATTTTCACCCATTTGAATAGACATTAAACTTTGTAGAACGACTTCTTTTAGCATAATTTTTTCGCGTAATCGTTGTTTTAGGCAGCCTGCGATGGGTAAGAAAATTAAGTTGGCAAATCCTACGCCATAAAGTGTTGCAACAAACGCGGTAGCGATACCTTTTGCGAGTATGTCTATTTCCTGCATACTACTCATAACTTGTATAAGCCCCATTACTGCGCCGACGATTCCAAAGGTTGGGGCATAGCCGCCTAAGGCTTCGAACACGCGGGAATTTATTAGCTCTTGTTCTTCTTCATAGGCAATTTCTCCTTCGAGAATATCGTGGATAAGTTGCGGATTGTTTATATCAACACAAAGCTGTACTCCACGGGTCAAAAAGCCATCTTTAATTTCCTCAACTACTTGTTCTAGCGCGAATAGTCCATTTCTTCTTGCATAGTAGGCGATTTCAATAATATCGTCTATCACTTGTTTTGAGTTATCTTTGTTTGGTGAAAATATTGTGCTGGCTGATTTTATGGCGTTTATTATAACATTAGGTGTAAAATTTACTAGCGCGGCGCAAAATGTTCCGCCAATAACAATCAAAAACGCCACAGGCTGTATAATCATGCCAATTGAACCTGACTCGATTTGTTGTACTGCTAATATAAGGGCAATCCCTAAAATCAGTGCAAAAGTAGCGGATTTATTCACAACAACCTCGTAATTTTCCCTAATACAAGAATATAATCCTATATTTTTGGTGTTGAGGTATCAACCATTTGCAGGATATTTTTAGAATGTTTTATTTGTTTTGGGGCAGAGTAAATACCGAAAGTAAGTTTTTACAAAATAAATAATATTGATATTTGGCTTTTTAAGAAAAAGCCTAGCGTAAAGCCTTAGGAAAGCTCTATTTTTAGGGATTTTTAGCGATTCTTCATACATTTTATCGGCAGCAGGAAGTCTCGAATTCGATAGCGTGCTAAAGTATTTTACTAATTCTTTAATATTGTGAAAGCGTTTCTTTTTATATGTACGTCCTTTGTATTTTTGGAAATTATCATAAAAATTATTATTTCCGTGCACGAGGTAGCCGACTTGCGTTTTGTTGAAGAAATACTTGTGTGCGCCCAAAACAGATGCGCCGAATATCAAAACATCATCTGCTCGAATTTTCCAATCAATATCAAAAGAGTCAGGAATATTGGCAATTGTTCTGGCGTAATCAATTTTTAAAGATATAGTTGATGTTGCGCGTCCAATCCACTGTGGCTTATAGGTGCACAAATATTTTGTTGTTCCATAATCAATGTCGGGATAGGCAGCAGGCAAGTCTGATATTTTTTCATTAGGTTTGTGTCGTAGTAATTCGCTGAAAACCATATCTACGTATGTCTTATCTTCATAGAGGTTTTTTAAATCATCAAGATATTTGTCGTTTAAATAATAGTCATCTGCGTCCAAAAAACAAATAATATCACCGGTTGCATTTTTAATGCCTGTTTTCAGTGCGGAAAGTTGTCCTTGGTTTTGCTGAAAAACTGCTTTAATTAAAGCCGGGTAACGTTGCTGATAGGACTGGATTACGACTTTTGAGTTATCTGTTGAACCATCATCAACTATAATAATTTCTTTTAACAAAGATTTATTTAGCTTTAGACAAGATTCAATCGCGTTACCAATAAATTTTTCATAGTTATAATTATTTATACAAACGCTGAAACTCAGACTGGGCGTGCATTTCGGGGAGGGGGGGGGGGGGGGGGGGGTTTTGGGGGGGGATTGACCTTCGCTTTTTTTAATAATTGTATAATTTTAAACAAATACCATTCAAATTGAAATAAAAATGCAT
>CAZVBZ010000035.1:0-9257 GCA_964626145.1 uncultured Muribaculaceae bacterium | reverse complement strand
CCCCCCCCCCCCCCCCCCCCCCCCCCGGCCCCCCCCCCCTCCCCGCTGATAGCATGATATTCTCCTTCTCTTTTCTTACTCATAGTATAATTTTACACAAATGCAATTCAAATTGCAATAAAAAGGCATTTGAATTTTCAAATGCCTTTTGTTTTACGCGTTAGTTTTATTCTTATGCGCCGAGGTATTCTTTTACGTCAGCAGCAAGGTTTTTGTTGTCAAGCTTAATGCTCGGACCCATTGTTGTAGTCAAGAATACAGACTTAATGTATACACCTTTAGCAGAAGCAGGCTTAGCCTTAATTACAGCGTCTGCAAGTGTTGCAAAGTTTGTAATCAAATCTTCGTGTTTAAAATCTGCTTTTCCGATAGGTACGTGAATCATACCTTGTTTGTCTGCGCGGAACTCAACTTTACCGGCTTTAGCATCTTTAACAGCTTTAGCAACGTCGAGAGTAACTGTTCCTGTTTTTGGGTTTGGCATTAAACCTTTAGGACCCAAAACACGACCGAGTTTACCGAGCATACCCATACAATCAGGTGTTGCAATCAATGTGTCGAATTCAAACCAGCCGCCTGAAATTTTATCGATAATTTCTTCTGCTCCAGCTTCATCAGCACCAGCTTCTTTTGCTTCGGTAGCTTTAGCACCTTTTGCAATAACACAAACTCTAACATCTTTACCCAAACCAGCTGGAAGTACAACTGTTGAACGAATTTGTTGGTCTGCGTGTTTAACTTCAATACCTAATCTCATGTGGCATTCAACTGTTTCGTTAAATTTAGAAACTGCTTTAGAGATTTCTTGAAGTTTGGTTAATGCTTCTTTAGCGTTGGTTGGTTGAACCATGCCTTCGAGCATTTCGTTTATTTTTTGTTGTTTTTTAGTTAATTTACTCATTATTTCTCCTTTATGGTTTTAGCGGCTTGCCTGTACGGTTTTGACGCCGATTGCGTCTGTGGAGTTTAATTTCCCCGCGGGCTTTCGCCTCCCATTATTATTCTGCTACGGTAACGCCCATTGAGCGGCATGTTCCTTTAATCATTTCTACTGCTGCTTCTAAAGTGGTTGCGTTAAGGTCTTCCATTTTAGTTTTAGCAATTTCTTCAAGCTGCGCTTGAGTGATTTGACCGACTTTTGTTTTGTTCGGTGCTGCGGAAGCTGATTGAAGATTAAGAGCTTTTTTAATCAATACAGCTGCCGGAGGTGATTTTGTGATGAATGAAAAACTTCTGTCTTCATAAACATCGATTACAACCGGAATGATGTATCCAGCTTGTGCTTCTGTTTTAGCGTTGAATTGCTTACAGAAGTCCATAATATTCACCCCATGTTGACCCAATGCTGGACCTACCGGAGGTGACGGGTTAGCCTTACCGGCTTGAATTTGTAGTTTGATTTTTCCTACGACTTTTTTTGCCATTTTATTCTCCTTTCGTGGTCATAGCGGTTTTCTTCGGCTTAAATAAAGGAAACCTGCCACTTTGCTAATAAATTATACTTTTTGAATTTGCTTGTATTCCAATTCAACCGGTGTTTCGCGTCCGAAAATTGAAACATTAGCTCTGATTTTTGATTTATCCGGATAAACTTCCGTGATATCTCCAATAAAGTCTGCGAATGGACCAGAAACGATTCTGACCTTGTCACCGACTTTAACATCAAGTTCAATTTTAACTGTTTGACCTTGTGTTCTGTGAATGATTTTTTTAATTTCACTGTCTTTTGCTGCGATAGGACGTTTTGCGGAGCCGACAAACTTTGTTACTCCTGCGGTGTGTCGAACAACATACCAGCTGTCGTCGTCCATAATCATTTCAACTAAAACATAACCGGGGAAGATTTTTTCGTCACGGTCTTGTTTTTTGCCGTCTTTAACTTTAGTAACTGTTTTTTGCGGCACTTCAACGCGGAAGATTTTGTCTCCCATGTTCATATACTCGATACGTTTTTCCAGATTGACCTTAACCTTGTTTTCGTGTCCAGAGTATGTATGAACGATGTACCATCTTTTTTGTGGAGCTTTTTCTTTTGACGCGTGCAATCCTGCATCTTTTTCGTTTAAAAGTTCTTCCACTTCTGTTGATTTTTGTGTTTTATCTTCAGCCATTATTCTTTCCCGTATTAAGTACTATCCCAGCTTTATAAGATTAAAAAATCCTTTAAATACCATATCCAAAAGCAAAATAAATATGGTAAAGGCAAAGACAATAAGGATTACTGCAATGGTTTCATTTCTCACTTGATCTTTTGCGGGCCAAGTAATTTTACCCCATTCGACTTTTACACCTTTAAAGTATGTAATTATAGATTCTTTAATTTCTTGTAATCCCATAAGTTGCCTCATCTTTTATAAATCGCGCCCTGAAGGACTCGAACCCTCGACATCCGGTTTTGGAGACCGACGTTCTACCAACTGAACTAAGGACGCCTATGAGTTTCAATATCTAATCATTGAAACTCAAATTAAAACTATTTTGTTTCTTTGTGTGTTGTGTGTTTTTTGCAGAACGGACAATATTTGCTAAGTTCCATTCTTTCTTTCAAAGTTTTTTTGTTTTTTGTTGTGGTATAGTTTCTTCTTTTGCATTCTTCACAAGCGAGAACTACCATTCTGTCAACTTTACCTTTTATTCCCATGTTTCACCTTCTCTTTTTATATTTCTTGAGTATAGTATTCTTTCGTTGCAAAAGCTATAGAATGACACTTTTTCATTCTATTTTGCTGGCTCTTGACTGTATTACAATCATAACCCAAATATAATTTTTTTCAAACATAATTTTTTTTGTGCTGCATAAATTTAATATTTCGCAACAAATGGTGATTGAGCAAGTTCAATAAATAAGTAAAAACAAGCCTAAAAGGCAGTAGAACAAAATGCGGCTGGAATGTGGCGTGTTACCCATCTTGTAGCTTCACATTTGTTCTGCCTAATAGGGCTTACCATTTTTTAATTATGTAATCTTTCGGCCATTGCCAACCGTTAAGCTCTAGTAAGCGCGCGCAGGCGTAGCCCGGATAAGCTGCATTTCCATCAACGCTTGCTTTGTTGCAGCCGCCATTGTACCTCTCGTTTAACATTTCATCTAATGTGTTGAAACCTTCCGGACCGAAGCGCATCGCACCCATTATTCCGCCATCAGATATAAATTTACCAGATTTTGCTTGTATTGTATAAATAAAAATGTCATTGCCGAGCATTGTTTTCCCTCTGTCGCCATTAACATCAATAATCATTCTTGCGGCAAGGTAATCAAACTCGTCATCTGCCCATGTTGTATTAACCATAACGTATACTTTCATTCCATTTGCTAAAATCGCGTAGCTTCCCCTTTCAATATGCCAGTGATTTTGTTTGTTACCGCTGGGATCATACGGAAAGAGGAACGCGCCAAACATAGTTTTTGCTTGTGCGTATGTAGCGTCTTGGGGTAATATGCTGGTTGTCTTGAGGTAGGGGAAAATATATGTTCTTGCAAAATTTGACCTGTCATCCCAATCCCAGTCCGTAGCGGGTCCGTGTTCAGCCACTGCCATAGTGAAAGCTTGTGAAAGAATGGATTTCGCCGCTTTAACTTGCGTAATTCTTGCTTGTTTCTCCCAGTTTTGCATTAAATTGGGTATTGTCATTGCGGCAACAATTCCTATAATTCCCAGCGTAATCAATACCTCAGCAAGCGTAAAACCAAACTTTTTACGCATTTTAAAATTCTCCAAAAACCTGGAAACCCTTGCTAGAGTAGGGGGGGGGGATTAAAAGTGAGCTAAAAACGTTTTTTACGTTTTTAAAAGTAGAATTGTCGTAGTTCATTTTCTATCCTTTTTCATTGCTTTTGTAATTCTAATTATTATATTTTATCAAAAAATGATAAGAATTTCAAGTGTAGTCTAAATTTTCCTTAGCCCTCCACGAGATTCTTCGGTCGCAATCCAAGCCCAGACTACGTTTTCCCACCCAAAGCTAATTCCTTCAGAATGACTCGAGAAACCTCGGCGTGTGAGTGTAGGTGAAGAATTGGATAAAACACAAGAAATTTAAGAGCTGATATTGCACTTGCGATAATGCAATAATTATTCAAAAATCGCAAATGTAAAAATATTGTTACAATCTTGCAAATGTAGTAGCGGTGCGGCATAATGCTAGATAGGATAGGATAGGATAGGATAGGATAGGATAGGATAGGATAGGATAGGATAGGGCAATTTTTCTCTATTTGTGGTTTTTATAATTTTGTGAATAGTGTTAATACGTTACGTATTTCTCAAGAAAGGTGAAGGTGAAAAATCATGACTATGAATGTGCAACCTGTTGGAACGGCTGTTTATTCTGCTCCTGTTCCTCAGGAAAGGAAAACTGGAGGTGTTGGGAAAGGTGTAGCCTCAGCGTTAATACCTGGACTTGGTCAATTTATAGATGGCAGAACAGGTCCTGGGGCTGCATTTTTTGGAGCTGGGGTTTCGATGTTTTTAGCTAGGTTGGTTCTATTAAATAAATATGGAATTTTTAATAAGAAGGTGATAATTCCTTCTTGTATTGCAGGTGTTATATTATCTGTTGCAAGTGCGGTAGATGCCTATATAGGCGATCGTGGCAAAACCCAGCAGAAAAATTTAAATACAAATGCATAATTTAAAAACTAAAAAGAGCCTTGAAACAAGTCTCTTTTGCTTAATGTTTTTGTGTTCGTTGTTTAAAAAAACACCACAAATTGACTATCAGACACCATAGATTCTTCGAGTATCCATCCTCTGCGTCATTCTGCGGGAAACCGCCAAATGATGCTATATGCAAGAGTTTCACCCGCCCGCAGTGGCGGGTCTACAACCAGGGCACCTGTAGAGTTAAAGTCCGTCGGGCTAGGATTCACCCGCACTTTATTTGTTTGCGCCGCAGCATTTTTTATACTTTTTGCCGCTTCCGCATGGGCATGGCTCATTTGGGCGAACTTTTTTGTTAGAAACACTTTGTGTTTCTTCTTCTTCAATCATTGTTATAGTCTTTGTAAAAATTTCAGAAGAATATAGGACGGTTGTTGGCGAATATATTTTTTTCGTCAAGTAGTCTATTTTATAGGTTTGAATAAGTTCGTCAAATGTGTAATTCTTTTGCATAACTTCATTTACAATGTTCATGAAGTTTGGATATTGGGAGTTTAAACGAACTAGTATTTTGTCTGGGATTTTGTCGTTTTCTATAATGGATTTTAGACAGTCTTCGTAGTTTGAGATGGTTTTGTAGTCTGTTTCAAAACCGTGTTTAAGCGTTGCCCAAAATGGGATGATGTACAAGCCGGTTTCCTTATCAAAAATCATACCCACATCGTAATGTGAGTCGTGTGAAGAAAAGCCACCAATAGAGTTTTCAAGAAAATTATTGTATTGAGACTCAAATTCCTTAACTTTAAAAAAGTTAAATTCTTTCGGCTCTTTAATGTATTGTGAAATCTGCTCTTTCAGTGACTCATCAGGATTGTCGCAATAATCATTAAACAGGCTGATTAGTTCGTCTACGTTTTTGTTATCCGTTATTAGTTCGTCTGTTGAGAAAAACTCTTTAAATTTTGTGCTAAAAGTATTGATGCTCTTTTCAATCTCGGATTGTTTTTCGGGGTTGTCAATGTATAAAAGTTCGGGTTTTTCTAGAAGTTTTGCAATTGCGTACCTGTAAACATCGTCTTTTTGGTAACTAGCATAAACATTTGATATTTCTATAAGATAAAACTCGTTTTCAAATTTAAAAATACGCGAAATTACAAACTGTCCGGGAAGAACGTTTCTAAAGTTTGTCATTTTAACGAGTGGGAGTACGTTGTATTCTTTTTCGTTTAAAAGGTTGTGGAATGAAAAACCGTTCCTGAGAACTTTTTTGATTTCAAATATGCTTTCGAATGATGATTCTAGGCTTTTTACGATTGAAAGTTCTGTTTGGTCTTTAATTTCTGTATTTTCAATATATAGTTTAAAAATACTTTTTTGATTAATGTTGCGTTCAAAAAGATATGGAATCAAAACAGCTTGAATATTGCTGGGCGATTGGTTATACGCTGAAACTGTTTTTAAATATTCCTCTACATCGTCTTTTATAATATCTGATGTTGTAATAAATTCAAATAATTTTGTAATTGTACTTGAAATTGCTGAAAATTTTTCTATAACTGACATTTTTTTCCTCTATCTTTCAATTTTATATTAACTTTATTATTGCGCTATGGCGACTAGTTGTAGCGTTTTCTTTTCTATAAGAAAAAAATAACTCATTCGAACAAGAAGTGCAATAATCACATATATCTATATTCTTTACTCCGCAGGCTAATAGCTGTTGGTTATTTATCTCTTTTAGATTTGCAAATATCTTGTCTTTTGTTATTTTAAAACAAGAATTTGGATTTTCAACCGTAAGTGAAAGCTTTTTGTAAACATCTTCGCCGACCTGATAACAGCAAACGCCAATAGCTGGACCGATTGCGGCGATTATATCAGCGCAATTAGAGTTGTAGTCTCGCATCATTTTCTCAACGGTTTTGGAAACTATTTTCCCCGCGGTTCCGCGCCAGCCGGCGTGGGCAATGGCTGCAATGTTTTTGACAGAATCAAAGAGTATAATGGGCGTGCAATCAGCAAAATTAAGATAAACTGCTTGGGTTTTATTGGTTAAAATAACCGCATCGGTGTCTGGATAGTCCGTTTTTTCAATTTTGGAAACGGCTATATTTGCGCTATGGGTTTGCGTGGGTGCAATTAGGTTTGCGGGGGCGATTTCAAGATACTTGCAAAAGTCGTGCGTATTTTCGGCAACGGTTTTTTCCAAGCCTGATTCCGCGCTGCGAATAACTGTTTCACGAGTTGTAAAACAATGGTTTAATCCTTCTAGGAGATTGGATTTTAGAATTTTTTTGTTATTGATTTTCTCGAAATAAAACATAATTAGCAAAATGTATTAAATAATCTGTCGCCAGCATCGCCCAAACCTGGAACTATGTAACCCTTTTCGTTTAGAGTTTCATCTATGTGCGCGGTTACTATACGAATTTTTTTAAATCGGCTGCGAATATTTTTAATTCCTTGTGGCGAGGCAATTAGGTTTACAAATGTGAGGTTTTCTTCTTTCATGCCTTTTTTCAGGAAAAGATTTATTGTTTCGATGGAAGAATTTCCGGTTGCGAGCATTGGGTCAAGTACGTAAACATAGGTGTTTAGCGGATTTTCAAGTTCAATTGGTGTTTTGTTGTAATACCAGATTGGTTGGAGTGTTTCTTCATCGCGGTACATTCCAATGTGGCGAATTGTTGCTTGGGGCAAGATTTCTGCCGCTACATCCGCAAACGCAAGTCCAGCACGGAGTATTGGTGCAATAATTATATCGGCTTCGGTATCTATAATGCGTGTTTGCGTTTTGCAAATAGGGGTTTGCGTTTCAACTGTTTTCATCGGGAGGTTGCTGTAAGCTTGATACAACAAAATGTATGCAAGCCGTCTTGTTGCGTTCCTGAATATTTCGGGAGTAGTTTCTTTGTTTCTAATAACGCTCAAATTGTGTTCCACGAGCGGATAATCGCAAATAAGTACGTTTTCATCTGTTAGTGTCGTCATTTAGATAAGTTCTCCATCTTTTTATTAAAATCTTTAAGTTTTTGATTGTCCTGAAGTTGGTTTATGGCTTCATTTTGGCGGTCATTGATTTGGTCAATTTTTGCACCGTAAGAAGTTGACTCTTTGTAAGTTTTATGAACTAATTTTCGAATAGCGGGAATTTGTCCTACGTCAATCATTTTGTTTACACCGTTTGCCGCGGCATAAATTATTTCTGCAGTTCTTGTTGAGTTTGTAAATACCCCTTGAACCCTTTCTGGATTTGAGGGAATAATAAGTTCTGAGCCTGTTTCTGCCTTTGTTTCTGGTGGATAAAGTTCGAGCGAGCGAGAGCCGACAAGCCCGGTTGTTTCAATATTGGCGACAGTACCAGCAGGAATTGCAATGCCGGGTTTTGTAATTACAAAAGAAATAAATATTTCGCTGCTGTTTATAACTTTAACATTTGAAACGTAGCCAATTTCGTTTCCCATTATTTTTACCGGAGAGCCGTTTCTTATTCCATTTGTGTCGGCAAAAAATGCGTGGTAACTGTGCTTTTCTTTAAGTTTAAGATGTTTGTACAGAAAAAGTCCCATAATTAAAACAATTATGACAAAAATCCAAATAAGAATTTCTGTTATCCAAATTACGTATTTTTTCATACTTGAATTATAGCACAAGTAGCTCCGGTTTGAGAACTTTTATGCCAAGCCTAACGTTAAAGTTGATAGTTTACCACTTTTTAATCAGGTAATCGTCTGGTATTTTCCAACCGTTCTTTATAATTTCAAATGCACAAGAAAAACCAGCGTAACTTGTGGGTCTGTTAGGTCTTGTCATGTAGCCTGGCGTACAATATTTCTCGTTGCCACCAATAAGGGGTCGAACCATATTCGTAGTACTCCTAAGATCAGGAGGATTAAATATAAAGATATCATTACCCAGTATGTTTGGACCTTTGAGTCCGTTTAGGTCGACAAAGAACATTATTCCTGGTACTGCTGCACTGTTAACAAGCATGCCATTTTCTAGAAATATGTTATAAGTTTCTGAGGTGTATCGCCCAACTAATTGTTTCCCATTTACGTAGTAAATGTAATAATTAGTTTCGTCCTTTAATTCTTGTAAAGTTTTACCTTGATTATTGCTCTTAATGTATGGAATAAAGTATTTTTCCATATAAATTTTAGCTCTATTTTCACCTGAATAATCCCAGGTACTTGGGTCTCCGTGCTCTGCAATCGCCATTTTGTTTGCGTTTTGTAGAATAGAATAAGCAACTTGGAGTTGAGAAATTCGCTCTTGCTTTTTCCATTTTTGGGTTAAATTCGGCACAGTTAAAGCCGCAATTACTCCAATAATTGTTAAAGTAATTAACGTCTCAGCAAGAGTCCAACCATGCTTTTTATTTTTAGCTAAAAACCTGGAAACCCTTGCTAGAGTAGGGGGGGGGGGGCATTAAAAGCGAGCTAAAAACGTTTTTTACGTCTTTAAAAGTAAATTTTTTTGTGTGCATTACTACGCCCTCATAAATTTTCTAACATTCTACATTATTTAATTTTATCAAAAAACGATAAGATTTTCAAGTGCAGTTTAAATTTTTCTTAGCCCGCTACGAGATTCTTCGGGCGGAAAACAACTATAGCCTACGTTTTACCAATTAAAGCTAAAATCCCTCAGAAT
>CAZVBZ010000034.1:0-18340 GCA_964626145.1 uncultured Muribaculaceae bacterium | reverse complement strand
TTATGTCCATGGCATTCTCCTTACAATACACCTATATTATTCATTTCGGCGAAAATCAATAAAACTTTAATCAAAAAAACACACGAATTCTATTCTATTCATGGTTGCGAAGCGCTCATAGCGTGGTTTTACAAGATTTGGAATACATTTTTACAATTTGTTACATTTGCGCATTCCGAGAAATCTTGTTTGCGAAAGTTGCCAACTCCAAAAACGCATGCCGGCTTCAGCCCGGCTAGGATTCACCGCAGTGGCGGCTTTCCACCAGAAACCCCTCGGCAGAGACCTCACGTCTGATTAGGATTCCCCCGCAGTGGCGGCTTTCCACCAGAAACCCTCGCCAAAGACCTCTCACTGGGCGAGGATTCACCTGTGTCCATAAATTTTTCCGTCATTCTGAGGAATTCTAGCTCTGGGTGGGAAAACGCACTCTGGAATTGACTTCCGCCAGAAAAATCTCAGTTGCATGTAGTCAAGAATTCTTCGGACTTGCTCAATTTACAAATTTTTGCTGAGCCCTCACGTAGATTCTTCGGTCGGTCAAAACCCTTGTATATAGCGCCATTTAGTGCTTTCCCTCAGAATGACGCGGGAGATGGACGCATGTGAATCCTAACCCAGCGTGAGACCTCCGCCGAGATGTTCCTGGTTGTAAGCCCGCCACTGCGGGGGAATCCTAGCCCAACGGACTTTAACTCTACAGGTGCCCTGGTGGTAAGCCCGCCACTGCGGGGGAATCCTAGCCCGACGGACTTTAACTCTACAGGTGCCCTGGTTGTAGACACGCCACTGCGGGGGAATCCTAGCCCGACGGACTTTAACTCTACAGGTGCCCTGGTTGTAGACACGCCACTGCGGGCGGTCGGTCAAAACCCTTGTGTATAGCCCCATTTGCACTTTTCAGTGGAATATTGTGAGAAATTATTAAAAATTTAATTTAAAACAAATTTTTAAATCTCTCCATTGCTTCTTTGGTTTTAGCCTTGTCACCAAAAGATGTAAGCCTGAAAAAGTTTTTGCCGTTTTTGCCAAAACCCGCCCCAGGCGTACCAACAACTTGAATTTCATTAAGCAATTTATCAAAGAATTCCCATGAATCCATACCGTTTGGGCATTTGAGCCAAATGTATGGAGAGTGCTTTCCGCCAGTGTACCAAATACCTTTTGCGTCAAGTGTATCTGCTATAACTTTTGCATTTTCACGGTAATAGCTAATTGCTTCGCTGATTTCAGCTTGTCCTTCAGGGCTGAAAACCGCCTCTGCGCCGCGCTGAACAATATACGGAACACCGTTAAACTTTGTTGTTTGGCGGCGCAGCCACATTTTTCGCAAATGCACACCGTCGACAACCAGCGAATCCGGCACAATTGTGTATCCGCAACGAGTTCCAGTAAAACCGGCTGTTTTGGAGAACGAACAAAATTCAATTGCACATTTTTTTGCCCCTTCAATTTCGAAAATACTTCTGGGGAGATTTTTATCGGTAATAAAACATTCATACGCAGCATCATAAAGGATTACCGCGTTATTTTCTAGCGCATAATCAACCCATTGTTTCAACTGTTCACGGTTGTATACAGCGCCAGTCGGGTTATTTGGCGAACAAAGATAAATAATGTCCACGTGCTGAGATTTATCAGGAAGTGGCAAAAAGCCATTTGTTTCATTGGCGTCGGCATAAACGATTTTCCGCCCAGCCATAGTATTTGTGTCAACGTAAACTGGGTAAACCGGGTCTGGAACAAGGACAGTATTATTTTTATCAAACAGGTCCAAAATGTTTCCCACATCGCTTTTTGCGCCATCGCTTATAAAAATTTCATCAATATCAAGAGTTGTATTTCTGGAGGCATAATAGTCACGAACCGCTGTACGCAAGAAGTCATACCCCTGCTCTGGTCCATAACCACGGAATGTTTCTTTGACACCCATTTCATCAACGGCTTTTTTCATTGCGCCAACAACCGCCTTTGCCAGCGGGAGCGTGACGTCGCCTATACCAAGTCGTATAATATTTTTATCTGGGTTTGCTTTTGCATATTCGTTTACCTTTTTGGCAATAGTAGAAAACAAGTAGCTATCCGCCAAATTTTGATAATTTTTATTAATTTCCATTGAAAACACCTCTCAAACTGATTATCAGAAATATTATATTAAAAAAAGCTACAAATTCAAGCAATTGTAAAAATAAAAGCATTTTACAAAAATTCTTCCACGTTCATTTCGGTCAAAAGCTCAATCCACTCTGTATAATAGTCGCAAAGTGCATCGATATAATTCATCATAATTCCCATATTCGACTGTTCCATCAAAATCAAGTTGCTAAGGTCGGTTTTCCCCTGGGCGTAGCTTTGTTCGGTAGATTTTAGCGTTTTGGCAGATGTTTCTAAAAGCTCATCAAGATAGTAGTTAAGATTTTTTCTTGCAAGCTCAAACTGCCCATAAGCTTTTTTAAGTTCCTGAACTGCTGAATTTTTAATGGAAAGACTATTAAGCACCTTTTTCTCCAATTCGAGTTTTGCATTTTTAATTTCTGGAGCAAAAGAATACAAAACCGGTAAATCCACGTCCCCGCCTACATAAGCACCGCTAACAGGACCACGACCTTTAATTTCCTCATTATTTTGGTAAGTTGTCAAAAACGCGTACCCGCCATGAACCCGAACATCTGGAATACGCTGTCGGGAAACGAGTTTCAGGTTATCACGCGCAACATCAATTTCATTTTGAGCAATAATAATATCGTAACGATTAGCAAACGCGGATTTTTTTACCGACTCAAAATCGGGCAAAGGTGAGCTTGGATGCGGGGTCATAAGCTTTAGAAAATCACCATTTTGCGGCAATTCCTCATCCACAATATCATACTCGCTTTCTTCTTCAACGTTCAAAACTTTGTTAAAATAATATTTTTGCACACCAACCTGGTTTACAGCCTGATTATGAAGCATTTCGACCTGCTTGTACATTATTTTTGCCTGCATAAGCTCTATTTGCTCTGCTTTTCCGGATTTACAGCGTTTTTCGGTAAGCTCGACCATATCATGCATGATTTTTTGCTGCTCATTAACTATCTTTAGCACTGACTTAGCCGCGGCTAAACGGACATAAGCATCTCTAACACTCATTTTGAGGTTAAACGCCTCTAAATCAGTATTTGAGACAACAAGGCGTTGCTCTGACATAGCTTTTGCTTTACGCGGCGCACGTTTCAAGATTTCAATGGGGAGCGCAACGCCAACCTGGTTTGGATTTCCTTGCGCTGTACGCCCAACAAGAAATGATGTTTCCAGCTGAGGGTTTTGAAGGCGGTTAGCGATTTTAATATTATTTTTTGCAATTTCTATATTTTTACGGCTTTGCGACAAATCATGATTTTTTTCTATAGCAAGACCGATTGCTTCGCGCAAACTCAGTTTTGGCGCGGCGAAACAGCTCTGAGTCGTTACCAAAATCATTAAAAACAAAACGAACAATGCTCTCATAGGATTATTATAAAGCAATGTTCCGCCAAAACACATAGCTTGTACAGATTTTGTAACATTAATTTTATTTATTTATTTTTCTGATGCTTAATCAGTTGAAGTTCCGCCTGACGAGCTTGTCATCAATTCTTCCAACGTATTGGTCTGAGTTCGTACAGATTCTCTAAATTCTTTTTTCTTATTTAAATCAGCCTTTTTAATGTTGTAATTAGAAGTAAAATCATTAATGGCATCCACGTTATTTGCTATTGATTGTAGCTGAGGATTTTTTTCCATTTCAGCTTTTAAAGCGTTCCTTTGTTGTTCCAATTCTGTTGCTTGTTTTTGTGTTTTTTCATATTCTTGCTTTAGGGCTTCTTTTTGAGGATTTTTAATAGTATTCCCTTGACTATCCGTTGTCGTTTCAGGAATCATTTCATAATCACCCTTGAGTTTGTTCGCTGTAGCTTGTGTGTCTGTATATTTAGCAGAAATATTTTGGTATTGGTCTACTTTTGCTTGCTGGGCAGGGTCTGTGATTTTTCGCATATCGCCAACTAACTCACCGTATGCCTTATCTGCTGTTGGTTTCAAGTTTTGTAAGCTTGAAACATCTTTTTCCAAATCCGCAATCTGTGTATCTAATGTACCTAAAGAGTTTTTGGCTGCTGAAAGTTGATTTTTAGCAGCATCAGAAACTTTTCCCGTGTGTTGTATATCTTGGGTTGCATTCTTCAAACCAGAAACCAAACCAGTCTTTAGCGCAGGAAGTCCGTCTTCAGGGTCAATAATAATTGCTTGTCCGGCTTGCTCTTGCGGAGTAAGCATGCTTTTCGTCATTGCGTTGGCAGTTTCTGGGTCTACCGAAACATTCGCACCAGCTGCCGCTTTTGCCGCCATTGCATTAATACTTTGCGATTGAGGAGTCACCGTACTCTGTGAAGGTACGCTATAAAGTCCGCTCTGCCCTGAAATCGCTGAGCCTAAAGCATCTAGCCCGGCGGTTACGCCATTCACTGTCCTCGTGGCTACGTTTGCTACACCTTTTACTGTGCTTGTGGCTATGTTTGTTAATCCGCCAAACACGCTGCCAACTCCATCTGAAACGGATTTAGTTGCGTTCGTAAGCCCACCAAATGCGCTAGCGCTCGGATTTGTCGCTGAACTAGACGCGGCACTAATAGCTGCTGGGTCTTGTCCATTAAGCATCGCTGTCAACTGGCTTTGCGAATAATTACATAGCTCTTTTGACTCAACACCTTTACTTTTAAGCTTTTGTAACTGCTCTGGCGTAAAAGATACACCATTAATTTTTATTGCCTGCTGTGCTGCTGTATTTGTTGATGCGTCGCTCATGTTATATCCACTTAATAATATATACATATTATATAAAACATTATATAAGAAAAAATTGCCTCAAAAATGCCGGCAAAAAATCAGTTGCCGGCATGATTGGCGCGTAGAGCGCGTTTTATATGTTAAGTTATATTAAGAAGTAGTCAGTTATTCTTTCTCTTTACCCAAACCGCAAAGCGATTCCTTCACCGAAAATCAGATCTCTGAACAAAGTGTTTGAGGTGATAACCGACTACTCTTTTATTATAAAAGTTTACAATGAAAAAACATTAGAGTTTTGTATAATACGTTAATGTTATATTTTACATTTAATTTAACAGGGCTTTAACTATTAAATCACCCATTTCAGCAGTACCAACGAGGGTTTGTGTATCATCAGTCAATATATCTTTTGTACGATAACCTGCTTTTAGTACAGATTTAACAGCAGAGTCTATTGCGTCATGCACATCAGTGCGAGCAAAGCTGTATTTTAACATCATAGCGGCAGAAAGAATTGTCGCAATCGGATTTACGACATTTTGACCTCTTAAGTCCGGGGCTGAACCATGTATCGGCTCGTACATTCCAGGACCGTCAGCAGAAAGACTTGCGCTAGGCAACATGCCAAGTGAACCCGCAAGCATAGACGCTTCATCAGAAAGTATATCGCCAAAGATATTTCCTGTAACTATTACATCAAACTGTTTTGGGGCGCGAATTAGCTGCATTGCGGCATTATCAACGTACATATGCGACAACTCGACTTCTGGATAATCTTTTGAGACTCTAACAACAACTTCACGCCACAATCTAGAAACATCGAGAACATTCGCTTTATCAACTGAACAAAGCTTTTTATTCCGTTTCATAGCTGTTTGAAAGGCAACATGCGCAATACGCTCAACTTCACTTTCCTTGTAAATCATGTTGTTGTAGCCAATTTTTTCACCGTCAATAATATCAATTCCGCGTGGAGTGCCGAAATACACATCTCCAGTGAGTTCGCGAACAATCATAATATCAACTCCTGAGACTATTTCCGGCTTTAGCGGAGACGACTCAGCTAGTTCATCGTAAACTATTGCTGGGCGAAGGTTAGCAAACAGGTTAAGAGCTTTTCTTATGCCAAGCAACGCTCTTTCGGGTCGGACTTCTGGTGGAAGTGAGTCGTATTTCCAATCTCCAACAGCGCCCAAAAGAACGGCATCAGATGATTTACAAATATCAATTGTTTCTTGCGGAAGCGGCGTTTTACAAGCCTCGTAAGCGCATCCACCAATCAAAGCCTTTTTAAACTCAAAATCAATACTAAATTTTTCTCCTGCAGCATTTAACACTTTTAGCGCTTCTGCTGTAATTTCTGGTCCAATACCGTCTCCAGGAAGTAATGCTATTTTGTACGTCATGTTATTCAACTCCTAATTTACTTTTTGTATAATTTATCAGCCCGCCTTGTTGAATTAAATTTTGAATTTCTTTTGGGAAAGCGCTACACTGATACGTTTTTCCGGTGGTTATGTTTTTCAAAATTCCATCCTCAAGGTTAACTTCAATTTCATCACCTTGAGTGGTCTCATCCGTAAAAGTTGGGTGTTCCAAAATTGGCAACCCAATATTTATGGCATTTCTAAAGAAAATACGGGCAAAAGACTTTGCGATTACTATGCTTACGCCGCTTGCCTTGATTGCAATTGGAGCATGCTCACGTGATGAACCGCAACCAAAATTTTCTCCCGCAATAATTACATCATTTGGATGAATTTTTTTAGCAAAATTTGCATCTATATCTTCCATGCAATGTTGCGCTAATTCTTCTGCATTTGAGGTATTCAAATACCTTGCGGGGATTATAACATCGGTATCAATGTTATCTCCATATTTCCATGCATTTCCTCTTAAAAGATGATTCATAATTTTTCTCCATTTACAAAAATATTTTTTTGTATTATATAATAAACAAGGCTATAGTTAAACAAAAAGGAATATAAAAATGTTAGCATTACTTAAAAAATCTACTAAAAATCAGGAGGAACACATGATGGAAACTATCGGACAATCAGCTGGACAAATCTGGGAATACTTAAACTCAAACGGTGAAGTATCTTTGTCAAAAATGAGAAAAGACCTTGACCTCGCTAGCAACTTTGCTGAAATGGGTCTTGGCTGGCTCGCAAGAGAAGACAAAATCGAAATGTACAGAAACGGTTCACATACAAAAGTTAGACTCAAATAGTTTAATTTTAGTAATGTTTTTATATCCCGCCATGAATATTTATGGCGGGATTTTTAATTATTTACAACCAAATTTGCAGCAACAAGAAAGTCCGTAACGCGTTTTACACGCGAGTTTGCCGACAGAGCATGACTTTAACTTACAAAGCTTTTTCAAAAGCAGAATAAATATAATCAGGAAAACGTTTAATTAATTTGCCATTTTTATCAAGTGAGACAATTGTTGTTTCTGCTTGAATTTTTACCTGTCCGGTTGATTTATCTTTTATTGTGTGTGAAAAAGTAACGCTCATGGGCTTTAACGCAGAAACAACCGTCTCTACAACCAGTCTATCATTCATAAACGCCGAAGCTTTATACCTAATATGCATATCCACTACTGGCAAAGTAACCCCATCAGCCTGCATATCATCAAGTTTTAGCCCAAGCATTTCACAAAGTTCAACTCTACCTTCTTCCAACCAGCGGACATACGCACCATGCCAAACTACGCCATAGGAATCTGTGTCATGATAATAAACTCGAACGTCCTGAGAATGTTTCATTAATCAAAAAGCCCCTGAATTCTTTCTGTAATATCTTGAGGGTCCATCTCGCCAGTAACCTTATTCACATCCAAGGCAAGCTGGTAAAGCTTTGCGGCTTCAATTTTATCCCCAGTTATTGCTGTAGAACGAGCCAAATTATAATAAGCCAATGCATAATTTGGGTTGCAATCAATTGCTTTTTGAAACAAATCAGCAGCTTTTTTGACATGCCCCAAATCATCAAGGTAAATCACCCCAAGATTATTATAAGCAATATCATAATTTGCATCGTAACGAATTGAAAGCTCGTATTCTTTTATTGCGTCATCGATATCGCCTTTGCCCCAGTGCAAATACCCGAGGTTACAGTGAATTTTTGAATTTTGGGGTTCAAGCTCAAGAGCTTTTCTATATACAGACAAAGCGCTATCATAATCGCCTTTATCATAAAATGCACTACCGATATTAATATAAATATCCATCTCCTCTGGGGTGAGCATATACGCTGCCTGATAAGCTGCAATCGCAGCATCTATATTTTTTTCCACATCTTGATGAACATATCCTAGAGTTCTAGCGATAATACTTGTCGAAACAGGGTTAGGACTCAACATTATTGCGTTTTGGTAATGTGCAATAGCTTCTTTTATTTCGCCCTTGAGGAAAAGTATTTGCGCAATATTTCCGTGATACTCGGCAACATCAGGCTGGATACTAATAAGTTTTTGGTAAATTTCGATTGCTGCATCCAAATCTCCACATTCTTCATAACATAAGCATAACGATGAATATGCCGAGATATTAAGGCTATCGTACCAAATAGCCATTTTATACTCGTTAATTGCATCCTCGTATCGTCCCAAGGCACGGTAAATATCACCCAGGAGGCAATACAAAAGAATAAAACCAGGCGCTTTGTCAATCGCATCTTGATAAATTTCCAACGCTTTTTCAAATCCATTGCGCTTAACCGCAATTAACCCGCTAACAAGCATTGGAATAAATCTTAAATACGAAAGAGCTTTGGCTATATTTTTCTGTGCAGTTCCATCAAACGGAAGCTTTAAGAAGAACAATAAAAGTTCTTTAAAGCATGCGACCTTGTTTGCAAAATTTTTCTTATTTGAAAACTTCAAAATATTATATATTAAAAGGTGCGCTTTTGCGTTTCCAAAACTAGACACAGCAAGCGATTTTTTTGCATAATCAACCGCATCCCAAAAACGTCCTTTTCGAACATAACATTCAGCTATCATAAAATACGCCTCATCGTACTTTGGGCATTTATCAATAGCAATTTCAAAATAATTAATAGCTTTTTCGATTTCATTTTTATGATACAGCGCCACACCAATTTTATGATAAATTTCTGGCAAGTCGAGGTAAGATTCGAGCGCTCTTTGATACTCTGTTATCGCCTCATCGACATACGATTTTGCCTGTGAAATATCCAAATGCCACTCCAAGTATAAATCACCCAAGCGTACATGCAACTGAGGGTTTGTTGGGTCGTTCAAAAGTTCCGACTGGCATGCCTCAATCGCCTTTTGAATACCACAAGTCTTGTACACTCGCTCAATTTTCTTTATATTTTTATTGTTATCAGTACTAATCATATTATCTAGTTTAATAGGAAAAAAGAAATTGGTCAAAATTTAAACAAATTATTAATCTTTCCTAATCCTTATTGATTCCAGTTGTAAACATTTTTGTATAATTTTATTTCTACCATCTTCCGAAATTTCATCAAATGTTACAAGATACTCATTTTGCTTAAATCCCGGTTTTACGAATATTTGCCCAGCAAAACTTATACTCTTTGTGCTATCTGGTATATAAAGCTTTCCGATTACATTTGCAGTAGCCAGGTTAGAGTCGCACACAAAGCGGATTCCGCCACCGCCAATATCTTCACTCAATGCTGTAAAGGTTTTACCATTTTGCTCGAGAATCAAACGGTAATTAACTCGTGCACGGACATATTTTCGACGCTGAATATGTTTTGATGATTTTGTATATTCAACTTCAAACTCACAATCAACTGGCGCAGATATAACCATTGATTCCATAAGCAAAATCCCAGACGGGGTATAGATTGAAAGCCGAACCATACTGCCTTCTAGCAAATATTGCGCAAATTGCTGTTTTGACTGCGCAAATATAAGTTTTAGCCTATCCGAACATACTTGCTTTATATAACAAAAAAACTGAAGAATTTGTCCTTCCGGCGTTTCAACTCCTATTCTCACTCTTTGCGCTGCTTCAACTCGCCCCATCTATATTTCCTTCATTGCTTCTTCTGGAGCCAACACGGCAAGCACATAATTCTCATTAAGGTACTTATTTGCAACAGTCATAACATCTTTTGCGCTTACTTTTTTTATGTCATCCAACCATTTTTTTAGATAATCAAAGCCCAAGCCCTCAAGCTCATACGCAGCCATTATGCCAGACTGTTGAATATTTGTTTCGGTTAAAAATTCAACCTTGCCTATAATATTATTTTTTGCATCAAAAAGTTCTTTTTCGCTAACAAGTTCAGTTTTAAGCTTATCAATTTCAACCTTAAATCCCTCCAAAGAAACCTTAATATTCTTTGGTTCAGTAGCTATATAAACTCTAAAATCACCTAGCTGACGCAACTTTGTATAAATACTACGCACTGTATATGCAAGCCCTTTTTTGTCACGGAGTTCTAAAAATAATCGCGACGAAAGCCCGCTAGAACCCAAAATTGTATTCAAAACAGACAGTGCTGCCGAATCCTCGGATTTAACCCCAGGAACAAACCAGCCCTGATAAATTTGCGCTTGATTGGCATCTTTTTTAGGGATTTTCACTACTTTTTTACTATTTAATTCTGGCGTAATAAACTGCTGTATCTCATCTTGAGACTTCAAATTTGCAAAATATTTTTCTAGCAAAGCTTCCACTTCATTTTTTTCAATATCACCAACCACGGAAAAAATCTTTTGTGCCGGTGTAAAAATTTCAGAATACGCTTTAACAACATCATCTTTTGTAATTTTATCTATGTTTTCAAGAATCAATGTGCCGGTGTGCCCATACTGATGATTAGCATAAAGATTTTTAACAAACTCGTCTCTTGCTTTTACCGTTGGTGAATCAAGCGAGGCAATAGTTTCACCTTTGAATTTAATCAGCTCCTTGTCAAAATTTTCAAATGTCGAATTTTGCATCATATCCGACAAAAGCTCTACGGCTGTTTCGAAATCCTCTTTAAGGCACAACAAGCTAAACTTCCAGTAATCTGATTTCATTTCAGCATAAATATCGAACGCATTTTTCTCAATTTCATAAGCAATTTGCTCTGCGCTTCGGGTTTTCGTGCCTTGCGTAAACAAGCGGCTGAGCATAATATAAATTCCGGGTATTTTTTCGCATTCTTTAATATTTACAAAACACGTCAACGCAATTCGCGGCGTATTTTTCGCCATTTTACAAATTAATTTTACATTATTTTTAAGTAATATTTTTTCCATTTTTACTCCGGAAGCATAACCGCAATGGTTGCTTTATTTAAATCAAGGTATTCACGCGCAATTTCAAGCACCTCATCGGCTGAAATTCGCTCTACGATTTCATTATACTCATTTGCCAACTCAAGGTTGCCCAACACTGTCATGTAGAAACCAATATTATCCGCAATATCAGAAACTGTTTCAGACGTTGATGCATAAGTGACTTTTAGTTTTTTCTTAGCTTTTTCAAGTTCTTCTTGTGTTATTTTTTCATCAAGAATTTTTTGAATTTCATTTTTGACAAGTTTAATTGCCTCATCTTTTTTATCAGGTTCAAAATTTGCATCAACAAAGAAATTTCCGCCATCTCTGAATTGATAAAAATCAGTGCCGGCATGATTAAATATTTTTTCTTTTGGCTTTTCAATCAAATTTTGATAAAGTCTTGAGCTTGCACCATCTCCAAGAACCATGTTTACAATATCAAGCCCGACAGAGTTTCTCAAGTCTTTAGCTTGTGGTCCAAGATAACCGAACATCAAAAACGCAGTATTCAAATGTCCGCGCAATTCAAGATATTTTGTCTCAGCATGCGGTTTGTCAATTGTGTGAACTGGAAGTTCACAATTTTGGCGTCCATTAAAATCAAATTCTTTCGCAACTTTTGCTAGTACTTTTTCACTATCAAATTCTCCAACCACAATCGTAGTCATAGTGTTTGGAGTATAAAATCTTTTATAATAATCCATTACAACGCTTTGCGGCACTGCAGCAATTATTTCTGGGGTTCCAATTACGTCTCTTTTGTAAGGATGGTTTGTATACATAGCATTATTCAAAGCATTATATACTCTTGTTCCGGGTTGGTCTTTTCGCATGCGAATTTCTTCAATAACTACGAGCCTTTCACGTTTTTGCTGCGGCTCTTGCTTTCCAAATTCGAATGGTTCACCAAGCTCATCTTCTGGCAAAATTGGGTCAAGCATCATATCGGCATGGAGCTCTATTGCATCGTTAAAATACTTTTCATCTGGACCTTTTGGTAATGTAACATAATAGAAAGTATAATCTTTCCAGGTCGCAGCATTTACAATAGCGCCATACGCCTCAAGCGTTCTATCAAACTCGCCTGCTTTATGTTTATGTGTACCTTTAAACATCAAATGTTCCAAAAAGTGAGAGATACCGTTAATTTCGTCATTCTCATTGATAGAACCTGTTTTTACCCAGGTTGAAATATTAACAAGCCCACCTTCTTTATGAGCCAGCACAATCTTGTGCCCAGAAGGCATCGTATAAATTTCGACTGGTTTTGTTAAGTATGGATATTCAACCTCTGTTTTATTTTGATAAATCATATTAAACCCGCTTTCTGTCTTAATTTTATCAGATTATTGCAGATTATCATAATCTTTATGGAGGATTATTCTAAATCATGCCAGATATTATTTTCCGAACGGTAAAGAAAGTCTATCTAAAATATCGCGATAAAAAGAGGTGTTTACGTTAAGCTTTTGTCCTATTTGCAACAATAAAAGTATAAAATGTCTATTTTCTCTCAAATCATCATGATTTTTTTGTGCCTCAAGAATTACGCCGAGCTGATGGTAAATTTTTGCAAAATAAATATTTTGAGCTTCAGCAATATTTACTTTTAAATCCAACTTTTCAACATAATCAAACAATTCCAAAACTGCCTCTGCCCTATGAACTTCGAGGTTTCTTGAAAGCGCAAATATTTCTTTAATAATTTTTCGCGTAAATACTCGATTTGCATCATCTTTATTCAATTCTATATCCAAAAGATTCGCTTCATTTTTTATTTCTACAGCATTTTGTATTGCAGACTCGCTAATTTCATCATCGCAATCCAAAACATGATTATTAAAATCCTGACTAAGCGTATATTGCGCCGCAATTTTAAACTCAACTGGCACGCTAAGATTAAGCGTTTTCAAATGCATCATTGAACCACGCCCCTCAGCATACAAATTACGATAAATATTTTTGAAATTAGAAAGCTCGTCTTGCAAAATTTGTTTAAGAATGGAACGCCTTTCATCAAGGAAAATATCTCGCAGTGTAAAGTATTTTCTTCCAAAATATTCATCAATCTTGCGTATACTTTCTGTCAACGGCCAGTTAAGATAAGCATCCGCAAGTTCTTGCTGCATTTTGTTATATTCATTGTTACTAACAAATTCTTTAATCGCACAATGAATATCTCCACCAGTGTATTGCAATAGGGCAAAGACCAAATCTTGCTTTTCGAGAGTAATTTGAGACTGAACTTCAACCCTACCAATAACCATAGCCGATTGCCCTTTTTCAAGTCGTTTATAAGCTATTTTCTTAAAATCATAGCAATAAAGCGAACTTTCTCGCTCAAACTCAGTATACAGCGAATTTACCGCCCACAAGCATGCCATTTGCTTAACGGTAACAATAGACGGGCGAACAAACTTGTTATATATATCTCGTCCATTACCCATCGTTGGAATGTTGCTCTGCGCCTCTGCGAGAATATTTAGAAATCCGGTTTCATAATCTTTTGAAGTAAATTCACCCGCAAGTTGTATTGCGCGAGCCGCATATTTCATAATTTGAACCGTTTCTATGCCTGAAATATCCGCAAAGAACCATCCACAGCTTGTGTACATCAACATAGCCTGACGCTGAATTTCCATAAGTTTCATAGCACAAACCTTATCTTCATCATTAAGATTGGATTTAAGATTTTGTTCAAAGAATTTATTTATACTAAACTCATTTCTATCTAAAATTACGTCTATGTAGTTGTTTCTAGCATTCCAAAAATCATTAAAATACTTTTCGCCCTCAGTTTCACAAAGCGTAATAAGTTCATCTCTAAGATAATCAAATGCGTTTCGAAGCGGTTTGCGCCATTTTTGATTCCAGCCGCCATGTCCACCAGTTGAGCAACCGCAATCTTCTTTCCAGCGCCCTACGCCATGGAAACAGCTCCAAG
The DNA here is from genome assembly GCA_964626145.1 of uncultured Muribaculaceae bacterium. GTDB lineage: Bacteria > Cyanobacteriota > Vampirovibrionia > Gastranaerophilales > Gastranaerophilaceae > RGIG2134. The sequence goes on along the minus strand of CAZVBZ010000034.1, from coordinate 4,307 downwards.
AAGAAGCCTGTTTAATTTCAACCTCACACTTCGGCGGGAATTTGTCTAAAAATTCTGCATAATTTGTAACAATAAAGCCCTCTTGTTCTGCTTTTACTCGCAAAAGGTACGCAAGCGCCATATCTCCAAATTTTGTATGATGTCCATAACTTTCACCATCAGTAGCTATGTTTACAAGCTGCGCAAAGTCTCTCTCGTTTGAAACGCCATCTTGTAAACGACTAGCAAACTTATTTCCGTCACGCAAAAGCTCATCAAACGCAACAGAACGCGAAATTGCGCCATCATAGAAAAATAAATCAACATACTTTTGCGGGTCGGATTTTATAAAATACCTGTAAGGTCTTGAGGGGTCAATATTTCCCCAACTTACATCATGCCAATCTTTTGCCCCAAAATCGCGGAATTTATCCGCCTGATACGGCGAAAGAACAGTAAATTTAATTCCTTCATTCGCCAGCACCATAAGTGTTTCATCGTCTACAGCCGTCTCCGCAAGCCAAATTCCTTCCGGTTTCCGTCCAAAACGAAACTCAAAATCACGAATTCCCCAAATAACCTGAGTGTACTTGTCAGAAATATTTGCAAGCGGCATAATCATATGGTTGTAAACTTGCGCCATGGCATTTCCATGCCCGCCATGCTCACCAATACTTTTTGCATCTGCTTTAACGATTCGCTCATAAGTAAGCGGCGCGTGCTTTTCCAACCAAGACATCAAGGTCGGACCAAAATTAAAACTCATGTGCGAATAATTATTTACTATATCAATAACTTGATTTCGGTCATCCACAATTTTTGAAACAGAGTTAGGGTCGTAACATTCCATATTTATACGAGCATTCCAATCATGAAAAGGCGCTGCACTGTCTTGACTTTCGATTGCTTCAAGCCATGGATTTTCACGCGGAGGTTGATAAAAATGTCCATGAATTGTTAGATATACATCTTTTTTCATCATAATTCGGATGACTCCCTAATTCTATTGTTAACAATTATAATAACATTATAGAGTCATAAACATTTTTTTCAAATACCTAACTTGCTTTTATCGGCTTTTTGGAGGAGATAACAGTTAATTTTGTAATTTCTATCCAAGGATCACCCATCGCGGTTGAAAAAACTTTACCACAGATAGAAACTTTATCCCCAGATTCAAGTTCTATAAACTTTTCCGCTTCTTTACGTTTTAAAAATATTTTCATCTCAGGCAACGGCATCACATGGTCCGTAACATCATCCCTGCGAATTAAAATTCCGATATAATCCTCAGACTTACGCAGCGCAGGTTTGTAATCCAATCCCAAAGTTGAAAATTTATCAAAAGTAGCATTCATTTTAATACTTTTATTTAGGTAAAATTGAGGATTTTCAACAACTTCAATCGGTGTAACTGTCAAATACGAAGGCGTTTGCACAGGTTTTGCAGCAGGAGCCGCTGTTTGTTTGCTTTGGGCTTTCACTGCAGGCTGAGCATAAGAGTTCCCTGTCTCCAATACGCCATAAACGCCGCCACCTAGCAAAATTGCTAAAAGCACATATACTAAACTTTTTTTCATGTCTTTTCCTCTTTTACTAATTTCTGTGTTCATTCTAGCATATATATAAATTAATTTTAAGCAAATTAGCCAATTGATTAAAATTTTTAAAATTTTAGGTTAATATTTTAGTATAGCAATTTAAGGATAAATTTATGGACTATGCAATAGGCATTGACTTAGGCGGAACAAAGGTTTTATCAGCATTAATAAACAAAAAAAATGGAGAAGTTATATCTTCTACAAAAAAAAAGACCAGAAAAGATAAAGGTCCGACAAGGATTATCGAAAAAATTATTGAATCAATTCACGAAATACTTGACGACTCATCTGTTTCAAAATCAGAAATATCATCAATCGGAATTGGCGCGGCAGGTCAGATTGACCGCCAAAATGGGGTTTTACTTTCTTCTCCAAACCTCGATTGCTTTAACGTACGAATAAAAGAAATTATTGAAAACGAATTTTCAATCCCCACGTTTGTAGGAAACGATGTCGAAATTGCGACATTAGGCGAAATGAAATTTGGAGCGGGAAAAGGCTACAAGAACCTTGTATGCGTATTTGTCGGAACTGGAGTCGGCTCTGGAATAGTGATAAACGGCAAACTCCTCACCGGGGCAACAGGTACAGCCGGCGAAATTGGACATATTGTTGTTGATTACGGCGGACGCCAGTGCGGCTGTGGAGCTATGGGCTGTCTTGAGGCTTATGCCTCACGCTCTGCAATTGAAAAACGCATTTCCGGCGCGCTAAAAAAAGGGAGGAACTCAATTATTCTCGATTATCTTGAAGCAGGACGCGCAATGTCCTCAAGCATGATAAAAAAATCACTAGAACAAGGCGATGAACTTGTTACTCAGGCACTCGACGAAGCCAGCGAGTATCTTTCTGCGGGTCTAGCCAGCGTAATAAATTTGATAAACCCCGAGCTAATCATCCTTGGCGGTGGCTTGATAGACGCAATCGACTATTTTTACAACAAAACAATTTTAAAAGCACACGTAAAAGCGTTGCCCATTGCCGCGTCGCACATTGAATTTAAGAAAGCCGAACTTGGTGATTTTTCAGGCGTAATCGGGGCAGCATTTTTGTCAGACAAATAAAAGGATTTTTTAAATGGAATTTATTACTTTTATATTAGGATTATCACTCGGCTCAGCGGTTACTTTCTGGGTTTTAAAAACTGCAGAAAAAAAAGCGCAAAACAAAACCGATGCAACTCTTGAAAAAATACAAAAAGAAATGCAACTTTATTTTGAAAACATTGCTAACAAAGCGCTAAAAGAGAATTCACACGAGTTTTCAACCCAAAATAAAGAGAAATTAACTGAACTTTTAACTCCATTTCGTGAACAAATTGCAAAGTTTGAAAAAAAAGTTGAAGAAAACATTTACAAAGAAACAGAACAGTTTTCCAAACTTGACACAAACATAAAATACGTACTCGAAACCGGTAGCCGGCTTTCACAAGACACAAACAAGCTCGCAGCGGCATTAAAAGGCGACTCAAAAACACAAGGGCGCTGGGGGGAACTTGTTTTAGAGCGGATTTTGGAAGTTTCTGGACTGCGCAAAGATGAAGAATATTTAACGCAAAAAAGTTTCGACTCAAAAAAACCCGACGTAGTGGTTCTTTTGCCGGAAAACCGCTGTATTTATGTTGACGCAAAAACTTCACTCGCACCATACGATGCCTACATAAACGCAGCCGACGAAATAGAAAAAGAAAGCAGCCTAAAAGCGTTCAAAGACTCTGTTAAGACCCACATATCAGGACTTTCCAAAAAAGAATATTTTTCAGCAAGTGAATTTTCGTCACCCGAGTATGTTTTGATGTTTATTCCTATCGAAAGCTGCTACAATCTGCTATTTTCTGACGACGCGCAACTGTGGGATTACGCCTGGAAGAACAAAATAATGCCAGTTTCCCCATCAAATCTGCTTGCAACATTAAAAATAATAAACTCGTTCCACACGGTTAACCGCCAAAACAAAAATGCGCAAGAAATTGCAATGCTTGCAGGGAAAATGATAAACAAGTTTACCGATTTATGCAAAGACTTACAAAAAATCGACACAAATCTTAAATCTGCGCTAACAAAACTTAGCGGCAGAGACAACATAATACGGAACATAGAACGAATGGAAGAACTAGGCGCAAAAGATGTCAAAGCAATTCCACAACTTGCAATTTTAAATGAACCAGAAGAATAACATTGTACTTCCTGGCAGAAAACCCGCATGTACAGTCAGGGTTTTCCGCGTCATTATGAAGAATTTAACGTTACAGTTTCCCGAGTCATTCTGAGGGAATTAGCTTTGGGTGCGAAAACGCAGTCTGGGATTGGACTACGACCGAAGAATCTCTGTCGCGTGCAAGCAGGAATTTACAAATTTTTTGCTGGGGCGTTACGTAGATTCTTCGGGCGGTCGAAATCCTTGTATATAGCACCATTTGGCGCTTCCCATCAGCCCGCAGTGGCGGGTTTTCTACCAGGAACCCCTCGGCAAAGACCTCGCGCCTGACTAGGATTCACCCGCAGTGGCGGGTCTACAACCAGGGCACCCATAGAATTAAAGTCCGCCTGATTAGGATTCACCTATGTCCATAAATTTTCCCGTCATTCTGAGGGATTTTAGCTTTAATTGGTAAAACGTAGGCTATAGTTGTTTTCCGCTCGAAGAATCTCGTAGCGGGCTAAGAAAAATTTAAACTGCACTTGAAATTCTTATCGTTTTTTGATAAAATTTAATAATACAGGATAA
>CAZVBZ010000033.1:0-18929 GCA_964626145.1 uncultured Muribaculaceae bacterium | reverse complement strand
CTGCGCCCTCGGTGAAAACCAAGGGCGCTACTTTTGAAAAATATGAAAATGGACTTGAGGTTTATTTTATTATCGAAATAGCATATTTAGCGCACCCGCTAAACCCCATTATTGCATTAAAAAAGCCCCTTTCGGGGCTTTTTAATTATTGTTTTGCAATTACTGTTTCTTTACCTTTTGAAACTATTTCTTTTTGAAGTTCTGAAACAAATTCATCCACACCAAACACACCAATATTGCCACGTCCACGTGCGCGAACAGAAACTGTATTGTTTTCTATTTCTTTATCGCCCATAACAAGAACAAATGGGATTTTCTTATCCTGCAATGCTTCTCGAATTTTGTAGTTCATACTTTCTGACCTATCATCGAGTTGAACTCTAATTCCAAGTTCTCGTAATTTATTATAAACTGATGCCGCATAATCATTATGGCGCTCTGCTATAGGAACAACACAAACTTGTGTCGGGGCAAGCCAGGTCGGGAATGCACCAGCATAATGCTCTATCAAGATACCGTGGAAACGTTCCATAGAACCGAATATAACCCTGTGGAGCATAACCGGAGTTTTCATTTGACCATCTTTATCTTGATATTTTATGCCAAATCTTTCTGGTAAATTAAAATCCAACTGAATTGTTGCACACTGCCACGTTCTGCCTATTGCGTCTTTAATTTTAAAGTCAATTTTTGGTCCATAGAACGCTCCATCACCTTCATTGATTTCATAGTTCATTCCGCGTCTATCCATTGCTTCTTTTAATCCAGCTTCAGCTAGTTCCCAATTTTTAATATCGCCAACATAGCTTTCCGGACGAGTTGAAAGTTCAACTTCAAAATCCATATTAAAGATTTTCATTGTATCTGCAACAAAATCTATAATCGCATTTATTTCATCAACAAGTTGCTCCGGCGTACAGAACACATGGGCGTCATCTTGGGTAAAGCCTTGAACACGGGTCAACCCAGATAGAGCACCTGATTTTTCACGACGATAAACCGTTCCAAGTTCCGCCATACGCAACGGCAATGAGCGGTAAGAATGACGCTGGGATTGATAAATAAGAATATGGAACGGACAATTCATCGGTTTTACAATATATTGATCATCATCTTCGTTTTCTTTTTGGATGAAAAACATATTTTCTTTATAGTGGTCAATGTGTCCAGAAAGCTCCCAGAGTTTAGATTTTGCCAGTTGTGGGGTTTGAACTATAACATAACCACGTTTTCTGTGTTCCGTTCTCCAGTAGTTTTCTATTTCTTCTCGAACTGCATAAAGATTCGGATGCCACAAAACCAAACCGCCACCAATTTCTTCTCGAACAGAGAACAAATCAAGCTGAGTACCTAATTTTCTATGGTCACGTTTTTGGGCTTCTTCCAATATTCTGAGATGTTCTTCAAGGTCATCTTTTGTCAAAAATGCTGTTGCATAAACCCTTTGGAGCATTTTATTTTTTTCATTTCCGCGCCAATATGCACCAGCCACCTTTAAAAGCTTAAAAGCTTTGATTTTGCGAGTATTTTCAAGGTGCGGACCCGCGCAAAGGTCATTAAAAAGCACATTTCCGTCTTTGTCCTTAGTTAAATACAGCGTTGGGGTGTCGTTTCTATGTTCCTCCAACAACTCTGCTTTGTATATTTCGCCTTGAGCTTTAAATTCTGCAATTTGCTTTTCTACATCAGGAATAACATATTTTTCAAAACGCAAATCCTGCTTTACAAGTTTTTTCATTTCTGTTTCAATTTTTTCCAAATCCTCTTGTGTCAAAGTATGACCTTCAATATCAAAATCGTAGTAAAAACCATTTTCAATTGCTGGTCCAATTGCCAACTTTGCTTCTGGGAAAATATTTTGTACAGCTTGTGCCATGATATGCGACGTAGAGTGTCTTAAAACTTGTAAATCCATATTATTTTCTGACATAAAAAATCCTTTTCGCTTAACTTCTCTATATAATTATTTATACCACTTACAAAAAGAAAAACAAAATACTTAATAAAAAGAAGGGGCATTTCTGCCCCCATTAAGATATCGTTGTATGGAAAAGTACGGTTCTTATAAAACCGTGAAGTAAAAGAAGTTATCAATCATCTATATGTAAATGTTCCATTACTTCCAGAGTTGAATATAGATTAAAACAAATCTCTTAAAAAATATATTACCCAGTTGGGCTATTTTTTTTATGCAAAAAATATTACCCACCTGGGTAATTGAAATTATTAAATTAATACTTTATAAATAAATTTATGTATAAAGCAATGTGAGATGTTGTATGAAAAAGTTTTTAATTGTATATTTAAGTGCACTTATTGTCTGTTTCTTTTTTGAATACTTTAAAAGTACCGTTTTTAAAGCCCCTGCTTCAACTTGGAACGAACCATACCCAACAATTTGCCCGAAACATCATTCAAATTTTAAAAAACTGCCACAAACTTACGCAGCACTAGTTATCGCAAAAGCAAATTACGATGGCAAAGAAAAAGTTAATACGAGCCTTCCTCCAATAAATGCTTCAAATATTACCGAATTTAACAGCTCAAATATGAGCACAAAAAGTCTAAATACCAATAACCGAAAAAAAACACCTACATTTGAAAGATTTTTTTCATTGAAAGACTCACAAGATACATTTTTAGACTCCAATAATTATCGCATTTATTACGACCTTAAGGGAAATTTGCTTGCATTTGAACCAACACCATTTCAGCAAGAAAAGCCTAAAGTTGAATTTACATGCAGATATGACAAATTTGGAAATTTATTTGAAACAGCTGTAAAAACAGACATAAGCTATCTTATTTATGATTCAAAAAACGAACTAAAACTGATTAAAGACATTAGAAGGTAAAAACATGAGCTGGTTAAAGTGGAACATCATTATATTTAGCATAATTATTGAAATCGTTCTGATTCGAAGATATGACATATTTGGATACAAAATAATTGAAAATCAAGAAAAATATTTTTTATTTAAAGCATGCCAACCGCAAATTGAGATTGAAAATAACTATCAAAATTTGGAACTACTATTTATAGAAACAGAGCCATTTATTGAAGACGCACTAATTAAATACTACTGCGAATACACGCCAGAAGGTAAACTTTCACAACTATCGTATGAAAATTCAAGAACAATTAACACTTATACACCCAATCAAAAACGTATAAAACAAACGCCGAAACCACCATGGTGGAAAGCAACTAAATAAAAAATAGGATTTACAAAAATGACATTTGAAAAACTTATTATTAATATGTTCATCACACTTTTTATCGCTGGAGTAGCACTGGGCTTTTTACTTGCAACAGAGAAACCCTATACCTTGACGCAACAAGAAAAATATTTGTTATTTGAAAGCTGTGAACCTTATTTTGACCCAAAAGATATTCCCAAAACTCTTGATGAGTTTGAAAACTGGAATTTATACGAAGAAGATGCAAATAAAATTTATCTTTCAGAATCTTTGAAAACTTTACATAGATTTATAAAAAAAATAGACTATTCAAAAACAAATATGGAAAAATCCTCATCCGTATTTGTTCGACTATATAAATTAAACCATCCAGGTTACGCCTATTACAGAAACAAAAAGTTACTTGCTTTTATTATCGAACCAGTTGAAAAGAAATCTTCTTTGTATTTTTGCAAATATTACAAAAATGGAAAACTTTTAGAGCTAACCAACATGAAAGCACTAAAGGGATATGCAGATTATAACTACAAAGGGCGCTTGTTAAAAAGTCAATCACATAAAGGCTGGTTTTTTGAAACGATTGAAGAAAGCACATCTTCCTTTAATAGGTAATATATATAACCACAACTATTGCAACGCATTTACTTTTCAATTCTAAACGGAATAATCATGTAATATTGTTTACCTGAACCTACGAGTTGCATGCCCACAGCATATTGATTTGCTAAAGTAAATATCAAACTACTATAATATCCGCCGCCATAATATTCTCCACAATAATTGCTATCAAAATCATATACATCATAGAGATACCCAGTGTAATAGTCTCCATTATCTTTGCAGTCAAAAATATCAACTCGGTGATAACTTCCTACAAGATCTCTATCCTGTTTAAACTCAAATGAAGATACTGTCTTTTTGTCTTTTATATTTTTTATAACATTTTCTTTTAATTCTGGCGACAAAGATAAAATCTTTGAAATCTCACTATTTTCTGTGAACTCAACACCATAACAATTCTTTGGCGGTTTTCTGCTTTCTGCTAAAACATTCAATTTGGCATCTAGTTTTCCCGGTTCATGTAGCTTTATCCCTTTAGTAAAATAATAATTATTTACTCCATGAATAAACATGTCCATATGTTGCCGTGTCAGCGGATGCTTCCTATTCAAGACTGCGTTCATTGAGCTGTGGATTGTATTTATAGGATGACTGAAAAAATCACTATCAATATACATATCCGGTCCCGACAAAGTGGCAATATAGCCCAAAAGCGGCGAACCAAAATCCGTTTGTTCTAAACCAGGAGTAAAACTATAATTATTTGTAATCTGCTCTATATAAGTACTTGAACGCCGCGCTCTGTAATGAGCGCGGACTTTAGTTCCATCTTCTCGTGTGTATGCGCGGACATAGATTACATCCGGTGAATTCGCAAGCTGGGCTTCGCTCGGCACCCCAACCACCGCCATTTGATGATAGAGAGCTGCTCGGTTTTTAGCAAACTCCTCACCAGACATTTGGTTAATATCTTCACGTGAGTAAATTCTATCCGAATTGTTTTGTGGATTAAAAAAATTTAAAAAAGGCTTTGTCATAATTTCTCCTTTACTACTATCATAACCACTAAAAAGACCCCGCAAGAAGCGTATTTACGCTTCTTACAGGTTTTTAGGGAGGCTTCATTTTCATAATATCATAACTCTTAAAAATTTAAACTTTTTTCTAAAAAATTTTACAAAACAGCCTTTAAAGCCCTGTAGGCTAGTCCTGTACATATATCTGGCATGCAGAACGAAAATCATTGCGGCAAGCACATATTTCGAATATCGCAAATGTTAAAATATTTGTGCATATGTTACAAGATATTGGTTGACAACATCCATAAGCATTGGCAAAATCCACACTAAAATAGCAGCACCCATTACAGGTTTAAATAAGAAACTAAGCTGAAAAACGTTAACTTGTGGGGCGGTTTTTGAAATAATACCAAGAATTATATCCTGACCTAAAGTCGCCAAAAGTACAGGTGAAGCAATCTGTAGCCCCATATAAAGTACATTGGACGTCACTTTAACAAGGTAATTCATATTTACAACATCTTGCAAAGAAAAAGAGACAGCATAAACCGGAAAAATCTCAAAACTTCTAATAAAAGCATTAAATAGCCAATACACCCCACCAACGTGTATAAAAATCAGCAGTCCGACAAGGGCAAAACATTTTCCGACAAGTGATGTTTGCGCAGATGTAGTCGGGTCAAGCACCTGAGCGGCTTGCAATCCCATTTGCATGTTAATCATATCCCCGCCCGCCTCTATGGCTATTAAAATACACTGCGCGACCCAACCAATAATTGCGCCAAATGCAAAATTCAACAACAATGAATAAACAAGCGCAGAGCCGGCAGGCGGTGGTGGCGGCTTAATAAACATTGTCATAAACACGGCAACAACAAGTGCAAGTGCTACTTTTGCCATAGAAAAAATTTCTTTTCGGTTAAAAAGTGGCGCAAAACGCATAAAACCAAGCAATCTAGCAAAAACTAACAACCCACCGCTAAGTGTATAGTTTATTTCTGGAAAATATTTACCAAAACTTTCAAGAACAACATTTAACACTAACGTCCACCTCGTAATGCCGGCGGTTCGTCAAGTTCAAAGGGAAAATCATTTTTCATATTAATTTTACCAGCAATATCCAATTTAAAAACAGATTGAATAAAATCAGAGTTTAATTTTAGCGTTTTATCCTCATTGGCTTTATTTGAATTAAATTCAATTATTGAATCATCGTCATTTTTCATAGAAATGTATAAACGCGCCTTCCCCTCATTTAAACTACTTACTAGTATTTGATTTTTTTCATTGTAAAGAGTAGTCAAAACCTCAGCTTTCAGAATGTTTTTATCGCTAACCATAACAACAGACGCTGGACATTTAAGCAAAATGATATAACTTTCATTCGGCAAAACATTTATGGTGAATTTTTCACTAGCGAAACAAGCTAAATTCACAAACAACATCACAAAAGCTGTAAAAAAAATCTTTTTCAACATTTATCTCCCAATAATTTTATTAGTTTCTATAAAGTTTGGACGCGGACGCGGGAACTTATCCGCGGGTAAGTATTTTGTCCGTTCGTTTTTATCAATAAACGGAGCCTTTCCGGGATTTTTCATAATTTCATTTACATTAGGTTGATTGCTAAAGCCATCTGACTTCATTTCTTCGGAGAAAGGTTTAGTGTATTTGTAATAATCTGATGCAATAACATAATTTTCATTTTTAGGAACAACATTAAACGCGAGTGCACTACCTTCTTGAAGCAAATTCGTTAAAAGTTTTGCAAAGCCGACACCAAATATCATAATTACAAGAAATACAGATAAAATTTTTGGCGCCGCAACAATTGTTTGTTCTTGCACCTGAGTAACCGCCTGTAAAATACCTATAACAAGACCAATTGCAGCAGCCGTCAATACGCAAGGCATTGAAATAGACAACATTGTCATAAAACCTTTACCTAAATATTCAAATAATAATTCCATTTTGTTTTTCCTTAATTAAAGCTTCCCACCATTCCCTGAACAATCATGGACCATCCATCAACCGCAATAAATATCAGCAATTTGAATGGAAGTGAAATAATTGTAGGTGAAAGCATCATCATACCAAGAGCAAGCAACACGTTTGCAACAATCAAGTCCAAAACCAAAAATGGTACAAATATTATGAACCCGATTTCAAATGCCGTTTTAAGCTCGCTTATTATATATGCAGGCGCAACTTCCCAGATGGTAATATCTTCAGGTGTTGCTGGCGGAGTTTTCCGTGTAAGCGTTAGAAAGAATTCTAAATCCTTCTCTCGTGTTTGTTTCATCATAAATTCTTTCAAAGGTTTTGACCCTTCAGAAAGCATGCCCGCGATATTCTGATTTTTTTGATACGGCACAGAACCCATCTCCCACATTCGCTGAAAAACAGGAGACATAGTATAAAACGTAAGTACTATTGAAAGTCCAACCAACACAATGCTTGGCGGAACTTGTTGCGTTCCAAGAGCTTGTTTTAATATTGAAAAAACGACAACAAACCTCAAAAAACTTGTCATGCAACAAAAAACAAACGGCAAAAGAGAAAATACCGTCATCAGCAAAAGCATTTGTAAAACAGGGTTTAAATCCTTAAAAACTGAATCCATTTTTCACCTCTATATTTCTGCAAGTTTTCTTGCCAATTCTTTCATTACAGGCTTTTGTCTAATTTTTTTGATATCTAAATATTTTTCAAATCTGATTGGCGCAGTATTTTTAGGCTCATCATCAGCTACTTTTTGCAATTCAGAAAGTTCTGCTTTAAAATTTGATAACTTAATTGTTTCTGATTCATTGCTTACAAACGGCTTTCTTTCCATTTGTGATAAATTTTCGTTAATTGTTCTATCTAACTTAATTGGGGTTGAAAAAGCATTAGTCGTAGCGTCGTCATTTTGCCCCAATTTTGCAATTAAAGATGTGTTATCTACATCACCTGCAATCAAAAATTTTTCTCCGCCTGCATTTACAACATACAAAGATTTACGCGCATTTAGTGCTATTTTGTCATCAATTTTTAAATTACTTTTCTGTCCAATATTCAAATTAACACTTTTTTTGTATATAAAAAGCGCAGCAGCAATAATTCCAATCATTGCCATTGTATAAACACCAAAATTCACGATGTAATTTATCATATTTATTTCTCCCCTTATATTTTGTTATTTCTACTAAATTTCTGTTTCGTCATCAAAATCGTCGTAATTGAAATCTTCATCCTCAAATTCTTCTTCATTAATTTGTTCTTCTGCTTGAGGTGCAGGCGTTGAAGAAGGTTTTGGCGGCGGTACATCTTCAACTATTTCCGTTTTAACAACTTCATCAATTCTTACGCCATAACGGTCATTAATTATTACTAATTCGCCTTTTGCGACTAGCTTATTTTCAACTTTTAGGTCTATTCGGTTGTCATAAACCGAACCTATATCAACAACCAATCCTTCTGAAATCTGCCTTAATTCACCAAGTGAAATTTTCACTTTTTCAAACTCTGCGTTTATATCAACCTGAATATTATCCCAGAGATTGATTGCGCTATGTGGATTATCTCCCATATCTTCTCCTTCGTTATCTGTATTCAAAATTATGCTAGGATCAGGGCTGATGTTAAACTCAAGCTCTTTACCTTCATTACAAATTGTCATCTTGTATATATTGCTGTTTTCTAACAAAATAATATCTTCTTTTTGAAGACTTCTTACTTCGCCCAGTTTAATTTTTGAAGAACCAACTTTTATTTTTAAATATGCCTGACAAGTTTTAAAATTATCTATAGAAAATTTTTCTTCGTCACATTTTACAAATTCGGGCGCAATTAAATTAGTAGGGATTGAAACAACTAATTTACCAAAATCTCGACCTTTAAAATCGATATAAAAAACCATATAACACAATGAATGTTCTACTTCGTTTTTATCTATTTGAGTTACAGGAATAAGCGCCTTTTGCATATTATTAAATAAGAAATCATTAAAAGTAGTAATTATTTTAACTTCTAATTCACTCAATTCTTCAATTTTAAATGGTTTTGAACTTTTGCCCAAGGATTCATCAAGAAGCGCTCGCACAGCGGTTTGAGAAAGTCTTATCCCAACAGAAAGATTTTTTGTTACTTTAATTTGAGTAACAAAATACTGCTCGCCCTTAAACAGAACATTACTATTTTCGCCTATAGAAAACAATTTTAATTTGAAATCCAAACCCAAAAATTCTAAGCATGAAGTTTGAATTTTTTGCGTGAAAACATTGGAAAACCAATTGTAAGTTTGCCACAAATCCTTTGAGAAATCTGTATTTGCCTTTTGTGTTGTGCTTTCCATTGCGCCGCTGAAAATCCCCGTTTGTAATCCAATGGATAAAAGTATCCCCAAGATTACAATAAAGGGTTTTTAACGGTTTAACATCAACTATTTGTTGTATATTATTTTAATTTATTTTACCAAAGTTTCTTCTACATCAAGTAATATATCAACAACATCTTGCGGCGTTTTTGCAAGCACCAAAATTTCCATGTCTTTATCAAAAATATAACCATTCGCATAACAATTAAACTTTATCCAATCATAAACAGGTTTCCAATATGACTCCGGGAAAAGAATAATTTTTTTCTGACGAGGTTGACGTTGGTAATCCATTGCAAGTTCTTCCCAGGCTTCAAAAAGCTCCCTAAGCGTACCCTTTCCTCCGGGACAAACAATTTGATAAGAACTTTTTTCTTTCATTGTTTTCAATCTGGATACAAAATCGCCTTTCGGAAAAAGAATTTTTTCATCTAATCTTTTATACGAAAACGATGGGTAATCGCCCCAATCAAGATCAACCCCAATACATTTTGTTTGCGGATTGGCATCTTTTGCTCCATCACAAGCCGCGCCCATCATACCTACGCCACCACCTGTAACTATATCAAAACCGGCTTTACCAAGTTCGATACCGAGCTGATATACCGCTTTTTGATGTTCGTTCATTTGTTGTGAAACAGGTTTATCAATATAAGAACCATAAATTATTACTGCTTTTTTAAGATTATTTTTCATCAAAACTTCTTTAACCTCGCAAAAGTACTGTCCATGGCTTTTTTACCTTGAGCACCAAAATCAATCATATACATTGTTGAAGCTCCAATTTCTTGAATTGACTCGATGTGTCCAATTCCAAATTTTTCATGAAAAACTCTATCACCTTGTGCAAAAACAGAAGTAACAACAACTTTAGCATCTTCTTCTTTTTTTGTATTTTCTTGTTGTTTGCGAGCTTCCGAAAGTTGTTTAATTTTACTATTTTGAATAATTTGCCTTATTTTATCTTCCTCTGCTTGTTTTGCAGCTTTGCGTGCTGCATCTTTTTCTGGAGAATTATTTTTCTTTATAAAAGCCTTATTGGGAGTCCTTTGCGGAGCGACAAAATCAGCACCAAAACTATTTGACGTTTTTTTATTAACAAACGTTGTTGTTGATTTTACATTTTTGGGCGCAACAAAATTTGCTCCAAACCCACCGGTTGTTGGACGACTTGTATTTGACGACTCATTAAAACTATTTTTTTTATAATTATTACTTTTAATTTTTTCAACTGCACCGCGGAATGTGCTTTTTGAAGTTGTTGCATAATTGTATGTTGTATTTTTGGACTCAATCAATACAGGTGGAATTTCTGATATAAATCTTGAAGGATTGTAGTATTTATATTCTCCCCACATTTGACGCCGTTTTGCGCAGGACATATAAAGTTTTTTCATTGCCCGTGTAACGCCAACATACATAAGCCTACGTTCTTCTTCCATTTCAGAATTATCAAGCAGAGAACGATTATGCGGGAAAATACCTTCTTCAAGTCCTGCAAGAAATACCACTGGAAACTCCAAACCTTTTGCAGAGTGAATTGTCATAAGCGTAACACTAGACGAACCTTCCTCCAATGCATCAACATCGGAAACAAGCGCAACCTGTGCAAGAAATTCACCAAGGATATTTTCAGGTTCTTCCGGTTCAAATTCTTTTGCTACGTTTACAAGTTCTTGCAAGTTTAAAATACGAGTTTCTGCTTCTTCTGTATCTTCTGCTTTAAGTTCTTTTAAATAACCTGTTTCATCAATAACAAATGTTATAAATTCCTGGAGTGGAACTTTGTCTTTGTGCAATTGAAGTTTTTCAATAATTTTAGCAAAATCTTTAAGCTTAACAGCGATTTTACTACTAATTTCTTCATACAGTTCAATATTTTCTATTACATCATACATTGAAATATTGTTTTGTGACGCTAATTCTTCTATTTTTTGAACTGTTGCTGCCCCAATAGCTCTTTTAGGAACATTTATAATCCTTTTCAAGCTTTGTGAATCACTTGTATTATACAAAAGTTTTAAATATGCAATAATATCTTTAATTTCTTTACGGTCATAGAATTTTAAACCACCAAGTATTTTATACGGAATACTTTCTGCAATTAAAGCTTCTTCTATCGCGCGAGATTGAGCGTTTGTTCGATAAAGTATTGCAAAATCTTCAAAATTTGTTTGGGTTGTTGAATTACTTGAAATTGTACGTGCGATAAATTTTGCCTCATGTCCTTCATCTAATGCTTCAAACAAAGTAATCGGTTCCCCTTTTCCTTTGTTTGAATATAGATTTTTACTTACTCGCTGGGTATTATTAACAATAACCGAATTTGCTGCATCAAGAATTGTGCCTGTCGAGCGATAATTTTGTTCAAGTTTTATTAACTCTGAGTTTCTAAAATCTGTCTGGAAATTAAGAATAATACGATAATCAGCACCACGCCAACTATAAATTGACTGGTCAACATCACCTACAACAAACAAACTCCGCCCCTCAAGTTCCGATTCCGCCATATCATTAGTAAATAAAGCTTTAATAAGCTTATACTGGCTAAGGTTTGTGTCTTGAAACTCATCAACTAAAACATGCTTAAATCTGTTAAAATATTTTTCCTGAACTTCTTTATTCGCCTCAAAAAGCTTTACAACAAGCAAAAGCATATCATCAAAATCAATAGCATTATTTTCTTGCAGGGCTTTTTCGTACAAATCGTAAATTTCCGAAATTTTTTGAGACCGATAATCGCGTGCACGAGTAGCATAGGCATAGGCATCTTGCATTTTACCTTTTGCATTTGAAATTACAGACTTTATAAATTTGGGCTGAAAAACTTTATCATCAAGATTAAGTTTTTTTATAGCATTTTTAATTAATGCCATCGAGTCAGTTTCGTCATATATAACGTAATTGTTATCCCACTGTCTGCCTTCGGGATTTTTATAATTCACTAAATCTTGCCGCAAAATCCTGCCGCAAATATTGTGAAAAGTTCCAACCCACATTTTCTTAACAACATCTTCACCCAAAATTGATGAAAGTCGAGCTTGCATCTCTTTTGCCGCTTTGTTAGTAAATGTTACTGCCATAATTGAATATGGATTAACACCACTTTGTACAAGATTTGAAATTCTTGCTGTCAAAACTTTTGTCTTGCCCGAACCAGCGCCAGCCAATACGAGCATGCTTCCTTCTTTATGTATAACAGCTTGTTTTTGCTGTTCATTTAAACCTTCTAAAATATTCCCCATTGCAATTTTTCACATAATACACTATTATTATAAATAATTATAGCATTAAAAAAATAAATAAGATATCAAGGTGAAAAAATGTCAGAAGAAGAAAAAAAGCAACAACCACAGATAATGGTACCATTAGGTGATTTAGACTCCGTCAGCGAAAAAGACCAAGCCAATCCAGACGCACTAGCTATGGAGCTAGCTACCATTCAACAAATGGCTAAAAAAATTGCAATAATTGGCAGCCGAAACTTGCCAATTACACACCAACAAATGATTGAAACACTTGCAGAAGCACTCGTTAAACAAGGTAACACAATAATTACCTCTGGCGGTTCGTCTGGAACAAACGCAGCTGCAATTCGTGGTGCAATGAAAGCAAATCCAGACAAACTAAAAGTTATTTTGCCACAAACAATCGGTCAACAACCTTCTGACGTCCAAGACCAACTCATAGGAGTTCCCAATATTATAGAGCACCCTGACCGTGCAATGATGACGCTTTCAGACGCATCACGCATTTGTAACCGTGAAATCATTGACGATTGTCAGCAGCTTATATGTTTCCTTTCTCACACATCAGGAACATTGCACAAAGCTATTGAATACGCAGAAGAAGTTTACAAAGTTGTTACAACTTTCTATTTAGACTAGTTACTTTGCAACTTCAATATCATTTAATTTTTTCAAATCGACTTGTTTCGGCAAGTCTTTTTGTTGCATTTCTTCTTTAGATTCAAAATATTCGTTGTCGAGTTTATCCAACAATGTATGTTTGGAGATTTTTTCCTGAATTTCTGCCTGCTCTCGTTTCAAATCTTCTAAACTGCAAGCTCCACCCGTCGGCAAATCACAATTTGCATAAATTGAAAGCGCAGTAAAGCAGAAAGATATTATAACTAAAAGTAAAATTCTAACCATATTTATATGATACCCTCTTTGATAAAATAATAATTCCCTTTTTCGATAATTTTAATTGCAAAGAAAATTATTTCGAGGATAATTCAAATTTACTTTATAAAACTAAAAAAACCGAATGTATTTTAAATCTTACATTCGGTTATTTTTTACTACTTAACTTTACTTAGATGCAACCGGCACTTTTTCTTCTTCCACAGGAATTTCAACTGGTTTAAGTTTTTCTCTGACTTTTGCCTCAACTTCTGCAAGAATTGTCGGATTTGCCGCCAAAAAGTCTTTTGCTTTTTCACGACCTTGACCAAGTTTTTCATCATTATAACTAAACCAGGCGCCGGCTTTTTTGATAATATCAAAATTCACCGCGACATCGAGAATACATCCGAGCTTACAAATACCCTTGCCGTATAGCAAATCAAATTCTGCAAGTCTAAACGGCGGAGCAACTTTGTTTTTAACAACTTTAACTTTTGTTCTATTGCCGAGGTCAGATGTTTCGCCCTTAATAAGTTCACCCTTTCTTATATCAAGACGCACGCTTGCGTAGTATTTAAGAGCATTTCCACCAGTAGTTGTTTCCGGGTTTCCATACATAATACCGATTTTTTGACGAAGTTGGTTGATAAATATAATCGTTGTATTCGTTTTTCCAACAACACCTGTCAATTTTCTCAAGGCTTTACTCATAAGTCGCGCCTGAAGCCCCATTTGCTGGTCTTCCATTGTTCCTTCAATTTCAACCTTAGGAACCAAGGCAGCAACGGAGTCAACAACAACTACATCTACCGCTCCTGAACGAACTAATTCTTCTGTAATCTCCAAAGCTTGTTCGCCAGTATCTGGTTGTGAAATCAGCAATTCATCAACATTTACGCCCAATGCACGAGCATATTCTGGATCAAGCGCGTGTTCTGCATCTACAAATGCAGCAATACCGCCCATTTTTTGACATTCTGCAACAATATGTTGTGCAAGCGTTGTTTTACCGGAACTTTCTGGTCCATAAATTTCTATAATTCTACCACGAGGTACACCGCCTATTCCCAAAGCTATATCCAAAGATAGCGCACCTGTCGGAATTGCTTCCACAGAAACCGCCGTCTTATCACCTAGGCGCATAATCGAACCTTTTCCAAAATCTTTTTCTATCTTTTCAATCGCTAATTTAAGCGCCTTTTCTCTTTCCGGTGAAACCGCCGGAGTTTCTTTTTCTTTAGCCATTATTTTCTCCACTTTTCTCAAGTCCTACTACATTATACTATCATTCATTTAAAAGTAACACAAATGTAACATTTCGATATATTTTTTTTGTTAAACCGTATTAAATAGTAAATTTTTCATGATTTTGTGTTTTTATTAAAATAGCAGGCGGGAAATTTATGATTAACTATCCAAATACTTCTAATGTATACAATCAATTTTTGCGACTTCAAGCGCAAAAATCACAACCTGCTGTTCAAAAAGATTTTAACAATCCACACCTAAAAAATACACCCATTACAGCAATTACGCTCAAACAAATTAAAGAAGACAAGAACAATGAGTTTACCAAAGCAGTTGCGGCTATTGCTATTTTTGGCAGTATTGCCGGGTTGTTTCTCACAAAAGGTCTGCCTAAAAACTTTTACCAAAAAATAAATTCCTACCTGCAAGTCATGGACGACAAAATTTATGAATACATGCAAAAACACCCATCAATGAACCTTTTACAAAAAGGATATTTGAATTTTAACAAGGGCGTAAGAAAAATATTAGAATTCATGAAATGTGGAAACAATATTACTGCAATAAAAGACGTTGTATTTAAATGGTTCTGCGATAAAATTTATCTCAAAAAAACAATGGACTGGGTAACAAGACAATTTAAGAAAATAACCACCAGAACATCAACCCAAGCTTATCAAAATGCAAGAAATATTGCCGACATAAATATTGCTAAACTAAGGGAATTAATTCCTACAATTAGAAAAACTGACCAAAAAACTGCCACAAAATTAACAGTGCTTTTAAGAGACCTTGAAAACCAAGTTCACGGTATTACAAATGCCACAACTCGCTCTGCGCGTCTGAAAGAAATTCAAAAAACAACCGCTAATATTGGAGACAGCGTCGGCTCAGAACTTTGGCAAATAGTAAAAAACCCCACAAAAGAAAATTTAGAAAAATTAAAACTATATAGAACAGAAGTTCACGCTGCAGCCGGAAAAGAGGCGCTGACAGGCAAGTTGCGTGAGGCAAAACGCTCATTTACATTTAACGTTGATGACAAAACTAAAATCCTAAAAAATGCCCAAACTGAACTCGGACAAATTATTAAAACCGAAGATGTAAAAGCACGGACTACATTAAGAAAAATAAACAAACAAATTCAAGAATACAGCAAACTTTCTGGCGCGAACGAAGCTGCTAGCCGGGCAAACCTTGTTAAAGAAATGCAAAAAGAATTGCAAAACTTAAAAAACATAACCTCACAAAATTATAACCAAGAAACTCAAAAATTAATTAATACACAGATTAATGAAATTGCAGACATGTTAAAAATGACCGACCAAAAAGGAACCATTGAAGAAATTCTTACATTATTAAATAAATCTGGCTTTAAAACTACTCACCTTGATGAATATAACCGCGCCAAAGTATTAACCAATGAAATTCGCAACACAACAAACAAAGCCTTTGAAACAGAACTTAAATTATATGACAAATATGCCGAATACAGCGTAGGTTCAGCCCCGACAGACGTTGTCGGTATAATTGTGCCAATGGCTTTGGGCGGATACGCAATTTCAAAAGGTGATAATAAAGACGAAAAAGTTTCTGCAACATTAAAAGCCGGAATTCCTATTATAGGCGCAGTAGCAACCACATTTGTTGCGGCAGCAAAAATGATGAGCAATATGCAAGGACTACTACTGGGCAGCATTGCCGGTCTCGCACTCAACTTATTAGGCTCAAAAACAGATGAAACATTCAAAAAATATAATGAAAATAGATTATATGCCCAAAAAGCAATCGCCGCCTACAAGAAAAAAACCATGGCTTAATGTTTCTTAATAATTTTTGTTAAAAATGAACCTTTGTACTCAAAATTCGTTATAAAAGTATAAAGGAAATAAAACATGAACGAAAAATGCAACAAATATGAAATACTTACAAATTTTGGCAGCGAAGAAGAATTGTTAGCCCACCTTGAAGAATGCGAAATTTGCCAAAAAGAGCACAAAAAAATTAATGCTGTAACTCAACTTATTCAAGAGGCAAAACCTTATTATATTAAACAAAAACAAAAAATCAAAAGAGTAAAAATTGCCTGTGTTATGCTATTTACATTATTTACGGGAATTTCAGCAGGAATTTTAGATTACAATTACAATATAATTGATACTCTTTCTTATTCTGACGGAATTACGTTAGAAGATATGGGCTTTCCTACTGACGACTACGGATTTTTAATGGTAGATTAATGAATTTTAATAAAATTATAGAAGATAATAAAAATAGTGTAAAAAACATTATTCGACTCATAACAAGAGAAACCAACGAAGACCTTGAACAAGAAGTCTACATAAAAGCATGGCAAAATCGACACAAATATAAAGAACAAGGTAAACTTAAAAATTGGTTAACCGTAATTGCCAAAAATTTGTCAAAAGATTATCTTAAATCCTCAAAGGTAAGATATGAAACAAAATCCGAAAATAATGAAACTTGCCTGGATTTAATAAAAGATAAAAAACAAAACCCTGAACAGCAATTTATTACACGACAAAGGCAAGTGCGAATTACAAAAGCAATTAATACGCTCAAACCAAAACTTAAAGAAGTTATTATATTGTTTGAAATAGAAGGAAAATCATATGAAGAAATTTCAAAGAAATTAAATTGCCCAGTAGGAACAGTAAAATCAAGACTCTATTGTGCCAAAAAAGAACTATACGAAATACTAAAAGACTTAATTTAGAAAGGACAAAACTATGAAAAGAACTCTTATTTTAGCAAGCGTACTTGCATTCACAATGTCAGCAGCCCTCGCAAACCCTCAACCACCATGCCCTCCAGAAGGAGATTGCCCCAAACCTCCAATGCACCAAGGCAAAATGATGCCGCCACCACCACCAGAAGCAAAGAAAATGAAAGACAAGCGAGCAGAATTTGATAAAAAGCTGCAACTTACAGAAGAACAAAAAGCTAAAGCCAAAGAAATTCGCATGAATGGACACAAAGAAATGAAACCAATCATGGAACAAATGAAAGCTAAAAAAATTCAGATTGACCAAATCGCAAAAAGCAACATAAGCGAAGAAGAAAAAGTACAAAAAATTGCGCCAATTAAAGAAGAATTAAAAACGCTAAGAAATCAGGCAAAAGACCTAAGAATTAAAAATACACAAGAGTTTGAAGCAATCCTCACTGCAAAACAAAAGAAAACGCTTGAAAAAATGAAAAAAGAAGCAAAAAAGAACTTTAAAAAACAACACCCTAAACGCCCACCATGCAATTGCCCTCCGGATTGCAAATGCAGAAAATAAAACAAATAAAGATGCCGCCATCAGGCGGCATCTTTATTACTAATAATTATCAATGGTAATTTTAGGTTAAACCTAGCATTTTCTTATACCAACTAAAGGTTTCCATTTCCAAGCCATTAAATGTCGTTTTCAAACATTGGCTTTTCAGATACTTTTCGAATTCATCAGTGAATTTCGATTTAACTTCTGTTACTTTTACTTCTGTAGATATTGCGGTCATACGAAGCCTCCTATTTTAATACAATCACAAATATATATTAACCTAGCACTTAAATATTTTAACACACTTTTTGTTAAGTTTCTACTAGCATGAAAACAAAAAATAAAATTTTTTTGCTAGCAAACTGCTCTCGGCTTGTAAATTTTTGTAAAGATATTATTTTAGTGGCTTACCACTTTTTCACAGGGTAATCGTCTGGTATTTTCCAACCGTTTTTTTGTATAACTTCTGCACAATTATAACCATTTTTACCAGCCGCACAGCCCAAGAACGATGAATACCTATTTTGCCCACCAGCAACAAGTTCATTTGTAGGTGTATGCAAAATAAAAACAAAAACATCATGCCCCAAGATTGTTGGACCTTTCTTCCCATTAACATCTACAACAAAACTGATTTTTTGTTGCGATACTCCATCATTTTTTCGCCCGCCCCATATTCCAACATGCATACCGTTTTTAAGAATCATTGTGTAATACCAATTGTAAGTGTAACCACCTTGCTCATCCTGCTCTCCATTTAATTGAAGCCAAATACCATTTTTATTCGATTTATCGTTTTTAAAACAACCTGTACCAACATTAGTACTATTACCGTGACCACATTTTTTTGCAACTCTAACATAAGGAATAAAATATTTTTCTGCTAGGTCTTTTGAATTGTCATATTCCCACGTGCTCGGATGTCCATTTTCAATAACAGCTAACTTCATAGCGTCATCAATAATCTTATACGCAATAGGCAACGCGGTTTCAATTTCTCTTTTTCTAAAATTGCTAATTAAATTCGGCACAGTTAAAGCCGCAATTACTCCAATAATTGTTAAAGTAATTAACGTCTCTGCAAGAGTAAAACCATGCTTTTTGCTTTTAGTTAAAAACCTGGAAACCC
>CAZVBZ010000032.1:0-18965 GCA_964626145.1 uncultured Muribaculaceae bacterium | reverse complement strand
TTGCCCCAGTCGTAACTGACCATGTTACACCTGTTGAAAAATCTGGTATTCCCCAGCCGATTGAACTATCAACAAACGATTGCGGAATATCAATATTCCCCAAATCCTTATCCAGCTTATTATTAAGGTCGGTTGCAACATTATCAATGTTTGTCTCAATATCGGTCTTTGCTGTCGTTGCAACAACAATATAGTAAAGAACCTTTATTGCTTGGGGTTGAACCGTTGAAGAATTGCCGTAAATGTCATTAGAGCGAGACGCATCAAAACTAATATTTTTTGACGTATAAGTATTATTATTTAAAACTGGAACATGAACAGAGCTAACATCTGCGCCATACAACGCACCAGCCGCACTAAATTCTTCACTTCCTGACGTGTAATTAAGCCTACTCGCCCAATAACTTCCGGTAATATTCGGCAAACCGGCTTCAATCAGCTCACCAAGTGCCGTTACATCTGTTGTACCCTCAATAAATCCGGTGATTTTGGGTAGTCGTACAGTGTTTGCGGTGGAATCATATACAAATTTTCCGCAAACACCATAACTAGTAACGCTTTGCTGCCAATCTGTCTCACTCACAAACAGTGACGAGTTATTCGCTACAAGCCCAGCAATGTATTGCACAAACCCAGCATAAACCCCGCTCCCGCTTAGCAATGCTCCATCAAGCAGGTGAAGTCCGCTGTCTGTAAGCGGTATGGCAGACGTTATTATTTCACCAATAAGTTTTGAGCGCGAAGCATTGTCATAGATTGCTTTTTTACCCGCCGCAGTCAAATTTGACAAGTCGAGATTTGCGCTGCTTTGCTTTGTGTCCTCAATTTTGCTCATTACAGCACTAAAATTCTCGTTTACTTGTGAAGCATTTGCTTTGGTGCCAGGTATAAATGTATGTGGTACGCTATATGTTGTCATTTTATACTCCTTTTTTGTGTATGCAGTAAGCTTACCCTTATACTATTGCACATTCAAAATCGGAATTAAAAATTTATGTTGACGTCAATACCGATAAATTACATATAATTTCTTCCAACGCTCAATCCAATTTTTTCCAATCATTGCGTTTTCATCAATTTTTTCATAATGCCAGTTCGCGATTATTCCATCAGAGGCTAAATAATCAAGGACTTCCTCCATCTTGTCTCTTATTTGAACAGGGCGAAAAGACCCGCAAAGCTCCTCTACTTCGGCATATAGCTTGCTTATTTTAATTTTTGAGGTTTTATTTGCGCAAAGACAATACCCAAGCCGTCTTTGCCATAGTTGCGTCTTGTAATTGTACTCTACAAGCTTTTTGGGAAACGAAAACTTCGGCATAGCTTTTATATGCGCAGGAATACTTATAACGTAATTAAAATCCGAAAGCGTCGTCACATAAAGCATATCAAGGTAATTAAGCCCTTGTAGTGCCAAGTGCACTTTTGTTCTATCAAGAGTCTTGTACCCGCCGCGAACGCCCTTAGAATTAGCGTTTTTAGCCAAGCCGCGAATAGACAAAATATCATCCGCAGAAACAAAAAGCCCACTTTTAATGGGATTTAAGCCCACAAACAAGCTGTGAACTATATTAAAAACATCTGAAATAAAATCTTTTTTCTCCGCGGGGATTTGAAAAAGCTCTATATTTCCAGTTTGCAAGGTCGTATACAGCGTTTCAAGCTTATAATTACTTGACTTAACACGAGTCGGAATATTAATCCCCTCCAATTCCGCAAAAACAGGCGTCCAAAGGTTATGCATAAATTCTGACAGGTGCATTATAAAGCCATTTTCTGTCAGAAAATATGGTAAAATTTTCATACCTGTTTCTGGAATTAATTCAATTTCGATAGTATAAAAGGAGGTCTCAAAAGTGCCATTATCACTGAAGTTTATATCTATCTTAATTTGACCTTTGTGTTTGATTTTATATGTGCTTAATACATAATCATACGTTGTACAAATTTCTTTGTGCCTAATGATTTCATCTGCCGATTTTCTGCCAAGTGACTGTATTTCATTCGGATTAAAACTATAAGTATAAACTTGTTTATAATTAAATTTTATATCGCAAACTTCATAAATTATATGTTGAAGACAATACCGATTTAATGCAATTAACACCATTGCATTAAAATTAAACTCCATAAGCTGAATCGGCGCAGTTATTTTGAACTTTTCTGCCAAATGGTTTTCGTATTCAATTTCTGGGAAAAATATTTGTGACACTAATTCAACTCTCCAACAGGGAAACGCTTTCTGTACGCTCGCAAATCTTTAAAATCAAGTTCTGCATAAATGGTTTTTCCCGAGTTTTCATCTGCCTCAGCTAAAATTTTACCATCAAAATCAACTATCATAGAATGTCCAATGCCGTTAAACATTGGATGAATATCACCAGCGTTGTTAGCAGTTACCAGAAACGCTGCGTTGTCAAAAGCTCGCGCTTTATTTATAGTTCGCCAGTTTTCTAAAAATTGTTCTTTAAATTCCGAGGGAGCGCTTTTTACGACCGACCATGCCGCAGGAACGACAAAAATTTCTGCCCCCATCCTTATTAATTTTGTAAAATGCTCAGGATAGCGAAGGTCAAAACAAATAGCCAAACCTACTTTCCCAAAATCGGTATCTACAACTTTTAGCTTATCGCCTGGATAAGTGTAACTACCTTCATTTCCACCGAAGTAATTAAAAAGGTGTATTTTATCGTACTTAGCGGCAATTGAGCCATCACGATTTAAAAAATAAGTCCTGTTAACACATTTAGAACCTTCCTTAAACAGGATTCCACCGCAATGAATATATGAGTTATATTCTTTTGCTATTTCTGCAAGCTCTTTTAATACAACGGAATTTGCTTCTGTTTCCGCAAGTTTAAAAAACTGTTCATTAGTTAAATTTATGCCCGTGTCAAAAAATTCAGGAAAAACTATTAAATCGTAGTTAGCTTTACCGTTCGTACTAATCAGGTTTCGTGCAGTTTCAATATTTACAAGTTTATCAGCTTTTTGGGGGGCAAACTGCATACTCAACACACTAGTTTTATTCATTTTTACTCCATTAAAAACAAAAAAGAGCCAATTGGCTCTTTTTCGTAAATTTTATGATAATTATTTTAAAGCAGCAACAGCAGCGTTAACTGCAGCTGTTATATCTTCTCCGCCAGAAAGAACTGCGCTTTTAGATAGCACAAGGTTGTAATTTCCTTCTTTAGCTTTAGTTTTGATAATGTTTGAAATGCTTTTATCAATAGCAGCTAATTTTGTAGTATAGTTCTTTTCTATAGCTGTTTTCTTCTTTGCAAGTTCATTGTTATACTTATCTTGCAATGCTTTTTTCTTTGTTGCATCTTTTTCTTTTGCAATATTTGCTTTTGCCGTTTGTACGAATGATGTTAATTCTGTAATTTTTTTAGTTTGTTCTGCTTTCAAAGCATCAACCTGTTTTGATTTTTTAACAACCTGCTGAACATCAACAACAGCGACCTTGTAATTTGCTGGAACATCAGATACTGCAAAATTACTAGCAGTAAAACCAATAGCCAATGACAATGCTGCAACTGCGACAAATTTAAAATTGTTTTTCATAAATCAATCCTTTCATTTTAGTACCTGTTTGAATACAAATTTTAATAAACATATAATACCATAATTATTAGCAAAATACTAACAAAAAAGCAAGTAGAATAAACTACTTACTTTTTGTTGCTGTGCTAGCATATATATTCTTAATTATTTACTCTTTGTATAGAAATTTATTCCCCATGTTTCTTTCCGCTGGCTAATAATTAAAAGCAGCAACACCAAAATACAGAGCATAAAATATTGCCCGATTGGGTAATATAAAATCATTACGGATTTCGCTAAAATATATCCTGGATGCAATTGCAATAGGTGAAACCAATGAAAACAAGTATTACGAAGATGTTTATTTTATGCACATTTGCCGTAATTTTATCTTTATTTTTTATTTTTGCAACTTTTTATTTAATAAATTTGAATTTTAAAACGATTTTAATGAGCGCATTTGGTTGCGCATTTATTTTAAACTTTGCATTACTAATAAAATGGATTACAAATTCCGGACACAATTTACTTAGCGAAGAAAATTTTAATAAAAAACTTATTGAATACAACGAACTACTTGCTCAGATTATAAAGATTAGCGAAATTAGGGTCTGCGTAGAAGATTCAAAGGGAAATCGTGTTTTTTGTAGTGAATTATTAAAAAATTTTGATACCGCTATAGATTTTAAAGATAATACAGAAATTAAAATCGATAACAATATTTATAAAATCTACAAGCGGAATATAAAGACTGACCCAAGATTTGGGGAATTTAATGTCACAATCTTGGAAAATATTACAGAACAAGTACTTTTACAAGAAAACAAAGAAACGTCCTTTGCGATGATTGCGCATGACCTTAAAACACCGATACTAGCTATATCTCGCGTGTTAGACCTAATCTGCAAAGGACAATTTGGAGAACTATCTCCAACACAAAGTGAGGTTCTAAAATTATGCTATACATCAGCAGGCTTTGCAAAGTATTTGGTTGGAAATATTCTTTGTTCATATAAAATTAATAGTAATGAAATCCATTTGCACCCTGAATTATTTGATATTAGCAAGATTATTGAAGATTGTAACAACGAAATCAGCTTTCTGCTTTCTGAAAAATCTTTAAATATAAACCTCAACATACCTACAAATTTATTTGTTTCATGCGACAAAAATGAGTTACAGCGTGTAATTCTAAATCTTTTGTATAATGCAGTAACGTATTCTAAACCAAATTCGGATATAGACGTCAACCTGAATTTTGATGAAACTTACCTGAATTTTTCTATAACAAATCAAAGCGAATATATTTCCGGAAAAGACATAAAAGCCATATTCAATAAGGATTTCTCTTTAAAAAACAAATACAACAAGCCTGGAACAGGTTTAGGGTTGTATGTTTCAAATAAAATTATACAAGCACATGGCGGAGAAATGATTGCCAAAAGCTCAACAAACAACATTAACATTTTTGGTTTTAAATTGAAACATAATAACTCTATTCAGCTTGAACCCCGAGCGCTATAATAAAATTTTAGAGTTACAAAAAAGTTTAACAAATGTTAAACTTTTTTGTTGACAAACTAAAAAAAATGTTGTACTATGGACGCTCACCCCAAAATAAGACATGAGGTAAAAAATGCAAATACAAGCTATACAATATGAATCCTTCGGCGGAAATGCAAAAAAAATGTCCACTAAAAGTGGATACTCTATTCTTGTTGGTGGCGAAAAATACGTAGTTGGCACACATCATGAATCTGCGCTAAAAGCGAACACCGCGGCAGACGCTGTTTCCACTCCATTTAGGAATATTACGTCTCAAACTACAGGCAATAAATTAAATGTTCTTGCATAAAATTACCGCTACGTTAGGATTAGCTTTATTTTAATCTTCCAATGCCTATTTAAACATTTTTAGCAACGTAAGTTTTTCCGAGTCGATTGGACGATTAGCACAGTTAAGTTTCAACAATGGAATATTTTTGTTTTTTCCGTGATAATCACTACCGCCAGTTATCAATAAGTTATTTTTTATTGCACAATCAACCAAAAAGTTTATTTCTTCAAAATTATATCTTGAATAATAACACTCAAGCCCTCTTATATTAAGACTTTTCATAATTTTTAACTTAGGCAAAAATTCATCCCTCGTAAAATGTGACTCACCTTCGCCACCCAGCGGATGCGCCCACACGGGAATGCCGCCTGCCGCATTGATTGCCGCAACACTTTCTTCTACAGTAAACCTCGAATTTTCAGTTACACACCCCTCGAGGTATTTTTTCATTGCGCTAACATTGTCAGATGCCAACTTTCTGTTAACTAAGATATTCCCAATATGCGTTTTGACAACGCTATTGCGCGAATAGAGCCAATTAAGCTCATCTTCGGTTAAATTTATTCCCCACACCCTAGAAAGATAGTTTATACGCGCTTCCAGTTTCTTTTTTCTCAGAATTTTCCCTTTTTCTATTAATTTTAAAAGAGTTTCATTTTTAATGTCACAATTATAACCCAAAAGGTGACACTCTATTGAATCCGTCCTGCAAGTAAGCTCAACGCCAGGGATAAACTTTATTTTACCAGGAATTACGTTTTGTATTTTTTCACAGCCTTCAACTGTATCATGGTCGGTTAATGCGAAAATCTCAACACCAGAATTTTGTAGCTTTTGAACAAGCTCTGCAATTTCATCGCTACCGTCAGAATAATTGCTATGTACATGTAAATCTGCTTTCATATTCAAATTGTACAACAAAATCAGCGCTTATGCGCAAGCAGGAGATTATTTTTTGATTACTCAAGCCGACAAAAAACGACTCACTTCTGCTAGAATTTTTTGCGGCTCTATACTTTCCATACAAGGAGTATAAATTTTACCAGATTTTTTTATAAACCTGCATTTCCTACGATTACAAGGCACACAAGCGAGTTCTGCGGGTATAGAAACACAGTTGAGACCGTATGTACCGGTTCTACTAACAGGCATTGAGCCATAAAGCCCAATTGATGGCACATTTAGAGCCGTTGCAATATGTAGCGGCCCTGAGTCGCCAGAAATCATAAGATTACACTTACCAATTATTGCCGCATTTTGCTCAATCGTCGTTTTCCCAATAAAAGATTTTGCCCAAGGCTGCTCAATAAGATTTTTTAGCAAATTCTCATCTTCTTTTGCGCCCGTAAGAATTATTGTACCGCCAAAAGTTTTATTTATAAGCTGCCCCAACAGTATCCATTTTTCTACTGGATAAGTACGCCCTTGTCGAGGAGAAACTATTCCCCCGGCATTAAACGCAATTAGTGGTTTAGGTAAATCTTTTAAGTTAGATTGCGCAAAATCTTGCGCCGTCTCAGAAAGAGAAAGCGTCATTTTATCAGGTAAAGTGAGGGTTTTAAAGTATTTTTGAGCCGTATAAAAAAAATTTTCTACTGCATGCATTTTAAAACTTTTTTTATAAATCAACTGTTTTTTTGTACCGCTTAAAAAAACAAGCAACCTGGTCTTAAAATTTGGCTGCAAATTTATAGCCAAATCATAACGCTCTGATTTCAGTACTTTTGAGAGCTTTTGCAGCTTATTCAACTTAATATCATCTTTAGAAACAATTATAACTTTTTCAATATCCGAGTCGTTTTCCAAAAAACATGCCTGATTTTTAGTAGTCATATAGTGAATTTTTACATCTGGGAACGCCTTTTTTATTGCACGATAAGTGTTTGTCGTATGAACCACATCACCTATCGCGCCTAGGCGTATAATCAGAATTTTAGAAGTTTTTAAGCTCATAAATAAATTATAAAAGAATAAACTTCCAAGTCAATTTTTTATAAACATTTTAAGCTCTATCAAATTTCAAATTATACTTACGCCCAAGAGGTTTTTGGCTGAGTATTTCCACCAAAAACAGCCCCAGAAACGTTATTTTGATTACAATTAGCTGATGCATTTGTCCAAATACTATCAGATTTTAAGCTTTTATCATATTGATTTTTGAGCAACATAAAATTGTTCAACTCATTTTTGCAAACGGAATCAGCATTTTGGATACGACTGAGCATTTGATTTATTTGTCCGCCTTGCTGAGCCTCAGCGTCTTTTCTAACCATATCGCTAATATTTTTTGCGCTGGCGAATTTTTCGCTAGCCAGTTTAAAGTTACGCGCTTGAGGGTTCTTTTCGGTAGCTTGCGCGGCTTTACGGCTCATTGTTTGAAACACGCTTGAATTGTGTTTGTCATCAATACGTTGTTTGTTATATTTGTAGGTAAGGGCAACAAAAGAACTAACATCAGTAATACCAAGCTTTTTGGCAACTTCTTCCAGCGCTTTTTTATCAAGTCCGGCAATTTGTATATCTGTAACAATTGCTTTTACATCAACAAATCCTGTTGACAAGGCAGATGGGTTAGAATTATAACCCATCTGTGTCTTATTGAAGTTTTCGATTTTATCTACCATTAACCTAACCCTTTGTTACAAATTAGCTTTACAAGATTTTTGCGATATAAAGTAACCCCAGTTAAGAATTTGTTTATACAAAAGCTTTAAGTTCTTTTAGGCTCATATTTTTTAATAATTCAAATATGCTCGCAGGGTTTTCCTTTAATTCTTCAAGAGCAGCTGCTCCTGACATTCCCGACTTTTTCAATGCCACAAACGCCGCATCTTTCTTTTTATCGTCTGATAGTTTGTCAATTATCTTGAGTTTTTCTACCTCAATGTGCACCCGCGCTCGCGCTTCCCTTTCTGGCTTGCGAAGGTCCCATTTTGCTTTGCGTTCTTCCAGTCTGCGCAGACTACATGATTTAGATTGCTTAATACATTTATCTGCACCACGTGTCCTTATCAATTTCTCTGCGCGTTCTGGAGTGCGACCACGAGCTATTAACAAATCATAAGCTTCTTTATTCTTTGGGTTTGATAGAAGTTCTTCTAGTCCTTTAGAGCCTTCATTAGTTGGTTTTTTTACAACTTCAGCTGCTCCTTCTTTAAACCAGTTAGCAATCTTACCAAAGTATCCTTTTTTCCATGCATATACTGCAGTACCCAAAAGCGCTAGGAGACCACCAACCTTAGCGACCGTACCCCATCCAGAGCTGCCTTGAGGCTGTTCCGACAAATTACTCGCAACATACGCATCTTGCGGTAATTGTTGAAATGATGGCGTCGTAACAGCTGGAAGCCCAGTAAGATTTCTATACGCCTGTGCTGCCTGTTCTTGTGTCCAGCTCACAGAATTTGTTCCCATAGACGACACACCTTGAAGAGAATTTGTTCCCATAGGCAGCGTATAATTTACACCTTGAACAGAATTTGTACCCATAATCTAACTCCTTTTAAATAACTAATCTAACCTTACCCTTATATAAAAAATTTTTTATTACAATAATTGCTAATTATCATAATTTTTCGTTACAAATATTTACAAAAATATTTAACTTTACAAACACTCAGAATTTGACCAAAGTTTGTATAGATTTGTAAAGAATTTTCAAAAAATATAAGAAATTAGGCAATTTTTTCGCGTTAGCGGTTTTATATAAGCATTAGTGTGTATTAGTGTGAAAAGGTATTCTGTGTGGCTATATCTACAGTAGGATTAAAAACTGCGCAAGCTATTAAATCCAATGCCCGAGTGCTTTATAAAAACCTCGGACAAACCGTTACTGCCATGTCCAAAGAGGCACCTGACATTTTTATATGCAGCGCAAAATCAATAAAATCAGAACAATCTGGTATATCTAAAATTTTAGCAAAAGCAAAGAATTTCTTTAGCCGCAGCAAAACAAAACCAGAGCCAGAGCTTTCGAATATTTTTAAAACGGCAAAAATCGAATTGCCAACTGACGCGCAAATTATAAAATTTAACACAAACCCATTTTCAAAAAACGCGCAAAACGTAATAACAGACAGCAAAAAATCAAAATTCGTTGACATTTTGGACGATGTTAATATTTTCAAATCAACCAAAGCTAAAAAAATTGCTAAAAAGGCTAAATTTGCAACAAAAAAAGGCATCAAGAAATCAAAAAATAATATTTTTGCAAAAACTCAAAAATCAATCAAAAACAAATTTCCTGCGACAAAAGTTAAAATTAAAAACGCTGGCAAGCAGCTACCGTTATACGCTAACAGATTCAAAACCGTAGCAGCAAAATCATTTGAAGAATTTAAAGCTAAAGTCGACAATAGCCCTGCAATGAAATTTGCAAAATCTATAATTAAAGCAGAACAGAAAAAGACTCAACGCATTGTCCACGAACACTATATATCAAACAAAATTGATTACAATATGCGAAAAAAGCAGTACGAACTTGCAAAGGCAGAACTTAAAGAAAAAATCACAAAGTTTAAAGACGCAATAACAAATGGCGATAAAAACCAAATTCAAGCAGCAAAAAGCTCGTTAATACAAGCCCAATATACGTTAAAAGACGCAAAAGCGTATCTGGACATTGCGGCAAACTATCTTGCTCGCGCAGCAAAACTAGCCCTCGAAAATGTATCATAAATTATCTTAAAGTCGAATATTTCACACCTTCCATAAAACTACCTATCCTATACAAACAAAAAGACGCCCTCACGAGCGTCTTTTTTGCTTTATGTGTTCAAAGCCTATTGAGCCATATCCTTAATGCTCAAAGCGATTCTGTGTTCTTGCGGTGTGAATTTCTTAATCATTACATCGATTTCATCACCTACACTGTATGTTTCAAACGGGTTAGACTTATCGTTAGACATTTCTGACTGCGGTAGAAGCGCTTCTACGCCAGGGAAAATGTTTACAAATACGCCAAAAGATGTGATTTTATTAACTACACCTTTAACAACCTGCCCTTCTTCAAATTTGCCTTCAATTTCTTCCCATGGGTTGTCACCAAGGCGTTTAAGGCTGAGGCTGATGCGTTTGAGGTCTGTATCAATTTTAAGTATTTTAACTTCCAATTTTTGACCGAGAGAAAGCACGTCAGACGGGTGTTTGATACGCGCCCAGCTGATTTCAGAAATTGGCAACAAGCCATCTACACCATTAATATCAACGAATGCGCCAAAATCTGCAATACGTACGATTTCGCCGGTAACAACATCATCAACCGCAAGTTTGTTAATAACTTCATCAACTACAGCATCTCTTTGTTCTTGCAGTGCTTGTCTTTGAGAAAGTATAAGTTTGTTTTTCTTTGGATCAGCTTCAAGAACTTTAACTTCAATTTCTTGTCCAATCAAACCGTCAAACGGAGTGCCGGTTCTGAGTTGTGACGCAGGAATAAATCCTTTAAGGTCACAAACATCAACGATAACACCGCCACGAACGAGTGACGCAATGCGCGCTGTAATCGTATCGTTGCTAATTTTGTGATTTTGAAGTGCCGCCCAAGCTTGTGCAGAAGAAACTTTTTTCAATGAAAGAACTATGTCTTCGCTTTTTGAGTCTTCTTCTTTAAGCACGTAAAATTCTTTTACATCCCCCATTTTAAGCATATCTTGAGGTTTTTTATCAAAAGAAGTGTTGATTTCTCTATCAGGAAGATAAGCTTCACCCTTTGCGCCAATATCTACAAGATATCCGTCTGCTTCGCGTTTTACAACGGTTCCTTCAACCACGTCTGCAACGCATAATTTTCTTGAAAAAGACTCGTTTAAAAGTTTTTCAAAATCTTCTGCTGTAAATTCTGTTGTTTTTGCCATAATTTTCTCCTTTTTTAATTATGATTACTATAATTTTTCTAGTTTTTCAACAACTGCTTCTATAATATTTTGCGGCGTCGAAGCACCCGCCGTTATACCTATTTTTTCTGCACCAACAATCAACTCGCCAAACTCATCAAGCTCGCGCTCGTTTTCAATATGAATTGTTTTAGTAAGCTTACTAAGAATTTCCGCAAGATGCGTTGTATTAGCGCTTTTTTTAGAACCGACAACCACCATTAAATCTGACTGTTTCGCTAACTCACTAGCTTCATTTTGGCGTAATGATGTTGAGGCACAAATTGTATTAAACACCATAAGTTCGCGGCATAGAGTAGTAAGTTCTGCGACTATCGATTGCAAATTTTTTATTTGCTGTGTTGTCTGAGAGACAACGCCAACACGCTTTGACGCCTTAATTTTAGTTTTCAACATTTCGTTTATTTCGGAAACATCAGAAACCACGTAAACATTCTCGCTATAAGCTTTTGCATTGGCGCAAATCGCCATAACCTCTGGATGTTCACTTTTCCCAACGATAACAACAAGATACCCGTCTTTTGCCAGTTCAACCGCTTTTTGTTGAACTTTTTTTACGTCTGGGCAAGTTAAATCAACGACTTCAAAACCGCATTGAGTAATTTTATCAATCTCTGTTTGCGCCAAGCCATGACTGCGAATTACACATATACCACAATCTTCACTCCTTAACCCCGGAGATGGCAACTCATACGCAGTTTTAATACCAAGCGCAGCAAGTTCTTTTATGACGTCCGAATTATGAATAAGCTCACCCATTACGCATATTGGGCGCTGCGGATTTTCGGATTTAAGTTTTTTAGTAGTTTCAACTGCTCTCTTTACACCGTAACAAAAGCCTGCATGTCGAGCTAGTGTGATAGTTTTTTTCAAAAAGCGGTACTTCCGTTTCTTTAGACTTGCCAGATTTCTCCAGCTGTTCTTTACTTTTAACACGAACATATCCAAGCGTCAACCGCCACAAAAGAAATTCCCACCCCAGTTTCAACATCCTTAATATTGTTAAGTAAAAAATTAAAAATAATTTCCCTTTACTTTTAAAAAGTGTATAATAAATATGATGCATAAAAAAAGAAAAGAGGTTGTTAATGGCAGTAAATGAAATAATCGGAACAGATGGAAATGATAAATTAATCGGTACAGATGAAAACGATAAAATTTATGCCGGTAAAGGAAACGATACAATCTATGGCGGCAAAGGAAACGACACGATTACCGCAGGTGAAAGTAAAGATTGGAATGGAAATCTCATAAAATTTGTTAAAGGCGAAGGAAATGACACAATCATTCTTTCAAAAGGTGAAATTACAAGAATATATTTGTATGAAAATGATTACAACCCCGCAACGGATACAGGCACTTTTGTTGATTCCTCAACAATTAAATATCAAATTTCTACCAATAAAAAAGACTTAATAATTTATTTTGATGAAAATAAAGAACAAGGTTCAATCACTCTTAAAGATTTTGTTAATAATAATCCTACAACTTCTTTGCAGATGAGAGTTAACGCACACTCTTCAGACCCGAGTGATTCTCGTTGGATAAATTTAAACGGTTCATTTTTCTACGTAAAAGCGGAAAAAAATTATACGGGTAATAATTTGGGTGAAATTATAGACGGCGGAGAATTTCAATTGTACGATAAAAACAGCAATCCGATTGATGATTCTTCAAAAAAAGGTTTAACACTTGACGGCAAAGGCGGCGATGATAATATTATCGGGTCTAAATATTCCGATATTATCAACGGCGGCGACGGTGATGACAATATCTTCGCAGGTAAAGGTAACGACACCATAACCGGCGGAGAAGGTAGAAATTCAATCTTTTTTGTAAAAGGCGACGGCGGCAATAAAGTTGTTAATCTTACAAAAGGTGAAAAGTTAGGTATCGGTTTATTTGAAGAATTTGATTTGGTTACATTTGACTATACTTATGCTGATATAAGCAAAGTCGGATATGAATACGGTGCAAACGGAAAAGATTTAATTATCTATATTGATAAGACGGATAAAACTCAAGGCAGTATCACTCTTAAAAACTATGCTTCAAAAGATGTTACAAATGGTATAAAAATCTATGGTAAAGATTTCGACGGCAACGAAACGTCCGTTAAATTAAACGAACAAATTATTGAAACAAACATTTTGAATAAAAACTTCACGGGTACTTGGATGAAAGACAATATCGACGCAAGTGACTCTACAAAAAATTTAACCATAAAAGGCGGCGACGGTAATGATGAAATTTCCGGAGGAAAAGGTAACGATAAAATCTATGGCGATAACGGTGGCGACCTTATCGACGCAGGCGAAGGCAACGACACAATTTATGGCGGAAACGGAGGAAATGCTCTTTTAGGCGAAGCAGGTAATGACGTTATCTATGGCGGAGCTGACAGTGACTATATAATCGGAGGCAAAGGCAATGACACCGTAACAGGCGGAACAGGAATAAATAGTATTTTCTTTGTAAAAGGTGACGGAAACGATGTTGTTAACCTGACAAAAGGTGAACAGTTAAATATCGGACTGTTTGACTCTTACAATTTTAAAAGCGGTGATTATGTATTTTCCGATATAAGCAAAGTCGGATATGAATACGGTGCAAACGGAAAAGATTTAATTATCTATATTGATAAGACGGATAAAACTCAAGGCAGTATCACTCTTAAAAACTATGCTTCAAAAGATGTTACAAATGGTATAAAAATCTATGGTAAAGATTTCGACGGCAACGAAACGTCCGTTAAATTAAACGAACAAATTATTGAAACAAACATTTTGAATAAAAACTTCAACGGTACCTGGATGCAAGATAGTATCGTCGCAAGCGACTCTACAAAAGGCTTAACTATCGACGGAAAAGGCGGTATAGATATAATTAAAGGTTCAAATTATTCCGACACCATAAAGGGTAGCGGTTATCTTTACGGCGGAAAAGGTAACGATAAAATCTACGGCGGAGAATTAGGTGCGAAAATCTACGGCGGTGACGGTAATGACACAATATACGGCACAACGGGTGAACAGAGTTTGATTTTCGGCGGAGAAGGTAATGACGTTATTTATGACAAATCATCAGGTAGCAGCTTGGTATACGGCGGAAAAGGTGATGATACCATAACCGGCGGAACAGGCAATCATGGTTTTTATTTTGTAAAAGGTGACGGTGATGATGTTGTTAACCTCACAAAGGGTGAAGAATTAGTAATTTGCATGATGGAAACAGTTGATGAGGAAACAGCTCGAGGTACTTCTGCCGATAAAGACAAGGTCGGATATAAATATAGTGCAAACGGAAAAGATTTAATAATTTATTATGATAAAAATGACCCTTCTCAAGGCACTATCACTCTTAAAGATTACGCATTAAAAGATGTTACCGATTTTGTAGGATTACTCTTTGAAGATTCGGACGGCAATCGCACTTATGTTGATTTAAGCAATGTACCCATTGAAACAAACAATTTGAATAAAAACTTCACGGGAACTTGGATGAATGACAAAATCGATGCAAGTGCAACAACATTATATAAAGATAAAAAACAAACCGTTGAAAAAGAAACAAAAGACAAAGGCTTAACCTTAGATGGCGGAAGTGGCGATGATAAAATTACAGGTACAAAATATTCTGACATCTTAAAAGCAAGCTCAGGCAAAGACACAATCTACGCAGGCGAAGGTAACGACACACTTTATGGCGGAAGTGATGAAAATCGTCTTTTTGGCGAAGCCGGTAATGATGTAATCCAAGGTAGTGCTAACAGCTTAAATATTATTGATGGCGGTGCAGGTAATGACACTATTACAGGCGGAAAAGGATATACCAAATTAGCCTATGTAAAAAACCAAGGTGATGATGTTATTAACCTTACAAAAGGCGAAAAATTGATCATCAACTTATTTGAATCTTATAACTTAGAGGAACATGTTTTTAATTACGTCAACAAAGATAATGTTAAATATGAATGTTCTCCAAACGGAAAAGATTTAATAATTCGTATTGTTGAAGATGGTGAAAGCAAAGGAAGTATTACGCTTAAAAACTATGCTTCCAAAAAAATTACGGATGTTGTTAAACTGTATTTAGGAAAAGATGAAACAAATAATGATATTTATGTTGATTTAAGCGAAGATATCACTGTTTTCGCTAAACCGGAAAAAAACTTCACGGGAACTTGGCTGAAAGATGACATCGACGCAAGCGAATATACTTTGCGTGATAAAAACGGCTTGCCGATTGATAATCCGTCCCAAAAAGGCTTAACCTTAAACGGCGGTGCAGGTAAAGATTCAATCACGGGTACAAATTACTCTGATGTAATAAACGGCGGCGACGGTGATGACGAAATCCATGGCGGAAAAGGCAATGATAAAATTTATGGTGGAAACGGCGAAAATGGTCTTTTTGGCGAAGACGGTAATGACGTAATCTATGGCGGAGCAGACTTTGACTATATAAACGGCGGAAAAGGTAACGATACAATAACCGGCGGAAAAGGTGAAAATTTCATTGTTTTTGCAAAAGGTGACGAAAATGACGTTGTTAACCTCACAAAAGGCGAAAAGTTAGAAATCGGGTTATTTGAAAAATATGATTATGTAAATAATGAGTACATTCTTGCCGATATAAGTAAAATCGGATATGAATATAGTTCAAACAAAAAAGATTTAATTCTCTATATTGATAAGACAGATAAAACACAAGGCAGTATCACTCTTAAAAACTTTGTTTCAAAAGATGTTACGGATGAAATAAAAATAATCGGCAAAAATTCTGACGGCAGCGAAGTCAGTGTTGATTTGAAAAAAGATATCATTGTTACGAAAGAAACCGATAAAAACTTCACGGGAACTTGGTTAAACGATAATATCGACGCAAGCGACGCTATATTATACAAAAAAGTAGGCAAAACAACAGTTGAAAAAGAAACAAAAGACAAAGGCTTAACTTTGGATGGCGGCAACGGTAACGATGAAATTACGGGTACGAAATATTCTGATGTAATAAACGGCGGCAACGGAAACGATGTAATCACGGGCGGAAAAGGTAACGACACAATTACCGGCGGAGTTGGAGAAAACACTCTTTATTACACCAAAGGTGACGGCTGTGACGTTATTAACTTAACCAAAGGCGAAAACTTTAAACTTGTTTTATCCGATGTTACGAATTTTGATGATGTTTTAGTTGAACGTTCTAAAAACGGCAAGGATGTATTAATCTATGCTGATAAAGAAAATCGCAATGAATATATCATTCTTAAAAACTATGCCGTAAAAGATATTACAAACAATGCAACCCAAAAGGTAGAGGATACAAGTTCCTTTATTTTGCAAATCGGAGAAGATGAATATGATTTCAGAACGCAATTCGGTTTTTCCGCAAAACCGACTAAAAACTTCACCGGTACTTGGATGAGTGATAATATCGACGCAAGCGAATATCAATTATATGATAAAAAACACAATGAAATAAACGATTCTTCCAAAAAAGGTTTAACTTTAGATGGTGGAGCTGGCAACGACGTAATCAAGGGCACAAAATATTCAGATGTTTTAAAAGGCGGCGACGGTTATGATGTAATCAATGGTGGTAAAGGCAATGACACAATTTATGGCGGTAACGACATAAATGAATTGTATGGTGATGACGGTAACGACGTTATCTATGGCGGAGCTGATAACGACACAATCGAAGGCGGAGCAGGCAACGATACAATAACGGGCGGTAAAGGCGAAAATACCGTTATTTATAAAAACGGTCACGGCTGTGACACTATAAACCTTACCAAAGGTGAAGATTTAAGAATTGCTTTGCGTGACGTAACTAATTTTAATGATATTACTTTTAAAATTGCGCCAAACGGCAAAGACTTGCAAATTTTTGCAAACAAAGATAACCGTGATGAATTTATGACAATCAAAGATTATGTAATAAAAGATGTCTTAAATTCAGGTAAGTTTTTACTTGGCGATGTCGGACAATATGAACACGATTTCAGCGAAATAAAAATTACTGTTGATACAACCAAAAACTTTACGGGAACCCGTTTAGATGAAATCATCAACGCAAGTGAAGCTACAAAAGGCGTAACTATAAATTCAGGTGCAGGAAATGATATCGTAACGGGTTCAGATTATAACGATGTTATTAAAGGCACTTCAGGTGACAAGCATTTTTCAGGTGGAAAAGGTAATGACACTATTTATGGTACCAACGGTTATAACGAGCTCTACGGTGGCGAAGACGATGATAAAATCTATGCAGGAAACCTACAGGACTTTATCTATGGCGATGTCGGAAACGACTTTATAAAAGGCGGCGACGGAGATGACGAAATCTGGGGAGATTCTTCGTCAGCGAGTGAAAATGACGGAAACGACACAATCTACGGCGAAGGCGGAAATGATAAAATCTTTGGCGGCGGCGGAGATGACTATATCGATGGCGGCGCAGGCGACGACATTATTTACAGCGATGGCGGTAATGATACTATTGTCGGCGGAACGGGTGCAAATAAAATAATCTACAAGACAGGTTACGGCAACGACACAATCATCTTAACAAAAGGTGAAGACCTTACAATAGATCTTTGGGCTCCTGAGGATAAGTCTGATGTTAAATTGGCTTATGCCGAAAATGGTAAAGATTTGTTGATTTATCCGCTTAAAGACCAAGATGAATATATTACAATCAAAGATTTTATAGTAAAAGACGTTACAAATTCAATAACCTTAGATATTAACGGTAACAGATACGACCTAAAAACAGGCAAAAATATAACAAACCCAACAGAAAAACCTATTTTTGTTACGACCAATGCCAAAAGCAACGTAACAGGTACTTGGATGGCTGATGAATTAGATGCTCAAACTTATACAAAATATAATAATTTATCCCCCGCATTAGAAGGCTTAACCTTAGATGGCGGAGCAGGTGATGATACAATTATTGGTTCAAGATACTGCGATACCATAAAAGGCGGAGACGGTAATGATACAATAGATGCTACAATAGGTGGAAACGACACGATTTATGGCGGAAAAGGAGATGATTCAATCACCTGCGGTAGTGGTAAAGACTTAATCTATGGAGAGGACGGCAACGATACCCTCTCCGGCTATAACGATGACGACACAATCTATGGCGGTGAAGGCAACGACTCTCTTTATGGCGGTATGGGTGCCGATTCGCTCTATGGAGATAGCGGTGATGACTACATCGATGCCGGACAAGGCGACGACTTAGTCTACGGTGGCGACGGAAACGATAATCTTATCGGAAGGTTTGGTAATGATACAATCTACGGCGAAGACGGAGATGATAAAATCTGGGGTGATGAAGGTAATGACACAATCTATGGTGGTGCCGGCAACGATTCAATTTATGGCGGTGCTGATGATGACTATATAGAAGGTGGCAAAGGCAACGACACAATCACAGGCGGCACAGGTGCAAACCACATTGTTTATAACAGCGGTGACGGCGATGATATAATAACGTTAACTCAAGGTGAACAATTTAAGCTTGAACTTAAAGACGTTGAAAGCATTGATGATGTTGAATTTGCAGTTGCTTCAAATCGTAGAGATTATAAAATCTATGTTGATAAAAACGACCCTAGTGCAGGAAGTATTACTCTTAAAGACTTTGCTGACCGTGACGTTACAAACAAC
>CAZVBZ010000031.1:0-19504 GCA_964626145.1 uncultured Muribaculaceae bacterium | reverse complement strand
AACAAAAAAATTCTATTTTTAAAAACATCAAAAATGTTTTTAGCTCGCTTTTAATTGCCCCCCCCCCCCTACTCTAGCAAGGGTTTCCAGGTTTTTAGAGGATTTTAAAATGCGTAAAAAGTTTAGTTTTACGCTTGCTGAAGTTTTGATTACACTTTCAATTATCGGAATTGTTGCCGCTATGACAATACCGAATTTAATGCAAAACTGGGAAAAACAAGCACGAATTGCGCAAGTTAAAGTTGCAAAATCAATTCTTTCACAAGCTTTCACTATGGCAGTGGCTGAACACGGACCCGCTACGGACTGGGATTGGGATGATAAAAGGAATTTCGCAGGAACATATATTTTCCCTTATTTAAAAACCGCGAAAGTGCTGTCTAAAACCGCTTTAGGACGTGAGGCGCAAGAACAGTTTGGGCAATTTACAAACCCATACTACTTGCAACTGGATACCACTGTCCCGCTTGTTGCTTCTCAAGATGATGGAATGAAAGGAAACTTAGCGACCTTAGCAAATGGGATGCTCTTAGGTGTGGTTGTCGGTAATTCAACCTGGGAATATGATGAAAATGACAATTTAAGAGAGCCTTGTATTACCGCAAAACTCTTTATAGATGTTAACGGCAGCAGAGGCAAAACAATGCTAGGCAATGACGTTTTTGTTTATACAATATACAGCGCATCGGGCAAATTCATGGCTGATGGGGGCATGACATATTATAAAGATGATATTGGTCACAACACACTTGATGAAGTCTTAACAAAAGCAGTTAATGGCGGATGCAACACACAATCAATATCCGGCGCCGCCGGTCCTGGACATGCGTGCGCAAGAGTCCTTGAACTTAATGGCTGGAAATTCCCAGACGATTATCCGATTAGGAAGTTCTAAGCGATTTCTCTCGGAAAATGGATGCCGGGGAAGCCTAATCAGGTCTGAATTCTCCGCCAAGATGTTTCTAGTTGCAAGAGTCATCCTAGAAACAGACCAACGATTTTGATATTTTAAAACCTATTTACTGCCAACAAGTTGTTTTGCCAAATTAAGACTTTCCTCTGTAACATCGCCGCTGGCAAGAATAGCAATAGCTTTCAGCTTATTTTCATCATTCAAATCATGAACTGATATTTTCGTAATATCTTTTTGACTTTTCGCAACGTAAAAATGTTTTTGAGCTTTTGCCGCGATTATTGGCTGGTGCGTAATTACGATAACTTGATGCAAATTTGAAAGCGACAATAGCTCATCTGCCACTGCCTGAGAGGCTTTACCAGAAATTCCAGTGTCTATTTCATCAAAAATAACCGTGTCAACCTCATCCGAATTGGCGAAAATTGACTTTATCGCAAGCATTACCCGCGAAATTTCGCCACCCGAGGCAACTTTTATCAAAGGCTTTGGCGTTTCAGAAATGTTTGTGGAAATCAAAAATTCAACATTATCCATCCCATTTGAATTCATTGGACAACTAGAAACCGCAATCACAAAGCGGGATTTGGGCAGTTCGAGTTTCTCAAGTTCTTGCGTAATCGCCATTTCAAGCGAAGCGGCATAAATTTTTCGCGATTTTGATAGCTTTTGCCCCAATTCCTCTAATTTTGATTGTAAAATTTTCAGCTCTTGTTCAAGCACAGCGGCGTTTTCGGACGAATACTCAATGGAATTAAGCTCTGCACAAAGCTTTTCGTAATTTTTTAAGACATCCTCGAGAGTGCGACCATACTTGCGTTTCAGGTTGTCCAAAACCCCTATGCGGTCGTTGATTTCGTCAATTCGCTGTTCGTTCGGTTCGACTGTTTCTGAATAGTCACGAAGTTGTGAGGACGCATCTTTCAGGGTTTCCAGCGCATCAATAACGGCTTCCTGAGCGCTATTTAATCCTTCATCATAGCTACAAGCTTTGCCAATATTGACTTTTATGTCATTTAGCGCATCAATAATATTTTCATCACCGCCATAAATCTGC
The DNA here is from genome assembly GCA_964626145.1 of uncultured Muribaculaceae bacterium. Taxonomy (GTDB): domain Bacteria; phylum Cyanobacteriota; class Vampirovibrionia; order Gastranaerophilales; family Gastranaerophilaceae; genus RGIG2134. Next base: position 17,534 of record CAZVBZ010000031.1, on the reverse strand, counting down.
CAATATGCACTGTACGTAAGCTCTTTGAGTGTCTGCGCATTAGAAAGAATTTCCAATTCCTTTTCCAGCTCACTGTCTTCGCTTATATTTTCAATTTCGCCATCTTCGATTTCTTTTATTTGAAATTTAAGAAATTCAATTTTATCCTTTGTCTGTTCACAATTTTCTTTTGCTTTTTCGTAAAGTTTGTTAGTTTCAAGAAAAGATTTGTATGTTTCTTTGTACTCGAAAAGCGTCTTTCTATGGGAATCTTCAGCGAAAGCATCCAAAAGTGAAATATGATATTTTGGCTGAATATAAGTGTACGTCTGATGTTGAGAATGTATATCAATCAATTTTTCTCGTAAAAGTTTAACAAAATCCTGCGTGACAATGACTCCGTTAACACGCGTTTTTGCTGATGTTTCGGTTATTTCTTTCGAAATAATTATATCATTTGAATCGTAGTCAATTTCATTTTGAAGAAAAAGCTCTTTTGTATTTTGGTGAATATCACAAAGAGTCAACTCCAGAAACGCTTTTGGGCATCCGGTTTTGATAACTTCTTTTTTTGCCTTTGCACCAAAAATTATGTCTATAGCATTAATTATAATACTTTTCCCAGCGCCGGTTTCGCCAGTAATGACATTAAAACCCTTGTCAAAATTGAGTTCTAGCTCATCAATCAATATAAAATCTTTTATGTGGAGTGATTTTATCATTTTATGCCCTCGGATCTATTCCCCAATTTAATTTTTCTCTAAGTACAGTATAGAAGCCGTCATCGGGGTTTGACTGCTTGTTGAGCAGCAAGATTTTTGCCTCGTATTCGGATTTTTTAATTATCACATTTTTTTGACAGTTTATATCAATTTGACCATCAACATAAACGCAAAAAGCGTCTGCGCTGGTTTTTTGGCGGATTTCTATTGTTTCGTTTGCCGGAATAACCAATGGGCGTGCATTTAGCGTATGCGGGCAGATAGGAACAAGCACTATTGCTTGCAAAGAAGGTTCTAGCACTGGTCCGCCAGCTGAAAGGGTGTAAGCAGTTGAACCGGTTGGAGTTGCGACAATTATTCCATCTGCAAGATAATTACAGACTGGTTTTCCGTTAATGCAAACCATAAATTCAACAGTTTTTGAGCAATTGGAACTTTTTACTACAATATCGTTGAGGGCGTTATTTGCGCCAAAAGAAAGCATCAAGCGTTTATCGATTTTGTAATCATTGCTTATTAGTTTATTCAAACCTGTTTCAATTTTATTAACTTTAAGCTGAGCAAGAAAACCCAAGCGCCCCACATTTATACCGAAAATAGGAATATTTAACGGGGAGTAAAACCTTGCCGCACGAAGGATTGTGCCATCTCCACCAACAATTATAGCTAGGTCAATATCCTTAACCGCGTTATTAATATCCGCTACTTTTGTAACGATTTGTTGCGAATAAAAAAACTTTTCAATTTTCTCGCAAATCGCCAAAACATTTGCCGCATCTTGTTTATAGACAATCCCTATTTTTTCAAACTTCTTCATACTTAACATTATATTATAAAACAGTACAAAATTGTGCAATTTTTACAAAGAAAATGTTTTTATATAAATATGAGAGGATTATTAATTTAAATTTTGGAGGAGAAAAATGGGAGACAGCAGCATTGGAGCAACTACGGGAATTAGCAGCAAGGACAGATGGGCTGATTATGAAGAATTCCGTAAAAACATAGCTGGAGGTGCTAAAGCTAAACCGACAAAAAACAATCTTGACATTTCTAAACAATTAGCTGGTGTTGACAAAAAATCAGATGCCAAAGCAGCGCAAACGACAATTATGACTGGCGACAAAGATGAACGCACTAAAGCTCAAAGTGTTTCTCACAATCCTAATGATTTAGGAAATATGTTGGCAAACTGGTCAAATATGGATTGGAATAAAAAAGACTGGACTGCGAGCGCGTCGAATGCTTAATGACTAGATTTATATAGAATTATTTTGTAGTAAAATAGTTCTATGATATTAGTTGCAGACATAGGAAACACTACAATCACTACAGGCGTTTATCAAAACGACCGATTACTTGCGTGCTGGCGGCTTGCGTCAGACAAAAAACGCTCAGCAGATGAATATGGCGTTATGCTATTAAATTTTATGAACCATGCCGGATTGCAAGGAAAACTTGCTGGTGCTGCGATTTCGTCAGTAGTTTTGCCACTTACAGAACGAATTAAGTGTGCAATTGAAAAATATCTTAACGTAAAAACGCTGGTTGTTAACCATAAAACAGATTTGGGCATAAAAATCGCCCTTGATAATCCAGAAGAAGCAGGTCCCGACAGGCTGGTAAATGCTTTTGCCGCATCAAAGCTATACAAACAACCTGTTATTGTTGTAGATTTTGGCACTGCGACGACTTTTGACATTGTTTCAGATAACAAATTTGTTGGGGGAATGATTACGGCAGGGATTAAAATTCAGGCGGATGCGCTTAGCAATTTTACTTCTAGGCTGCCAAACGTAAAAATAGAAGCACCTAAAAACGCTATCGGTACAAACACAATAGATGCAATGCTTTCTGGGCTTGTGCGCGGACATTCCTGCATGATAGATGGTATGGTTGAAGCTTGCGAAAAAGAATTAGGCAAAAATGCCACAGTTGTTGCCACTGGCGGGTATTCTCCAATTATAAGCGATAATTTAAAGCGTCCATTTGACGTTATTAATCCAGAACTTACTCTTGAGGGGCTTCGTATGATTTGGGAACGATTAAACCGTAAGCTGTAAGGCTTTTAGTAATATTTATAGTTTATTTTAGACTAAATATTTTGGGCTTAGCCAATGTGAATAATTTTAAAAAATTCCAAAATTATAGTAAACTTTAATAAAGAAGTTTTTGAGGTACTTATGAAAAAATTTATTTTAGTTTTGACTTTTATCTTGTTAGGATGTTCTGTTTTTGCGTCAGATTTTCAGACCTACAAGCTTGATAATGGACAAACCGTGGTTATAAAAGAAGTAAAAGAAAACCCAATAGTAATTATTGATACCTGGATAAAAACCGGTTCTATCAACGAAACAGATAAAAACAACGGCGTTGCCCATTTTTTGGAACACATGTTTTTCAAAGGAACAACCAAATATCCGACAGGTGAATTTGATAAAATTTTGGAAGCTAAAGGCGCAATTACGAACGCCGCAACCAGCAAGGATTTTACTCATTATTACATAATTATTCCGTCAAAAGATTTCGACATCGCATTAAATATGCATGCCGATATGCTGTTAAATCCATTAATCCCACGAAAAGAAATGGAAAAAGAACGTAAAGTTGTACTTGAAGAAATTGCGAAAAACGAGGACAACCCCCAAAGTATTTTGTACAAAAACTTAATTTCACAAATGTACAAAACTCATCCATATAAACGTGAAGTTATCGGAAAAAGTCAGGTTATAGAAACGATTACACGAGAAGAAATGCTCGACTTTTATAAAACTTATTACACTCCTGCAAATATGACGACAATAATTGTTGGAGATGTTTACTCTCAGGCTGTTCTAGAGAAAGTTACAAGCCTTTTTGGCAACTGCGTTGAAAAATCAGTTTTGCCTAAATACGCAAAAGAAAAACCAATGACTTCAATGTCTGAAAAAATTGTAAAAGCAGATGTAGAAACAACATACATGCTTATGGGATTTAGAGGAGTTGATGCAAAAAACAAAAAAGAAAATTATGAATTAGACGTACTTGCAACAATTCTTGGAGATGGCGTAACGTCACGACTTTATAAAAATATTAAAGAGGACAAACGACTTGTCCAAAGCATTAGCGCAGTAAATTCTTCTAGCCGCGAAGATGGCATTTTCATGATTAGCGCAAATTTTCAGCCACAAAACCTCGATAAAGTAAAACGTGCCGTTTTGGAGGAAATTAATAATATTAAAAAAATACCACCTACTCAGAAAGAACTTAACAAGGCATTTAGTATAATCGAGCGAGACACATATTATTCGCGCGAGTCGGTTTCGAATATTTCTTCTGAACTTGGATATATAAAAACAATTTTTGACGACATAAATATGTATGACGACTACATTCAAGAGATTAAAAAAGTTACTCCACACGAAATTCAAGCTGCGGCGAAAAAATTTTTGGACACAAACAAAATGGCAGTTTCAATAGTTGAACCAAAAACCTACATAAAAGAAATACCGGCTGCACTTAAAGTTTCAAAGGCTGAACCAACAACGCCAACACTTGTCAGCCAAAATGAAAATGTTAAAGAATACAAGCTTTCAAATGGAGCAACATTTTTACTTAGACAAAATAGTTCAAATGATATTATAGCAATCAGGATTTTTGCAAAAGGCGGAAAACTGATTGAAAATAAGCCCGGAACAGCTTCAATTACCGCAGAAGGAATGTTTGAAGGCACAAAAAAATACACAAAAAATGAATTCAACCAGATTTTAGAAGAAAATGGCATAAAACTATCTGCTAACGATGGTTTAGAAAGTTTTAATATTGCATTAAAAACAACAAAAAACGAACTGGATACAGCGCTAGAATTGCTTGATGAAGCTGTAAACAATGCTTTGTTTAGTGAATACGAAATAGATAAAATTAAATCTGACAAACTTTATGAAATTAAAGTTATGCGCGATAGACCTTTTAATGTTGCCGTTGAAGAATTCAAGGAACTAATTTACCAAAATTCTCCATATTCTCGCAGTACAACAAAAAAAGTTGAAAAGTCAATTCCAACCATAAAAAAATCAGATGTTATTGAATATTACAAGACGATTTTCAATCCCCAAAATATTATTATTTCAGTTAACGGAAATATTTCAGAATCACAAATAACAGAACTTGCTGACTTTTTTACAACAACATTTAAACCAATAAACGCAGAACCATTCGATTTTGCAAAGTATAAAAACTCAGTACCACCACTTTCTGGAAATAATTCCAAACTTATTAAAAAAGATACACAAGCAGCCTGGATGACTTTGGGCTGGCAAACCTGCGGGCTTGACAATGAAAAGGATTACGCGTCACTACAAGTAATAAATTCCCTTCTCGGCTCTGGGATGTCCTCACGCTTGTTTAATCACCTCCGCGACCAACAAGGGCTTGCCTACCAAATAGGCTCCGTTTTTTCAGCAAATATGAACAAGGGCTTTTTTATTACTTATATTGGAACAAACCCGCAGCGCGCCGAACATGCAAAAAACGAAATGCTTAGAGAAATAAATGTTTTGAAACGTGAATTTGTTACACAAAAAGAACTCCAAGCCGCAAAAGACAAACTTATCGGAAACTTTATACTTTCACAAGAAACTAATGGCGAAAAAGCCTCAACCATTGGCTGGTTTGCAGCTACAAACCGCGGATATGATTACGACAAAAAATATCCAAAACTTATTCAAGCGGTGACGCCAAACGACATACTTTCCGCAGCTAATAAGTATTTTTCACAACCTTATGTTTTTACAATGGTTGCACCGTAGAAATACAGAATTTTAAAAATTAAATTTTCGTTAAAAATGCATAAAATGTGCAAAATTTATACTATTATATAAATAGAGGTTTTATATGGAATACAAAGATTATTATCAAATACTAGGCGTAAAAAAGGAAGCAAGCGACTCAGAAATAAAGTCCGCATATCGCAAGTTGGCACGCAAATATCACCCAGACGTAAATAAAACTAAAGAGGCAGAAGCTAAATTTAAAGATATAAATGAAGCCTATGAGGTTTTGGGCGACAAAGAAAAACGTCAAAGATATGATTCGCTAGGCTCAAACTGGCAAGGTGGCGCTCAATTTGACCCAAACCAGTTTTCTAACATGGGATTTGATTTTTCACAAGCATTTTCTCGCGGCGGAAATTCGCAATACTCAGATTTTTCTGGCATGGGCGGCTTTTCAGACTTCTTCAAAACCTTATTTGGCGATTTTGCAGGACAATATTCTTCAGCAGGAAACGGCTTTTCGTCTTTTGGCGGTCGTTCTGCCGGAAAAACCGCGCAACGCGCGCAAGCCAAACAACCAGAAACTACAGCAGCACTTGATGTTACTCAGGATTTAAAGCTTTCAGTTTCTGATTTAATGAAAGACGGTCCAATTTCTGTTAACCTCAAAAGCTTTGAAAAATGTACAAACTGTTCAGGACCTGGTTCAATTTGCCCACATTGCAGCGGAACTGGTTTTGTAAACACAAACCGAACACTTAAAGTAAAAATTCCTAAAGAAGTTAAAGAAGGACAAAAAATCAGACTTAAAAATGAAGGAAAAACTGACAATTATGGACGCAAAGGTGATTTGTACTTAAAAATTTCATTTTATGACCGAAATTATGAAATTAACGGAACTGATTTAACAAAAAACATTGATATTACCCCGGCCGAAGCAGTGCTTGGTGCAGCAAAAGAAGTTTCAACTCCTCATGGCAAAATTACTGTCAAGGTACCGCCAAAATCAAACTGCGGCAAAACAATGCGACTTAAGGAACTTGGATTGCCTAAAAAATCTGGCGGATATGGAAATTTAAATCTTAGGATGAATATTGTAATTCCTAATAATTTAACAGATGAAGAAATCGCTTTGTACAAAAAACTTGACGCTTTGCGTAAGTAACTAATTATTTTTTAAATATTCGTTAAATACACCATGAATAAGTGTATCAATTAATTGTTAATTCTTATTTTGGCTTAAATTCCACATGAATTAAGCCAAAATTGTTATAAAAAAAACGACCTTGAGGGGTCGTAATGATAATTTTGAGTGAGAGTGGAATATGCACAGTTTTATATTACATTCTGGAATTTTTTTAGTATATTAGCTAGTCGATTAATTATTTTTGTCATATAGTATTAAGTAGTTTGTCTAAGATTCTAGAGGTTAACATGATGTTTCTTTTTTTAATATCACTTTTAATGGTTTTGATTTCATCTTATCTCATTGCTTCTATTTTTGAGATTAAAAAGTTTAAAACAGGACTTATGTACCTGTATTTGATAATGTTTGCACAAGTTGTTTTTACTATTGAATTCCTTTCTCTGTTTAAGTCTATTTCTCAAATTGGAATTCTAGTATTAAATACACTTGTACTTGCTGGCACAATATTCTTTTGGCAAAAAAAGGGGAAACCTCTATACAAACCTCAGTTTAAACAATATTTTATAAAAGTATTTAATGCGATAAAAAAAGATAAAATGCTTGGAGTTATGGGGATTGGTTTTTTGTTTTTTATAGGCATAACCATTTTTTTATGCGCACTAGTGCCAGTTATGGAATACGATTCTCTTTCATATCATTTTAACAGAGCAATAATATGGACAACCCAAAAAAGTTTGGCGCATTTTGATATTGCAGATGACAGAAATATTAACATGGCAATAAACTCTGAAATTTTATATACTTGGTTTTTAACATTTGTGCCTAAAAATTGGTTTATACGCTTTTTCACTTTTACAGACTACATTTTTGCATTAATCGCACTAAGTTCGTTTTTGGAGATTAATAACTTTTCTATGCGCAAACGCTTGTGGACAGCATTTTTGTTCACTGCGATAGGCGGAATAACCGTAGGTGCGTCTGGAGTAGAAACTAATATTATGATTGGAGCACTTGCGCTTGCTGGCACAAGTTTGTTTCAAATTGGTATGAAAAAATCACTTGTTTCCCCTATCTATTTTTCAGCACTTGCTTTTGCCCTTGCTGTTGGCGCAAAAACTTCTATTTTCTTTTTACTTCCAGCAATTGCATTAATCCTTCTATTTTTTATTTTTAAATATCAACGACAAAATGCCGCTAAATATTTATTAATTTTTACAGGTTTTTCATTTTTAAACTTTGTTCTTTTTGCCTCGTACAACTATGTGTTGAATTTTATTGAGTTTGGCAATGTAATGGGTACAGCGGGTTCAATATCATATCACCAGATGGTTGGCGGCATAAAAGGGTACATTTCTGGCTTAATCAGGCATTTAGTTTTGCTACTTGATTTTTCTGGGTTTTCTTACGCTTTTTATTTGGAAAAAGCTGTTTTTGCTGCTCAAATAAAAGCCTTAAACTTCATGCACATTCCTCTTGATTTAAATGTAATTAGCAGTAACCAAGGACGATTAAATATTTCGTTAAACGATTCAGTTGTTGGTGGGGGCGTAATTGGTACATTTATTCTCCTACCGTGTGCTATTATAGCTATTTTAAAAGCAGTATTTTGCAAAAAATCCGATAGAAACAAGCTTTTTGCACTACTAGCAATCAGCATTTTTATTTCAATTGCGGTGATGTCGGCTTGCATTGGGTTCATGAAGTTCAGTTCACGTTTTATTTTTTCTTTTTTAATCTTTGCTTCGCCACTTCTAACAATTTCTTACATAAAAAGCAACAAAAATATCTTTAAGTATTTGATATTATTTTATGTACTTTCTTATTTTATGGTAATTTCTACACATATTTCTCCAAGACATTTCTTTAATATTATAGAAAGACTTAAACATGGAACAAGCATAAGTAAAATGCGTAATACTTGTCTTTGTTCAACTAGTACAGGTTTTTCGGGTGAAATGTCATTCTGCGCATTAAGAAAAGAGCTTTATAAATTGCCTAAAGGTTCGCATATAGGACTTTTTTCTGATTTTTCAAACAATACTGCCATTATAAACCTAATGAATTTTGATGGTTATAAAATTGACATTTTATTACACGAAAAACTCCACACTTATGACCTCAAAAACTATGATTATCTTGTGTTCTCAAGTGATAAAATAATGTCATCTTTGATTTATAACCCTCAAGAAATCCTTAAGAACTATTATATTAAAGATAAAAAAGTTCAATTTGTTGACCCTAATAAAGCGACATGTCTGCTAACAGATAACAATCAAATACTAGTTACAAACGAAAACATTAAAAACACAGTTCCAACCAAACTTAACTGCGTTATACCTTATGAAATACTTTATAAAAATGGGTTTTATAAAATCACTCAAATTATAGAAAAAGATAACGTGGAAAAAAAGATAAGTATATTTAAACGTTAGCTTTCATCAAAAGCGTATTGCAATAAACCGCAATCGCTTCGCCGCGTCCAATGCTGTCTTGCTTTTCGTAAGTTTTGGCTTTAACAGATACCTGCTTTAACCCTATTGAAAGATGTTTTGACAGGTTTTCTCTGATAGCCGTAATATGCGGCATAAGTTTTGGCTCTTGCGCCTGAATTGTTGAATCAATGTTAACTATCTTGTATCCTTCTTTTTCAACAAGCGCGAGTACTGTTTTTAAAAGCTCCATGCTGTTTGCGTTTTTGTAGCGCAAATCGGTATCTGGAAAATGCTGCCCGATATCTCCAAGGCACAATGCCCCCAAAAGGCTGTCTATGATTGCATGAACAAGCACATCTGCGTCAGAATGCCCCAACAGACCTTTGTCATGCTTAATTCTTATTCCGCCCAAAATTAGCGCTCTGCCTTCAACAAGTCTGTGTAAATCAAAACCCTGCCCTATTCTATACATATTTTGCTCCGATAAATTTTTCAACTGCATAAACAACTCCGTCGTCTTCGACCGATTTTGTAATAAAATTCGCCGCTTCTTTTAACTTTGGAGTACCATTTCCCATTGCAACGCCAATTCCTGCAGTTTTAATCATTTCAATATCATTATCTTGGTCACCGATTGCCATTGTCTCTGAAATGTCAATGCCCCAATAATCGCACAGAAACTCTATTGCGCTGCCTTTTGTTGCATTTATATGAGTTACTTCACAATAATGGCGCATTGATTTTACTATATAAAGCTCACCCTTGAACATTTCGGATAAATCATCAACAACTTTTTTCATTTTTATCTGGTCGTTTTCAATGCATAAAAGTTTATCAAGTTTTGATAAGTCAAGGTTTTTCAAGTCACTGAGAACATTGTAATTCACAAAACGGTGATTAACATATTCTTTTATGTGCTCGTCATCCTGTTCAACATATAGTTTATCACCGGAATAAGCATTTATGTGAACTTTTTGGGAACGAAAGTAATCAATAACTTTTGACGCCTGCTGCGCGCTCATGCGCTTTGAATAAAGAACTTTATCACAGTCTTTCCATTCGCGAACCATGCTACCCTGATAAGAAATAATCGGCGTATTTAACCCGAGTTCCTGCAATAGCGGAACAGCGCCATCATGCATTCTGCCTGTTGCAATTACAACCCTAACACCATCATCTTGCAGTCGCAAAAGAGTATTCTTAAGTTCCTTTGAGTATGTAAAATTTTTTTTGATAATTGTGCCGTCAATGTCTAAAACAAGCATTTTTATCATAATTTAAAAGCCCTCATTAGTCCGCAAATTGTTTTGGCGTCGTTGATTTCACCTTTTTTAATCATATCAAACACTTCATTTTTGTCAAATTCAAAATAGTCTATAATTTCATTTTCATCTGGCTTTTGCCCAATAAAATCACCTATTTCCGCCTTGTAAAGATACAACCGCTCATTACAAATTCCTGCTGTCGTATTGATATAACCGAGACTTTGCCAGTTTGTCGCAATGTAACCAGTTTCTTCTCTAAGTTCGCGCTTTGCAGCTTGAAATGGGTCTTCACCTTTTTCAAGTTTTCCCGCTGGCAGTTCAAAAATTGACTCTGAAATTGCGTAGCGATATTGTTTTACGAGAATTATTTTCTCGCCTTTTTGTGCGACTATAACAACACCGCCTGGGTGAAGAATTATGTCTCGAAAGGATTTTGCACCATTCGAAAGCTCAACTTCGTCATGCTTTATGTCAAATATTTTTCCTTTGAATACAAGCTCAGAAGAAACGGTTTTTTCGTAAAATTTGTCCATAATTTGCCTCGTATTTAATAAAATGAGAAGCAACCCGTAAGCCGAATTCTGTTTTAAACTGACATCTGTCTGGGACGCGCATTGCTGAGCGCCTCAAGCGATTTTTCGAAAGACGGCGGGTCGCCTTAACCTTTCATTCAATCTTGCACCCAATCGGAGTTTACCTGGCAGACGTCTCTCGACGCCCCCGGCGGGCTCTTACCCCGCCATTGCACCCTTACCTGTGCTAAAAAGCCATCGGCGGTATGTTTCTGTGGCACTTGTCCGGCGATTACTCGCGGCTGATGTTATCAGTCGATTTGCCCTGAGGTGTTCGGACTTTCCTCATCTTAAAAAGACGCGTCAGTTCGGTTACTTCTCGAAATTATTTTAACATAAAAGTTCGACTAGGTCTTAGTATCAACACCCAATATTGCCGGCGAAAATAAAATTAATCTAAAACGCGTCAGCTAGTTACTTCTCGAAACTATAAAATAAATGCGGCATTTAAGCCGCATAAGTCAAGAAAGGAATGGTTAGACTATTAACTATATTTGATTATTACACAAATTCATATACTAATGCAAATATATGAACATTTTGTTACGTTTGTTTTTAAAACTTAATATATTACCCATCTGTATAGTAGACTTTTTAATAATTGTATGTCAGAATACTATTGCCTTATACGGGTCACTATTTTGTTCCTTCAATTTTATAAACAGGGAGCTTAGTTTCTTTTAGTATCGAAGTAGACCTGCCCGCTTTTGGGTGATGTAGCAGGAAACGGGATTATACTAAGGCGGGCACCCACCTGCGAGACGCGCAGGTAACAAAATCGTACTTGTATAAGGCGCTTTTATAAAGCAGCGGGTTTTGTAACATTTTTGCTTTTATTAAATATATGCAATAAAATATTATTATTACCTTGGGGATATTGTGTATGAAATTCAAAATAGAACAAATTAAAGCATTTTTAATAGAAACATTACAGCGAAAAGACTCTATTAACCTTTTTGCAAATTATTTTTCGCGGATTGAGGAAAATTTTGCGCGGTATGAATTGGCAAATGAATTTGAAACATTTATTTATGATTACCTAACTATTTACAGCAACGGAAAAATCCCAAACGAAGATGTATACACATATTTCCGTGATTTTTATGAATACGCAGCCCGATTAAAATCTGATGAAAACATCTTAAAACACATTTATCGTTATTCGAACTATTATATTAAAATTTTGACACTAGATATAGCTGATGTTGATATAAAAAATCTTGTTGAAAAACTAAACAAGCTAAAAGCTCGCGACACATATCCTTATTTGATGGAAGTTTTTGAGGACTATGAGTTTGCGCATATTAACAAAAACATGTTTGTGGATATTCTTGAAACAGTAGTTGAATACGCTGCGAATAGAAAATTTAGCCAAAAAGACTATGTGCCATTTTCTGTTTTAAGTTGTGAACTCAATAAAATGCTAGCGATGAAAAATTATGTTCCAATATTTGATGTCAGCAAAGAAATTCCAAAATCGAAAAAAATTACTATCAATGAATTAATTCAACATCATTAATAAACGTCTCTATTTCCATAATTTTAGAATTGAGTTCAGTAATTATTTGCTCAACAGTACAAATAATATCTTTTTTCTGTTTAACAAGCGAAAACATTCCCATGGCAAGAAAGAGGTTTTTCATAAACATTTCGTAAAATTCTAGAATCTTGTCATAAAAATACGTATCTATAACTTTCCTTGCCTTGGAAATATCTACAAACAGCGCAGCAAGCCTATTTTTAGCAATAATATATTTTGAATTTTCAATTAAGCTTCTAATTTGTTTCAATTCATCAAAAAATTTCTTATAATATGGTAAAATTGCGGCACGTTTTGCTGGAAGTTCATATTTAAAGAAATCCATTGTTGTCCTATAGCCCAAAGCATAAAGTTCTTGTTTTTTTTCTAAAGGAATATTAAAATCGGTCACATTTATTTCACCAGCATCAAGCCGTATGTAATCAAATTTGTCCTTATTTTTATAGGTATTTATTATGTAATCTGCTGCAAAATTTGAAAAAGTTGTATAAACCGAATTAAAAAAGTCTGCTGGATTTTCAAGTTTGTAACGCTCCTTGCCACCCTCAAGACGGAATTCAAGTATTCTTGCATCGTAATCAAGTAACTCTGGCAAAAGTTTCCATATTGGCCAACTCCTCGATAAATCGCCATCAACAAGGAGGTGTCCATTATACGAAATTGGTTTTAAAAGTCCCGGCATGCTAGATGAAATTCTAACCGCTTGCGCTATTTCAAAATCCGGGGTTTCTTTTTTAGAAAAGGTTTTGGCTTTAGTTGTATACAAATCAGTTGTTATTATAATTAAATCCCGCTCAATCATTTCAAACGTTACTGGGGGATTTTTACCTTTTTCGTATTTGTCTTTGTAGTATTTTTTTTCTATGATTTCTCGCAACCACTCAAGAAAATACTCTCCTTTGCTTATAGAAAAATCTTTATTGAATGAAATATTAATATCTTTAAACAGCGCAAAATTAAAATTATTAACAATTTCTTCAAGTTCTTGTGTTGAATATCCCAAAGCATAAAAAACAGCGATTACAGAGCCTACAGACGAGCCAGTAAAGCATTTTATGTTCGCGTTTAATTGCTCCATGGCTTTGAGGGCACCAACGTATGCGCCACCTCGAATTGAACCGCCAGTAAATATACAAACATAATCTAATGAAGTTGTATGCAAAGTCGTTTGAGCAGATGTTTCGTTCATTTTCAAATTTTAAAATACAAAAGGTGGCTAAAAAACCACCTTTTGTATTATTTTAAATTTTACTTGTACTATTTGATATTAGAATATGTCCAAGCATCAGCGTTAACTTTTTTGTCAACTTTAACTTCTGTGTGTTCGCCTTCTGCGGAAAATTCTTCATGAGCAATTGGTTTATAAATTCTATTGTAGTATTCAATAACCATTCGATCAGAGTTGAAGTAAGCTTCTGCCGTACGCATTGCTTGACGCATCATTCTTGCCCATTCTTGTTTATTTTCATAATACGTTGGGATAATTTGATTTTCTATGATATCCATCATACAAGCATGGTCTTTCCAGTGTCTTTCTTCCCAAGGAATATCATCATCAAGTCCTGGATATTCAATTGTATAACCATTAATTCCTGGGAACGTTCCTTCGACAGTCCATCCATCGTATGTCGAGAAGTGCAATGCGCCATTCATATTAGCTGACATACCTGAAGTACCTGATGCTTCAAGCGGACGGATTGGAGTATTCAACCAAATATCAGAACCTTTTTTGAGTTTTGCACTCAATTCAAGCTCATAACCAGGCAATACAACAACATTTTTAAGGCTGTATGACTTATGCAAGATTTTGTTAAACATTTCACGACCCATTGTATCGTCTGGGTGGAATTTTCCAGCGAAAATCAACTGAACTTTATTTTCATCAAGCAATCTGCCAATTCTATCTTTATCCATGAAGATAAGCCATGCGCGTTTGTAATCCGCAAATCTTCTTGCCCATGTAATTGTTAAAACATTTGGGTCAAATCTTTTACCAGCCGTATCTGCAATATATTTGAAAAGGTCTTTTTTCATTTCATATTTAGCAGAGAGAAGTTCATCAGCAGTTTGTGCCTTTGCAATTCTTTCATCTTGCCAATAGTGAATGTTTACAGCATTTGTAATTGCCCTAATAGGACATCTGCCGTCAACCCATTCCCACATTTTATTTGCAACCAAGCCATGAAGTTGAGAAACAGCGTTTGCAATTCTTGACATTCTCAAGGCTGCAACTGTAAGTGAGAACTGTTCTCCACCGAGTTCAACGGCTCTTTCGCGCGGACAACCTGCAAAAAATCCACCTTCTAGCAATGTGTCTACCCAGTGAACTTCATTTCCTGCTGCAACGGGAGTGTGAGTTGTAAATACAACTTTACGTTTAACAGCGTTTAAGTCACCATTGTATTGTCTCAACAACTCAAATGCGGCAGGAAGTGCATGACCTTCGTTCATGTGAACTACGTCAAAGTCATATCCGGCTTCTTGAAGAATTCTGACCCCGCCAATACCAAGAATAGTTTCTTGCGCAATTCTAATTCTTTCATCTCCATCATAAAGTTTGTGAGAAATTTTTCTAGCCCATTCAGAGTTGCCTTCAATATCCGTTGTAAGCAAGAATACCGGACAAGTGCCGAAAAGACTCGGATCAACTTTATAAGCTTTTACTTTAACTTTTTCACCAAATACATCAACTTCTGTATAAACATTTATATCTGTTAAGAAATCATAGTATTTTCTAATATATGCAACTTCTACGTTACCTTCCTGGTCAATACGTTGGTCATAATAACCAAAAGACCATAGCATTGTTACACCAACCATTGGCATTTGCAAATAACCTGCTGATTGCATGTGCGAGCCTGCCAAGAATCCAAGACCGCCAGAATATGTTGAAAGCGACTGGTCCATTGCAATTTCCATTGAAAAATATGCTACTTTTGGTAATGTCATGTTTTATTCCTCTTTAAACTTCTAACAATTTATCAACAACAAGATACCATAAACAAAACTGTATGTTTATATCTAAATTAACTACCAGAATTAACGTGTTAAGAATGTAACGAAAACATTTGCTGTTAGTGCGCGGAGCACCAGATGTGTTTGTTAAGTTTTGTTAAGAGTTTATCCAACTTTCTATATTTTTTTGTTTTTTACGCCAATCTTTAACAACTTTAACTTGCAAAGAAAGAAAAACTTTTTTTTGGACAAGTTCTTCTATTTCTGCACGAGATTGCATTCCAATTTTTTTCAACATTGAGCCATTTTTGCCTATTAGAATACCTTTCTGGCTATCATGTTCAACAAAAATATTAACCTGAATTTTGTCTATCGATGGTTGTTCTTCGTATTTTTCAATTTGAACGGCAACAGAATGTGGTATTTCATCTTTTGTATTTATAAGAATTTTTTCTCTAATTATTTCTTGCGTAATACTCCTCACGCTTTCATCCGTAACTTCATCCTCGGCATAAATCAAATCGCCTTCGGGTAGTTTTTTAAATATTGTCTTAATCAGCGTATCGATATTTCTACCGGTAAGCGCGGAAATTTTTACGGTTGGAATATTTTCTTTAAACAATGTTTTGTAGGTTAAAAGAATTTCTTCTCGTTTCTGCATATTTTTAACTTTATCAACTTTGTTTAGAACGATAATTATTGGCGTTTTGACTTCTAATAGATTTTCAACAATCCATTTATCGCCTAATCCAGCGCTTTCGGAACCATCTACCAAAAATAAAATTAAGTCAGCATCTGGAATTGCCAATTTACTTTCTTCAACAAGGAATTCGCCTAATTTGTCAAGCGGACGGTGAATTCCTGGAGTATCAATAAAAACAGCCTGCCCATTATCATTAGTTAAAATTCCTTTAATTCTGCGACGAGTTGTTTGTGGTTTGTCAGTAGCAATTACTATTTTTTGTCCAAGCAGTTTATTTAAAAGAGTTGATTTTCCGACATTTGGACGACCTATTATAGTTACAAATCCGCTTTTCATTTTTAATATTTTTTCCTTATCAGAGATGCATGTGTTTGAGTCTCAATACTGTCATTGAGTGGGTTTAATCTTATTTTTTCACCATATTTTTTTTCGAGGGCAAGTTCAATCAAATAGTCTGCAAAATGCGGATTTTTGGGCAAAAGTGAGCCATGAAGATAAGTTCCAAAAACATTACGCTTGCGCGCGCCTTCGGTTTTATCTTGCCCATTATTACCATTTCCCACCAATGTTTCTGCAAGTGGTTTTGTACCAGAGTTTAAAAATGTAAGTCCGCTATGGTTTTCAAAGCCAACAAGCTCTTGCGGAGTCAAAAAGTTTGTTCCCGCAGTAACATTTCCTATAAATCTTTTTTGCCCAGCTACTGTATAAACATCCAAAAGATTTATACCTAGTAGTTTTTCACCTTCATGGGGCTGATAATATTCACCCAACAATTGATACCCGCCGCAAATGGCAAGGAAAACAGCATTTTGCTCGGCAGCGTAATGAAAAGCAGATTTATTTTTTTGAAGCTCTTTTGAAACCATAATTTGCTGCAAATCTTGCCCACCACCTATAAAATACATATCAAAGTCATCTGGATTTATTGCGCTACCAGGTTCAATATTTGTAATAGAAAGTGAAATATCTCGCCATTCACAACGCTTTTTTAGGGTTATAATATTTCCCATATCGCCATAAATATTGAGTAGTTTTGGATAAAGATGTGCTAAATTTAATTCGTACATAAAATGATTTTAGCATAATGTTGTCAAAAGATAAATGAAATTCGGTAATTAAATGTATTTTGAAATTTTTTGTAAATATATGTAACAAATCTATTAAAAATGAGCAATTTTTACCTTGTTATATACTTTATATATATGTAAGTGATAAATAACAAGCATTAAATAAACACAGATATTAATATAACCTAACTAACTTCCTAACCTTCCCTTCCTATAAAAGCATTGCTCCTAAACGGAGCTTTTTTTTTGCATAATTCATGACAATAATACATAACAATGCACTTGAAAGTCATGTCGTTTTTTGATAAAATTGAATAATATAGAATGTTAGAAAAATTTATGAGGGCGTAGTAATGCATACAAAAAATTTTACTTTTAAAGACGCAAAAAACGTTTTTAGC
>CAZVBZ010000030.1:0-20066 GCA_964626145.1 uncultured Muribaculaceae bacterium | reverse complement strand
CTCTTGCAGAGACGTTGATTACTTTAACAATTATTGGAGTAATTGCGGCTTTAACGTTACCGAATTTAATATCAAGCTACAGGAAGGCTCAAATTGAAGCAGCACTTCCCTCCGCATATAATACTTTATCAACCGCCATAAAACTTGCCCAAATCCAGCATGGTTCTGTTGAATACATGGTTGCCTCCTGTAAATCAGCATCAGACAAAAATCAGCTTAGTTGTTTTGCAAACAATTATTTAAAACCATATTTAAAATACTCCAAAAGCTGCGAGAAAGAAGAAGTTCGCAATAATTGGGATGGTAAAGGACACTGGGCAAATAAGTATTGTGCCAGAACCATATATCCTGTTATAAATTACAAAGATATTGACGGAACACAACAAAACATGGCTCGACTTCAACCACACTATCAACAAGTTTTAGCCTTAAATAACGGTATGCTTGTTGGGTTGTCCTGGGGAGAGGCTTATGCGCCATATTTTGTAGTTGATGTAAATGGCACAGCCGGACCTAATCAAGCTGGTGCAGATTTATTTTTCTTTGCGCTTTATGAATACGACCCAACTGATAACATACGTCACTCTAAAGTAGCAAATGGATTAAGATGTGAGAATTATGCTTATTTCTCAAACGAGGCAGAAAATAAAGCAAATTGGTGCAAAGAAAGCGACCGGCTTGGTGTTGGATGTGCTTGCTTGCTTCAAAGCAACGGCTGGAAGTTTCCGGAAGATTATCCGATTAAAAAGTTAGTTAAATAGAGCACATTTTTCGCATAAGTTTTCTTGCGGCTTCAAGCTGTGGGTCTTTATCCGAGTAATAATCTTTGACAGTATATTTTATTGTATAATCTGGCTTGATACCCTTTTTATTTATATCTGAGCCGTTTGGGGTGAGATATTTCGCGATTGTAAGATTCATGCCGGTTTGGTTTGGCATTGGGTAAATCTTTTGCACCATGCCTTTTCCGTAAGTTTTTTCGCCTACCAACACTGCTTTATGGGAATCTTTCAACGCGCCGCTAACAATCTCTGACGCACTAGCTGTTGCCCCATCAACCAAGATAATTACTGGTTTATCCACTGGGGCTGGCTTACCCTGAGCGTTAATATCGCTTTTAATTCCGTTTCTATCAACAATAGAAACTATGTTACCACCATTTAGAAACGTGTCTGCAACAAAAACCGCATTAGGCAAAAGCCCACCAGTATTACCCCTAAGGTCAAGAATCAGCCCTTGAGTAAATTGCAGCGCATTCATAGACACCATAAAATCTTCTGCGACATTTGACCCAAGAAAACTAGTTATCTGTATATAGCCAACATTTTCGGGAAGAATTTTATGATTAACGCTTTTTATCTTAATTTGCTCTCTTATAAGTGTTTTAGTAAGCTTTTTACCATCTCTTAAAAACTGTAACGTTACAGGCGTTCCGGCTTCACCACGAATTAATCGAGCAATTTCTGCTATATTTTTACCATGAACATCTTTCCCATCAACCTTGTGCAAAATATCGCCAGATTGAATTCCGGCTTTTTGCGCTGGCGCACTATCCACCGTATTCACAACAACAATCTTTCCAGAAATAGATGTAATATTAACTCCAATTCCAACAATTTTTGAATCAATACTAGTTGTTTGCTCTGAATATTCAGTTGCATTCAAAAATCTTGAATATGGATCATCCAAACTTGCAAGCATTGTGTTTATTGCGAGATATGCATCTTCTTCTGTTTCAATTTTATCAACATAACGGTCTTTCCATTTATCCCAATCTTGCTGGTTTAATGTCGCGTCATAATAACGCTTTTTTATAATTTTCCATGAATTTACAAATAACTTTTTGGGCGCAACATTAGAAGAATTTGTAAGATTTTCATTCGGAAGAAAAATATTATACGACGGATGAAGCATGGCTTGAAATGTCAAAAACGCAAGCATTATTGATAACAACGACATAATAAATATGACAATTGTACGTTTTTTCACTCTAAAATCCCTCGTTTTTTATTGATTAATTATAAAATAATTCTACATTGATTATAAAAAAAAATCATTAATCAATTATTTTTCTAAGTACTAAATTTTAAATTTTGTACCCAAATACATCCGCTGTTGAATTGCCGTATTTCCCGGTTGAGCAAAATTTGTCAACGTAACCTCCAATTCTAAGTTTCTATCAGTTTTTGCAGGATGATATTTTAGAGTTAAATCACTTCTTGACTTTTTATTAGTTACATCATTTTGTATCCCTGTAGAAATTGACAAACTGTCCGTCAAATCTATTTCCGGCTGCAAAAACACAGTATTTGAATCCAAGTCCAATGAGCCATTAGGCTTATATTTTGAAAGCTGCGTATTAAACTTAAACTTTTTGTATTTATATTGGTTAAAAACTCCATAATGCGAAGTTTCTTTAATTCCAAGGTTTGTAGAATAAACCGCACTGCCCACAATAAGTTCTCCAACTGGTAATTTTACTGGCGCACTCGATACAATTACACCACCAGTATTCCCAACCGCGGTTGAAGAATTGTACGCAGCCGCAGCAAAATTGACATATTTATTTTTAGAAATTACTGTCGCGCCATAATCACCATAGGACGACTCGCGCTTAATAAAGTTTACGCTAGGACCAATTGCGGAATACAAATTATGACTACCAATAATAACATCCGTATTTTCATCAAGCGCTATTGTTTTGTCAGTAACGCCTCTATCATATTTCCGATAGGTTTTTTGGTCATAAATATTAATTCTGCCTAGCTCATCAATACTCCTAACCATCTCCTTGCTAACCGCTGGTGCATTTTTTTCGACCCTAATTTGAAATATCTCAGAGCTAGGCTCAATCAAAGTTTCAACTTGTTCATCCCGATGAAACTCTATAACATCAAGGTCTATATCTCCGGCAAAAACTGGAGTAACAGATGATATTGCAATTATTAAAGAAAATAACAATCGTTTCATAATAATATTTTAATCTTTAAAAAAAAATTTTGTAGTTGTTCAAATAGATGATTTTAAAAAATCGGCAAAGGAAACCCTTTGCCGACGAGAGAGAGAGATTATCAGTAGTTTTAAGTTTTTGGTTAACCACCAATTAAGCTTAATGC
Organism: uncultured Muribaculaceae bacterium; assembly: GCA_964626145.1. Lineage (GTDB taxonomy): Bacteria > Cyanobacteriota > Vampirovibrionia > Gastranaerophilales > Gastranaerophilaceae > RGIG2134. The sequence goes on along the minus strand of CAZVBZ010000030.1, from coordinate 16,950 downwards.
AATTGACGGTAGTGAATTTGCTTGCGCTAATATACTTGTAGATGTTTGTTGTAAAATTTGATACCTAATCATTTCAGAACTTGCTTCAGCAATATCTACATCTTTTATTCTGGAACGAGCTGATTCAAGGTTAGTATTCATTGTTGATAGATTTTCTGCAGTCGACTCCATTGCATTCATGTATGCACCCATTTTCGAGCGATCGTTTGCAAGTTGTGTAATAGCTGCATCTAATTTACCGATATAATCTCTAATATCTTGTGTTTCCCATGTTGAGCCATCAATAGCCCCTCCTGCAACACCGCTTCCCAATGCAGTAATATCAAGATTAATTCCCAGTGCATCTGTTTGGCAGTCCGTCAGTGAAGGTGCAATATCAATTGCATTTATAAACGGATCTGCTGAAGCTGCGTCACCATTTGGACCTATTTGAATATATAAAGAGTTTACAGTACCATCCAAAAGGTTTTTTCCATTAAAATTGGTAGATAAAACAGTTGTGTTAATAGTTTCTAGTCGTTGTTTAATTTCATTCAGAATTGATTGTTTTGAGTTTTCGTCATAAATTTCGTTTGCGGCTTGAATACATAACTCACGAATTCTTTGAACATCCTCTGTGATAACTGACAAACTGCCTTCTGCTGTTTGAATACAGTTTATACCATCTTGAATGTTGTCCATTGCTTGTGCGTTACCTCTAATGTGAGAAGTCATAAGTTCCGATACGCCTATACCAGCTGCATCATCTTTCGCACTGTTAATTCTCAAGCCTGTTGACAATTGTTCCAGCGTTTTATTAAGCGCTGACGTGTTTCTGTTTAAACTGTTTTGTCCAATCAATGATTGAATATTTGTGTTTACTACTATTGACATTTTTCTCTCTCCTATAATGTAGTTCTCTTATCTTGTATTATTGTTATCGGATTATTTTTCTAATACTTTAGTTTAACTTTCATACAATTTTTATTAAAAATAAGCCCAAAATACTTGATATATTTACTTTTTGGCAGTATTATACTAAAGTATAATATATCATCCATTTGATGTAGAAAGTAAAAGTTATGCCACATTTTTTTATTACCCAAAAATCAATCACAGACAGTATTATAACCATTTCTGACAAAGAAAATTACAATCATATCGCACGAGCCTTGCACGTTAAAGTAGGCGAAAAGCTTTTGCTGGTTGACGAAAACCGCATTCAATACGAAACCATTGTTGAAAAAATTACATCCAGCACCATTATTTCAAAAATTACAAAGGCTTATGATTCAAAACGTTTTTTACCAATAAATCTTTATCTTGCTCAAGTTGTTCTAAAAAAAGAAGCCCAAGCAGATGCAATTCAAAAAGCATGCGAACTAGGGGTAAAAGGCATATATCCTTTGATTTCAGATAACTGCACAATAAAAAAAAGCTACATTAGTGAAAAAATTGATAAATATAATAAATTATCATACGAAGCCTCAAAACAATGTGAAAGACCAGATATAGCGCAAGTTTTTGAAGTTTCCACCCTAGAGAGCATGCTCACAAACAATGATTTTGACATAAAAATTGCATGCGTTGAAAAATATGCACAAACTTCGTTAAAATCTTATTTAAATAATTTAAAACTCACCCCAAAAAACAAAATACTTGTTATTATTGGACCTGAGGGTGGTTTTTCAGAGCGGGAATTTGAAATATTAAAAAACTCTAAAATCCCCATGGTATCATTGGGAAATCTTATTTTACGCGCAGATACAGCTGTTGTAGCCGCCCTTTCAAACATAATATACGGACTATGCGATGAATAATATAATTAACAAAATCAATAACGACAATATTTTACAACTTATTAAACCTTTTCTGACTGAAACAGAAACATATCTTGTTGGAGGATATGTGCGCGATATTTTCCTTGGGAAACAAAGCTATGACAGAGATATAGTCATTATTAACAATAATATTGAACAACTTACAAAAAATATCGCAAATCAACTTCATGCCACATTTATTGAACTGGATAAAGAATGGGGAATTTACAGGCTCGTCATGCCAGATAAAAAAAATTATATTGATTTTGCAAAAGCTATTGACAATAATATTGAAAAAGACATTAAAAGACGTGATATAACCATAAATTCAATTTCGTTTAATCTCAACACAAATGAGTTTTACGACCCCAATAATGGGATAAATGATATTAAAAACAAGATTATTAAAGGAATTTGTGAAGAAAATTTTATAAATGACCCTCTTAGATTACTAAGGGTTTTTCGTTTTCAAAGTACTTTGGGATACAACATTGAACCTAAAACATGCGAAATAGTAAGCAAATACGTAAATCTTCTTGATAAACCAGCAAAAGAAAGAATTAACACTGAATTAATCAAACTTTTTGAAGGAGAATGCGCATCTAAAACACTACAAACCATGGATAAAATTGGCATGCTGGAAATAATTTTCCCTTTTGTTAATGAATTAAAAAAAATTCCACCAAACGCACATCATCACTTAGATTTAATTAATCATTCGTTCGAAACAGTAAATCAAATTGAAAAAATTATTCCAACGCTACCTCAAAAAGCAATTGAGATTTTGAACCAAACCCCATACGGTACCGTTAAAAAATCAGCTTTTTTAAAAATTGCAGCGTTCATGCACGATATAGGAAAACCCTCAACATGGACAATTGATGAAACAAGCGGTAGACATAGATTTATTTACCATGACGCAAAAGGCGCAGAACTCGCTCCACAATACTTAAAAAAGCTTAAATTCTCAAAAAAACAAATTTCATACATACAAAGCTTAATTCAAAACCACATTTACCCCTCAAACGTAAATGTTAACAATGAAAAATCTGTTATGAAATTTTTACGGAAAATGGGTGAAAACACTATAGATGTTATTGTTTTAGCAATGGCAGACAGACTCTCTGCGCGCGGTCCAGCTATTACGGACGAAATAGTATCACAAAATCTAGAGCAACTTAATCTAATTATGACAAAATATTTTGAGAAATTAGAAGAAATTAAACCCTTACCCAAATTGCTTGATGGAAATGATGTAATGGAAATTTTGCAGCTTTCTCCCTCACCAAAAATTGGAAACATTCTCAAAATGCTCCAAACCGCCCAAGAAGACGGAATAATTACAAGCCGCGAAGAAGCAGTAAAATATATCCAACAAAACGTATAAAAAATTAAACTATTAATTTTAACGTCTGAAAATTTTTGTAGTATAATTTTTATATTATGAAAAAGGTTTATATTGAAACAATGGGATGTCAAATGAACAAATCCGACTCAGAGCGGATAGTTGGCATGCTTTCACATTTTGGCTACGAAGAATGCGAAAATCCACGCGAAGCAGACTTACTCATTGTAAATACATGCTCTATAAGACAACTTTCTGCCAACAAAGCTTACAGTCAAATTGGCGTTTGGGGAAAATGGAAACGCCATAAAGCAATAAAAATTGGCTTTTGTGGCTGCGTTGCGCAACAAGACCGCGAAAAACTACTAAAACGCTTCCCCTATTTGGATTTAGTTTTTGGCACACACAATATTTACGAATTACCAGAACTTATAAAAAGAGTTGAAGCGGGTGAAAAAGTTTGTGCAATAACAGAAACTGCCTACAAAACAGATGAAACACAATACAATATAAGTCGAAAAGGCAGTCTTAATGCTTGGATACCAATTATTGAGGGTTGCAATAACTTCTGTACATATTGTATAGTACCCTATACTCGAGGTCGTGAACGTTCTCGCGAGTTTGATGTAATTATAAAAGAAGCCCAAAAAGCAGTAGCACAAGGATTCAAAGAAATCACACTCCTTGGACAAAATGTCGACAGCTACGGAAAAGACTTTAAAGACGGAAAAACAACATTGGCAAACCTTTTACGGGAACTTAATAAAATTGAAGGAACCTTTAGGATACGTTTTGTAACCTCATATCCAACTGATATTACAGATGATTTAATCGATGCAGTCGAAGAATGTGATAAAGTTTGTAAATATTTCCACATTCCTATGCAGTCAGGAAATTCAGAAGTTCTAAAAAAAATGAACCGCAGATACGACAGAGAACAATATCGCGAAATTGTTGAAAAAATAAGAAAAAGATTTAAGCATGTTACAATTACAAGCGATTTTATAGCAGGCTTTCCTGGAGAAACAGAAGAACAATTTCAAGATACACTTTCTGCAATCAAAGAACTACAATTAGATTACTCAAACACAGCGGCATATTCTCCACGAGAAAAAACAGTTGCCGCTAAATGGACAGACAAATTTTTATCAGAAGAAGTTAAATATGAACGACTTGAGCGCCTAAACGAAGTCAACAAACAAGCTTGTACCGAGTCAAATAAACGATTCATCGGGGAAACACTTGAAGTATTAGTAGAAGACCTAAAAGAAAAAGACGGAAAACGTTTACTTACTGCACGTGCAGGAAATAACAAAATTGTTCATTTTGAAAGCAACACTGCACAAATTGGCGATTTTGTAAACGTGAAAATCGAAAAAGCGTCAATGTGGTGCGTAAAAGGGAAAGAAATTACTCAGTAACAAGATTCATTCTTATAATTACTCTAAAAACATTATCAATGTCGCTAGCATAGCTTTTTGTTTTTCAGCTTGTGCTCTTTCAAACTTGTCATCGCTTAACCCTTTGTTGTCAATTTTTCTGGTTTCGGGTTTAATTTCAGTATCACAATTACCATCTTGACAACAAGGACACAAGCATTCTGCGCGATTTGAATTTCCCTTAAACAACGGTCTTATCGGCGTCGCCGTTAACATGTTTGTTGTTAAATTAATTTGCATAATTACCACCCCTTAGAACTTACCTTTGTATAATTATTATACCCAAACAAATAAATAATTGACACAGTAAAATCAATTCTTAATAAAAATTTTACATCGGCTAAAGATAAACCGCCGTATCTTCCTGCAATTTAATTTGAAAACGAGTACCTTTCTTTATAAAAAGCCTGCCGCCCTTTGAAAACAACGCAACAAATGGTGAAGCCACAGTATTTGCCGCAAGAACGGTAACTCCACCAACAAAAGTAATTGGCGTCAAAATAACTTCAAGCCCATCTCCGGCGTATTTTTTTGTTAAATTCCATGATTTTGCATAAAACTTACGACCTGGTTTTGTAGATTTAGCAACACTTTTCCAATAAGTATGTTTACCCTTGATGTTATTTTGAAATATCCTTTTATTGCCCACCATTACAACTTTTGACTCAATAGGATAACGTTTACCTTTGTAAATAAATTCATCTATAGAAATCACAAGCAAACCACCATTAGCAGAAATTTGTGGCATGTGCGAATCTTGTACTGTACCTATAAAACGTGTACCTGACGGAATTGTAATATATTTATTTACTTCAGGATAAAGACTTGTAAAATATATTTTAGAGCCAATATTGGCAGAATCGTCAATTGGCTGCTCTATTCTTAATCTGAATTTAGTTCCCCTTTTTACAAAAACATAATCGTTTTTATTTACTGGTTTGATTGCTTTTTGTGTACCGGCTTGCGATTTCGTTTGAACAACAGTTTTAGGCGGAGGCAAAACTGGTTTTTGCGGCTCAACTTTGGGAATATTTGATGCCGCGTTATTCTCGTTTTTAAGGCTATCTGGCAATACTGGCAAATACTCGTCTCGTAGCGCATTTGCATCGTACTGCTTGATAATAACATCATTAATACTATCATCCGCCCATATTGTTTCTGCAAACGATATGTTTGAAATTAATGCCAAAAATAAAACTGATGTCATAAATTTTTTCATAACATCAGTTTAATAGAGAGAAAGAGATTTGTCTAATTTTAAGAGAGATTTTTTGAGAGAGGTCGGGCTAAGCCCGATTACATTGTTTTTGGAACCTTCAAGAGATTTTACAAAACTTTTATCTAATTCCTGTATCCCGTACGCTCCTGCTTTATCGAGCGGTTTTTTGGTTTTCACATAGTGAATTATTTGTTCTTCTGTAAGTTGTTGAAATGTTACTTTACTGGTTACAGCCTCCGTTACATATTTGTTTGTTTCTGTATCAATAACTGTTATCGCCGTGACTACAATGTGCGACTTTCCGCTAAGTTTTTTAAGTTCGTTTATCGCATCTTGCTCATCTTTTGGCTTTAAAAGTATTTCATCTCCAAGAACCACTACCGTATCAGCGCCGATTACTATTGCTTTTTCACTAATTCTAGCTGCAACATCAAACGCTTTATTCTTAGAAACTTCTTTAATCAATTCATAAGTAAATTTTTTTCCTTTCAAATTTTCGTCATATTGAGACGGTATAACATCAAATTGTAAGCCGAGAGTTTTCATCAACTCTTGACGCCGTGGTGATTTTGAAGCTAAAATAATCTTTTTCATATAATTATTATAGGTCAAAAATCATTTCTATCATAGTTACCTTATTGCAAAGCCGACGCCACGCTAGGGTCTTTGTACTTTGCAGTTCTTGCATTAATCGAATAACAAGCCTTTTGCAAACGTTGACTAAGTGCGAACATATTAGCTTGCATTGCTGCATAATCACGCATTGCACTCATCATTTTTTCTGGATCAACCATTGATATCATATTTTCATGGTTATCAACTTTTTCTTCTGCGTATTTTTGAACCAATAGTTGGTCAATTACATCTCTAGCTCCAATCGCCATTCCCGTATTCTCCCTGTAAAAATTATTCCCTTGGATTTCCCTTACATTTATATAAAGTTTTTTTCTACTAAAAAATTGCGTTTTATAAAAGCTTTGTAAAGAAACATTAAGCATGTTAAAATATTTAAATGAAAACGAAAATAATTATAGAGTACATAGAATTTTTAGAAGTTGAACGCGGATTAGCTGAAAACACGCTTGCTGCGTACAAACGAGACCTTAATCAATTTTTTATTTTTCTTGGCAAACACGAAATTGTTGGAATTGATAACATAAAACGCATTCACATTAACATGTATTTAAAATTTTTAAAAGAAAATCACATGGCACCAACAAGTATATCAAGAAAAATTGCCTCGCTAAAAGGATTTTTTACCTGGTTAAATTCAATGCAAAAACTAGATTACAACCCGACACTAAGTATTGAACAACCAAAACTCTTACAACGACTGCCCAAAGTTATGTCCACAGAAGAAGTTACAAACATTCTCAAGTGCAAACTTTCGAAAAGAGATAAAGCAATTGTCGAAGTAATCTACGCTGCTGGGCTAAGGGTTTCAGAACTTTGCAGCTTAAAAATAAACAATATTGATTTACAAGCAAAATACGTAAGATGTATAGGCAAAGGCTCGAAAGAAAGAATTATTCCAATAGGAAACAAAGCTATACGCGCGCTACGAGCATATTTAAAAGAACGTGAATACATTTTAAAGAAAAATCAAACTAAAAGTCAATTTTTATTTCTTAGAGAAAATGGCGACACTATTTTAAGAAGTGACGTTTACCGACTTATTAAAAATCTCGGAAAACACATTAACAAAGATATTACCCCACATGTTTTGAGACACAGCTTTGCAACGCATTTACTAGAAAACGGAGCAGACTTAAGAGTTGTACAAGAATTGCTCGGACACAGCGACGTTTCCACAACCCAACTTTACACTCATGTTAGCAAAAAACGACTTAAGGAAATTTATTTTGCCATAAATGATTAATTTTCTGCTATAATACAAAAACAGAACAAAAGAGGGAAAAATGGAAGAACTCACATCAAACAAACTAGCAAGCATAATTGCAAGAATTTTAGACGACAAACTCGGAAAAGACATAACAATTTTAAACATAAGCAATGTTTCTGTTTTAGCAGACTACTTTGTAATTGTAACAGGGGATAGCACCCCACAAGTAAAAGCCTTGAGCTATGCTGTTCGTGACAAGATTAAGCAGCTGTTTGAACGCATTCCAATAAGAGATGAAAATGACACAAAAAATCGTTGGAACTTGCTTGATTACGGTGATGTAATAGTGCATGTTCTACATCGTGATGAACGAGAAACGTACGCACTTGAAAAATTTTGGAATCACGCTTTAAAAATTGAACGCGAAATCTGGGAAAAAGAATCAGAAGAATACTCTGAATATACAAAATAAAAAATTACAAATTGGACAAAAAATTTTATAATATAGAGTTGACAATAAATTATGCTTTAGGTATATTATATACACAGTCCAAGCTCCCATCGTCTAGAGGCCTAGGACACATCCCTTTCACGGATGCGACAGGGGTTCAAATCCCCTTGGGAGTACCATTTTAACAGAAGGCACCAATAAGGTGTCTTTTTTAATTTAAAAAAGACCTAACATTAAAACTTACACATATTCTTTAATCGCGTCAATCGCCCTATCTGAAAGCAACTTGTTTTTTAGTTTTTTATCTTTACGAGTTTTTTTATCCATTTCCATAGGAGCAATTATTCCCCAATTAGAATTTATTGGTTGGAATGCCGTATGTTCAGAACACGATATATAAGCAGTCAACGCCCCAAGCATGGTTGTTTGCGGCAAGGTTAACAACGGTTCGTTATTCAAATATCGCGCCATATTTATTCCAGCAAGCAATCCTCCCGCAATTGATTCCGTGTATCCTTCTGTACCGGTAATTTGTCCGGCAAAAAATATATTTGGATTTTTTCGCGCTTGAAAACCCGCATTCAAAACTTTCGGGCTATTTATAAACGTATTTCTATGCATAACGCCATAACGCACAATATTTACATTTTCCAATCCGGGAATAGATTGAAGAAGTTCTTTTTGCGCGCCCCATTTCAAATTTGTTTGAAAACCAACCAAATTATATAAATTTGCCTGCGCATCATCCTGTCTAAGCTGGACTACAGCATAATTTTTAACTTCTGTACGCTTATCCACTAAGCCAACCGGTTTCATTGGTCCAAACCTAAGAGTATCTACGCCTCTTGCTGCTAAAACTTCTATTGGGAGACAACTTTCAAAAAACTTTGCACCTTTTTCAAAATCTTTACATTCAATCTTTGGCGCGTTAGTCAAAATTTCATAAAAGCGCTCATATTCCGCCTTATTCATTGGGCAATTTATATATGATGCTTCTCCTTTATCATATCGCGAGGCATAAAAAGCTTTGTCGAAATCAATAGTATCTTTTTCGACTATTGGTGCAATTGCATCAAAAAAGTGTAAATACTCCTCGCCAGTAAATTTTTTAATATCATCTGCCAACTTTTGTGAAGTTAACGGTCCGGAAGCTATAATACAAGGCTGATTTTGTGGTATAAATTCGATTTCTTCTCGAATTAAATTAATTTTAGAATTATTCTCTATCAAACTTGTAACTTCTTGCGAAAAGCCTTCCCGGTCAATTGCCAAAGCATTTCCCGCTGGAACACTATTTTTATATGCTATTTCTATTAATTGCGACCCAAGGAGTTGCATTTCTTTTTTCAGAAGTCCGCTAGCATTTGTTATATCACTTGAGCCAAGTGAATTTGAACAAACAAATTCAGCCAGTTTTTCCGTTTTGTGCGCTTGTGTAGAGACCTTTGGGCGCATTTCGTAAAGCTCAACATCAAATCCTCGCTGTGCCAATTGCAACGACGCTTCTGCGCCTGCTAAACCTCCACCAATTACTGTTATTTTCATGATAGTTTCATCTCGTCAAACGGTTTTGTATCATCATAATTATACATATAAACAAACGTATACAAAATATCTATTGCAAAATATTTTGACCCCAGCTCCAGCATCACTTTCAATGCTTCTTTTGTATTATTTATTTTACTAGTTGTTTTATTAAAAATTAAGTTATCAAAATAATTGCAAACAGAAATAATTTTACTTTCTAAAGATATTAAATCTCCAGATTTACCATTCGGAAAACCAGTTCCATCGTTTCTTTCGTGGTGTTCTAACGCTACTTTAGCTATTTTTTCACTAAGATTCATTTTATTTTTGATTAAGTTATAGCCTATTCGTGTATGCACCTGATAAAGCTTTTGTTCTTGAATGGACATACCGGACTTAAAAACCAAATCTTTTGGCAAGCAAATTTTTCCAATATCATGCAACAACGCTGCGAGAGTAATATCTCGAATAAAATCTTCATTTTTTCCTAATCTGCGAGACAACGCAGCAGTGAGCATTGCAACATTTATCGCATGACATTGTTCGTACTCACCCAACAAGCGGAATTGGGAAGAATAAATAACCTTGTCCATAATAGCTGCGTAATCATTTTGAATTTTATCGCGCAGTTCCTCCATTCGCATGAGTGTTTTATTTGAGGAAATTTTAGAAATATCTCCTATAGTATTTTCATAAAAAATTTTAAGTTTTATCTGTTCTTCTGGCGAAATTTCTGACAAACCATTTATTGTGGTAACGATATTTTCTGTACTTATAGCATCAAAAGCCGACTCTGTTTTGGTAGCAGTTTCTGTATTTTTTTTAGGCAAAACAACTTTTGAAGAATCCTGCTTTTGTTTATTTTCCTTTTCTTCCTCCAATTTGCGGTAAATTGCATCGATATGTCTAAGCTGCAAAAACTTTCCCGGAGTCAGAACTTCACCAGCTGAAAATATTAATTTATCGCCCTTTGTATAAATATTAAAGGGCAATATTTTATAATTTATTAATTCTTCAACAGTAACTAATTGCATTCTTACTCCAATTACGTACAAAATTATACCTTATTTCATCCAAAACCAGACACTACAAATAGAGGATTTTATAAGCACAAATACAGAAATAATTAATTTTATTAACTTAAATAATTTTTGCCAATGTAGAAAACTACTTAATAGATTTTTTTCTTGTAGCAACAAGCGACTGGCTTTTATCAATTTCAATAACAGCACGAATAACCGCATGCGCCATAAGCAAAACATAAGGATTTAACACCGAAGCCCCACTCATATGCACCTTTTGAGCTTTATCAGAATTGCTTCTTTCAACCGTTTCATGCTCATTAACGGCAACAGAAGTTTCTAATTTATACTCTTTTGAACTCTCTTTAAGTTTTGACTGCAAAAGCTCTTTGGGGAAAATTTTTGCACAATTTATTACCATATTTATTTTATTTGTCGATTCAAGCACAAGCAAAACCTTTACGTTGCCATAGTTTTCGGTTTGTATAAGTATAGTAATTGTATCATCCGATTCCTCACCCCCAGACGCATCCTCGCTTGATGAAAAATCAATATCAAAATTATTATTCTCGCCAATCGGTAGCCAAGGCAAGTAAAGTAGGATAATATTTTTCATAAATTGCGTATTTGACATAACCGCATTTGGCATACAGGCATTTACAATGAATTGAAGCTCTTGAAGTTGTTTATTGTCAACATTTCCTTGTTTGTTGAGCATTCCCGCAATTTGCATAAGCTTTGCCAGTGCATCTTTCCCATTTGTTTGCATAAGCTGCATTAACTGCGTTACATCAAGATTTTGCAAGTTTTGCAAATTTGTATTTTGAGCACCATTTTTTGCATTTTGCAATGTTACAAGTAAATCTTTCAAATTATTTGGAAGATTCAAAAGCTCTTTAATTAAAACAGCTCGCTCTGTATTTTCCATTTGCGCGAGGGCAAGCTGCGTATTTAAAGATGCACTTTGGGTTTGCGCTTGCTGCTGAATCGGAGCTTTAGGAAGATTTTGTGTAGCGCCCAAAGCTTTTGCCGCGGCGCTAGCGCCAACAACAATATTAGACGCGGCGCGACTCGCCTGATGTTTTAAAAACGAGTTTATGAAATTACCAAGCGGTGAAAAATTCTGCATAAGAACCTCAACTACTTTTATACTGATATTATCCGCTTTTTCAATGTTTTTGACAATAAGGCAAATAAATTATTTTAAATTTGCAATAATTTCATCTCTAAATTCAGTTGTAGAAGCAGTTCCACCCAAATCACACGTAAGAACTCGCCCATCTTTAAGTGTTTTTCTCAAAGCCGTGTCAATTCGTTTCGCCGCACTTATTTCGCCTACATATTTAAGCATTTCTATTGCAGAAAGCAAAAGTGCAGTCGGGTTTGCCTTATTTTGTCCTTTAATATCCGGCGCAGAACCATGCACAGGCTCAAAAACAGCACACTCGGTGCCAATATTCGCCCCCTGCGCAACTCCAAGTCCACCAATCAATCCGGCACCAAGGTCCGAAACGATATCACCATACAAATTTGGCAAGACCAAAACATCGAATTTTTCAGGGTTTTGAACAAGCTGCATACAAAGATTGTCAACAAGAATTTCTTTGTACTCAATTTGCGGATATTTTGCCGCAACCTCTTGTGCACAGCGCAAAAACAGCCCGTCAGTGAGTTTACAGATATTTGCCTTTGTAACCGCTGTGACTGTTTTTCTACCAAATTTTACGGCATATTCAAACGCATACTCACAAATACGCAAAGAAGCAGCTTTTGTAATAATCTTGATAGATTCAGCTGTTTCATCATCAATTTGGCGTTCAATTCCAGCATACAAATCTTCTGTATTTTCTCGAAACATCACAATATCAACATCATCAAATCGAGTTTTTATTCCATCAATATTTTTACACGGACGCACGTTTGCATATAAATCAAGCTCTTTTCTAAGCTGAACATTTACACTGCGAAACCCTTTGCCAATTGGTGTTGTAACAGGAGCCTTAAGCGCAACTTTGTTCTTTTTAATCGAGTCAATTACCCGCTGCGGAAGTGGAACGCCTTCTTTTTCAACAACATCAGCACCAGCGGTTTGAACTTCCCAATCTATTTCTACGCCAGCTTTTTCAATTATTTTTACTACCGCATCCGTAATTTCCGGTCCTATGCCGTCACCTGGAATTAATGTTATATTGTGCATTTTGCCTCCAATTTAAACCAAATCAAAATCGCCATGTTTTTTAATATGCTCAATAAGCCCACCTTCATTTAAGAGTTTAATCATAACGTCCGGAAGCGGTGTAATTTCAATTTTGGTTTGTTTAGTTAAATTGTGGACAAAACCCGCCTTAATATCGATTTCAAGCTCATCTCCGGCATCAATTCCGTCGGTATCACACTCAATCAAAAGCAAACCGATGTTAATCGCATTACGATAAAAAATACGAGCAAAACTTTTCGCCAAAACTGCGCCCACGCCTGCAATTTTAATAATTTGCGGCGCATGTTCCCGCGAAGACCCAAGACCAAAGTTATTTCCGGCTACGACAAAATCGCCAGCGCTCATTTTTGATGCAAACTCGGCGTCCGCGTCCTCCAGAACGTGTTTTGCGAACTCAGGAAGGTCAGAACGCAAGTGGAACAAACGTCCTGGCGCTATGTGGTCAGTTGAAATATTATCACCAAATTTAAATGCTTTACCTTTTTTCATTATAAAACCTCCCTCGGGTCTGCAATGTACCCTTTAATGGCTGTATATGCCGCAACTGCGGGCGATGCAAGATAGATAAACCCTTTTGTATTGCCCATTCTACCCTGAAAATTCCTGTTTTGCGTTGCGAGACAGACTTCTCCGTCACCTAAAATTCCACCGTGCACTCCAACACAAGGACCACACCCTGAAGTCACAAGCGCAGCGCCTGCCTCAACAAAAATCTTAATCAATCCTTCGTCAAGAGCCATTGATAGCACGTCTTTTGACGCTGGAGAAATAAGCAAACGCGTTCCTTTATTGACTTTTCGCCCTTTAAGAATCTGTGCAGCCGCTCTGAGGTCTTCAATCCGCCCATTTGTGCAAGTTCCGATAAACACTTGATTAACTTTTACGTCTTTAAGCTCGGTAACTGTTTTAGTATTGTCAACCGTATGCGGACAAGAAACAGTCGGCTGAAGCTCTGAGGCGTTGATTTTTATAACTCGTTCGTACACTGCGTCTGCGTCAGGTTCAATTTTTACAAATTTATCTTCTCTACCGCGTTCCCTTAAATAGGCTTTTGTTTTGTCATCAGTAACAAACAAACCTGCCTTTGCTCCGGCTTCTACGGCCATATTAGCGATTGTAAAGCGGTCTGCCATTGTCATATTTTCAATTGTAGAACCTGAAAACTCAAGCGCTCTATAAGTTGCACCATCTGCACCAATTGTACCTATAAGGTGTAAAATCAAATCTTTTGCGCAAACACCTTTCTGGAACTCGCCTTCAACCTCAACTTTAAATGTTGGCGGAACTTTAAGCCATGTTTTTCCAAGCGCCATAGCAACTGCGATATCGGTTGAACCCATACCAGTAGCAAAAGCACCAAGTGCCCCAGATGTACATGTATGAGAATCCGCCCCCACAAGGATTTCACCCGGATTAACATGTGTTTCAATTAAACGTTGATGGCAAACCCCTTCGCCTACATCAGAAAGAACAGCACCGTAATCACGAGAAAACTCGCGCAAAACTATATGAGAGTTTGAAAGTTCTTTTCTCGGACTAGGCGCGGCATGGTCAATAAACAAAATGGTACGCTCTGGGTTTGCAAGCTTTTCTTTGCCAAGCTTTTTGAACTCTTGCACCGTCAAAGGTCCTGTTCCGTCCTGAACCGCCGAAACATCAACTTTGGCTATAACCAGCTCACCCGCCTTAACTTCACGTCCGGCGTGAGCAGAGATAATTTTTTCTGCTATTGTTTGTCCCATATTTTCTCCTTAAACAATTACGTGCGGCATCGTTGCTTCACTATTGTCAACACGGTGTTTCAGCGCACCGGTCGGAATATAGTACGGCGTAACCGTCATAATTTTTGCCGCAATATCAGGGTAATAATAAATAAACTTCAATTCGCTCTGTGTGAGCGGTTTTTGCGTATGAACGTTTGCATAACGTGCGAGTTCAAGAATATTTCTTGCTTCATCTTCGTCCTTAAATTCAAGTTCCATTTTTTCATAAACATCGCGGAAGCCTTTAATACCACCATATTCACCGGTTGTAATCATTCGCCCGGTTTCAACAATTTCCGGTTCTCCGCGTCCGAGTTCTTCAAAATCATAGAGCTCGTAGTTTCTACGGTCTTTAAGCGCGCCATCTGCGTGAATTCCGGATTCATGAGCAAACGCGTTGCTACCAACTGCCGGCTGATTTATCGGAATAGGCAAATTAAACGCATAAGCCGTATATTTTGCCAATTTCCAAGCCTTTGAAAGATTAATCTGCGGGTCAATTTGATATTTTCCGCTAAAACCGCTAGATTTAAGCACTGCAAGCAGACAAGAAATTAAGTCCGCATTTCCGGCGCGTTCGCCCATGCCATTAATTGCCGTGTTAATATAAGCGTTTACACCAGCATCAATAGCGGCTTTAGCGCCCAAAACGGAGTTTCCGACAGCCATACCAAGATCGTTATGAAAATGGAGTTCAATATCCATTTGTGTTTCTTTTGCAATCTGCAAAATCCGTTGATACGCTGTCTGTGGGTCATCATAACCAAGCGTATCGCAATATCTAAAGCGTTTTGCGCCATGCGACTTTGCTTCATTTGCAAATTCAATCAAATAATCAATATCTGCCCTTGACGCGTCCTCGGCATTAACCCCAATAACTTGCGCGCCGTGAGTTACAGCCATTTCGACAGCGTCGTTTGTCGACTCAATAATATCTTTCCGTGTTTTTTTGCCGCCATACTTGCCTTGAATCATTTGGTCTGAAGTCGAAACCGAAAGATTTACATATTGAAGTCGCGGCACATTTTGAAAAGAAGTTACTACATCGCCTGCAATACCTCTCATCCAGCCAGAAAGCTTTGTACGGTTAATTACGCCTCTGTCAACCAGTTCAAGGTTAGCGTTAAGGTAGTTTATTTCGTGTTTTGTAGTAGGAAAACCAAATTCCGACTGGGTCACACCTAAATCATCGAGCATAAGGTTAATAATTGTTTTTTGTAATTTTGCAAGCCCGAGTCTAGAAGTTTGCACCCCATCACGATTTGTAACATCAACAAAGTATATAAGGTTTTCTGTCATAAAATTTCCTTTATTATTACCTAACGTCTATTGTACTATAAATTTACCTGAGAATAAACACATTTGGCAAAACTATTTATTTTTCGGCAAATTTCAAAAACTTGTCAGTTAAATCTTTTTCTGCCGTAGAGGCAAAAAGCTCGTTATTGTCAACTTGAACTTTTACACCTGTTTTAGGGTCAATCAAATAAACTGTAGGAAAAGCTTGAATACCGTACTCTTTAATAAATTTAGCATTTTCACTAAATTCGCAATTTATATAAGCAACAGCGATATTAGATTTGATATTTTTAGTAATCTTATAAAAAACTGGCGCAAAGCGCTGGCAATAACCGCACCAATCTGTATAAAAGAAAGCGACCACCGGTTTTTCCGTTTTTAAAGCTTTAGGGAGCGTGTTATCCTTGGCATATTTTTTGGTAATAGAATTGTTTGAAGCAGATGCTGCATGTGCGGCTCCAGCTTGATTTCCACTAATAATATCATTCAACATTTTATTTGTAGTGTAACTAAAATAAACAGAAAATAAAGTTAAAATCAAAATTAAAGATAAAAGTACATAAACGACTAATTTAGATTTTGCACATTTGCATTTTGATTTTTTTTCTGTTTGATTCTCTTGTGACATATTTCCCTCCAATTGCGTTATATTTTTATTTTACAACACATTAGATAAAATAGAGACTTATTGCAAGAACTTAATATAAATAGTTTCACACCTCCACTCTTTCACATATTCTGTGAAATTTAGCTTTGGGCGGCAAAATACGCACCAACACTTCTTTCCCCCAAAAAGCACTTAATGACCCTATATACACAAGTTTCGCTCCCCGCATCCAGCGGGTCTACAACCAGAACAATCTTGGCGGAGGTCTCACGCCAGATTAGGGAGCAGCTGCGTCCAGGGGGATTACAACCAGGGCAACTGTAGAATTAAAGTCCGCCTGATTAAAATTCCCCCGCAACCACTTTCTGCGTCATTCTTGTATATGTTACGTAATTCGATGACAGAAATTGTTACAAAA
>CAZVBZ010000029.1:0-20399 GCA_964626145.1 uncultured Muribaculaceae bacterium | reverse complement strand
CAAAACCTCGCATACCTATTGCGTTAACAGGTTTGTAACAATATTTTTACAATTTGTATCAAAACATGAAAATTTTATCGAAAAATTGCTTTTTTTTTTACACTCTGTTAAAATATTTTCTGTAAAATTACAACAATAAGGAGAACCAGCCATTAGCAGAGATACTATTATTATGAACGAAAAAATCCGTTCAAAAGAAGTTAGATTAATTGATGACGAAGGACAAAACCATGGAGTCGTTCCAGTGGGTAAAGCCCGGCAAATGGCGGAAGATAAAGATTTAGACCTTGTTGTTGTCTCGCAAAACCAAGAACCTCCAGTCTGCAAAATTATGGACTATGGAAAATACAAATATGAGCTGGAAAAACGCGCAAAAGAGGCAAAGAAAAAACAACACACGGTAGATATCAAAGAAATTAAAGTACGGTACAAAATTGATACGCACGATTACCTTGTTCGCATTAATAATATAAAAAAATTCATCGCCCAAGGTAATAAAGTTAAAGTTGTTGTCATGCTCAGAGGGCGCGAAATGCAACATAGCAAGCTCGCATTTGATTTAGCAAACAGATTTATTGAAGACTTGAAAGACCAACCATTAGTTTTAGAAAAAAAACCCTCACTTGACGGCAGAAACGTAGTAATGTTCTTTGCGCCGCAATAACATTTTCTACATAATATTTTTATAGTCAAAACAAAAATCTCAAGCAAAATTGGCTTGAGATTTTGTAAATTTGTTGAACTACCTGTTATTTTTTTGTAAAATTGGGTATTATAATAATATAGTAGCTAACCGGAAACCGTGTATGATGATTTTTAATACTTTTATAACAAAAATGCTGAAAAATAATTTTTCGAAGTCGTTTAACGCCACCCTCCCCTACTCCCACAAGGGTTTCCAGGATTTAAGCAATAAAAAAAGAAAGGCTTTTACCCTACCTGAAGCTTTGATTGCAATTGCAATCATTGGCATAATTGCCGCCTTGTTTATGGGGAATTTGAACAACGGCAAAGTAAAACAGCGTGAACTTCTTGGCAAATTTGACATCATTTTTTCAAAACTCAACGACCTAACTCAAATGACCGCCGCAATGTCCAAAAACTACTCCAACTGGAGTGCTGACGTTGGGTCACTGAAAAACCTTACCTGCACTGACTCTAACGGTCGCGAGGTCGATAACAAATCCCAATGCCTAAAAACAGCGCTTATGTCGCAATCCAACCAAATTACCGACATCTCCGACCCTGCGGACGCATTTAAAAATTATGACGCTTTAAAAACACAGCTCAAGAGTATTTTCCCATCATTACAAGATAATGACCTAGTCGCGTTCAAACTCCACGGCAGTGCTTACGTGCTAGCCGCATACCTTGACGGCTCGTGCGAAATGGAGGTTCCAATAAGCCAAGTTAATGGAGTTTCCGAAACCAAAAACGGCTGCGGTTTTCTACTTGCAGACGTAAACGGCAAAGAAAAACCAAATAAATTAATTACGAACGAAGACGAAATTATTGACCGCTTTTTAATGGTACTAACAAAAGATGGGGTAGAAAAATCAAGTCAACTCGCAGCCAGAGCCGGCTGTCCAAAAGGTAAAACCTGGGATGAAGAAACCGGTTCTTGCGTCGTCAGCTTCGATTGTCCCTATAACATGGATAGAATGAATGAAATTAAAGATGCAAATAACGAAAATTTATTAAACATTACATATTATGACGATACGCACCGCAACTGTTTTATTGCAAAATGCAAGTATGGCACTCCAGACGAGGACAATAATTGCCCTCCACAAAACTGTGAAAACCCGGGCGAACAACGCATGGGCGGCTTGTGGACAAGCGAAGGCGGCGACATCTATCCAAACACTTATGCTCAAAAAGCCTGCTGCATACCAGTTTCCAATCAAAGCGAACTAAACAATATTAGAAATAATTTATCCGGAAATTACTGCCTAACGACAGATATAAACTTTAGCAAAACTGGTGCCGGTTCAACCGAAGCAAATGGCTGGACACCAATCGGCACAAGCGATACGCCATTTACCGGTACATTCTACGGTAATGGACACAAAATCAAGAATTTTTATATTAACGATACAAACGAAACAAGCTCAAGTACCGATGTCGGACTATTCGGAGTTGTTCAAAATGCGAATATTGAAAATCTTGAAATTACAGGCAAAATAACAAAATCTATTTCAACAGGAAACGGCTCCAACAACCATGTTGGAGCCGTCGTTGGACGTAGCCGGTCGGGCAGTTTAAATATTTATAACGTAGTAAACGCTGCTGATATAATAATAAATCCAACAAATGGATACACCATATCTGATTCTGAATTTAATGGAATAATAGGGAGTGATTCCAGTGTAACGAAAATAACCAATGCAATAAATAATGGAAACTTTATTTTCCTAAATGAGTCTGGGAGTACAAGTAAAGTCAAAGACAGTTGCATTTCTGGGCTTAGAGCCCATAGTAATTGTACTGTTGACACTTATTACTCTTATTCTGAATTAACAAACGTAGTTAACTCCGGTAGTTTTAATTTTCCACAAACCAAGAGCCAAAACTTAACATTAACAGACATCAGATTTAATGGAATTGCAAATAACAGTGGTTCCCTAAATAACGCCGTTTTGGGTGGTATTAAAAATGCAATTAATTCTGGTAGTCTTAATATTAACGGCTCAAACATCAAAATTCCCCAATCAAGCTACACAGACTACTCAGGAATTGCAAGGAGTGCTGTTAAAATAACAAATGCAATCAATTACGGCAACATGAACATAACTGGAGAAAATTCTACATTTGAAAATTCTATGAACGGAATTATGACTCTGTGCATTTCGCTAGGTAGCACACGCATTTACAACGCAATTAACCTTGGAGGCGCTTATGCGCTAAACAACCAGTATAATGAGGCAAATTCTGGAATTATACAACTTACAGACGAGGATACCTATGCCTATATTAGAAATGTAATCAATTTAGGAGGAACTGAAACTACAAAATCAATTGGAATAGCTGGGTCTATAAAAAATAAAAACTCTGAAATAACAAATGCCCTTAACATGTCAACTATTCAAAACAATTACTTTATCTCACATCCAGTAAAAAATATGACAATAAAAAATGCTTTTTACTTAACTGGTTCCATTAAAAATAAAACATACTCATCAACAGACTATCCCTGCGCTAATTGCAAAGCAGTCTCTGAAGCCGACGCAAAAACTAATGCTACAACAACTTTCGCTAAAATTTTAAGTGATACAACAAAAATAGACCAAATTGAAGCAAAAGACTACTGGTCAATCATCAACGGCTACTACCCAACACTAAAAGCCTCAGTTATGCCGCCTCAGACTTTCCGCGACTGCCGCAATAACGCAAACCCTTACGGCGGCTGCTATGACGTCCTAAACACGCCTAACGCCTTTATGCCCGACTTCCAACAAAACAACATCAACACAATCATAGCAACCGAAGAAAACAAACCCTACATCATGTGGGCATGGAAAATCCCCAACCCCAAAGTTGAAGCCCCAGTCCTTCGCTGGCAGTGCAAGCCCTACCGTGTAGACGGCTACGACTGCTGCAAGCCATCATACGCCACCTGGGAAAAGAAACTCCAATCCTGCCCAGCAATCAACCCCGCAAACTACCCAAACTACCGCACAATAAACTAAACCAAAACCCGCCACTGCAGGTGAACCTTAACCAGACGGAATTTAATTCTACAATTGCCCTGGTGGCAAACCCGCCACTGCGGGGAATCAATAAAAGTTTATATTTTCTTTATAATTTTTTATTTTTGTGCATTAATTAATACAACGACAACTTAAATAAGGAACAAAATATGCAAGCGAGAACCGCAGCTAGAGAATTAGCTCTTATACTATTTTCACAATTTGATAAAGAAATTTCTAAATACAAAACAAAAGAATTTGAAGACATTATTCTTAAGTCAGTCAGAACCCTTACCAACAACGCGTCAGAAGATTTAAAAGTCGCTGTCGGTCATCTGATTGAAATGAAAGAATTTATAGATGATTACGAATCCAATCACGAAACAAATCTTGAACGCCCGCTCAATGTCTCAAACGTTCCAGTTCCGCTGCCAATGACCTCAGATATGTCCGGCAGAATTGATGAAATGATTGGAGTTGCAGAAAAAGCCTTCGTCGCTCTTGAAATTGCTGAAATGACTACTCTCGAGGAGAAAAGCGACGTTAAAGACTTTACTTTGAAAATCGCAGAAGAATACAAAACTCATAACGAGGAAATCGACGGCTACATTAAAGAATACGCCATCGGCTGGGATTTTTCGCGCCTTGTTAAGATGGACAAAGATATTTTACGTATCGCAATTGCTGAGTTGCTTTACGTTAAAGACGCGCCAAACAAAGTCGTTATTGACGAGGCTATCGAGCTTGCAAAAAAATACTCCACAGACGACAGCGCATCATTTATTAACGGAATTCTTGCAAAAATTGTCGAACTTAAAAAACACTTAAATTAATAAATTAGAGAAAAATGGTTTTTAACTTTTTTAAAAAAGATAAAAATGAAAATAACCCCAATCAACAGCCACAAAGTGAACAAAATAAAGGTTTTTGGGGGATTTCAGTTGACAACCTAAAAAAAGTTGTCTCAAATACCGCTCAATCTCTAGTAAATAACGTCGTAAACCAATTTGAAAACGCCGAAGAACTTGACGAATTCATTCTCGACGATATGGAAGATGCTTTGATTAAAGCCGATTTGGGTGTCAGCGTTGCAAGCGAAATAGTCGACACCTTGCGCAAACGAAACGAAATTAAACCCGCAAAAGTCCGTGAGTTTTTGAGAAATTCTTTTGCCGAAATTCTTGAAAGCGCAGGCAGTTACGAGCTTTCATTCAAAGACGGTGAATTAAACATTTATTTTATAACCGGAGTCAACGGAGCTGGAAAAACAACACTAATAGGCAAACTCGCTAATAAATTCAAACGAGAAGGCAAAAAAGTTCTCATCGCCGCTGGCGACACATTTCGCGCCGCCGCAGAAGAACAACTAAACATTTGGAGCGAACGCGCAGGCGCTGATATAGTACGCCGAGACAAGGCTGATCCCGCATCAGTCGTTTTCGACGCTATTCAAAAAGGTAAAACTGAGCACTACGACGTGCTTTTGATTGATACAGCCGGTCGCTTGCAGAATAAATTTAATCTAATGCAAGAATTGGCGAAAATTAAAACCGTTATTGATAAAAACGCACCTGAAAATTTGCGCGAATGCATGCTTGTTATAGACGCAAATACCGGGCAGAACGGGCTTTCGCAGGCAAAAGTTTTTTCAGAAGCCGTAAATTTAACCTCAG
Organism: uncultured Muribaculaceae bacterium; assembly: GCA_964626145.1. Classification (GTDB taxonomy): domain Bacteria; phylum Cyanobacteriota; class Vampirovibrionia; order Gastranaerophilales; family Gastranaerophilaceae; genus RGIG2134. Next base: position 15,037 of record CAZVBZ010000029.1, on the reverse strand, counting down.
TAGCCCTCACAAAACTTGACGGCTCCGCGAAAGGCGGAATAATAATAAGTGTTGCAAAAGATATGAAACTCCCCATAAAATTAATCGGCGTAGGTGAAAAACTCGACGACTTGCGAGTTTTCAACAGCGCAGACTTTATCGAAGCATTGTTTTAATCCTTTGTTACAAATTTTCCCAAAACTCTTGCATGGAAATATTTTTCACATATAATTAAAAAGTCAGAAAACTAAAATCCAAATTTCGAACATGCGCTTTTGCTGAAGGGCTGGCGGTTTTAAAAAAACAGTCGGTAAATCAGAGTTTTGAGCATGTTTTTTTAAATCAAAAATTCAAAACAAAAGTATACATTTACATTAAAAAAGGAAAAATAAATGTCAGAAGAAAAATTAAACGAAACAGTTGAAGTTGTAGAAACAGTCGTAGAAACTGTAGAAGCAGCTCCTGAACAAAGTGAAAAACCGCAAAGACGCGGCAAAAAAAGAAGAATTGAAACAACCGAACCAGAAAAACCAGTTTCTGAATGGGAAGAACGAGTTGTTCAAATTAGCCGCGTAACAAAAGTTGTTAAAGGTGGTAAAAAATTAAGCTTTAGAGCAATCGTTATCGTAGGTAACAAAAAAGGTCAAGTTGGCGTAGGTTGCGCAAAAGCCGCAGAAGTTATCATAGCTATTCAAAAAGCAATCGCTGACGGTCGTAAAAATCTTATCACTGTACCTATTTTCAAAACAACTATTCCTCACCCGATTACTGGTCGTTCAGGTGCCGGCAGCGTAATGCTCAGACCTGCATCAGAAGGTACTGGAGTTATCGCCGGCGGTGCAGTTCGCTCAGTTCTTGAACTTGCTGGTATTGAAAACATTTTGAGCAAATCATTAGGTTCAAAATCTCCGCTCAACGCCGCAAACGCTACTATGGACGCTCTTAAATCTTTGAGAATGTTCAACGATGTTGCAAGACGCCGCGGTATCGCACTTAAAGATATGCTTAACTAGTCATCTGACTAATAGGAATACAAAACATCTCTGATGTTAAATTAATAAAGGAAATAAAAATGGCAAATCAAATAAAAATTAAACTTAAAAAAAGTCTCATCGGTTCTACCGACAAACAAATCAAGGTTGTTAACGGACTTGGTTTGAAAAAAGTTAATCAAGTGGTTGAACAATACGCTACACCTACAATTATGGGTATGGTTAACAAGGTTTCCCACCTCGTTGAAATCGTTAAATAGACAACAAAACTAATCGAAAGGTAATAAAAATGACAGAAATGATAACATTAGAAGATTTGAGACCTGCAGAAGGCTCTACAAAAAAATCTAAAAGAGTAGGACGAGGACGTTCATCAGGACACGGTAAAACTTCTTGCCGCGGACATAACGGTGAAGGACAACGTTCTGGAAGTTCTGCTAAAAGAGGTTTTGAAGGCGGACAAATGCCTGGTTACAGACAAATGCCGAAATTAAAAGGCTTTGAAGTAATCAATCGTGTTGAAAGCGCAGAACTCAACGTTTCTGACCTCGAAAAACTTGATATGAAAGAAGTTTGCCTCGAATGCTTAAAATCAGCAGGCAAAGTTCGCAACTCTGCTAAAGTGTTGAGAGTTCTTGGAAACGGCGAATTAACTAAAGCAGTTACCGTTAAAGCGGCTCACTTTAGCGCTTCAGCAAAAGAAAAAATTGAAAAAGCAGGCGGAAAGGCTGAATTAGTATAATGAAAAACACTTATGCTCAACCGACGCCCGACATTGTCGGAATGGTTAAAGCGTCGGGGCTTAAAGAAAAAGCAATATTTACATTGATAGCGATTGCGGTATTCAGATTTTTGGCACAAGTGCCACTGTTTGGTATCAACAATGAGGTTTTCTCGCACATCGCGGCAGGCAACAATCTCATCGCTTTCATCGACCTGTTCTCTGGCGGAGCACTTGGTAAGGTTTCGATTATTGCTCTCGGCATAGGTCCTTACATTACCGCGTCAATTGTTATGCAATTGATGGCAGTTGTTGTGCCACAATGGGAACAAATGCAAAAAGAAGATGGCGAAGCCGGCAGGCGCAAGCTGTCACAGTATAGCAGACTCCTCACGGTGTTTATTGCGCTGTTTCAAGGTGGTATTTTCCTTTCGTTTCTCACGCATCAAGCGCCAATGGCGATTTTGCCCGGGGTAAACAAGGGATTATTCTTCTTTGGTTCAATGCTTATACTCACAGCCGGCGCCGTTTTTGTAATGTGGCTATCAGAGCTTATTACTGAACGCGGTATCGGAAACGGCGGTTCACTCTTGATTTTTGCAGGTATTCTCGCTGGCATTCCGGTCTACGCCTCAAAAACAGGACAATTAATTGCTAATGATACAGGTATGCAGGCTAATTTGGTGCTTTTGCTTACGATTTTTGCCGCAACAATGGTACTTATCGTAATTATGCAAGAAGCAATCCGTAAAGTTATTATTGTTAACCCCAAAAGGCAAGTAGGCAACAAGGTTTACGGCGGAATTAACACACATATTCCGTTTAAACTCAACCCTGGCGGAGTTATGCCAATTATCTTTGCAGTCGCAATTCTGTTCTTTCCAGCAACTGTATTGCAATTTTTAGGACAAGCTTTCAAAGGCAAGGCTCTAGAGTCTGTGTTTGAACACTTAACTCAAGTGCTTAGCCCAACCGGAATTACGTATTACGTAATATACTTCTTGCTGATTGTGCTTTTGACGTTCTTCTATGCGTCAATTATGCCCAATATGCAACCAAAAGATATTGCTAACAACCTCAAAAAATACGGCTCGTCTATTCCTGGGGTAAAACCAGGCAGACCAACGGCAGAAGCTTTAGACAAGATTTTGTCTAAAACAACATTCATCGGAGCAATGGCGCTCGGGGTTGTTGCACTTATTCCATCACTGGCAAGTAAAATTACCAATATTACTACTTTTCAGGGTATTGGAGCAACATCGCTTATCATCATGGTTGGGGTTGCTCTTGACTTGATAAACCAAGTTAAAACGCACCTTTTGGCGAAACAATATGAAAGTTTCCTAAAAGAATAAAATAAATAAAGCTGAATTTTTAAAAGCCCCGAATACTCGGGGCTTTTATGTTGAATTAACAAAAAACATTTAAAATTCTTGCTCCAAACTTTGTGCTTTATGATAAAATAAAGCTATAAGTAGAAAATTGGAGGAGCAAAATGAAAAAAGAACTTTTGTTTATGGGACCGCCTGCAAGTGGAAAAGGCACACAAACTCATAGATTGTCTCAAGAAACTGGATTTCCGCACGTTGATACAGGTTCGCTTTTGAGAGCAGCCATAAAAAACGGCACCGAAGCAGGTTTGATTGCCAAATCCTACATAGACAAAGGGCAACTTGCCCCGATTGAAATTGTTGCAAGAATTATTAAAGAACGGCTCATGGAAGATGATTGCCAAAAAGGCTTTATACTTGACGGTTTTCCACGTAGCTTAGAACAAGCAGTTGCGCTAGATGAAATCAAAAAAGAAATAGACAAAAACAAGGAAGTTGATTTCAAAGTTATTAACTTTGAAATTTCTGAAGACGCACTTTTGGAACGCATTGTAAATCGAGTTTCTTGCCCAGTTTGCGGAGAAATTTACAACAAAAAATTTACACCACCACAAAAAGATGGTATCTGCGACAAATGCGGCGCTACGCTGACACAACGAAAAGATGACACAGAAGAAGTCGCAAAATCTCGCTTTGAAACCTACCACAAAGAAACAGAACCGCTAATAAAATTTTACAGCGAAAGAAATGAACTTATTCCACTGGACGCAAAAGGCACCAGCGATGAAATTTACGCAAGAATTAAGGAATTAATATAATGATTACAAAAAAATCACGAGAAGAAATTAAGTTAATGAAAATGGCTGGCGACATAGTTGCGCAAGTTCATAGAGCAATGCGCGACGCAGTAAAACCAGGCGTTTCAACCAAAGAACTGGATGATATTGCGTACAAAATTATCAAAGCAAATAAAGCAATCCCGACATTTAAAGGCTATAGAGGGTTTCCGGCTTCTATTTGCGCCTCGATAAATGACGAAGTCGTACACGGAATTCCATCAGACAAAAGAATTTTAAAAGACGGTGATATAATCGCAGTTGATGTCGGCGCAACATTCCACGGACTTGTCGGCGATAGCGCTTGGACGTACGCGGTTGGCGATATTTCAGACGACAATAAACGCCTTATGGAAGGAACAGAAAAAGCATTGATGGCGGCAATTGATAAAATGTGCGCCGGAAATACACTCAATGACGTCGGCGGCGCGATAGAAGATGTTGCCAAAGAATACAAACTCGGAATTGTTCGCCAATACGGAGGTCACGGCGTAGGCAGAAATATGCATGAAGAACCGTTTGTTTTTAACTATAGGGCTGGCGATAAAACCATCTTAAAGCCAGGAATGACAATTGCAATTGAGCCAATGCTTAATCTCGGCTGCGACGAGGTTTTTGAGCATGAAGACGGCTGGACTGTTTCAACGCTTGATAAACGCGCGTCAGCACACTTTGAGCACACAATACTCGTTACAGAAACCGACCCGGTAATTTTAACACAACTTGCACAAAAATAAAAAAAGAAGTAAAATCCAAATATAGATTTTATTTTTGGGAGGAAAAATGAAAAAAGCATTAAATATAATATTAAGCCTTGTGGTTATGACTGGATTGCTGTCTATGTCGTCGCAAGCCGCAATTATTCCACGCAAAGCCTATCAGGCTAACGTTCAATCAAAACGAATGGAAAAAGGCACAACTCTCCGTTTGCAAATGATGGATCCGGCTTCAACAATTGACTCAACCGCTGGCGACATGTTTCAAGGAATGCTTGTTGAGGATAAAATCGCGGAAGATACAATGATTTTACCCAAAGGCACTATTTTCCGCGGAACAGTTGATAAAGTTATACCCAGCAAAAGGCTTTCGCGCGGAGCGGTGTTATATTTGAGCCTTGACCACGTCGTAACCCCGACCGGGAAACAAGTTCCGGTAAAAACTGGACTATTAAGCAATGGAATTGTTCTAACTACCGATGGTGGAATTAAAGCTGGCGGGAATTATGGATATGCGCTACAAAAAAATTATGAAACCGCTACAGAAATATTGGGTAATTGCATTGACTGGGGTATAGACGCTGGCGACAAAGTGCTGGACGGCTGGCTTAAATACATAACAATCCCAGTTGGAGCAGCTGGCGGAACAGCTGGTGGGGTGCTTTATTACATTGGTGATGCCTTTGTTGATTTATTCAAAAAAGGCGGAGACGTAACTTTCCATCAAGGCTCAGTTATAGATTTTATTTTGACAGATTCAGTAGATATACCGGTACACTAACATGTTTTATTTAACAAGATACAAAACAGAAAAAAGAATAGCTTCAATACTTAGGAAAAACAGCTGGCAACTCGCATCAGCAGAATCTTGCACTGGCGGCTTGCTTAGTTCTAGAATGACTGACCTTTCCGGCAGTTCCGAGTTCATTAAGGCAAATTTTGTCACATATTCCAATGACGCAAAAGCAGAATATCTAGGAGTTGACGAAAAAACACTCCAGCAATACGGCGCTGTCAGCGCTCAAACAGCAAATGAAATGGTTTGTGGGCTAATGAAAAAAACTGGCTGCGATGTTGCAATTGCAACCACTGGCATCGCGGGTCCAACCGGCGGAACGGACGAAAAACCGATTGGCACAATTTTTGTTGGGGTAAAAATTAAAGAAAAAACTTTTGTAGAAAGATTCAACCTTAACCCCAAATACTCTCGCACAAGAATGAAACGGAAATTTACCAAACAAGCGCTTGAATTTTTATTGGAAAAATTGACATCCAAAGTGGAGTGAAAAAGAGCTTTTATGAATATAAAAAACAACATTAAAACAGCGCTTAAATATACTTGGCAAAACCCGATTCTAGTTGTGCCTTTTGTGATTATATTTCTTATATTTGCTATAACTATAAAGTTTAAAATAAATTTTGTCTTATTAATACTATTTCAACTGTTATTCGTTGCCATTTTTACAGGCTGTTGTAATATGATTAAAAAAACTATAGACTTTGAAAATGCTAACTCCCAAGCAAATCAAGTTAAAAAAGCTGTACCACTATTAGAATACTTCCTCTTGGGGATTAGAGAATACTGTATTCCTATAGTACTATTGACTTCATTAAATTCGCTCATATTATTCCCAATTGCGAGGATAATTGCTTGGGCAGGTACGGCATTAATATTAATATTATTGCACGTTCTTCACCCGATTCTAGTTTTATGGGGGCTGGGCTTATTGAATGCTGTTATATGTCTTCCTTATATAATAATGGTCGCCGCGTTATTCTACACGTCTAAAAAACCAATAAAAGCATTTATTTCAGCTATAAACTTTTTACGTAAAAATATTAGGACAACTATCATTATAATTGCCTGTACAATTGCCGTCTTTGTAATTTCTACAATACCCTTAATTGCTTTCACGATTGTTAATCTAAAGTTAATTGATTTCACGATTGTTAATACAGAGGTTATCGGTGTAAATGTTATATCCATCTGTTTTTTGGTAATTAATAGTCTTTTTCAAATACTTGTATCGTCATATTTTATAACCAGTTTAATTATGTTAATATTCTTATGTTACAAGCAAAGCGTTGAACAGAAATCAGATGCTGATTAATTATTATTATCCATAATTGAGTGAAGAGGAGATTTTATGAATCTAGGAAACAACATTAAAACAGCACTGAAATATACTTGGCAAAACCCGATTGTGATTCAGCCCTTTGTGCTTGTACTTTTTATTTCTGCCTTTATAAATGTAATTGTAATGAAAAAACCAGCCCCTTTGATAACTCTGCTGAGCGTACTTATATTTTTACTGTTATCAGTTGCGATTTCAGTCGGCTGGCTTTACATGATTAAAAAAACTATAGAATTTGAAAATGATAACGCACAATTAAATCAAGCTGAAAAGTCGGTAAAATCTCTAATGTTGTTAAAACATTTTTTCCCTGGTGTTGGCGAGTATTTCCTCCCTGCAGTGCTATTTGGAGCATTAATTTTCCTTATCGTAAGCATAATTTGCGGACTAGGTTCTTTTTTTGCATTATTAGCAAAAACTCAGCCACTAATCGCTTTTGCTGGGATTAGTTTATTAGCATTTGTTACGGTTGCTATATTTTTTACTGGCGGAAGCTGGATGAACGCCGCATTATTCTACACCACTAAAAATCCAATAAGAGCCTTTTTTGCGGCTATAAAATTTGGATATAAAAATATTTGGACAACTATTGCCGTAATTGCATATTCATTAGCCGGCAGTGTAATCTCCGCCTTGATTACAGTTGTCGCTGTATTCCTTTTTGCTATAATAGCGAAAATATTCCACGCCCCGAGTGTAAATGTAATTAGTCTGCTTGTTCAAATACTTACATTAGGATATTTTACAACCAGCTTAATTATGTTAATATTCTTATGTTATGGACAAGGTGTTGAACAAAATTATATCAATAGCGGGGACGACAGCGACCGGTAAAAGCTCGCTGTCAGTGAATTTAGCGAACAAAATTAACGCTGAAATTATCTCTGCTGATTCAAGGCAAGTTTACAAAGGGTTTGATATTGCTACGGCAAAATCAACACCTGCGCAAATGCAAGGAATACAGCATTATCTAATAGATGTTTTGGAACCCGATAAAGAATTTTCCGCAGGAATTTTTGTCGAAATGGCAAAATCAGCAATAAAAGAAATTACCCAAAAAGGGAAAATGCCCATTATTGTTGGCGGCACTGGCTTATATTTAAAAATGTTACTTGATGGCGTTGATATGCCAAAAAGCCAGCCAGATATAAGTTTGCGCAATGAATTAGAAAACATTTTAAACAAAAAAGGTTCAAACGAACTATATAAAATGTTGCAATCACTTGACAACGAGTTTGCCAAAACAATACACCCCAACGACACTTACAAAATTATGCGCTCAATTGAAATTTTAAAACACTCAAAAACCTCAATGGACAAGGCGCGCGGCTCAAAAGAAAAAGAGTTTGATGTTCTTAAAATTGCACTTGGGGCAAAAAATCGAGAAGTAATTTATGACCGAATTAATAAACGCGTCGACGCCATGATGCAGCAAGGGCTTGAAAAAGAAGCGAAAAACATTTACGCAAAAAACCCAAATTTAAAAACATTTGCCAGTACAATCGGCTATCAGGAGTTTATACCATATTTTAACGGTGAATGCACTATAGAAAATGTTATTGAAAAAATTAAACAAAACACAAGACGCTATGCAAAACGCCAACTAACTTGGTTTCGCGCCCAAAGTGATATTCATTGGTTCTATATAGACGAACTTGCGCCCGAAGAAATCGAAGCGCAAGTCCTTGAGTTATATAATGATTTCGTTTCTTAGTTTTCTTCTTTTTCATTAATAAAAAGAGCGCTAAACGCAGCGATTAGGAGCAAAACACCGCCCAAAAGGAAAGAGTATTCCCAGTGGTGGTTAATTAATCCACCGCCAAGGTTAATTACACATTTATTAATAAACCACGCCATTACCGTGCAAACCAGCACCTGCGGTCCAGCAATAAAAATGTTAAATATTCCCATAATTGAGCCTTCGGAACCTGGTTTGATGTGTTCTGAAAGCATTGCAAACGGCAACGCCAATATGCTAGCCCAGCCAATTCCAGCAATTGCCATAAATATCATAACCTCCGTCTTGTCGGTCGTTGCCGCAAGCCCAAAGAAAGTCAGCGCCATAATTACGAGAGCCGCAATGTGAACTTTTTTGTTGCCAAATTTTGATGACAAAATTCCAATCGGGATTGAAACTAAAAAGCAAATTAAATTAAAAATTGCAAAACCGATTGAAGAATAGTTCGTCGCCTCTATTGTTGCCTGTGCATAAGGCGCCTTTTGTGCCGCTGTTAACGCTGTTGTATCTGGCACCCCAAAAACATTGTGAACCGCAAACTGCGTAAAGAAAATCATCAAACTCATTACACCCAGCCATGTAAAAAATTGCATCGTACATATTTTAAACACGTCTGGAGACGCCTTGAAAAATTCCTTCAAATTATCCACAAATGTTGGCTTTTTCTCGTCTGCCTTAGGCTCAGCAGGCTGAACTTTTCGTTCTTTTGTCGTTACGCAAGTCCATATCATAGCAAGTGAAAATGCCAACGCAGCCATTATAAATTGCGCATTGATAGACATTTGATAGCCAAACGCCCAGTTTAAAAATGGTGCTGTGCCAGCCGCAATTACCGACCCTAGCCCGATTGCAAAACTTAGATAAGAATTTGCAATTGAATGCTGCTCTACAGGAACATTGTCTGGAATCAACGCTCTATATGGACCTTGCGCCGCATTAACGCAAGCATCAATAATCCAAATCATCACCGCAGCTATAAATAATCCTGTCCAAGCCGGTAAATTTATATGTAAAATACTTGATAAATTTGAAGCAATTGCGCCACTTTGAGGAAACAGCCACAAAGCAACTGCCGCGAGCAGCGCTCCAGCAAGAAGATACGGGCGACGACGTCCAAATCGCGTTTCTGTACTATCAGACATTGCGCCTATTATGGGCTGAACAATCATGCCTGTAACCGGTCCTGCTAGCCATATCAAGCCAAAAAGCAAAGGTGACGCCCCAAGCCCCTCTGTAACCGGTCCGGAAAGAATTATCCTCATTTGCCATGCAAATTGCAACCCAAAAAATCCCAGACAAAAATTCAAGAGTTGCGCTGTTGTAAACTTTTTCATTTCTTGTTGATTATCCATTACTTGCCTCCAAAATCTTTTTCTCATTTTATCACAAACTGTAGTATAATGTAATTATGTTAAATGGGAAAAAGATAGTTGTTATCATGCCGGCTTACAATGCCGAAAAAACTTTGGAACAAACATATTCTGAGATATGTTTTTCCATGGTTGACGAAGTTATTTTGACCGATGATAACTCATGCGACAAAACAAAAGATATAGCAAAAAATCTTAATATAACTACTATTCAGCACGCAACTAACAAAGGTTACGGAGCAAACCAAAAGTCCTGTTACAAAGCAGCACTTCAAAACGGTGCCGACATAGTCATTATGCTACATCCAGACTACCAATATACGCCAAAACTAGTTCCCGCAATAGCTTCAATGATGGCGTATGGACAGTATGATGCAGTTATTGCCTCGCGCATGCTTTCAAATTCAGCCTTGCGCGGAGGAATGCCTTTGTATAAATTTGTTGCAAATAAATTTCTAACAACATTTGAAAACTTTATGATTGGAGAAAAGCTGTCGGAATATCACACAGGATTTCGCGGATTTACAAAAGAAGTTCTTGAAACGTTACCACTAGAAGACTGCGACAACGATTTCATTTTTGACAACGAAATGTTAGCCTTGATTTTTTATCATAAATTTAAAATTGGTGAAATTTCTTGTCCCACAAAGTATTTCCCAGAGGCGTCGTCAATAAATCTTATGCGCAGCATAAAATACGGACTCGGCGTTTTAAAAGTGAGCGTACTATACTCACTCGCAAAACTGGGGATTTTTAAATCCAAAATTTTTAGAAAAGAAGCAAAAAAATTAAATGTTGACGAACAATTGAATTATTATTACAAACATTGCTCCTGAGTCACGAGTTCACCATTTTTAATTTTTAAAATATCAACTTTTTCAAGATAACTTTCTTTAAACTGCAAAGTATCAACACAAGTTATTATTGTTTGCGTTTCCGCGCCAATAGCGTCCAAAAGATACCCCTGGCGAATGTCGTCAAGCTCCGCAAGCACATCATCAAGAAGCAAAATCGGTTTTTCGTTTATTTTGGTCTCAATCAAAATCAATTCCGATAGTTTTAATGAAAGCACAATTGTTCTTTGTTGACCTTGTGAAGCGAATTTACGCGACTCAACGTTATTTATATAAAACGACATATCGTCTCTATGCGGACCAACTAGCGACATTCCTCGGACAATTTCTTCAAGTTTTCGCTGATTCAGCTTTTCTTCAAAGCGTTTTGAAATTTCCTCAGCCTCTGGAATACTATCGTTTATTACATCGAAATCACCAAGAACTTTTGAATTGTAAATCATTGTCAAAAGCTCATTTTCAGCAATTTCAACATGCTTGACCTGCGCAAGAGTAATAAGTTCCTTTAAAAATTTCAACCTTAAATAAATAATATTACTACCGGCAATAGCCAGTTGAATATTCAAAACATCGAGCAGTTCTGTGTTTGCACTAAAATTACCTTTAATTTCTTTTAAGAAATTATTTTTTTGAGTTTTAATTTTGTTGTACTTTTGCAACCTGTCAAAATATGCCGGATAAACCTGCGAAATTGCAATATCAAGCCAACTACGCCTATCTTCCGGCGCCCCGCGGAGCAAAAGCAAATCATTCACACTAAAACTTACAACGCTTAAATACTGTATAAATTCTGATGATTTGGCTTTTTTAACCCCATTAACCTTAAGCGTTTTACGTTTTGGCGGATTTACAACAACATCAAGTTCAAACTCATTTGTATATTTTTTGAGGTTTCCACTCACAAACGCAAACTGCGAATTCCACAAAATTAGCTCGTTGTCTGTTTTTGCACGATTAGACGCCAAAGAGGACAAAAATTGAATAGCCTCCAACAAATTCGTTTTGCCTTGCGCATTTTTCCCAGTTATAAGCGTAATGTTGGACTTAAAATTCACCTCCAACTCTTTATAATTACGGAAATTTTTTAGTTTTAATCTCTCTAAAAACAATTTTCCCTCCAATACTAGTATATCAGAAGCTTAACGAAAGTTTTACTTTTTAACAATAGTTTTCCATAATTTTTTTATATCCGCAATAAAACTTGGCGGCGAAGTTTTAGGCTTTTTACAAACACTTTTAAGTAGCGGAATGGATTGCCTATAGCGAAATACCATACCGGCGAATCCAACCACCGCAGTAAATTTCAGCACCGTTAAAATGTTACTTTTGAGGTTAGGATGTTTTTCCGCAAATACAGCACGTTGCTTCTTGTTTATTGAATGCAAAATTTGCCGATATTGATTTTCACCCAAAAGAAGGTCATCATGGAGCGAATAACTATAAATATTTTGAGGCGGCTGAATTACCACCTGCGCAGCTTTAGCGAGTTTTAGGTGGGGATTTATTGGCGGCTGATTGGTTGTTTCTATCACACTAACCTCCTATGTTTTTATTAAAACCAAACCGCAAAAAAATTGTCTAAAAACGGCTAAAATAAAATAAATTGTTACAATTCTTTCGCAAACTTAAAGTAATAATAGAAATTTCCCTTGAAATACCAATCATTTTTTGATAAAATGGAATAGTTACAATTACTAAAGCAATAAAAAAGGATAGAAAATGAACTACGACAATTTTACGTTTAAAACCGCAAAAAATGTTTTTAGCTCGCTTTTAATTGCCCCCCCCCCCCTACTCTCACAAGGGTTTCCGGGTTTTTAAGTAAAAAAGAAAAATCTGCATTTACGCTTGCGGAGGTTTTGATTACACTTGCGATTATCGGAATTGTCGCCGCAATAACAGTGCCCAACTTAAACAGCAAAACTAATAATCAAGTGTTGCATTCTCAATTTCTAAAAGCTTACAGCGACCTTAACCAAGCGGCAAAATTGTTTTATATATACAACGGTATTTCAGTGCGAGACGAAATGGACAGCACACCTCAATACACAGACGGAGACGAGGTAACAGATGTTTTGATAACCTTTATGCAAAGTACTTTTAAAGGAATTCGCAACACCAAGATACACATAAACTATCCACCAGACGCAACTTATGACATATTATACGGAAAAGGTAATGCCACTAATATAAAAAAAGAAGAAACGCAAAACTCTCCCTGCGACAAGTCTACCATCATATTAGACAGCCAAGGAAGAATGTTTTGGATGGACGACTCTACACTTGAATCACACACTCAAAACTACTATTATGGACCTAAAATTTGTGTTGACATAAATGGTGCCAAAGCGCCGAATAGATACGGCGTTGACCGTTTTACGTTTGTATTTACACGCAACAATACAGTTGTTCCATATACAGGTCAAAGTACATTCGGGCTAGGGCAGCAACAAACTGATGAAAACGAAATCAAAAAGAGCTGTTTAAACGATATAACCAGCCACACTTGCGCACACTTTGCACTCAAAAACATCAACCCAGAAGGCGCGGGCGATTACTGGAACGACTTTTTAAAAGGGAAATTATAATACAATTTTAACGCGAGTCGCTCCCGCAATATCAACAGAACATCTCAATTTTGCCAGAAAAAAGACTACACTTTTTTCGTCATTGGATTGTCCAAAATTATCGTCTGGTCTCGATTTGGACCAACAGAAATAATTGTAATTTTCACGCCAATAAGTTCTTCTAGCCTTGCAAGATATTTTTTTGCATTCGGCGGCAACTCATCGTAAGTTTTACAATTAGATATGTCACAATTCCATCCGGCATGGGTTTCGTAAACTGGCTCCAAATACTTGTGGATATTGACATTTGTCGGGTAATATTTGTAAATTTTTCCATCGCGCTTATCCTTGTAAGCTGTACAAATTTTGATTTCGTCAAAAGTATCAAACACATCAGCTTTTGTAAGCGCTATTCCTGTTAAACCACTGACTAACGCAGCATATTTTGCAATAACAGAGTCAAACCACCCGCAACGCCTTGCACGACCGGTCGTCACACCAAACTCAGCACCAATTGTCTGGATTTTTTTGCCGATTTCGTCCTCTAACTCACTAATAAAAGGACCTTCGCCAACTCGTGTTACATAAGCTTTCATAACGCCAATTGCCTCATCAATTGCGCTTATTCCGACGCCTGAGCCTGTTGCAGCCCCTCCAGCAACGGGGTTAGAGCTGGTTACAAACGGGTATGTGCCCCAATCAATATCGAGCATAACGCCTTGCGCGCCTTCAAAAAGAATTTTTTTGCCGGTTTTTACTGCCTCAGCTAGCACGTTTTGCCAATCCCAAAACACGTACGGGCGGAAGATTTCAGCGTATTCTTTACATAATTTAAGGATTTCTTCTTTAGAATACTCACTTAAGCCGTAAACTTCTTTTAAAATTTTATTTTTTAAGGGAAGAATGTTGTCCAGCTTAGCATTCAGCGCCTCATCATCGTACAAATCTTCAACTTTCAAACCGTAACGCCCAATTTTATCTGAATACGTAGGACCAATTCCTTTTTTAGTTGTACCAATTTTAGTTTTGGCGGTTTTATCTTCGCTTATTCCGTCAATGTCAATGTGCCAGGGCATCGTAATTGAAGCAAGCGGATGGATTTTAAGTCCGTTAAGATTTGTACCGTCGGCAACCAGAGCATCAATTTCTTTTTTTAATTCAGAAGGATAAATCACCGTACCCGCAGAAATAACGCAGATTTTGTTTTTATACAAAATTCCTGATGGGATAAGGTGAAATTTGTATGTTTTATTATCCACAACTACGGTATGACCCGCATTACAGCCCCCTTGATACCTTATTATTATATCTGCTTCCAGGGCTAGCAAATCGGTAATTTTAGCCTTACCCTCGTCACCCCACTGTGCACCAACAACAACTGTATTTCCCACGATTAATCCTCTCATTTTAATCCGACTAATTTATTATAAAACAAACATTACCAACATGACAAAAATTGTTTTAAATTAAATTTTTAATAATTTTTCTCGACATTCCACTAAAAAGCGCAAATGGTACGACACACAAGGATTTCGACCAACCACCTGCACATGCGTGGAATCCTAACCCGCAGTGGCGGGTTTTCTACCAGGAACCCCTCGGCGGAGACATCACGCTTAGCTAGGATTCACCCGCAGTGGCGGATTTTCCTCCAGGAACCCTGTAGAGTTAAAGCCCGTCTGGTTAGGATTCACCTATGTCCACAAATTTTCCGCGTCATTCTGAGGGAATTAGCTTTGAGTTGTAAAATGCAAGCTATAGTTGATTTCCGACCGAAGAATCTCGGCTCAAACTAAAA
>CAZVBZ010000028.1:0-21508 GCA_964626145.1 uncultured Muribaculaceae bacterium | reverse complement strand
TAGTGAAATTTGTAATATTGAACATGTTTTAGCCGGCGGGCGCGCAGCGCCCGCCTTTTGTTTAAGGCTTTACCGGGCATAATTTTTCGTTATTCTGAGGGATTACGCTATAATTGTTGAAATATAGTCAACAATTATCCAATGACCGAAGAATCTACGCACATGCGGGTCTACAACCTGGAACATTGTAGAGCCAAAGTCCGTTGGGCTAGATGGCTGATTGGAGAGTGGTGCGGTTATCTTACATAAACTCGTGGCAAGCGCACTTTTAGGCGGCAAGTAAGCTCGTAGTTTATGGTTTTTAGTTGGTTTGCCCAGGTGTCTATTGATAATTCGTTGTCAAGCAATGTTATGATGTCGCCTTCGTGGGCGTCAATTCCAGAAATATCAAACATCATTTGATCCATTGTAATGTTGCCAATTTGATTAATTTTTTGCCCATTAAGCTTTCCAACTAATTTATTTGATAGTGCGCGAGGAATTCCGTCTGCATAACCAACTGGAACGGTTGCAATTTTGGTTGGGCGAGTGGCTTTGTAGGAATAAGAATAACTAACGCCCTCATTTACTTTGGCTTCATGAATATTGACTATTCTTGCTTTTAGTCCAATAACTTGTTTAAAATCAGGTTTTTGTGTTATGTCTTGTGGCAAATCCGGCATAAGTCCGTAAAGTCCGATTCCCTCTCTAACCATGTTTGTAAATCCAAGCTTGTCTGGGTATGCAATTGTTGTTGCGGTATTTGCGCAATGAATTAGTAGGTCTTTTTTATTTTCAACTTTTTCTATTATACTTTTAAACATGTTTATTTGGTCGGTTGTAATCTTTCTGTCTTCTGCGCAGGCAAAGTGGGTAAATATACCTTTTAATTCCATAAATTCGGAATTTTGAATTGTTTTAATAAATTCTAGTGCGTCGTCAGTATCAATGCCAATTCTGTTCATGCTTGTGTCAATTTTTACGTGAGCTTGAACTTTTATTCCGGTTTTTTCAAAAGCTTGTTGGGCGGCTTGTAGATGTTGTTTAGAGAAAATTGACAGAGTGATATTATTTTCTGCTGCCCAGTCAAATGCCCATATTGGAGCGGCGCCAAGGACTAAAATTGGCAAATTAAAACCACCTTCTCTAAGCTGTCGAGCTTCATCAAGAGACGCAACGCCTAGCATGTAAATGCCTGAGGCGACAAATGTTGGGGCGAGCATAAGTGCTCCGTGACCGTATGCGTCGGCTTTGATTACGGCAAAGATTTTCTTGTCTTGTTTTATAAATTTTTTTAGTTCACAGATATTGTGTTCAACATTTGCTATGTTGACCTCTACCCATGAGTCTCGTCTTGTGCTTAAATATGATGAACGATTATTTTTCATACACTAATAATAATTTAAACAAACTTTTTTGGCATGCTAAAATATAATAAAGAGGTTAAAAATGGATAAAAAAGAACAATTAAGAATTATTGAAGAAATGCAACAAGTTGTTGCCCAAATGCGAATTGATGATATAGAAGAAAATCCAGACTGTCTGGAGGAGTTTTTTACCTGCGGTGCCTGCGGAAAGTCTAAAGATTATGCGGGTTCAATCAAATACAGCGAGTATCGGTTGTGTAATGACTGTGTTTTGCTTGCAGAGACTGGTTTTGCGCTCGGTAAAATTAAAAATATTCAAGAACTCATTGATAGCATGGAAGATAAACGGCTTGAGGCAATGTGTGATTTTATAAAAACTGATGAAAAATCAGCAAATAACTAGTATTATTGGATGGTTGTTTAAAATAAGTTTGTGGTTATAATACAGATATGAATCAAAGTTTAATTATAATGATGACGCTTGGTGTCGTTGTATTAGTTACAATTTTATATAAGTTGGTTAAATCCGTTGTATTGATGGAGTCTGTTCGTAATGGAGATGATTTGTTTATAACCGAAGGCGACGTTTATGAACAAGTTCGTCTATCAATAGCCAACGGAAATCATCAAATAGCGCAGAAATTAGCAAAAAAATATTTGCAAGAAAATCCGAGCCATGACAAATTGCGAATTCTTTTGGCTCGTTCGTATTATGATATAGGTGCTTTGAGTGAAGCAATAGAGCAATTTGAAATTTTGAAAAAGGCTTTCCCAGATAGGACTGATTTACTTTTGATGTTGGCAGATGCCTATAAAAAAACTGGACAAAATAACAACGCTATAGATTTGTACCAAGAACTTTTGGAGTATAACCCAAATTCAGTTGATATTATGGTTGCGTTGGCGGAATTGTACGTTAATGTTAACCATAAAAAATCTGCCTTAAATCTTTATAGACGCCTGTTAAATCTTGATATTGACGAACGTGAAAAAATAAATTATTACTACGAAACAGCTTCTATTTACAAAGATTTGGGTGAATATGAAAATGCAATCGAGTTTATAAACTTTGGATTGAATGTTGATGCGCAAAATATTAAACTTTTGTACTTGTACAAAGATATATGTGAAATTACAAAAGATACAAACAAAGAAATAGAGATTATGAATAGGTTGCTAATCCTTGCTCCAACGGATACATACTTGCAGCTTGACCTTGTAAATCTTTACTATAAAGCTGAAATGTATGAAAAAGCATTGGATATCGCAATTCCGGCGGTAAATACACCCAACGCCGACGTACAGGCGTTGCAGGATATAATTGCAAGTATTTATATAAAAACAGATAGGGTAGAAGAAGGGATAAACATTTTAGAAGAATTGTTAAAAGCGTACCCGGATTCAATGCGATTAATTGAAACGTTGGCTTATGCATATAGATTAAATGCTAGATTTAATGATGCAATTGAATTGTATGAAAAATTGGTTGAATTGTCAGATATAAAAAAAGCAAAAGTTTATAATGGTGAATTAAGTTCAGTTTATTGCGATTGGGCATTGTATTTGTATAATTCAGGAGAAGCAAAAGACGTCTTTTCTAAATTTGAACGCGCATTAAAATTAAATCCCGATAACCCAGATATTTATGAAGCTTTGGGGCGGGTAAATTTTATGTCCAAAAATTATTCAGATGCAATTCGTCAAATGCAAAAAGCTATTGACTTAAATCCTGGAAATTGTGATTATTATACTTTTCTGGGGAATATTTACTGTGAAATTGAAAATATTTATGAAGCTGAAAGAGTGTATAAAGAGGCGATATTTATCAATCCAGAAAACGCAGTGTGTCATGCGCAACTTGGAGTAATTAAACTTAAACAAAAGGATATTCAAAGCGCACTTGAACATTTAGGCGTTGCAATTAATCTGGATAAGGAAAACTGGGATTATCTTTATAACATGGCGCTAGCGTATGAACTTGCTGGTGATATAGAACATGCAATTAGTACTTATAATAAAGTATTAACTCTTAATCCCAATCATGTTGAAGCGGCAAAAAATTTAAAAATGCTCGATAATTCAAAATAAAGTTTAAATCTTGATTTAAATCAAAAAAACTTTAATAATCTCTCTAAAAAATGTATTGTGGTGAATGAATACATTTAATGCTTTCTCTATTATGTTAATAATCAAGAGTTTTTAATAGAGAGAGTGAAATGGTTAATAATGAAAATAAAATTAAAATAATGATGGTAGAGGACCACAAGCTAGTGCGTGTGGGGTTGCGTACATTGTTTGAAGACGGGAAAGATATTGAAGTTGTTGCTGAGGCAGAAAATGGCAAAGATGCCGTAGAAAAAGCCAGATTATATAAACCTGACGTTATTCTTATGGATATTGGATTACCGGATATATCAGGGATAGAAGCCGCAAGAAAAATTTTGGAAGAAAATTCTGAGCAAAAAATAATTATTTTGACTTCGCATCAGGATGAGAGTGAAATTAATGAGGCTCTTTCCGTTGGGGTTAATGCGTATGCGCTTAAGGATATTAATACAGAATACTTAATCACAGTTATAAAGACGGTAAAAGATGGTGCTATTTGGCTCGATTCAAGAATTGTTCCCAAATTGCGCTCAAAAGGTGGAAATATTATTCCCAAAAAACATATAAGTCGCTCTGAGTTTCGTGCCAAACATGCTAATTTAACCGAACGCGAATATCAAGTTCTCAAACTTTTAGTAAACGGAAGCTCTAATAGTGATATTGCGTCTGAGCTTTGTATAAGTGAACATACTGCAAAAGCGCATGTCTGCAATATTATACAAAAACTTGTTGTCGATGATAGAACTCAAGCCGCGGTAAAAGCAATACGTGAAGGTTTGGTTTAAAAATTAGCCGAGTGGCTTGCTTTATAGTGATGAATTTATTTGAAATGTTTTTTTAAAATGTTTCAGGTTACATAAAAAAGGAGAAAATTATGAGTAAATGTATTTGTAAACAAATCGCAGAAATGGTAGAAAAATCAGCTTGCGATAAAATTCATGTATGTACTGGACATGCCGGAATTTGTGGTTAC
The DNA here is from genome assembly GCA_964626145.1 of uncultured Muribaculaceae bacterium. Classification (GTDB taxonomy): domain Bacteria; phylum Cyanobacteriota; class Vampirovibrionia; order Gastranaerophilales; family Gastranaerophilaceae; genus RGIG2134. The sequence goes on along the minus strand of CAZVBZ010000028.1, from coordinate 17,083 downwards.
GTAGATGTTGACGCAACTAAAGATGCTGATGGTATTTTGGTGGTGAAAAATGCTAAAATTAAATATGACTGTGGATGTGAAGACGAATTAAAAATGGTAGATTGCATTGGTATAAGCGGGCTTCATATTGTTACATTCCATTGTGGCGAATTTGAAGTATAACTGCAATTTGCCAATATTTAAAAAATATCAACCTAAAGGTTAATAAAAATTAAACCCGAAGGTTGATATTTTTTTGTGTAAAATTGCCTAAAATATTAGTAACGAAATAATTTAAACAGGCGGGAAGTGTGGCTTTTTTAATAAAGGGAAATAATGGAGATAAGGGTGATAAGTTTGATGAGATGGTCGTCAAACAATCCAGTTCACTTGAGACAAAAAAATTCTATAAATATCTGGTTAAAGCAGATGCATTAAGAATTAATAGCATGTTTCAACAAAGTATAAAGCATTATCTCAAAGCGCTAATGCTCGAAAGAAAAAATATCCAGATTTATATAGGTTTGGCACAATCTTATATGCATTTAGACAATACAGACAAAGCTATAGAAACATTAGAAAAAGCTCGCACAATAGAACCAAACAATCCTGATGTGTGTTTTGAAATCGGTAAATGTTTTATGCGGATGGGGCTTCCTTGTGTTGCAACAGTAAGCTTAAAAGAGGCGATTTTTATGGATAAAAATAATATCGACGCCCAGTTACAACTCGGAGTTGCGCATGAGCTTTCTGGCGAAGCAGATATGGCTCTAAAGATTTATCAACGTATTATGGAAAAACATCCTTCTTATTTAAAAGCATATCAGCATAAAGCCGCTTTGTTGGTTGAGTTGTGTGAATATCAAGAGGCAGCAGCTATTTTTTGTGAGCTTTTAAAAATTAATCCACAATTTTACAAAGCAATTTTAGGTATTGGAATTTGTTTTGATAAGTTGGGAAAAACGAGTAGTGCGGTTAGATATTATAAGAAATTTTTGCAGATAAAACCAAATTCAAAAAACGCTCCAGATGTGCTTTCACGGCTTGAACAAATTAAAAAAGGTAGAACCATTTCTCCAAATAATTTTTTAAAACTGGCGTAATGTTTAATAATTTTTGAAGAAATTTTTTATTAAATTAAGTGATTTGTGCCCCCAAAAAGAAAAATGATGAGTTTTTCGTCTTAATAAATATCCAAAACCCTAAAATAATTTAAATGTACCGAATATTTGCAAAGAAACATTCTTGTCAATGCAAGAAATTCAGTATAAAATTATACTAGGAGGTTAAATGGCAGTTGTATATTTATCTTTAGGTTCAAATACTGGTAATCGTTCTGAATATATTCAACAAGCTGTTAAACTTTTGGATAAAAGTGATAATTTTAATATTATAAGATTTTCTGCTCTTTATGAAACTGAGCCTTGGGGGTATAAAAATCAGGATTGGTTTCTTAATGCTGTAATTGAAGCCAAAACAGACTTGGCGCCGGTTGCGCTACTGCACTTTTGTCAACATGTTGAACAACTCTTAGGGCGTGTTAGAGAAGGCGTTCCTCGCTGGGGAAAACGCACTATAGATATTGATATATTATTGTACAATAATGATGTAATTAATCTTCCTGAGCTTACTGTTCCGCATTCATATATGCATGAACGGGCTTTTGTTCTTGTGCCGTTGTTAGAACTGGTTCCATTGCTAAAACATCCCATTTTAAATAAAACTATTTCAGAACTGCATGAAAAGTTGAAACAGCCTGAAGATGTGTTAATTTATGGAGCTGTTGAAGTATGAGACTGGCAATAATTGGTGCAGGACCGGCTGGAGTAATGGCTGGAATTAATGCTCTTGGCGCTGCTGATGAAATTATTTTTTTTGATAAAAAACTAGCGCTGGCAACGATTTTGCCTACTGGCGGTGGACGATGTAATTTAGCTTATGCTGAATTTGATAATAGGGAACTTGTAAACTTTTATCCCAGAGGTCAAAAGTTCTTGCTATCTGTTTTTTCAAGATTTTCAACCGGTGATACGATAACTTTTTTTGAAAATATTGGGGTAAAAACTTATGTTCAAGAAGATTTAAGGGTGTTTCCAGAGTCCAACAGCGCAAAAGATGTTCGCAATAAGCTTTTGAAAAAACTAGAAAGCCCTAAAGTAAAGTTTTTCAAAGAAAATGTAATTAGTTTAAAAAACTCGAATGATAAATTTTTTATAAATACTGAAAAATCAACTTATACTGCGGATAAGGTGATTTTTGCGGGTGGAATAAAACAAAATTACGAACTTTTGCAAAATTGTGGGATAAAACTTATAGCGCCTAAACCGGCTCTTTGTGCCTTGTGCGTCGAAGATGTGGATTTGTATTCACTTTGCGGAGTTTCTTTAAAGGGGCTTACAGCAAAAATTTCTGGTGTTTCGGTTTGTTTAAATGGTGATATTTTGATTACACATAATTCTATCTCTGGACCATTGGCGTACAAAATTTCTTCTGTTCAAGCTTTTTCAGATTTTCCATATAAAATTAATTTGAATTTTACTGGACAAAATTTTGAATATTTTGATAAAGAATTGATAAAAATACTTGATAAAAATTCAAAAAAATCTTTGATAAATATTGTATCAGAGTTTGTACCAAAATCTTTTGCAGAATTTTTACTTAAAAAAATAAATGTAGATTGCTTTCAAAAAGCCAATCAAGTTAATAAATCTGATAGAATAGCCGTTTCGCTTGCTTTAACCAACTATAGCTTAAATGTGATTTCGCAAAAAATCGATGGGGAAATCGTCACTGCTGGTGGTGTAGATTTGGATATGATTAATCCTAAAACAATGGAATATAAAGACATTTCGGGATTATATTTCTGTGGCGAAGTGTTGAATGTTGATGGATTTACTGGCGGGTTTAATCTCCAAAATTGTTGGTCAACAGGTTTTTTAGCCGGTACGGCTATTGTAAATAATACAAAAAGTTAATAATATTGATAAATTAAATAAATTGTTAGATAATTTAGTTATAGCTTAAAAAGGAAACATTATTATGCATGAATACGTTTTAAAACTTAAAAAAGGTGATATAGAATTAGAAATTAAGTCAGATGACTTGGAATTTATAAGAGAGCAACTTCAAAAATGGCATAGCGAGGTTGTTTCACAGTAATTTTGCGGGGTATTGATGTCCAGATACGGTATCGCAGTAAAAAGAGGAAAGGCTGAATATAGTATATCAAGTGATAACAAAAGTTTTATCGCTTCTCATATTGCTGGCGTATTTGCAGAATTGAAAAATGTTAGCGAATCAGATTTTGCCGATATCTCGGCTAAGTTGGATTTGGAAAAATTGGATTTTATTCCAGAACCCCAACCGCAAAAATTTGAGCAAATAGCAGAAAATCAAGAAATTGCGCTTGATTTAATTAAGCCGGTTCAGCAAATTACAAAAAATGAGTCAAGTAATGACATTTCTGAACCGCAGGAAACATTAAAAGAAAACGTCGTTTCGCAACTCGTAGAGCGCGATATTGAGATAACTGCTAATTCTGATATTAAACCAGAGGAAAATGAATTTAGCTTTGAAAATATTTTGGAAGACAAGCTACAAAATCCGGTTTTTGAAGAAGAAATACCTGCCGAAGTGAATTTTGATTATGAGTCAGTAATCAAAATGAAAAAACCCGAGTCCCTTGTTGATTATTTGATAATTACCGCTTATTACATGTTGGAAAATGAAGGTGTGCAAGCTTTTCAGTTAAAACAACTAAATGCTAAACTTTTTAAATCTATGAAACTGGTAGTTGACAGAAAAACAATGCAAAAAGCAATTGAAGATGATTTTATAAAAGTTGTTTTGGATGGAGCTGACAATAATGGTATTGCCGAATATGCCCTAACGGAAAAAGGGAAGGAGTTTTATTTAAATGAGCATTCGTAAGAAAGTTGCGGTTCTTCTTAGTGGCGGGGTGGATAGTAGTGTAAGCGCATTTTTATTGAAGCAACAAGGGTACGAGGTAGTTGCAGTTACGGGTAAAATGTTTTGTTCTGCTGCTGATACAGTTGTGCAAAATGCGAAAACGGTTGCAGCCGCATTGGAAATACCGCATTATACTTGTGATGTTAGTGATTATTTTAAAGAACATATAATTAACTATTTTGAAAATTCATATCAAATTGGTCAAACTCCCAATCCTTGCGTTGTTTGTAATAAAAAAATTAAGTGGGGTAAAATTTTTGATTTTGCGGTAAATGAACTTGGTGCTGATTTTGTGGCAACTGGTCATTATGCAAATATAAAATGTGAAAATGGTATTTATAGGCTTTTTCCGGCAAAAGATGAAAATAAAGACCAGCTTTACTATCTTTTTGAGCTAAATCAGGAACAATTGTCAAAAACTCTGTTTCCGCTTGGTGCATACGAAAAAACTCAGATAAGAAAAATTGCAGAAGAAAATAACCTGCCATCAAAATCTTCAAAAGAAAGTCAGGATATATGTTTTATTCCGAAACCGCTCTCTACAAAAAAATATCTTTCAGAAAAATTTGGCGAAGATAAAGGAGATTTTATTCTTAAATCGACTGGTCAAAAATTAGGTATACATAACGGTGCATGGCAGTATACAACAGGGCAACGTAAAGGTATTGGAATTGCTTATAAAGAGCCTTTGTACGTTTTGGGTGTTGATATTGCTCAAAATGCGGTTTATGTTGGTGTCAAGGGGGAGCTTTTCAAAGAGTCTATTGCTATTGATACCTTAAAATTCCAGTCAGGAGAAAACCTTGATACATTTGAAGCGGATGTCAAAATTCGCTATAATATGCAAAAAGTTGGAGCTTTTGTTCAAAAAACTGAGACTGGTTATCTTGTAAAGTTTAACGAGCCAGTTTCCGCGGTGACAAAGGGTCAGGCGCTCGTTGTTTATGACAAAAATGATGGGCACCTTGTAGCTGGCGGATGGATTTAAATTAGGTTATGGACTAAGGCTAAAAACTCTGGAAACGAAATGTCAACCCATTGAAAATCTCTAATTTTTATGGGGGCTTTTGATACAAGTCCTGCGATATACAAGCTCATCGCAAGTCTGTGGTCGTGATAACATTCGACCTCGGTTCCACCGTTTATTGTTTGTTTCCCCTTAATAATAAATCCGTCTGGAGTTTCCGTAAGGTTGATTCCAATTTTTTTAAGCTCGCAAACCAAACATTTAATACGGTCAGATTCCTTATTTCGTAAGTCTTGGGCGTCTTTTATTGTCGTTGTGCCTTCTGATTGTGTTGCAATTACTGCTATGATTGGTAATTCGTCAATTAGACGCGGAATTATTTCTCCGCTGATTTCTATTCCTTTTAATTCAGAGGATTTTACTCTGATATCGCCAACTTTTTCGCCACAAATAGTTTTTTCAGTGAGGATTTCAAGGTTTGCGCCCATTTTTTTTAAAACATCTATTATGCCAGTACGCGTTGGGTTTAAGCCGACATTTTTAATGATAATATCAGAGTTCGGTACAATACAAGCTGCAGCTATAAAAAATGCTGCTGAAGAAATATCACCAGGAATTATAATGTTTCGGGCAGAAAGTTTAGACTTTTCTACTGAAACAGTATTGCCATTTGTGTTAATATTTGCACCTAAATATTCAAGCATTAATTCTGAATGGTCTCTTGATTTAAAAGGTTCTGAAAATACTGTTTTACCGTCAGCATTTAGCCCAGCAAGCAGAATGCAAGATTTAACCTGTGCAGATGAAAGCTTGCTATTGTAGGTTATTCCGTGAAGATTGGTGCCAATGATATTTAGTGGTGCTTTAAAGTCACAGTGAGATATTTTTGCCCCCATTTGTTCTAATGGTTCAATTACGCGTTTCATCGGGCGCTTCATTAAACTCGTATCGCCAAACAAGGTACTCTCAAAATTTTGTCCAGCCAAAATTCCAGACATAAGTCTCATTGTAGTGCCGGAATTTCCGCAGTTTAGAGCCTTAAGTGGTTGTTTAAACGGAAACTGTGAGTGGATTTTTAATGTATTGTGGTTAATAAAATCTATTTCGCATCCAAGTTTTTCAATGATACTTAGCGTAGAGAGACAATCTGCGCCGCGTGAAAAATTAGAAACAACAGATGTTCCGTTTGCCATTGCAGAAAACATAACCGCCCTGTGACTAATTGATTTATCTGGCGGAATTTCTATTGTTCCGTTTAGACCGTTTAAAGCATTTTGACTGGTAACTATTTGCATATTTATATTGAATTATACTTTCGAAAAAAAAGCAATAAAAATACTATAAAAAAATTATCTTTACAAAAGTTTACTAAACCTATTGACAATATTCTTTTTATGTGTAATATTAATAATACACACGATTTAAGTGTAGTTGAAACACTAAATAGCACAGAAATTTATACTAACCCGAAACATAAAACTCCTAAATAATAAACACAAAAGACCATTAGGATGCAGAAAACAATCCACCCGATCATAGGGTGGTTTTTTTTGACTTTTATAGTGCATGGCTGCAAGAAATGTTAAATTGAGTGTACTCGACACAATTATTAAAAAGTATTTTTTCTTAACATTTTAAATTTTGTAGTTTTAAATTATTATGTTTTAATTATAATTATCTTAGAATAAATCAAGAGGGAAAATCATGACTGAAAACAAATTGCCAGAAGGCGTAGGTAAAAAAATTGTAGAGGCTTTGAAAAAACAATCAGAGATTGAAGTTCAACCTATGCAAGAAGAAGTTGCGGAACCAGAAATCGAAAACCTGATATCTGATGAAGTTGAAAATATGTTTGTTGAAGAAGATAATACGCAATATCAACAACCAGAAGATTTTGCGCCTCAAGCGCAACCGGTTAAACCCATGCCGGCTCGCCAATATACTCAAGAGCCTGTTTATCGCGAGCCTATTCAAACGCATTATGAGCAGGATATTCCATACGTTATGCAGCAGCAGTATCGTGAAGTAGCGCCCATGCCGAGTTATGATTACTCGGATAGCTTGAATTCTGAGCCTCAAAGTTCTTATCCTCGTCCAAAGGAATTTACAATTCCAGCTAATGTCGCTGTGTTGAAACGCTTGATTGCCCAATTGCCGCAAGGGGTTTCTAAACAAACAGGCGCGCAGATTATTCGCCAGACAATGGAGGCTTTGGGAATATCGATGTCTACAGTCTTAACCGAAGCTCAAAATTTTCAGGATGGTTTAAACACGTCTGTCAGAGACTGTGTTTCGACGATTCAGGATTATAAAAACAATATTAAAAATCTTGAAAAACAGGTTAGTGATTACCAAAAACAATCTGCTCAGGTCAATGACCTTATTAGCTTGTTTATTATGACTGATAAATAGGATTTTTGATGATAAAATACGCTGTTAAAATGCTTAAAAACAGGTTTTATCCTTTGACATATCCCGAAGGAACAAAACTTGAAAATGGGCAGTATATTCTTGTTAGAACGGAAAAAGGCGAGGAAGCTGTAAAAGTTATACTTGTTAATTCTGAAATTGCTAAGCATTGGGAAAAATATAGACCAGAACCCTTGCCGCTCGTGCGTGTTATGACAAAAGATGATATTGCAGAGTTGGATAATATTAGAAAAGAAGAATATATTGCGTTTAATAAATGCAAGGAACTTGTTCAAAACCGTAAATTATCTATGAATCTTGTTCAAGCGCGTTATACATTTGATAGGCGTAAAATAACTTTTTATTATACCGCACAAGAAAGAGTTGATTTTAGAGAGCTTTTAAAAGATTTAACCCAAACATTTAAACGAGTTCGTATTGACCTTAGACATATTGGCGTTCGTGATGAAACGTCTATTGTTGAAGGTAATGGATTATGTGGAAAGCCGTTTTGTTGCTGTTCTTGGTTGAGAAAATTTGACAGTATTAATATTAAATTAGCAAAAGATCAAGGCATGCCGATTACTCCAGGTAAAATTTCTGGAACTTGTGGGCGTTTGCTTTGCTGTTTGAATTACGAATATAAAGATTACCTAGCAGCAGCAAAAGAATTACCCCCAGTTGGTAGTGGCGTAATGACTTCTGATGGCTTGGGAAGAATTTGTAGTATAAATTTCTTGAACGAAAAAATTTCGGTTAAATTAGAAGATGGAAAAATAAAAGAATATAATAAAAATGAAATTGAAATGGTTGACACAAAAGTTGATATTGATATAGAAAATGTAACATTAACATATCCATTGGATGAAAGTGACACAAAGATTGATATTCGCAAGTTAGAAGATGATCGCAACAGTACAACTGGAAATGTCTAAAATTAGTCTTTTTAAATGGTTACGTAGAGCTACACTTTCTATAATTTATGTTACAATAAACTAGAAAGTACAATTTTAATAAGGAGTTTAAAATGAATTGCGTTTTGCAGGATAAAAAACAGTACAAAAAACTTGTTTATGAAGCTTTAAAAACACTTGGTAAAAAAAATTGTGCGTTAATCGTGCACGGTAGCAGTTTCCCTTCTGATGAAGGTAAGGATGTTGGCTTTGGAACCCCAAATTCAAATGCGGGTAAACGAGTAATAGATTTTGCTGAAGGTATTTTTAACGCAATTCAGCTTGGACCTCAAGGTAAAACAAAGGGGATTGATTCTTCTCCATATACAGGAACTATATTTTCTTCAAATCCTTTATTTATTGACCTTGAACAATTAACAACCGAAAAGTGGGATTGTATATTGAGTGAAACAACTTTTACAAATATATGCAATAACAATCCAAACAAAGATACGCATAAAACAGCTTATTCTTATATTTTTGTAGAACATGAAAAAGCTTTGAGAGAAGCTTTCGAAAACTTTAATAAGTCTAAAAAATTCAAAAAAGAATATGAAAAATTTAAAAAGGAAAATGCCTTCTGGCTAGAAAAAGACTCTCTATACGAAGCGTTGATAGTTGAACATCAAAATGATTATTACCCGATGTGGAAATCGGATATGGATAAAAGGCTTTTTAACCCGTATAATGAAGAAGAAAAAGAAACTTTTGCAAATAGAATTGAAGAACTCAAATTAAAATATCAAGATATTATTGAATTTTACTGTTTTTGCCAGTTTGTTGCATTTGAGCAAAATGAACAAACTCGCAAGTATGCAAAAAAACATGACATAAAAATGATTGCAGATAGGCAAGTTGCATTTTCAGATCGTGATGCTTGGGCTTATCAGGCATATTTCCTTGATGGTTGGTGTCTTGGTTGTCCGCCAGATTATTTTTCAAAGGATGGACAAGCCTGGGGATTTCCAGTAATGAATCCGGAAATGATGTTTAACAAAGACGGCTCGCTCGGCAAAGGCGGAGAGTTAATGAAAAAACTCTACAAGAAAATGTTTACCGAAAACCCTGGTGGTGTAAGAATTGACCACATTGTTGGGTTGATAGATCCTTGGGTTTATGTAAAAGGACACAAACCTAAGATAGAAGAAGGAGCGGGCAGACTTTATTCATCACCGGAACATCCTTTTCTTTCAAGGTTTGCTATTGCGACGCTGGACGACCTAAATATGGAGGTTGAAGCCGACAAAGAACAACGTGTTAAGTCGCTTACAAAAGACCAGGTTAAAAAATACGGTGCGTTTATCGAAAAAATCGTTATAGCTGCGGCAAAAGAGTGCGGTTTGGATAAAGACGCAATTGTTTGCGAAGATTTAGGTACGTTAACATATCCTGTTGAAAAAGTCATGAAAGAGTATAAGCTTAATGGAATGCGGCTTACTCAATTTGTTGTGGCAGAAGAACCTGAACATCCATACAGAGGTAGCAATATTGATGCGCATTGTTGGGCAATGGTTGGTACACATGACAACGAACCGATTGCAATGTGGGCAAAAAACATTGTTAATACGCCCGAAAGCTATCCGCATGCTAAAAATTTGGTTGAAGATTTCTTTTTTGAACTTGACGAAAAAGGGCAAAATGACACAATTGTGCGTTTAACAACTGATGCTCAATTCTTAACGCAAACAAAACTTGTTGAAATATTTGCCTCGAAAGCGGAAAATGTTCAAGTGTTTTTCACAGATTTGTTGGGCATGATGGAAGTTTACAATCGTCCAGGCACATCAGGGGACAAAAACTGGTCGTTAAGAATGCCTAATAATTTTGAAGAATTCTATTGCGAACAGCTCAAAAAGGGCTTAGGCTTGAACTTTCCGTTAATACTGAAACTTGCAATTGAAGCAAGAGGTTCGGAATTTGCTGAGAAAAATCACAAATTGGTTAAAGAACTTGAAGAATTGATATAACGTTTTTTACAAACTATAAGACGCGCCTTTCGCATTGCGAAAGGCGCGTCTTAATTTATTTAATATTACTTCTAAAAATATTCAATAAAATATTAGCAATCAGCTTTTCTAAAAAACGAGACAATTGTCTCGTTTTTTATATTTTAACTTTTTCCTTTTTCTGTTTTTTAGCTTGTTTTTCTGCTTGTTTTTTACGTTTTTTGCGGCGCATAAGGTCAACAAATGCCTCCAACCTTGTTAAGTAGCCAGCTTTACCTGTTTGTTCATCCATAATCAAGGTTAAAATCGGTATTTCGCAATCTTCACGCATTGATGGAAAAATGTTTTGTGAAATTATTTCTGGCATGCAGGTAAATGGGCTTACGTGAATAATTCCGTCTTTACCTTGCTTGTTGGCAAACATAACATCAGAAATGCACTCTAGTGCGTCACCGCCTATATCGCGTTTGAGATACGGCTTTGCAAGTCGGAATGAACGTTCAAGGTGTGTTTCGCCTTTTTTAAAGCACTTAGGTATAATGGCATCTTTTAAAAAGCTTGAAATCGTAAGTGTACGGCGAGTTTGAACACCCATTTTGCCAAGTTCGCGCTCTATGTTTTGGTTTGCAAAATAATCTAATACAAGAAATATTTCACCCGTTAAGTCAACATACAAAATGTCTCTGTTTTTTTCTATTTTGGTTTTGCGAATTTCTTCTATGGCTTTCTTTTGAGCCTTTGCAAGTTTTCGAGTTGTGTCAGCTGCATCAACAATTTTTAGTGCTCTGTTGAATGCTCTTTCAGCAGAACCTGGCACTACTTCGCGTGCACGATAATATGAAAATGTTTTTTCCAGTCTATCAAGCACAAAAACTTTTCTCACAGCAATATTTATTGCTTTAATAATGGTTATTGGGTTTTTTACTCCGCTTAGTTCAGTTAAAAACCTGTACATACCTTTAAAACCATCGTAAAGCTGTAATTCAATATAATTTGCTTCGTATCCCAAGTCAGAAAGTGCGTGCTTTATGCTACTTCCGTATTCGCCAAGTCGGCAAATGCCAGGAGAACTAATCATTGCAACATAATCAGCGCCGCCCTCAATTGCTTCAATAAAATTTCCTAAAATCAATTTGTAAGGAAGGCAAATTGCCTCTGGACTGTTTTTTGTTCCTAATGACAAGGTTTTTTTGCTTGTGTATGGTGGAACGTACGGTTCTACACCAATTTTTCTAAGCGCAGCCGACCATACAATTGAAATTGTTCCCATGTGTGGAAACGCGACTTTTATTTTCTTTTTTTCTTGTGTTGCAGTCATAGATCAACCTAATTAACTTTCAAAACATATCCGCCGTTGTTTGCGTTTTGAAGTGTTTCTGTTCCCAATTTATTTCTAAGATTTTTAATGTATTTGTAAACATAATCTCGTGGTAATTCTAAAAGTTCAGCAAGGTCTTTAGCGTAAACTATAGAATTTTTGTGTGCAAGGAAGTGGTCAAACACCATTTTTTCCCGACCAGTTAGCGGTTTTTTGAATGAAACTTTAACGTCAGAGTTTGTCGAGGTAGTTTCAACTTTAACTTCAATTGGCGCAGATTTTTGTACTTTTTTGGCTTTGGGTTCTTTTTGAGCCTTTTCAACCTTTTTAGATTTTTCTTCGATTTTTATTTCTTTCTTTTCTGCGAGCTTTACTGCCTTTTGTGTTTTAACTGACTCAAGAGATAGATTATGTTTTACGGTCGTAATTTCTCTTTCTCTTGAAAGTGCTTTTTGCGCAATTGTTGTAATTTTTTCAGTTTTAACTTTATAGCTTTCGTGAACAAGAACAGGCTCTTTTTCGAGAACTATATCTACGATATCGCGGGTTTCTTTTTCCTCGTTAATAACTTTCCCAAGTCTAGCAGCGAATTCCTCTAGAGTGATTTTTTCCAGTGAGCTTCTCCATTGTCTGATTTCTTCTTTGCTCAAGTATTCTGACATTCTTAAATCTCCTTGACTCTCATTTATTTTAGCTTAACGAATGTTAAACATTTATTTTATCAGTGAATTTAGTAATTTACTGATTACATTAGAATTTAGCACAAAGCATGCAGTAAATCTCAAAATATTTAGCAATTTAAACAAAATTTTATAAAGGTTTACAATAAAGAAATAAATCTTGACTAAATTGTTTATTTATACCTAAAAGTTTTCTTAATTTTGTGAGCTTATTTATTTAAAAAGTCGATATTGTTACAAATCTTAAAACTTGTAAAACATGTCAAAAGCCATGGAGGGTGCATGTTTGCATGTGTTGATTGGATTAAAACCATGTGTTTATGCATGATTTCAAGATTTTAAAACCTGTATTGTAGTGTAGGACATTGATTTCGGGTTTGTAATATTTCTTCATGATTGTATTGTAAATGAAATGTTTGCCGTTATAATTAAATTAAAGCCGTGTTGAGATTGAATTTCAAAGGCATGGCAAGGGGAAATATCTTTATAATAGGGGATTTAGACTTAGTCTATTATAAATGAAGTTATCGGAGGATAAATATAGTGTTAAGAAGTAGAGATATGGGCAGAGCAGTTGCCGTTAGAAGATGGACTAATACAGCTCTTGAATGTTATAAAAGAGGTTGTGTGTGCGAAGGTTGTTTCTACACAGACTTTTTCAACGGCAGTTCTCAAAAGTGTCAAATGAAAGCTTCCGTTTTGGAGCTGGTAAGAGTTCTCGGAAAACCAGATGTAGAACTACAGCAAATGTTGTCAGAATAATTTACGTAAATTTAAGTTTGTGCATTGTAATCTGCGATTGGGATGGACATGGATGTGGTATTTATGGTGGGGTACATAGCCCTACAAGCGGCAGAAATGCCGCTATTATTTTTTGTGGCGTTTTTATTAAAAGTGCGGTTTATGGCGCAATTTCGCTAGTCTGAACTTTTTTTGTTTTTTTCTATCTGAGTTTTTTTAAAAAAAGCTTGCGCATCTTTTGGAATTTGAACACTTTGCAGACTAAACATGTATTTTTTTAGGTCGGCAATGTTTTGTTGCTCTTGCAGTAAATCTTTTTGTGGAATTTGTATAGAATTTTTTACATTTTCGAATTGAGATGAAACTTGTTTTTGCGAAATTTTTAAAACGATTTCATCTAAATCCGCATTTGCTAAGGAATATTTTGTGGCAATTTCTTTGGGCGTTGCACCATGAGGAAATCTATAAAGCCATAAAAGAGTGGCAATATCGTTTTGCCCAATTTTTGTTACTCCGTATTTGTGCGGAACAAACATTATGTCTGACGAAAATGGACTGTGCCCAAGCCCAAGCGAATGCCCGATTTCGTGAACAATTGTGTGGTAGACCTCGTCTTCGTGCATGTATTTTTGGCAAAAATAACCATCAGAAATTCCTATTTCGATTTCTGCGGAATAATATCTGAAAGTATCATCATGATTCCACGTGCAATGCCCTAACGACTCCCGGTTAACCCTCCTCCAGCTTAGGTTTACCTGCGAGTCATATAGCGTGTTTACAACACGAAATTTTATTATTCCGCCCGAAACTCGTTCCCATTCTCGCAAAGCTCTCAGCACCATTTCGTGATACTTGTTTGCTTCATGCGCGATTGAGTAAAACTTGCATGGCGCAATGTAAAATTTAATCGGCATGCAGTTTTCAGACCATCTGGCGATGCGTCCGTTGTTTAAGCTCTGTTGTAAATACGTAAATTTTTTCATGTTTATAATTAAAATTTATCATATAATTACCACTTATTCAATTTGGCTTAAACTATCGCAATATTTTGGCTTGACCATGATTGACAAGTAAATTTGTCCGCGATAAATTATTAATACTGTATTAGATAGGTAGATTGTCCCTAAATGCTTGAAAAAGCTGCAATCCCTTAAAACGAAAGGAAATTAAAATGTACGCAATAGTAGAAACCGGTGGAAAACAATACCCGATGAGCGAAGGTAGATACGTTGATATCGAACTTCTTGAAGATGCAAAAGACGCAAAAGTCGTTTTTGATAAAGTTGTTATGCTTGTTAACGGTAAAAAATCAAAAGTTGGTCAACCCTATGTTGAAAAGGCAACTGTAGAAGGTACCGTTGTGGCACATGACAAAGCTAAAAAAATTATTGTTTATAAACAAAGACCTAAAAAAGGCTATAGAAAAAAACAAGGTCACAGACAAGGTTTTACCAGAGTTATGATTACAAAAATTAGAACCTCTGCCGCAAAATCTGCTAAAGCTGAAGAAACAGTTGCTGAGTAGTTAAAAGATAATAAAATAAGGAGATATAAAAATGGCTCATAAGAAGGGCGTAGGCTCAACGAAAAACGGACGCGATTCCGAAAGTAAGCGCTTAGGTGTGAAAAAATTCGGTGGCGAAAATGTATTAGCAGGAAATATTCTTGTTCGTCAGCGTGGTACTAAAATCCATGCCGGTAACAATGTTGGTATTGGTTCCGATGATACATTGTTTGCTCTTATTGATGGGGTTGTAAAATTTGAACCTCATAGAAGAACTAGGAAACAAGTTAGCGTTTACGCACAATAGTTTTTTACAAGTGTAAAAGGACCGCCTATACGGCGGTCCTTTTGTTTGTCACCGAATTACGTAACAGATACAAGAATGACCCCGCGTCCAGCGGGCTTTCCACCAGGGCACCTGTAGAATTAAAGTCCGTTGGGTTAGGATTCACCCGCGTCCAGCCCTCGCGTCATTCTGAGGGAAAGCGCCAAATGGCAATATACACAAGGGTTTTGACCGACCGAAGAATCTACGTGGCGCCCCAGCTAAAAATTTGTAAATTCTTGTTTACATGCGACTGAGATTCTTCGGTCGCTGTTCAATCATAGACTATGTTTCCCCACCCAAAGCTAATTACCTCAGAACGACGCGAAAAATCAAACATTAAACAAAAGGCGGGCACCACCGCCCCTATCCCGCACGCGCCCCCTCAGAAAAACGACCCTCAGAAAAGCTCCCCCCCCCAAAAAAAAAACAACGCCCATTCCCCCTTTTCATGCTAAAATAACAACATGCACGAAATCTTTTCACGAAACATAATGTATTGGGGCGAAAACGTTCAACAAGCACTAAAATCAAAACATGTCTTTGTCTTTGGTCTCGGCGGCGTCGGCGGCTATAGCGTAGAAGCACTGGCAAGGGCAGGAATCGGCAAAATTACACTCGTTGATTTCGATGACGTCTCTGAGTCAAATATCAACCGCCAGCTTGTCGCGTTGAATAGTACCCTCGGGCAAAAGAAAACAGCGCTTTTTAAATCTCGCTTGCAAGATATTAACCCCGAAATTGAGATTACAGTTTTCGATGAGTTTTATGACGAAAATAAAAATGAATTGTTCTTTGCACAGCGCCCAGATTGCGTAATCGACGCAATCGATACTCAGCGCGCAAAAATATCCCTGCTTAATTATTGTCACAAGAACAATATATCCGTCTTTTCTTCCATGGGCGCAGGAAATAGAGTTGACCCGACAAAACTTTTTGTCGCAGATGTGTCAGAATATAAACGAGCAAATTGTACTTTTGTTAAGAATTTGATACATAATCTTAACAAAATTGGCATAAATTCTGGAATTACATGCGTTTTTAGCTCAGAAAAGCCCAAAAAGCCTATAAATAAAGCCATAAGCACCATTAAAACAGAAAAAAATGAAATAAAAAAAATTTCGCCGTCCTCTACCCCATTTGTGCCGCCAGTTGCGGGTTTTTACCTCGCTTATTGTGTATTAGATACAATTATTAAAAACCTTGACAAAAAGTAAATTTCGTATTATTTTAATGAAAGATTTCAAATGACACTTGTTTTTTGGATAAAAATTATATATAATGTATTTATTACGAACGTTAGTTTAAAAAAATTAAGCGAAAGGCGGAAAAATGACAAAAAGATTTGGATTTACTTTAGCAGAGGTATTGATTACCTTGACAATTATTGGTGTAGTTGCTGCTATGACAATTCCTACATTGTTGAGCAACTCGTCAGATCAACAGTACAAAACCGGCTTGAAAAAAGCAATTTCTACTATTAACCAAGCTATCACAATGCAGTATGCATTGGAAGGTACAGACATGTCAGATTATGTAAGAGAATCAGCAGCTGAAAACTTATTTGCTGATGGTGGTATAATCAAAGATGTGTTCCAAGAAAGAATGCAAGTTGTTAGTACTACGAATAAGAGAGAATCAACTGAAGGAGCGCACAGTGGTGATTCTAGAACTCTAGAGAACGCCGCTATCTACCTCTCTGATGGTATGGTAATTGAATTTCCGACAGCTTCTACATATAGGTCAACTCAGTGCGATCAGAATCTGTATAATGCAGATACCAGGCCAAATGGTTGTTTACAAACAATTCTTGTTGACGTAAATGGTAATAAAGGCAAATGTAATGTTGGTGAACAAAGGAGTACTTCGACACAAAAACTTACACCGAAAGATTGCTTCCCACTTGATGTACACCCGGATGGTGTAAGACCAGCTAACTTTGTGGGTCGTGAAATTATGTATAGTGGCAAATAAATTTACAACATGCGTATTGCAATAAATGATGGGAGCGTCTCTGAAAAGAGGCGTTTTCCTTTTGTATGGAATAATCTAAAAACATATACATAATCCCACGAAAAACCATAACATTTTTCCGTCATTCTGAGGGATTTTAGCTTTAGTTGGTAAAATGCAAGCTATAGTTGATTTCCGCCCGAAGAATCTCAGTGTATTATAATTTTGGCTGTCATTCTGAGGGAATAAGCTTTGAGTGGGAAAACGCAGTCTGGGGTTAAACAACGACCGAAGAATCTCTGTCGCGGGCAGTCAAGAATTTACAAATTTTTTGCTGAG
>CAZVBZ010000027.1:0-22919 GCA_964626145.1 uncultured Muribaculaceae bacterium | reverse complement strand
TTTCAGGAATTTCGCATTTCATCCGCCATCTTGCATTTGTCCTGTCAAAATACAGTTTGATTATTTCCAACCCCTCAAACTCAAACACCAAGCAAATTTGCTTAAAAAAAAACACTTTATCCGTCCGCCCCAAACTGGACATTAAAATACATTTTTACAAAAAACGCATTGACATTTACTCAATTCAAAACCAGTTTATATAAACATCATTAACCATTCAAGCCAAAAATAAAACGGAGAAGGCGGGATTCGAACCCGCGGTGGAGTTGCCCCCACACAAACGTTCCAGGTTTGCACCTTAAACCACTCGGACACCTCTCCGCATATTTTGTAGTGTTTCACTCTGTTTATACGCCCTGCCGCTTATTTTACGTACAGAACCAGGTTATAAATGTTCAATAACACCTAAATGGTTACTTACATATATTACAAGAATTATGATAGAAAGTAAATAGGCTATAATTATGCTTAATCAAGTTTACGCTTAAAGGTCCAACTTGCAAGTGATAGCGTAATTACAGCAATTATTAATAAGGGAACTAAATTTATAAATACATCTTGCGCCCCCATTCCTTTCAAAAAAATTCCCCGCGTTAACACCATAAAAAACCTAACTGGATTTACCCACGTCAAATATTGCCAACATATTGGCATATCCTCTATCGGGGAAATAAATCCAGACAACAAAACAGCTGGCATTTGAAACGTTATCACACCCAAAATGGCTTGCTGCTGAGTTTTTGTAATTGAAGATATAAAAAGTCCTACCCCAACAATTGACAAAAGTGATATAAAAATAGAAACCAAAAACAACCAGATTGAACCAGAAAAGGGAACTTTAAAACCCACTACTACAATCAACGTCATCAAAACCGTCAATCCCATTGCAATTACAAGCGGAGGTATTGTTTTACCTAGCAAAATCTCAAAAGATGATAAAGGACTTACTATGAGCTGGTCAAAAGTTCCCATTTCTCGCTCTCTTGCAATAGACAACGCTGTTAACAGAAGGGTTATAACCAGCGCAAGCATGGCGATTATTATAGTTAAAATATACCAACGATATTCTAAATTTGGATTAAACCAGTTTCTTATAACTGGATTTATTGAAGCGCCTTGAACACCAGTTATTTCTGCATTATATTCGTTTATAATTTGCGCAGCATAGCCCCCGGCGATAGTCGCCGAATTCGTCTGCCGACCATCTGCTACAACAAGAACCCTTGTCGGTTTAGCTGATTTTACCGCGGTTGCAAAATCATTATTTATATACAAACCTATTTGAACTTTTTGATTGTCTATTTTTTCTTTAAATTCTTTATCATTGTTTACGTAATAAAATTTTCTAAACCTTGGAGAATGTTCAAATCTTGATATAAGTTCTCTTGATTCAACCGAATTTGAACGGTCTATCAATACGACATCAATATTTTTAACTTCCATGGTTATAGCATTTGCAAAAACAAAAAGCTGCAACAATGGCATTGCAATAATTATCCCGCGGGATTTCGGGTCTTTCCAGATTGTTATAAACTCTTTTTTTATGAGTGCAAAAATTCTTCGTATATAATCTATCATTTTTTCAACCTCATATCAGTGTTTTTATACACAAGAGTAAATAAAATTAAGCCTAAAATAATTAAAAAAATTGCATTTATAAGAACAACATTCCAAACCGTTCCCGCCATAAACTCACTTTCAACAAACGTTATAAAGTACCGAGGCGGCAAAATTCCAGTAAGTATTTGGAATATTTGGGGCATAGAATTTATTGGAAAAACCAACCCCGAAAGCAAAAGCGCAGGAAGAAAACCAATCCCTAACGAAACCTGACTTGCTAAAAATTGATTTTTTAATTTTGAAGAAATTATTAATCCAACACCAAGCAAGGTAAATAAAAACAATGAACTCACCGCAAACAATACCAAATAATTGCCCCTAAATGGAACTTTAAAAACGCCAACGCAAAGAGAAACATTGAATGTCATAGACGCCATTCCCAATGTAAAATACGGAATATATTTTCCTAGAACTATATCTATTTTCCGTACTTGCGTGCTTAAAAGCGCCTCCATTGTTCCACGCTCCCACTCTCTAGCCACGACAAGCGCAGTGAGCAAAATTCCAATAAGGGTCATTGTAACAGAAATTGAGCCTGGCAAAATAAAGTAATGGCTATTAACATCTTGATTGTACCAAACGCGAAGCTCTGAAGTTACGATAGGACGAGGAAGAAAACGTTTAAATTTACTTGAGTTTAACCAGTTATTTGCAATCGACGTGGAATAACTTTGGACGTAATTTGCTGTATTGACTTCTGAACCATCCGTTATCACCATTAAATCAGCAGTCTGTCCTCTTGATAATTTCATTGAAAAATCATTGGGGATAATAACAGCACCTTTTATTTTTGAACGGATTATTGCAGTTGCAAGTTCTTTTTCATTATCAAAAGCAATAGAATTAACATATTTGCTATGTCCAAAAGCTTTGACTAAAGTTGAAATTTCAGAATTTGCATCGTCATTTTTTATCCCCAAAGTTACTTTAACAGAATCAAGATTAACGCCATACATATAAATTAAAATTGAAATTAATGGCAAAACAAATGCGATAATAATACTTGATGGATCACGAATTATTTGTAAAAATTCTTTTTTAATTAAGGCCGTCAAAATTTTCATTTTTCAGACTCCTTAATTAACGTTATGAATGTATCTTCCATGCTTTTGGCATGGGCTTTTTGCTTTAAGTCGGCTGGAGAGCCAATTGCAATTGTTTCTCCTTTATAAAAAAGACTTATTCTATCACAAAATTCTGCTTCATCCATAAAATGCGTAGTGACGAGAATAGTAACCCCTTTTTTGGCAAGAGATATAATGTGATTCCAAAACTCTCGCCTTGCAATTACATCTACGCCAGAAGTAGGCTCATCAAGAAACAAAACCGGAGGATTATGGATTAAAGCGCATGCAAGCGAAAGCCGCTGTTTAAAACCGAGTGGTAAATTTTCGGATTTTTGATTTTGAACACTTTGAAAATCAAACACTTCAATAATTTCATCAACTCGTTTCTTTCTATCAAATACACCTATGCCATACACCGCTGCGAAAAATTCCAAATTCTGCCTTACTGTTAGTTGACCATATAATGAGAATTTTTGAGCCATATATCCCAAATTTGCTCGGGCTTTTTCTGGATTTTTCAAAATATCAATTCCCATAATTTTTGCCGTGCCAGAAGATGGTTTTGCTAAACCGCACATCATTTTAAAAGAAGTTGATTTTCCAGCCCCATTTGGACCCAAAAGTCCAAAAATTTCACCTCTCTTTATACAAAAAGAATTGTCCTTTACTGCATAAAAATTTCCATATTTTTTTTCCAAATGATTTGCTTCCACTGCGCACTCTAAATCATAAACAATAGGCGTATAATTTTCTGCAATTTTTGACGGTTCATTTTTATACCCACCCATTAGCTCTATAACTTTTTCTTCAAACTCTTGCGGCGTTGCAGCCAACTCATGCGGTTTTCCGTTATAAATAACACACCCATTGTCCAAAACAACTGACGTATCAAAGCTATGCGCTTCATCAAGATATGCAGTTGACCACAGCACAGTCGTTTCTGGAGAAATCATATTTCTAACCATTTTCATCAAATCTCTACGAGAAATTGGGTCAACCCCAACAGATGGTTCGTCCAGAAGAAGGAATTCGGGCTTGCCTAATAACGTACAAGCCAACCCCAGCTTTTGTTTCATTCCTCCAGAAAGCGCACCAGCAAGACGGTCTTGAAATGGAGTAAGCGAAGTAAACTCCAGCATTTTTTCGAACTCGTATGGCTGATTTTTTAAATCTGCATAAAGCCGCAAGTTCTCAATTACCGTCAAATCCTCGTACAATCCAAACTTTTGCGGCATATAACCTATTTTTGAAACCAACTCAGATTTTTGGGTAACTGGATTTAAAGCTAAAACCTCTATGTTCCCACTATCCGGCAAAAGCAAACCAATAATCAATCGAATTAATGTCGTTTTTCCAGCACCATCCGCGCCAATTAGACCTGTAATTTTACCCGTCTCTATATTAAGAGACAGATTATCTATCGCAAGCTGGTTCTCAAAACGTTTCGTAAGATTTTCAATTTTTACCGTTTGCATCTTCTGTACCAAGCTGAACTTTAATAGTTACTGGCATTCCTTGCCTTAAGTATTCGTCTATATCATTAATATAAACACGTATTCTATAAACTAAATCTGTTCTTAAATCAGTTGATTGAACTGTTTTGGGCGTAAATTCTGCAACAGGTGAAATATAACCAATATAGCCTTGATAACTGCGATTTTTACCCGTTTGCGGATTTATTGTATCAGTATAAACATTTACTTTCTGCCCATATTTAATATTGCCCAAATCCACTTCGTTAACATAAGCGCGAACCCAAACCGGTCGCGTTTTTGAAATTGAATAAACAAGCTGCCCCTTGTTAACTGTAGCCCCTGGCTCTTGAATACGAACCATAACAACACCTTCATCTGGTGCATAGATTTTTGTATAATTCAATTGATTTTGAGCATAATTTTTTGCCGCGACTGCAGAATTATAATCTGCAACGCTTTTATCGCGAGTATTTTTTAGGTTATCATATTCTTGTTTGGAAATAGTATCATCAACAACTAACGGCGCATTGCGATTAAATTTTTCTATACTATCATTTTTTAACGCCATAGTTTTTTCTACTTCTGCGACTGCCTTTTCTAAGTTTGCAGTGTAATCTTTTGCATCCAAAACCGCTAGTAATTCACCTTTTTTTACACTATCACCTTCCTCTTTAAACATTTTTTCAATAATACCAGAAACCTGAAAACTCAAATCAACCTGACGAATTTCTATGTTTCCATAAAGAGTTATCTCGTTAGGATTTTCTTTTTTTGAAGTTAAAAGAAAAACAGATAATCCTATTACTATGAATATTAAAATCAAGACGAATATTTTTTTCTTCATAAATTTCCCCCAACTGCCTTGTACAGCGTAAAATAATTTACCAATCTTTGATTTTTGGCTTGTATTGTTTCTTGTTTCAAATCTATAAATTCAGACAAGCGCCTTAAATATTCAGGGGCAGAAATTGTGCCACGAGAATATTTTTTGCGAGAATTTTCCAAATTATTGTATTCAACTTGCAGTTTAGAACGTGTGTTTTTATCAATATTTACCGCATGCTTAATCAAGCAAAGTGCCGTATTGACTTCCTTCACTGCATCTAAATCGGTTTGCTTATACTTTTCAAACAATTCCTCGTATTTCGCTTTTTGAATTTTTAAATTCGCAATTTTTTTGCCTCCAGTAAAAATATCTTGTGTAGCTCCGGCTAAAATTGCAGCAAGAGACGACTCCCATGAGAAAAATCGTCCTGGGGCTATTGTGTTAAACGCCCACACGCCTGTTATATTAAAGGTAGGCAAAAACTCTTTTCGTGCGACGCGGATATCAATCTTTGCTTTTTCCAACATTTTTTCCGCTTGTAGAACATCTGGTCTTGAAAATATAACATCCGATTTTATTTCCTCTGGCATAAATCCTTGATATTCAAAAAGTTCAAATTTTCCACGCTCTAAATCCGAAACACAATCAGCCGACCTGCCTATTAAAACAGCTAGTTCCATTAATAAAATTTCTTGCTGTTTTTTGAAATTTTCCAAGTTGTTTTTTGCCGTTTCCAGATTTTGAGCAGAAATGTTTAGTTGGGTTTGATTTATTGTTCCGTGTCGGAACTTTTTGGTATCTCTTTGTAAAATTTCTGAAGATATATTTACTTTTTCTTGTGAAAGTGAAACAAGCTCATCATATTCAAGTATGTTTGTATAAACAGTTGCAACATCAGCTAAAAGTGCAAGGTATACAGCCTTTTCTTCAAATTTTACAGCTTCGTAAGATTTTTTTTGCCCTCTAGTTTTATCTCTATTTTTTAACAAAAAATCTGCTTCATAATTTGCAACAAAAGGCAAAACAAAAGCATTTTTTTTGAGCTGAAAATTGTCTAATTGTGGGACTTTTATACCCAAATAATTTGCTGCGACGCTAAACGATGGCAATTCTTTAGAAAAATAATATTTAACCTGCTGCCTGTACTGCTCTACCCTGTAAGAGGCTTGTTTGGCGTCATGATTATTTTCTAGAGCCTCATTTACGTATTTATACAAATATTCATCATTGAACTTTGAAAAAAACTCTGGATTAAGCTCCGCTCGCTCAACGGCAAACGCCGAGTGGGCAACAAAAAGGATTAAAAGTGCTAAAATAGTTTTTTTAAACAATATTTGCCTCCTTGATAAGAGCATCAATATAAAGTTTTACATTGTTTTTTATAATTTTAATATCCTCTTGAACAAAATCATCTTGCCCAAGCAGGCTAAGCGAAAAACTTCGCATAATTCTAGGAGAATTAACCTGCGAAATTATAAACAACGTTTTCAAAATAATTTCCCTATCATCTTCCGGCTTATCAAAAATTGCGCCAACAAGTTTTCTCAAATACGAAAAAGCTGGAGATTTCATAGAAAACGACTCATTTTGTTGCGCCTTCAAAAGAAATATCAGCAAGTCTTTTGAAATATTTTTTGAATAAAAAAACTCAATAAATTTATCAATAATTTTATTTAAGAGCTTAATTTGACTATTTTTATCCAAATCTGACGGCGACAAATTGAAATCAAGAAATGTTTTTGTAAATTCTGTTTGTCGATCAATCAAATCTTCTATTATACCGTTGTAAAGCTCTTGTTTTCCGCCCCAAAAATATGAAATCATACAAATATTTGCCTGCGCTTCTTTACAAATTTGTCTAATACTTGTTCCATCAAACCCCTGTTGCGCAAAAAGCTTAATTGCAACATTCAAAATTCTTTGTTTTGAATTTTCATCATTGTTTTTTTTCACAATCTAATCACCGAGAAAACTATTTGTGCCAATAATAAAACAATCGTTTGATTTAGTCAAGCGCAAGAAAAAACACAGCAAAAACGAGGTTCAGACGGACTTTTTATCTCTCACAAACAAGATTTTTGACTTTTTCCAAAAAACTAAAAATTTTTATCGGTTTAGTCATATAATCTAAACATCCGATATTTTTTGCTAAATCAATATCTGACTCCATAGCGCAAGCCGAAACAACTAGGACTTTTGCATTTTTATCTAACTCTTTCAACACATCATATCCCGATTTTTTAGGCATTTGTATATCCAAAATAAGCAAATCGTAGTTTTTTTGTGAAAATTTTTCCAGAGCGTCTACCCCATCAAACGCTTTATCGACCTCAAACCCACTAGCAACAAGTACATCAAACATCAATTTCATGTTAGATTCATTATCATCTGCAATTAAAATTCTAGGCATTTAGAGGCTCCACCGGCAACGTTATAATAAATGTCGCACCTTCTCCAGGTGTGCTTTCAATTTTTATTTTTCCATTCATCATTTCAACAAATCTTTTAGTAATTGTAAGACCCAAACCAGTTGAGCTTCCAGTTTTAGTGTAAGTGTTTTCTAATTGAACAAATTTATCAAATATTTTTTCTTGAGCTTTTGGGTCAACGCCAACACCACTATCTTGTACGGAAATCACTAGATTTTTATCTAACTTAGCAGCTTGAATTTCAATTTTTCCATTTTGTGGCGTGAATTTTATAGCATTACTCAAAAGATTGTACAAAATTTGTTGCAACTTTTGGTAATCGAGCGACACTTTATCTTCAAAACTGCAATTACAACTTACACTCAGTTGTTTTTTATCTGCAAGAGGTTTCATAACGTTTACAACTTCTTCCATAGCTGTTTTGGGGTAAAATACTGAATAATTGACGCTCATAGCATTCGACTCGAGCTTTGAAATATCAAGAATTTCGTTAATCATTCCCAGCAAATGCACGCCAGAAGTATAAATATCATTAATATACTCAGCTTGTTTTTCGTTCAATGGACCAAAAATTTGAGAACTTAATACTTCTGAAAAACCAATAATTGCATTAAGCGGAGTTCTTAGCTCGTGTGAAATATTTGCAATGAACTCATTTTTCGCCTTATCAGCTTCCAAAATTCTTTCATTCTGTTCTTTAATTGTTTTGACAGCAATTGTTTTATCCTGAATGCCGGCTTGCAGCGTTTTTAATTGAATCTTAAATACGTTTGAAAGTTCGCAATCCTTAATTGAATACGCCGCAACTGACGCAAACGCCTTAAGCGCAGCAATTTTTATATCAGAAAGCGACTCGTGCGTAACGCAAATAAAACCAAATACAGTTTCTCTAATTTTTAATGGGAAAAGTTTCAAAACTTTTGAACCTTGAAAGCCCACATCACCAGCGAAAATTTCGTATTCGTCATAAGTTTCAAGTTTTTCAATGAGATTTTCACCCAACGCAAAATCTTTAAAATATTCATCTTTTTCGGGATATTTTAAATATGCACTTTCTTCAGAAAGATAATAAATAGCAACATACTCAAGCCCCAACTTACTTTTAATTTCATCGCAAACCGCTGCCATATTTGAATTAACATCATTTGATGTTGCAAGCAATATTGGAATATCTTTTAAAATTTTAACTAAATCAGACTCTTTCATATTTAAATTATAGTTTTTTTTTCAATTATGGGCAAGTACTTAAATAAAAAAGGCAAACCGTAAACGATTTGCCTTTTGAAACATTTTTAATTTTAACTACATAGCGCCTTTAACAATTTTAACAAAGCTATCAGCTTTAAGGCTAGCTCCACCAACAAGCGCACCATCTATATCAGATTTTGCCATTTGTTCTTCTATGGTTTCAGGTTTTACGCTACCACCATAGAGAATTCTGATTGCATCTGCTGACTTTGCACCAGCAACCGACTTAACAACGTTTCTAATCATAGCAATTACACGATTAGCTTCCTCAGCGTCACAAGTTTTTCCTGTTCCAATCGCCCAAATAGGCTCATAAGCAATAACAGATTTTGCAACATCATCTGCAGAAATACCATCTAATGCTGCTCTGATTTGAGATTCGATGTGTGAATCCGTAACGCCAGCTTCTCTTTGTTCTAGTGTTTCACCACAACAAATAATTGGCAAAAGTCCGTTAGCAAGAATTGCTTTTGCTTTTTTGTTAATCATTTCATCTGTTTCGCCAAAATATTGTCTTCTTTCAGAGTGACCGATAATTACGTAATCTACGCCGGCATCTTTAACCATTTCAGTTGATACTTCACCAGTAAACGCTCCTTGAGCTTCAAAATAACAATTTTGCGCAGCTAATTTAACTTTTCCACAACCACAATCATCCATTGCTTTTCTAACAGCATAAAGTGATGTAAAAACAGGTGCCACAATAACTTCTGGCAAATCAGCTTTATCAATTGGTCTTAATTCAGCCATTACATCATTAACTAGTGCTGCTGATTCAGATTGAAGCTTGTGCATTTTCCAGTTTCCAGCAATAATAGGTTTTCTTGCCATAATTTTATCCTCTAATAATTCTCCTACACCACAATAGTATTTCAAACAGCATAAGTTTTCAAGTAAATATATTTCTATACAAGTTTAAAAGAAAATGTTATAATATGTAAAAATGTGTTGCAAATATTAAAGTTTTTATTTGCATGCACCGATACTTATAAAAGGACAACATTGGAGCTAACATGGATTTTCTTGAAGGCAAAGAAGCAGAAATTTTAAACGAAAGCATAGAACAAGTTCTGTCGTTTGACAATTCCGAGCAAAAACGAACCATTTTACTTGTCGATGATGAAGAAAACAATCTTCAACTTCTTAAACGAACACTTCGCGGTAAATATGACATTTTAACGGCTGAAGATGGGAAAAAAGCGCTTGATGTTATATCGGAACGAGGAGACGACATTTCTCTAATCGTTAGCGACCAACGCATGCCAGAAATGAGCGGGATTGAATTTCTTAAGCAAACTATAAAAACAAACCCTGACATTATAAAAATTTTACTGACCGGGCAAGCCGACACGGACATCATGGTCGACTCAATTAACGAATGTCAAATATACCAGTATATTCTAAAACCATTTGACCCAGTTGATTTATTAGAAACTATCAAAGCTGGTATTGGAAAGTATGACTTGGCGCACAACAAAACAATCATGCTCAAAGACCTAAGAGAATTATTTTACAAGACAATTAAATCAATTTCATCCGCACTTGATGCAAAAGACCCATACACCCATGGACACTCTATGCGTGTAACTTTGTATTCTCTTATTTTGGCTAAAGAATTAGGGCTTGATGATAAAACGCTCGAAGAAATTGAAACAGCCGGGCTTTTGCACGATATAGGGAAAGTAGGTATTCCGCAAAGTATTCTTTGCAAACCAGGACGACTTACCGATGAAGAATTCGAGATTATGAAGTCGCACCCCGAACAAGGTGAAAAAATTGTTAGAAAAATTAAAAAACTCGGAATTATTTCTGATTGGCTAAAAACTCACCACGAACGCTGGGATGGAAAAGGTTATCCCGACGGACTAAAAGGAGAAGAAATTCCAATCTCCGCTAGAATTATTGCACTTGCAGATACTTACGATGCTATGACTTCTACGCGCTCATATAGAAAAGCTCTCGAACACGACGTCGCAATCTCAGAAATTGAACGCTGCGCAGGTTCTCAATTTGACCCGCAATTAGCAACATTATTTATACAAAATCAAGACAAAATCCTCGCCGCAAAAGAAAATCCCGAAGAATATTACGCTGAATACAGCTACTTAAAAAATTCTATGGGAATAAATTTTTAATATATTAATTAATGTAAAATTTTCCAAAATAGTGACAAAATTTTTATTTACAAGTTTTAAACCTAACAAGATTTTTGAGAAAGATAAAAATGTTAATTTCATCTGGTAATTCTACTAGAAATAATGATTATATGTTATAATTACACACTCGGGATATTGTCAACATGAAAATAAATAACATACACTCTAATTCTATAGGAACCCACAGTAAAAAGAAACAAGTAAAAAATACAAATATTCTTTCTGTAAAAAATAATAATTCAATTAATTGTAGTTATTTTCGGAAATATTCTTGTCGTGTTCCTTTTAAGCGAAATATAAATATTATTGATGCACACATGCACGATAAAACCATGTCGAATTTGGGGAAAAGCGCAGAGTCAAAAGATATTTTAAAATTTTTATCACCATTTTCTACGGCAACAGATACATTTACTCCGCAAAAAATATTTCCATCCGCTTTAGATTGTTGTTTCTACACAGAAGGAAAACCTTATGCCGATGAAATTCTCGGAAATGAGCAAATCATAAGAACTTTCGATGGCACTGCGGTTGATAAATTCATAGCCGTTTGCCAGCCCAAAACAGGAAATGTCGGGAATATCAAACAACTTTTTGAAAATTATAAAGATAAATTTATAGGATTGAAATTTCATCCGAACGGAGCGGAATTACCCGCCGACAGCAAATTATACGACTCTTATCTTGATTTTGCCGCAGAAAAAGGTGTTCCTTGCTTATTTCATTCAGACCGAACCTTTGACACAATATAGCCAGGAGCAGATGGGAAAAATTATACCGAGTTAAAATCAAATTTTTCAAGACCGGAACAAATATATTCATTGGCGAAACGGCACCCGAATGTTCCTGTTATAATGGCACATTGTGGCGGTCCAGAAAAGGCTGATATGAATGCCGCTGTTGATGTAATGTTAAAATCAATAGAAAATGGTGACGCAAAACTATATGCCGATATTTCTTGGGTGGGTATTGATGATTATGTAAAAGGTACCCCTAAAAGAGATATGGAAAAATTAGTTGAAATAATAAAAAGATTAAAAAACACCCCAAAAGGAGATATGACTAATAGAATTTTATTTGGTACTGACGCGCCAATAGATAGATTTCATTCCGATAATGCAGAAAGAATTTATAAAGATTATATTTGCGATATTCATTCTGCAATTAAAAAGAACTTTCCTGTTGAAGCTGATGAATTAACTGATAAAATATTTTATGAAAATGCAAAGAAATTGTTTTTCCCGGAAAAACGAAATGTAGTGTATAGCGAAAAAACATTTGCAAAAAAATTTCCTATTATTGCCTTTGCGGCAGCTATGATTGTTGGGCTTTCGTTTATAGGGGCAAAATTTTATAAAAATAATAAACAACAAAATACAAGTTCCTATATAAGGGGATGATTATTTGACACCGAAAAGAAAAAACATTTTTGCAGGTATAAAAGAGAAAGAAATTTTTAATTCTATTTTATTTTTTTGCTGGTATTTCAGTTATTTATTAACTTGTTATACGCGGTATTATTAAGATTTGTATACAGCAAAAGTCCTTGCCCTAACTGCTTTTGCAGAAAATAGCTACGCGAAAACAACTTTTTTATTAAAGTTCTTTTTGATTTTGCCGATTATTTAATTAAGGTAATAAGAGTAAAAAGAAAGTGCAGGGACGAAATGAGTATCAACGACTTATTCAACATAGGAAACATTAGCCAAGCAAACCATTTTATTCAAGTAAACAACACAAATACAAGAAAAGAATTAAGCAAGGAAGAAAATTTATTTGACTCAAGCACTAGCTCCAATAATCAATCATTTTTGTTGTTTCCTGGGGCAAATGAATACGATAACGAAGAAACTGCAAATAAAAAACAACAATTTAACCTTTTCATGTAAAACTACTTCTCAAAAGACCGCGTAAATCCGCGGTCTTTTTGCTATAAAGGTTTAAAATTAAAACTACTGTAATTCATCTCTTTGCATTTTACCATCCTCATCTGGATGAGAAAAGACTTCATCTGCCATTCTGCGCTCCTCAACAACTTCGTCACTACCCATATTTATAATTTGAAATCCAAATTTGGCACGAAAAAGATGTCGAACAGTTTCTGACTGAATTTCATACATCATCTTGTTAAACAAGTCGTAGGCTTCGCGTTTATACTCAATGAGCGGATCTTTTTGTCCATACGCACGAAGTCCAATTCCTTCTCTTAGCATATCAATGTTATGAAGATGGTCTATCCACTTATTATCAACAACTCTTAGCAAAATATCCCGCTCCAAGCCTCTCATAATATTGTTTGACGCAAATGCGCTTTGAAGTTCTGGATTTTCTTCATATTGAGAAATAACTTCGTTATAGAAATTAATAGTATTTTCTTCATGCTGCTTATACGCACTCAGGGCAAGCATTTTGAGTTTTTCATATAACAAATCAAATTTTAGCCCTTGCACATCTTTGATATCAAAACTGCTAAGTTGCGGCATCATTGAATGAATTTCACGTACAAGCCCTTGAATATCTTCATAAATATATTCGTCTGGGTTCATTTCTGGAGAAATATAACTGCTTATTATGCGATTTGTTTCTCTCTCAATCATGTAATTTATATCTTCGCGCAAATTATTGCCATTAAGCACTTTACGGCGTTGCGCATAAAATTTTTCACGTTGCATATTCATAACATCGTCATATTCAAGAACATTTTTACGAATATCAAAGTGGTAAACCTCTACCTTACGTTGAGCAGATTCAATTTGGCGTGTTATAATACCATGCTCAATTGCCATATCGTCTTCGACATTAAGAGCATTCATAATATTTATAACTTTTTCACCGCCAAAAATTCTCATGAGATTATCCTGCAAAGACAAGAAAAATCTTGTTGACCCGGGGTCGCCTTGTCGTCCAGCACGACCTCTAAGCTGGTTATCTATACGTCTTGATTCATGACGTTCTGTGCCTATAACGTGCAAACCTCCAGCCGCAACAACTTTGGCATGGTTTTCTTCGCACACTTTGCGTGCTTGCTCCAGCGCATAGTTCTTTGCTGTTTCATAATTTTTCGACTCTGGTGTTATACCTTTTTTCTCCAATTCTTCTTTCGCCAGATATTCAGGGTTTCCACCAAGCAAGATATCAGTTCCTCGACCCGCCATATTAGTTGCTATTGTTACAGCGCCATAACGTCCGGCTTGCGCGATAATATTCGCCTCGCGTTCATGATGTTTTGCATTAAGCACATTGTGGCTTATCCCCTGTTTTTTAAGCAACGCTGACAGGTATTCTGAGCGGTCAATGCTTATTGTGCCAACCAAAACAGGGCGTCCCTGCTTATGCATTTCAACAATTTCATCGACGACTGCCTTATATTTTTGAGCTTCACCTTTGTAGATAACGTCTGGCATGTCTATTCTTACGTCTTGTTTATTTGTAGGAATAACAGTAACTTCAAGGTTATAAATTTTACCAAATTCTGCTTCTTCAGTTATCGCAGTACCGGTCATACCCGCTAATTTAGGGTAAAGCCTAAAAAGGTTTTGGAACGTAATACTTGCGAGGGTTTGTGTTTCATCTTGGATTTTTACACCTTCTTTTGCTTCCACTGCCTGATGCAAACCATCTGACCAACGACGTCCATCCATAAGCCTACCAGTAAATTCGTCCACTATAACGACTTCACCATTTCTTATAACGTAATCTGTATCAAGTTTAAACAACTCTTTAGCTTTCAAGGCTTGGAGCAAATGGTGTGCATATTGAGTAGAAATATCAAACAAATCTTTAACCCCAATAAGCTCTTGCGCTCTATCAATGCCATCTTCTGTCAAGATAACGTTTCTATTTTTTTCATCAACTTCGTAATCACGGTCTTTTTCAAGCTGTGGAGCGATTTTAGCCATAAGCTTATAGGTTTCAGCTGATTTATCAAGACGACCTGAAATAATTAATGGAGTACGAGCCTCATCAATAAGAATTGAGTCAACCTCGTCGATAATTGCATAATTTACTGGTCTTTGCACAAGCTGGTCAACTGACCCAGCCATATTATCTCGCAAATAGTCAAATCCAAATTCATTATTTGTTCCATAAGTAATGTCACAAAGATATGCCTGCTTTTTGCTCTCAAAATCATTACTTTCTCTATCAGCGAGCACAACACCAACACTTAAGCCTAAAAACTTATAAATCTTACCCATCCACTCGCTGTCACGCTTTGCGAGGTAATCGTTAACAGTAATTACATGAACCCCTTTTCCGGTAAGCGCATTAAGGTACGCTGGCAAAGTAGCCACGAGCGTTTTACCTTCACCAGTTCTCATTTCTGCAATATGGGCTTCATGCAAGAAAATTCCGCCAATCAGCTGCACGTCAAAATGGCGCATATTTAGGACTCTTTTTCCGGCTTCGCGCACAGTTGCAAAAGCTTCCGGCAAAATCTTGTCTAGAGCTTCTTTTTCAAGTTTCCTATCCTCCAAAATATTAGCCGACGTTGGACGTTTTGCAAGAATCGCTTTAAACTCATCGGTTTTAGCTCGCAACTCGTCATCCGAAAGTTTTTCAAACTCTGGCTCCAAAGCATTAATATGCTCTACAATTGGCATAACTTTTTTTATTTTACGTTCGTTTGGGTCTCCCAATAGTTTTAAAAGTAAACTCAACATTATATGAAATCCTCGTCCCTAATTACAATTTATGAAACATCCATGTTTCAATATTCAAAATAATTTTAGCATAAAAATACAATATAAATTAGTCTTTTGTCTATTATTCTTTACAAAAAATCCGCTGAACTAACAGCGGATTTCATTTTTATAAAGTTTCTTTAATTATAATATCAAAATCTTCCGTAATAACGACAGGTATTTCTTTGCCAGCTTTAACGTGATAATTGATACCTGGAGTTGTTGCTCCAACAATCAAACCGACACCGGCGCCTATAGGCAAGCCAATAGCGAGACATCCGACGCCAACCGCTCCAGAACCTGCAGCAATAGCAGCGCCAGCACCAGCACCAACTCCGAGCAAGCCAACTGTCCATTCAGAAATTTTTGCAAAGATATTCCATCCTGAACGTTTTAAAACACCATTTTTTGAATTCACCGCCGCCGAAATTGTACCAGTTTGTCCGTTTGGCAAAATCAACTCACCCATCGAAAGTAAAACCTGTGCGTTACGATTAAAAGATTTTGCTGGTTGCAAGCTTTTAACAGTTGCAATAATTTGGGTGCCGGCGGGCAAAAGTTGGCTACCATTTTGTGTTTGCAGTGCTTTCTTTAGCACAAAATTGACCTTATCACCCTCTTTTAGCCCTTTTGTCGTAAATTCCTGTGCAAAAGCTAATTTTATAACATTACCCTTTACTAAAACCGCTTTATCCTCAAAAATGCGAACAACATTAACTTCTCCTTTGGAATCTTTTAATGTTTCAATTATAGGCTGTTTTTGATTTTTTGCCGGCTCACTCACGAAATTAACTTCGCAAATGCCGAAAGATTAACAAACGCTAAAGCCGAAAGTAATAACGTTGATAATAATTTTTTCATACTTTTGCACCTCGTTATTTTTTACGAGATGTATTATAGCACTGCATTTTTATTTAGGCAATAACACCATACATGTCATAATCATCGGCGCAGGTTATTTCAACATCAACTATATCACCAGGAATAACCACTTGATTGTTAGCCGCAATAAATATCACCCCATCGATTTCTGGTGCGTCCCGATATGTTCTTCCTAAAATTTTGCCATCGTCAGTGATTGCCTCTATAATACATGGAATAGTTTTTCCGACAAAAGTTTCATTAATTTCTGCTGAAATTTTTTGCTGCATTTGCATAATTTCTTTTTTACGCGCTTTTTTTATTTTTGCAGGAACTTGTTCATCCAAATCATAGGAATATGTATTTTTTTCACGCGAATATTCAAATACACCCAATCTATCAAATCTCATACGCGAAACAAAGTCTTTCAAATGTTTAAAATGTTCTTCTTTTTCACCAGGATAACCAACGATAAATGTTGTCCTAATTGCAACGCCCTCGATATTTTCACGAATTTTTTTTATTAGCTTTTCATAGCTTACGCCCGGTCGTTTCATAGATTTTAAAATATCGGGATGAGAGTGCTGAAGCGGAATATCAATATATTTCACAATTTTCTTGGAATTTTTAAATACCTCTATAAGTTCATCCGTAAACATTGACGGATACGCATACATAACACGAATCCATTGAATCCCGTCAACATTTTCCAGTTCAGATAAAAGTTTCGCCAAAGATGGTTTTTCGTAAATATCTATTCCATAACTTGTCGTATCCTGAGCGACCAAAACAATCTCACTAACGCCTTTTTGTGCGAGTTTTTCAGCTTCCTCTATAATATTTTCAATTGGGCGCGAACGATAAAGCCCTCTAAGCTGAGGGATAATGCAATATCCGCACTGATAATTGCATCCATCCGCAATTTTTATATAAGAGCTTGCTCCAACCGTAATTTGTTGACGTTCAATCATTTCCGGATAAATATACTCAGGTTTTTCTGCAATTTCGTATACAAATTCATTTTCTCCAGAGCTAATTTTTTTAACGACATCAACAATCTTGCTAATATCTGACGGTCCAACCATAGCAACCGCCTCTGGAATAGCGTTATGAATTTCCATTTTATGTCGCTGCGGCAAACAGCCAGTAATAACAACTTTTTTCCCTTCGTTCACCATCTGCAAAATTGACTGAACGCTTTCAGTTTCAGCATCATGAATAAAAGAACACGTATTTATAATAACGATATCGCAGTCAGTTTCATCTAATGTTATTTCAAATCCCGCTTGCGCCAACATTCCAAGCATAAGTTCGCTATCCACAAGGTTTTTTGCACATCCATGGTTTATCAGAGCTATTTTTTTCATTGATTTTTCCTCAAAATTACATACTGCGGTTCACCAACTATTTTAGCTGTAACATAATAATTATTAAATATCCAATTGCACAACTCTACTGCATAATCCTTGCAGATACCAGTATAACCGTACTCACCAATATCTCGTGTAGATAAGACAAAGTAATCTGGCTTATTTTCGGCATAGTGTTTTATAATATTTTGCTCTCCAAAGGCTTCGACATACATTGGGATAAAATTGCTGTAAAAATCGTCACTCTTTGTCCCTGTTAAAAAGTTTATTATGTGTCCTTCCGGCAAAACCACAACCGTATCATCTTTATTTACACTCTTTTGCAAAACTTCAACAAGGAGTTTTATTGGCGATAATTCTCTATGGGTATTAAGTTGCCCATACTCGGTTACTACTTTTACTTGATTATACTTACTTTGATTCAACATGAATACCCCTACAGGAGTAAGCATAAAAACAAGAAACGCAATTAAACAATGTTTAAAAACTTTTTCATTTTTAAAAACATAAGTTCTTAATAACACAATACAGCTTAATAACAAGAACGGAAAGGTATAAAGTCCATAAAGATAAAACCTTGTACATAAAAAGCTTTTCATCGATAAAAGTAATGCCGCGACACACAATATCCAATAAGATTTATCTTTTATTTTTTTATTTAAAATACAAAGCAAAATTGCTATTAAAACCGCAAGAAATGAAAAGTATTCTCCTACCTCAAATACGTCCCCCAGAATAAAAAAAGTACCAAGCAGAATTGCCACATACAGCCATTTTATTTTAATTTTACAAAGCAGCTTATAAATCAATGCAAATGCACCGCCGACCCAAAGTAAATTTAAAATTGTTAAAAAGAATAGCTCCAAACTAGGAGAAACCCTTACTGTTTCATAAAAAAATTGTAATGATGGAGCGGTTGCACAACGCTTTATCAAAGATACGTTATACAAAACATCCTGAAAATTTAATCCAGCGACAAAGAGTGGAATTACAGAAGCAAGCGGAATTACGCAAAGGCAAAGCCCGCCTTTTAATGCCGTTATTATATTTGTTCGCACCAAAAACATTGCAAAAGGAAACATGAGCAAAAACACCCAATAATCATACTTTAAAACCACAAGCCCGCTAGCAAAAAACATGCTCCAATACAAATAACACGATTTTTCGCTATTTCTAACATACTGAACAAGCAAAATCAACGCGACAATTGTCGCCAACAATCCATAAGTCATTGCATAGCAATAA
The DNA here is from genome assembly GCA_964626145.1 of uncultured Muribaculaceae bacterium. Classification (GTDB taxonomy): domain Bacteria; phylum Cyanobacteriota; class Vampirovibrionia; order Gastranaerophilales; family Gastranaerophilaceae; genus RGIG2134. Next base: position 3,940 of record CAZVBZ010000027.1, on the reverse strand, counting down.
GGAACCGTATAACAAAAAATCCAATTTGTATAAATTCCAGTAATAACACCAACCAATAATATTACAAACGAGTAAATGCGCGGCAAAAATTGCCTGCAAAGCACATACAGACTGGTACAAATTGCGAGACCGCACAAGTTCCCAGCAACAACCAACACATTGGTATGAAATCCAAAAATCTTAAATAAAACGGCATTTATCTGATACGCTAGCGGACCATAAATGTTAAAAATATCTTTGTAAAGGAGTTTTCCCATCGCAACTTCTTTGGACAAATAGAATTCACGCCCAACATCCACCATAAAATCACCTTGTCTGTTAAAAAACAAGATTTCACCAATTACGGCTATGGTAATAATAATTCCAAAACATATCCAGTCTTTTTTGTTAATCGTTTGCATAAGACCAGTTTAATTTAGATATGCTTATTAATCAAGAAATACTTAAAGCGCAATTCACAAGAAAATACTACCAACATTCAAATTATCCCCTTCAACCAATTTATTTTAAGAATAATTAACATATTAGGAAATATTAAGCAATTTTTCACAATTTCATTTTTTATAATATATATAGGAAGAACAAGGAAAAATTATGACTACATTTGACAGCTTTCTAAAAATTCCATCTGAAAGCAACACTACGAATACACTTGCCGTTACAAATTCTGCAGAAAAACAACCGGAAGCAGAGCCGGTTGTTCAAACACAAGCAAAGGTGCCCGCTGCCCCACCCACACACACTCACCGCACAGCTGTTAGAGACGAATTTGTAAAGGTTAAGCAAAACAACGGATTTTTACGCAAATTTTATAACTTTCTAAAAAACAAAACAGGTATAGGTTTAGGTTCAAATGATATAGAAAAAGAAATTGATAAATTTGAAAAAGGTGAAATTTCAAAAGAAGCTGTAAACAACAAAATTGCCCAGTACAAAGCTTCCCAAGAAAACTTTGTTCAAACAACTGCTGATGTTGTCACGGCAGCAACAACTATTCCTGGTTACTTTATGGCTGTTAATGCATATAAACACTTGACAGCAACCAACGAAGTTGGGGGAGCCCTTTTTAACTCAAAAACAATTACTGAAACAATTATCAAGCGCTTACCAAAAACAAAGAACAAATTTATAATGGCTTTACTCCCTATTTTAGCGCTAGTTGGGGGTATAACAAAAGATACCTTCTGCAAAATAGAACGAATTGGTTCTAAAGAGTTCGCGAAAGATAAAACTCTCGACAAAGAAGCTCAAAAAGCAGATAAAACTCTAAAAAATGCCGCAAAAAGAAAAGAAAACTGGAAAAATTTTGGTACAGGCGCACTAAACGGCTTACTTGCACCAATCTCAGCGCTAACTGGCGGATACGTCGGGGTACCGGCGTATTTAGCTACAACAACAGGTTTAAGGTACTTAACCAGCAAAAAAGAGGACAAATCAATAAAAGATTTTACAGAAACACTAAAAAATAATGCAGTAGTTAATTTACTTGCTACAACCGCAATTGCTATTCCTGCCTTCAAAAAGGCTCGTTACAGCCAAATTTTGCATATAAACCTCGACAAAGTTGTAAATAAATTAAAAGGTAAACAATTAAAACCACTAGATTTAGTAGCAACTACATCCGCTTATACCGAACTTGAAAAAATAATGCTAACTTCTCCAGCTATTAAAAAGATTATACCAGATACTGAGCGTTGGATAGATCCGAAAAATATAGATAAAATTATAAATGATTTATCAAACGAAAATATCTTTGCCGTAAAATTCCTTCAAATTGGTAATTATGGCGAACTATCAAAAGCGCTGAGAGAAAGTTGCCCTACAACAAGGACTCTTGAACAAGCCCAGGAACATATTAACAAACTATGGGGCAGTGCGGAATATACAGTATCAAAACTTCTTGGCGTCGGTACTGTTGCAGAAACTTACCTTGCCAAAGATAAATCAGGAAAAGAAGTCTGTATTAAGATTTTGAAAAACGGTATAAACGCTGAAAAAATTGCAAAAGATAAAGAAAAATTCATTAGCCTTATCACTGGCAATACTCCTGCTGATAAGTTAACAGAAGCTCAACGCTATTTAATAAGAAACATAGAAGACTTAGCTGAAGGTATTTCTAAAGAAGTTGATTTTGTCAATGAAATGAACGCAGCAAAAGAACTTAGAAAATACTGTAAAGTTGCCGATGTAGCTATTCCGATTGATGCTAAAGCCGGAATTTACGTAATGGAAAAAGCTCCTGGTATAAGTGTTAAAACTCTAGCAGATTATTATGAATGCAAAGCTTGCGGAGATAACCTCAGGCTGGAAAAAATCAAAGCTCGAGCACCAGAATTTACTGATTTTGATTTATCGAAGGAACAAATTGAAAAAATTCTCAAGACTTACATTGATTTAAGAGTTGAACAGTTTACTAAACTTTATAAAAATGGAAAAATTATTCACGCAGATATACACCCAGGTAATATCTTCATAAACCTTGAGGCACTTAAATCTGGAAAAGGCAAACTATTTACTCTTATTGATACAGGTAATACAATTACACTATCAAAAGAACAAGCAAAAGCAGCACTGAAACTCACTGCCTGCCTAAAAAATGGTAATACAAAAGATTTAACAGAGATTATTTTAAAAGACGCAATACTCCCTCAAAATCTAAGCAAAGAACAAGCCGCAAAACAAATTGAAGCTGATTTAAGAAAATACTTCTTTGATAGTGAAACACAAATTGAGCAAATGACAACCGGTAAGTTCCTTACCTTGGCAAGTAATATCACAAGAAAGTATAATATTATTATGTCAGATACACAATTAAATCTAAATAAAGCAAAAATTTCTGCGGCAAACTCTTTTGATGAGCTTGGAGAGACTCTTTGTAACAACATAATAAGTAAAAGGCAAAAAGACGGAAAGATGGGTCTGGCAGTAGGAGATATCGTTACTAGCGAACTAAAGGTAGGAGCTAAATATCTAACGGCAACTCAGGCACAAGAGCAGAAGAACTTATTACAAATGTCCTTCAAAGAAGCCTTGAATTTCTTATTCAATCGCAACATGCTAAAAACCAACAGCGAAGAACACCTTACATATAAGCTAAAACAGCGCATCGGCAACAATATAGAAGAAGCAGTAAAGAAAATTAAGGACAATTAATCAACAAAAAAGGGCGAATATCGCCCTTTTTTAATCTTGATTTTTATAACTATTAAATATTTGAAAAATCAAATATACTGCCGGTTTTGCCGCCGGTGCTGCCACCTATAGCGCTACCTACGAGGCTTCCCACTGGACCTAAAAGAGAACCAGCCAATCCGCCTAAAAGTGAGCCAATTTGAGCGTTATCAGCTTTTTTTACGGCATCCTTACAACCTTTGCAATCATGTCCATGACCATCTGGTTTTGGTGGTGGTGGCATCATAGGTTCCATATATGGTTTATGGGGTGCTGAGCTACTAATAAAAACGTTGGTTATTGTCATAATTCCTCTCCTTAAAATTTAAAATTAAATTCTTTCTCTTAAGCGCTCTCGATACCTTAATAAAAACAAATTCGAACTAAAAAGTGCGTCACGACATGCGCTTTAATTTTAAAAAAATAGCCTAAAGTTAGCTCAAGAAAAGGATTTCCGGATTTTAAGTCCAACTTTACATTTGTTTACATATTAGTATTCAATATTAGTCATAACGCCAAAATGCAATAATAGCAATAAAAAAGACCGATTTATTATCGGTCTTTTTTAAAATTTGGGCCCGGCTGGATTCGAACCAGCGACCAAAGGATTATGAGTCCTCTGCGCTACCGCTGCGCCACAAGCCCATTTGTATTAATTTTTCAACTCTCGGCTTGCGATAGCTTTGCGCTACCTTCCTCTCAGAAACGATTCCCTCGTTTCTTCGGCAGAGTGCCACAAGCCCATTTGTATTAATTTTTCAACTCTCGG
>CAZVBZ010000026.1:0-23187 GCA_964626145.1 uncultured Muribaculaceae bacterium | reverse complement strand
TAAATTCTTGACTGCCCGCGACAGAGATTCTTCGGTCGTAGTTCAATCCCAGACTACGTTTCCGCGCCCAAAGCTAATTCCCTCAGAATGACGCGGAAGATGGATGCGGGTGAATCCTAATCAGGCGGACTTTAATTCTATGGGTGCCCTGGTGGAAAACCCGCCACTGCGGGCTGAGGGAAAGCGCCAAATGGTGCTATACACAAGGGTTTTGACCGACCGAAGAATCTACGCGGTGTCTCAGCAAAAATTTGTAAAGTCTTGACTACATGCGACTTAGATTCTTCGGTCGTAGTTCAATCCCAGACTACGTTTCCGCGCCCAAAGCTAATTCCCTCAGAATGACGCGGAAGATGGATGCGGGTGAATCCTAATCAGGCGGACTTTAATTCTATGGGTGCCCTGGTGGAAAACCCGCCACTGCGGGCTGAGGGAAAGCGCCAAATGGTGCTATGCACAAGGGGCTCGACCGACCGAAGAATCTGCGTCTCAGCTTAAAATTTGTAAATTCTTGACTACATGCGACTGAGATTCTTCGGTCGTTGTCCAATCCCAGACTGCGTTTTACCACTTATAGCTAAATTCCCTCAGAGTGTCTCGGAAAAGCATGCCTGCCGTATTTGGGGAAAGAAAAATTATTTTTTTATAGCAACCATTTTTTCGATAGGCACAAGTGCCTTTTTCGCAATAGTTTCATCAACAAATACTTCGTGCTGCTCGTTTTCTAGTGCGTATAGAACATCTTCAAGGTAGTGCTGTTTCATGTTGTGACAGTACGCTTTTTTGCTGACAAGAATAAATTCTTTGTCCGGGTAGTCTCTTTGAAGGCGGTCTACAACGCCTTTTTCTGTCGCAATAATGAATGTTTTTGCAGGGCTTTCTTGCGTGTGCTTGATAATTTGTGTTGTAGAACCTACAAAATCTCCAAGCGCACAAACTGTTTGATGGCACTCTGGATGAACCAGAACTTCTGCATCGGGGTGAAGTTTTTTCAAATTTGTTATATCCTCTGGCATAATTCGCAAATGGGTCGGGCAAAATCCTGGATATGTTATAACTTCAACATCAGGTAGGTTTTGGGAAACCCAAGTTCCGAGATATGTGTCTGGCAAAAATAAAATCTTTTTTGCGTTTAAGCTTTTTACAACCTCAATCGCATTTGAGCTTGTGCAACAGATGTCAACTTCGCTTTTTACTTCTGCTGTTGAATTTACGTAACAAACAGTTGGAATGTCGGGGTTTTGCGCCTTAAATTCACGAAGCTGTTGTATATTAATCATATCTGCCATTTGGCAACCAGCATTGAGACTAGGAATTAGCACCTTTTTGTTTGGCGAAAGTATTTTTGCGGTTTCCGCCATAAAATAAACGCCTAAAAAAACTATAATTTCGGCGTCAGTTTTTGCGGCAAGTCGGCTTAGTCCAAGAGAATCACCTACGTAGTCAGCAACCTCGTCAACCTCAAGATTTTGGTAGCAATGCGCCAAAATTATTGCTTTCTTCTCTTTCTTTAGTTTGTTTATTTTTTCAATTAAATCTTTTTTTGTATCATTTTGCATAATTCATGCCTTTTTAGTGTTGCTGTAAGTATAGTTTACCAAAAGCATGACAGATTTTATACAAAACTTAATTAATTTGTCCAAATTTCCAAAATAATTTACTATGTAATTGTACAGTAAGATGAATTTTGAAATATGAGTATCAAAAATAAAATAATAATAGTTGATGATGATAGTATTGTAACGCAAGCACTGAAAGTGTTGTTGACCCTAGAGGGGTTTTCAAATGTAAGCTTTTTTAACAGTCCATTTGACGCGTTGGAGTTCATGAAAAAGTCTGAAAATAAGCCAGATTTGTTAATCTCCGATTTCCTCATGCCCAAAATGAACGGAATAGAGTTTTTAACCGCAGCAAAAAGTATTTACGAAGATTTGACAATGATTCTTCTAACTGGCTATGCTGATAAGGAAAATGCTATCAAGGCTATTAATGAGGTTGGTATTTATCGTTATCTTGAAAAGCCTTGGGATAATGATGATTTAATAATTAATATTAAAAATGGAATTGAACGTTCTGATTTACTTGCGAAACTTAAAGAAAAGGTCTTGCAGTTGCAAGCGGCGAAAAAGCAATTGGAACAATATTCACACTCGCTTGAAGAAATGGTGGCGCAACGTACGCAAGAGCTTGTAGAGTCAAATAATAAGCTGTTTGCAATTATAAATTATTGCGCTGATGGAATAGTGATTTTTTCCCGTGATGGTATTGTCGAATCTGTAAATCCAGCAGGAGAAAACCTCTTTGGCGCTGCGCAGGGCATGCTTTTGGGCGAGTCGGTGTTTAATATCTTTATACCGGCAAAAGGCAAGCTGGATAAAGATATCCTCACAGGTGAGCGCGAGCGACTTTTGCGCGATTTTTATATTGAGAATAAAGCAAGTGGTAAAAAAATCCCAGTCGAGGTCAGTGTTTCGCCTATTTATGATGAGTTAGAAAATGTGTTACGATTTGTTTCGGTCATTAGAGATGAAAGTGTCCAAAAAGATTTGGATAGACTTAGAGATGATTTTATCGCAACTTTAACACATGACCTCAGAACACCGCTACTCGCCACAATTCAGACATTGAGTTTCTTTCTCGATGGGGCGCTGGGTTCGCTTGATGAAAAGCAAAAGTTCTTCTTGTCAACAATGAAAAAGAGCAATGAGGATATCTTGGGGCTTGTAAATGCGTTGCTCGAGGTTTATAAGTACGAGTCTGGTACGCTAAATCTTTGTAAAACAAAATTTATGTTGAATGAATTCCTTTTGCAGTGTAAAGCGGAAATTGAAAACCTCGCAGAGAAAAAAGAAGTGAATATTACTCTCTCGATTGAAAAGACAAAGTCTTTGCCTGTTTTTGCGGATAAAAATGAAATTAAACGGGTTATTTTTAATCTTTTGGGAAATGCAATTAATCATAATCCAAAAGGAACAAACGTGGTTCTTAGTACAATTGTTCAGAAAAATGATATTGTAATCAGCGTAAAAGATGATGGCGCGGGAATTCCAAAAGCAGATATTCCAAAAATGTTTAAGCGGTTTTCTCAGGGAACAAGTGAAAAACGCTCAGCAGGTACCGGCTTAGGGCTATACTTGTCGAGACAAATTGTCGAAGCTCATGGCGGCAAAATTTGGCTAGAAACAGACAAACGAAAAGGAACAGAATTTTTATTTCTATTGCCGGAGTCGGTTTGTGAAGAAACATATCTTGCCACATCGGCAAATAATAAAGTATAATGTGGTAAAGGGGAAAATATGAGTGATATAAGAGTTTTACTTGTAGAAGATCATACAATGACGAGGATGGGCTTATCTCTCGTTCTGTCTCAAGCGCAAGGCATTACAATGGTTGGCGAAGCTGAGGATGGACAAAAAGGGGTCGAGCTTGCAAAACAGCTGTTGCCAGATGTTATTTTGATGGATATCGGACTCCCTGTAATTGATGGGATTGCGGCAACAAAACTTATCAAAGAAGCTGGTTTAAATTCCAAAATTCTTATGTTTACGTCACGAGATAGCGAAGATGACGTTTTTGCCTCGCTTGCCTCGGGGGCTGATGGATATGTGATGAAAGGAATTAATCCTGAACAGTTGCAAAATGCGATTAAGGCGGTGAGCGAAGGAACAGCTTGGTTAGATCCTGCGATTGCACGTCTTGTCTTGTCAAATGTTCAACGTCAAAATAAAAATAATATACCGTTAAAATCGGGTGTCGATACTGCAAAAGTAAACGCCTATGGGCTTACAGACCGTGAACTCGATGTTTTGAATTTAATCGTTGATGGTTTGACAAATGTTCAAATAGCAGAAAAATTAGTTATAGCAAAAGCAACCGCAAAGGCTCATGTACACAGTATTTTGCAAAAATTATATGCTGAAAACCGTACACAGGCTACTATTACCGCCCTAAAGGAAAGGCTGGTTTAAATGAAAAAGTTCTGCGCTTTTTTGTGTACGGTTGGACTTTTCTGGATGGTTAATAATAGTGCATTTGGCTATGTTATAAAATCTGAAACGGATACTGTTCAGACTCAGGAGACACTCTCTGAGTCAGTAGAGCTTGAACTTGGCGAGGTTACAAGGCAACTTTATTACGATAGCTGGTTAGAACTTCAGCGGAAATTTGAGGATGAAGTTAGCGAGATGGTGCGAATTCAAGATGATTTTGAGCGCAACGTGATTTTAGAGGCTCAAAACCTCAGCGCAAAAAAGAAGTTAACGAAAAAAGAGCGAGTGAAACTCCTTTCTTCGTACAGAGAAATGCCAAAAACTGTTGAAGAATATAAAATTATGTCTAAAGACATTAAGCGGAATCAGCGAAAAATCGGACCAGCTAAGATTCCTTGGGATGAAAAATTGGTAAAAGTTCCAACCCCACGTTATCAGATTGTAAAATATAACGACCCGCCTGGTTCTCAAAATATAGATTTGCGAAACCTTGTTACTGAGCGCCAAGTGAATTCGATTGGCGTTGTTTCGCCGCGGCAGGATAAAATAGCCTATACGACTGTGTATTATGCTGGTTATAATGATAAGGTGTCGAGTGAAGTGTTTTATATGGATTTAGATACCTCAAAACCGTTGAAACAGCGAGTGAAAACGGCATCTTTTGCAAACAAGACACAAATTAAGCTGATTGACTCCGCGGTAAAGGAAGAATATCCGTCATTGTTTAAAACTATGACAATAGTTGATTGGTCGGCAGATGGCTCAAAGCTGGCGCTAAAAGAGCGTGTTGGCTCATCTGTGTTTGGAATTTGGCAAACTAATCTCTGGGTGTATGATTTGACTGCTCAAGCGGCTAAACAGCTTGTAGAAGTAAGAGACGCCGTTAAATACTGGTGGAAAGTAAACAATAATACCGATATCGATGAGTATCGCTGGGATATTGTTCCAATAGGTTGGGATGAGGTAAACCCAGATAGGGTAATTGTTTGCGCCTATGGGTATACCGATAAAAAAACTGCTAAGTTTTTGGGACTTTTTTCAGTTGATTCAAAAGGACGAAATTCGCAAATGATTTCTTCTGTTCCAATGAGCGTAAACGTTAGCACTAATGGACTTATTTTAAAACCAATTGCGGAGTAATTTATTCAAAATAATTTCGGTCAATTAGCTCGTCAGGCATAAATTGTTGGTACGTATCAGGGTTGTCATGCGTATATATGTAGCCTTTCCCAAATCCGTATTTTGCAGCATCCTTGTAGTGCGCGTCTTTTAGGTGTGCGGGTGGCTGAAAGTCAAGCCCATTTTGAATATCGGCGAGTGCAGAGTCTATAGCAATACATGTCTTGTTCGATTTTGGGGCATCAGCCACGTAGGCAGCGGCTTGCGCCAATGGAATCCGTGCTTCGGGCATGCCAAGATGTTCAACTGCCCGAAACGCAGCGATAGCAAGCTGTAACGCCTGCGGGTCGGCGTTTGATACGTCCTCAGCGGCACAAACCATTAATCGGCGAGCGATAAACCTTGGATCCTCGCCGCCTGCAAGCATTTTAGCGAGATAATAAATTGCAGCATTTTTGTCGGAGCCGCGCAGACTTTTTTGAAAAGCCGAAGCGCAGTCATAGTGCTCTTGTTCGGAATATTTTATGATTTTCTTTTGCACAAGTTCTTCTATCATTGGAATTTTTAAAGTTCTAATGTTGTCTTTTAATTCGGACGCAAAATAGCATGCTTCAACTGTGTTTAGTGCAACCCTGGCGTCGCCACGAGCAAATGACGCAATTTTTTCAATAACATCGCGGTTAACGTTTATTGCGCCGTATTGTGCCGAAAGGTGCTTAAAACCGCGTTCTATGACTTTGTACATTGCTTCGTCATCAAGTTCTCGGAGTTGAATAACTTGAACACGAGATAAAAGAGCTGGAATTACTTGAAACGAAGGGTTTTCGGTTGTCGAGCCAATTAAATAAAGTAAACCGCTTTCCAGATGCGGCAAAAGAGCGTCTTGTTGGGTTTTGTTATATCTATGAATTTCGTCAATAAACAAAAGTGTCTTGTGACCCAGTCGTAGCTGCTCTTTTGCGGTTTCTACCGCGTCTTTAATTTCTTTTATACCAGAAGTAACGGCAGAAATTTCTAAAAAATAACTGTCAGTTTTTTCTGCAATAAGCCTGGCTAATGTCGTTTTTCCGCAACCAGGTGGACCCCAGAAAATAAATGAGAATAATCTGTTTGAGTGTAAAAGCCTGTATAGTGGCGAGTTTTCAGAAATAACTCTGTTTTGTCCTAGATATTCATCTAGGGATTTTGGTCTTAAAAGTTCCGCAAGCGGTACTTGTTTGTTAATATTTTCTAGTGAGTCGAATAAATTCATTCCCTTTTTCCAAAATATTCTATATAATTATTGTACACTATTGAGGAAATTATGACAAAGTTAAAAATATTTTTGATTATATGCGTAATAATTTGTGCAAACCTTCTGTTTTCGTTGAAACAGCACAAGGAGCAGTCAGAGCTGGTATTTTGGACCGTTCAATTATCACCATTTTCCGACTATATAAACGGCGTTATTAACGAGTTTGAGCAGATTCATCCATATATTAAGGTTAAATGGGTTGATGTTCCGTATTCTGAGGCAGAAAAGCGTGTGCTGGCGTCTCTTTTGTCAAATAACATGCCTGATTTAGTCAATATAACGTCGGATTTTAACATGACTTTAGCGGCAAAAGGCGCGTTGTATCCCATTGATGATGGATTAGGTGTATACAATGGGGCGCTATTACGCGCTGTTACCTATGATGGTAAGGTGTGGGGGCTGCCATTTTACGCAACGTCAGCTGTTACAATTTATAATAAAGAGCTTATGAGTGAGTTTGCGATAATTAAGCCTGCTGCGACTTATGATGAAATTTTTATGCAAATGGAAACTGCACCCCAAATTGCAAATAAATATTTGTTCATGCCCACAATAAACGAAAATGATACCCTTTACAAAATTTTAAATAAATACGGTGTGAATTCGCCACAAACGATTGCCTCAGATGAGTCAGCACGAATATTTGCAGAGCTTAAAAAACTTTATGTTGAGGGCAAGATACCGAAGGAGGCTATTACGCAAACTCATCGGGAGGTCTTAGAAAAATACAGTGCTGGGCAAATTGTTTATTTACAAGCTGGTGCAAATTTTTTAAATATAATAAAAGAAAATTCGCCTGATGTGTATTCCAAAACAGATGTAGCAGAGCAATTTTACGGAAAAGATAAGGCTTTTGATTTTTCTTTGATGACGCTGGCTGTTCCGCTGAAATCTCGAAATAAAAAAGAAGCAGTTTTATTTGCAAGATACCTTACTAACCCGCAAAATCAGCTTGAATTTGCTAAAATAACAGGTGTTTTGCCTTGTAACAAATCTGCTCTTTTAGATTCTTATTTTCTACAGGCGGATAATTCTAATTTGCCTGAAAAAGCGCGATATATTGGCGCAAAGCAGCTTTCGAACCCCATAATTTATCCCGCACAAAAAAAACATCACAAAGATGTTATTGTTTTGCTGAATAGCCTTTCGGAGCAGATTTTGTTAAGTGGAAAAAATATTCAAACCATGTTGCAACAAGTGAAGGATAAGTGGATTCTGTTAGATTCAGATTAATGTTACAAATGTTAATAATTTATGACTTTTTTCTAAAGTTTATTAATAAATTAACCGATATAAATATTACGAAAAGAGTTGACTAAGGAGATACAAAATGACTAATTTAAACAATATTAATGGAATCGGAATCGGATTAAACACAAATTTACCCAAAAAAGAGTCCGCACCGGAGGTTAAAGAAGATGTAGCCAAAGAAGTGCCGCAACAAAAGGTTGACTTAAACCGGATGTCGCAGGACGAAGTGCTTAATGTAATGGCGCAACAGGCGGCTTTTAATAAATCTGCAATTAATACACAAAAGTCTTATGATGTGGCTAAATATGTTACACCTGAGCAAGCGCAGCGGATTGCTGGCTTTGTAACAAGTTTTGAAGATATTATTGCTCAAAATTTGCAGGCTGTAACAGCAGAATTTGGTAATAGTTTGACAGAGTCTGCAAAACTGGATATTGTTCTAGCGTCGGCAGACAAAATGGCTGGCTAAAATAATAAATATCTCCTCCTTTTAAGTCAATTTTATATGTAAAGGTGCCCTAGAACAGGGCACTTTTTTTATTTACATAGTAGTAATGTTATTTTTAATGCAGTTGAGAGAGGTAAAAAAAAGTGCTCTGCCACGAGCACTTTGATATGTTGAGGGTAGTATTAAAAAAAAATTAAACTTCAAAAAGACTGTGAATTTTTTCTAAAATTTCTTCTTCTGTTAAATCCCAGCTTATGCGATTTAACTCTAGTGCTTTTTGATAATATTTTGCTGCAATTGTGCTGTGCCCTAATATCTGTTCGGCTCTGCCGGCATTAAAATAAGCAAGCGCATAGTTTTTGTTGATAGAAAAAGCTTTTTGGAACAGGCGTAAAGCTTCTTTTGTATTGCCAATTCCATCAAGATAAATTACCCCGAGGTTGTTGTAGGCGATATCGTATTCTGGGTTGAACGAGATAGACTTGTTGTATGCAATAATTGCTTCTTCGAGGAAGTCTTTTTCCCATAGTGCTATGCCCATTTTGCAGTATGCTCTTGCGTTATCTGGAGCGAGTTTGATTGCTTCACAATATGCGGAAATTGCACTTTCTAAATCTTCAGTGTCGAGATATAAATCTCCAATAGAAATGTATGTGTCGCAGTTATTTGGGTCAAGAACGAGCGCGGTTTGATACATTGTAAGTGCAGCATCAGCATTTTCTTTTACTTGATGATAAAGTGTGCCGAGTGCTTGGCAGACAATAGCTGTCCACTCGTTATCGGGGTTGAGGTTTATTGCTGTTTGATAGTGCGCAATTGCATCATCATACTGTTCTGCTTGTACAAGTGCAAATGCAAGACTGTTATTGTAGAATGCGTTATCTGGTTCTTTTTCTAACGCAAGCGTGAACGCATTAACTGAGTTTATAATGTCTTTTTTGGTTACGTACAAATGCCCTAGTTCGTAGTATATGCGTGAGTTTTCCGGTTCCAGGTCTAAAAGTTTTGTGTAGCAGTCAATTGCTTCATCTGTGCGGTCTTCAAAATATGTCTGAATAATTGTTGCTGTTTTTATTAGAGCTTCTCTGTTGTAGGGATTTGAAATTAGAACTTTTTTGTACGCATCGAGAGCTATTTCCGGAGCTGCATTTTTTACAGAAACATCTCCTATTTTTTGGTAAAAAAGTTCGTTACGTCCGGTTTTTTCTGCTGCGTAGTCGTAAGTTTTTACAGCCAATGAGTCTTTTTTGATTTTTTGTAGGAAATTTCCTGTAAAATTGTAGGCAATTACAGAAACTTCATCCATGAAATTTTTATAGAGCATGCGCAAGGTCGGATAGTCTGTCATTAGCATTAGGCTACCAGAGCATGAGTAATAAATGCATTTTATGAAGTCTACAAATCGTGGTTTTTGATTATGCATTTTTTGCAAAAGCATTCCTGCAAGAACAACTCGTGCTCTTGCAGAATTTAGAGGGGTAACTTTCATTGCTTTTGTAAATTCTTTTTCGGCTTCGTCAAATTTTTCCGCAAGTTTAAGAAAGTACCCAGTGTAGAGGTGTGCATTATAATTGTGCGGGTCAATAGCGATTGCCGTTTTGCACTGTTCGATAGCTGTTTCTATGCCTATTTGCCCATCTTCAAATAACAGGCTTGCTAGCCGGTAGTATGTCTCCGGTAATTCAGGATGACTTTTAATTGTCTGTATATAGTAATCGAGTGCTTCGTTTAAATCTTTGTTTGATAATCTTAATAAGTAGCGCTCGTGGGCTTTCCTCGCTAATTCCAGTGTTTGGTAGCCAGTACGGAGTGTTGATTTTTTGGACTCCGAGTTTATATTTATATCTTTTTGCTTAAGCATTGTGTCCTCATTACACATTAGGGTCTTTCTGCAAATTAAACGGCACAAAATAAAAGATTATTTAATCAAAAAGAATAATAATAGTCCAAATGGTGTAGAAGATTTGAGCTTAAATACGATGATATTTGGAAATGTCTTCAAAATATCGGTTTAAAGCCATGTACCCATTGTAAATTTCATTTGTAATATTTGCGTAGCTGCTGGAAATAATGTATTTTAATTCTTTGCAACGAATTTGAATTAGCTCGTCTGCTTCATCTCTGAGAACCGGTTCTGGCGAAATTGACCATTTTTTAAGGTACACGAGTTCTTCATTAATTTGTTTTATTGTTGAATATTCAAGCGGGTTGAAATCGTACTTGGCAAGGAGTGATTTTTCGGCATGGCTAAGTCTGCTCTGAACTGCAGAAAAACCGTAGATTCTTTTGATAATCATGTAATTGTCCGCAACGCGTCTATGAGATGCTGGCACTTCGCTTTTGGCAAGTAATGCAGAGGTTGACAACGATGAAAATTTGTCGTTTTCGGTGCTTAGCGCAGACAACCCAGTAGTTTGGGTAACTAAATTATTGTTAGAATAAGTATACGATTCCATAATCAAATCCCTTTGTACAAATTAATCATAATTGAACGCAATATATTTGTCATGGTTTTTGCTGTTAATGTTAAGAAGTTTTAATAAAAGTAATGGTTTGTTGTGAAAGCGCTATTTGTTGTTTACACCATAGCCAAAGAGCGCAAAGTCGTATTTTGTTGGGTCGTTTGGGTCAAAGGATTTAAGCGCATTTGTAATTTCAAGAGCTGTTTTAAAATCACTGTTAGCTTTTTTTATTAAACCAGTTTCAATAGAAATCCTTGCAACATGCGTATCTAGGGGAATAATAAGCTCTGATTTTGGCATAAAGTGCCAAATTCCGGCGTCAACGCATCCATCTCTAATCATCCATCGCAAAAACATATTCATACGTTTTAAGGCGCTGGATTTTTTTGCATCTGGTATTAAGTGATAAAAACCTTTTGTGACTTCGTTTTTGACGTTTGCATAAAAATAATCACAAACTGTTATGAGCATGCCTTTTACGGATTTGTGTGATTTCCAGCCGTAAGCGAATAGTTCTTCTAAACTGGAATTGTCGTCTTTGTATAATTTTTTTAAAATAATGATAATTTCTTTTATGTCGCAGCCTTTTGAAAATCTGTATTCAAAATTGTCAAGAGATTTTTCTTTTGGCTCGAAATTTAAAATATATTCAAGAGGCTTGTTTTGCATTATATCTAATAGGTTATTTATCTTCGGGATAAAGGCTTTTCTGTTTCCGTATGCGAACATGCTGGCTAGAAAACCTGCTATTTCAATATCTTTTTTGTCTTTGTATATGTGAAGAAATCGAACAGGGTCTGGATTTATAAAATCTATTGTTTCGTATTGTTGTACAAGTTCATCAAGTTTTGATTTAGTTATCATTTTTTCTCATTTCTTTAAAGTAATTGTTTAAAATATAGTCGCAATCTTTTTCTAGGATTCCGCCTTTTACATTTATTTTTGAGTTTAATAATTTTCTTAGGTCGATTTTTGACCCCAAAGCGCCGTAAAGCGAGTCATACGACCCGAAATAGACATTATTAATCCTTGCTTGAATTATTGCCCATGCACACATTGGACATGGCTCTAGCGTAACGTATAAGGTGCACCCCTCAAGCCGCCAAGAGTTTAATTTTTTGCAGCCTTCTTCTATTGCAACTATTTCGGCGTGTTTGGTTGGAAGTTGCAATTCTTCTTTGTGGTTGCAGGATTGCGCAATAATTTTATTCCCCTTAACCAAAACAGCACCAACGGGAATATCATTGCCTGATAATTTTGCGATTTCCAGAGCTTTAAGCATAAATTCAGTATTGATTTTAGTCATTTTCCACCGGCATTGTTATGCTAACTATAAACTTGTTGTCTTGTGTTGAGTGAATTTTTATTGTTCCACTCATAGCTTCGACAAGTCCTTTTACGATAAAAAGTCCAAGCCCGGTTCCGCGCGTTGTCCGTGTTGTTTTGTCATCTATTCTTGTGAATTTTTCAAAAAGTGTTGCGATTTTTTCTTGTGGGATAAAATCTGCTTCGTTTTCTATTTTTATGTAGGCTATGTCGCCAGTTGCATAAGCGCTTAAGGTTATTTCTGTGTATTCTTTTGCGTATTTTTTTGCATTTTCAAGTAGGTTTATTAAAACCTGTTCAAACCGGTCTTTGTCTGCATAAATAAGTGGAAAATTTTCTGGAATTGCTATTTTAATATTGGTGTTTTCAACACTTTTTAATGATTGGAGTGAAATTTCGGCTATCTCATTTAAGTCGATTTGTTCAATTTTTATATTAAGTTTTGCCCCTTCTATATCTGGAATAACGAGCAAGTCCTCAACCATTCTGGAGAGGCGCTCAGTTTGTCGTTTAATAACTTTTAGTGATTTCAATTCTGTTTCTTTATCAATTTCAATATCTTGTCTTAAAAGTCTTGAAGTGTAGCCTTTTATGCTGGTGAGCGGGGTTCGAAATTCATGACTTACTGTATCAATAAGGTTTGAGCGTAATTCGTCGAGTTGTTTGAGTTCTTTATTTTTTTGCAGAATTTGTCTATAAGAAAGGTTTATTTCTCCTACCATTTTGTTGAATTCGGTAGCGAGAAATATGAGTTCAAAAGGTGTAAATACATTGGAAATAAGTCGTATTTTTCGTTTATAATTTCCTTTTGAAAGGGCGATTATTCCTTTAAAAAGTTGTTGTATGTTTATGTATAGGTAGGAGGTAAAAAGTCCAACAATTGTGAAAATAAATAAAACAGAAAAAACTATTGCAAGAATGATTTTGTATCTAGCAATGTTTATTGTGTTTTCGGTTACGTCGCTTGTTGTGTTTACAATTACCGTTAAGTCGGGGTCAGAAAGCTTATAATACGCTAAAGGCTGGTTTTTAACCTTGCCAAATGTTTTGGGCTCATTTTTAATCAGTTTTTGCGGTAAGGAGCTTATTGCGTAATCATATTCTTTTTGAGAAATGTTATTAGACGTGATGAGGTTTCTTTCTCCATCAAGGACATAGATTTGTCTTGAATCATTTTTTAGAATTTCAAATAATTTGTTGGCAAATACTTGTCGATTAATTGTTGCTACAAGGCAGTTTTTGTGGTCTAAAGGTTGGGCAAGAAAAAGCTGCTCAGTCTTTTGGTCGTAGTAATAATCGTTGTTGTTTTTAAATCTGTCGTTATAAACAGAAATATCTGCTATTTCTATGCTGCTTATTTCGTTTGAGTATTTTTGAAGGGATTCCAAAAATTGACGCCTATAAGAACTTTTAGGAAAGTGTTTTATTGCCATTGTTATAGTATTTAGTTCTCCTTTGGCAGCATAAAAAAATGTTTCAATATTTTTAACAACGACTTCACTAATCATTGTTACGGAGTAATTAAGCTCGCGTCGGATTGTGTGCTGGCTAATATTATTAATGACAAACCCGCTAACAACCATTGGCGTTAGAACAGCGAATACCATTACTATTATCATTTGTTCAATAATTTTAAATCTGTAATTAAACTTCATTTTCGTTTTCTTCACAAGGTGTAAGTTTGTAGCCAATATTAATTACGGTATGTAAGTATTTCGGCGTTTTGGGCGTTGGTTCTATTTTTTGTCGCAATCCGCCGACATGAACGCGAAGCATTCGTACATCTTCATCGCTGTCGTACCCCCAAACCTCGTTTAGCAAGGTTGCAAGTGAGACAGCTTTGTTAAAATGTTGCATTAGGCAATAAAGTATCTCAAATTCTGTAGGCGTGAGCTTTGTTCGATTGCCCTCTATTGAAACTTCAAGTTCGTCAGGAAAAATTTCTATTGCACCAGCTTTGAGAATTTCATTTTTAAATGAGCTATTTCCTTCTGGGGGTGCAGATAGTCCTCGTCTCATTAATGCGCGAACTCTTAGCAAAACTTCTTGAATATCAAAAGGTTTTATTAAATAATCATCTGCCCCGCAGTCAAAACCTTCTGTTTTGTCATGAATGGTGCCTTTTGCCGTCAGAAGTAAAACCGGAACTGGATTGTAGGCTTTTCTTATGTTTTTGCAAACGTCAAACCCATTCATTTTGGGCATCATTACATCAAGAAGTACTAGGTCGTAATGGTTGGAAAGTGCCTTCTCTAGTCCTTCTACACCGTCGCGAGCTGTATCTACATTGTAACCACTTTGTTGTAAGTCAAATTCAAGTAGTTCTCGAATTTCATCATCATCATCAACAACTAATATATTTTTTTGCACTGTTTAATATCCCTAATTACATTACAAGATATTTTGGCATAATTAGTACATTTAGACAAGTATGTTTAGTTAAGTTAACCAAAATTAAATCTAAATTAAATCAGTTGGACAAAATTTTCTATGTCTATTAAAAAATTTAAAAAATATGTAATTCATGCGATACGCTCCTGTATATTTAAAGTATATAAAGCTTGAATAATTGCTATATTGGAAGGTTAAATTTTAACTTTTGTAAAGATGACTTTGTAAAATTTTTTTATTTGCGCGTTTGCTTAAAAATGAGTATTCAAGAAATAAAAGTTTATAAAATACTGCAATTTAAAAAAACAACATCTATATTTTTTATTGCTTGTTGCTTTTTTGTGCAAACTGTTCAAAAATGCGGATTTCGTTCAAAGGCAAAAAAAAATATGTCCTATTTTATTATAATTACGGACTTGTTAGAATAAACTTAAGGTTCCTTATACAGAAAAAATATGATACAAAAACTAGATAACACATATAGCCAGTTCAATAATAACTTGTTCTTAAATAAAAAACAAAAAACCTCTAAAGAGATTAACTTTAGAGGTGTGGGAGATGTTTTGACAGCCGGACTTCAGGCATGCGAGCAACATCCGATGATTGGTGTTTCTGTGATTGATGCCGCAACTTGCATTGTGCCGCGTGCCGCAGTTGATTTTAACACTAACTCTCACGCTGGGTTGGAAACCTTGAGACGAGAATCATCGGGATTGCTTGTTAACTGCTTGTTGCCTAGTTATTTTGTAATGGGTGTGGCTGGTTTTATGCAATATCTTTCAGTCCCAAAAGAGTATAGAAATATTGGTATGGTCACTTCTTGGGCAGATGAAGACACTATAAAGAAACTTGCTACTCATTACTCTCAACCAACTGAATTCAGGACTATTGGCGGTTCTTCCCACTTGGCTGTTATGGAAAGACCTGATAATAAAATTAGAAAATATGTCAATTCTGTTCTTGGTGATTTAGAAGGGTTTAATTCTTCAAGTGCAGATAAATGGGTGAAGTATTCTAAGGTAGAAAAATTTGATAATGTTGTAGATACATTGACAAAAGCTATTTCTGGTGAAGTTAATCCCAAAAAGGCTGTAGCAGATGCGTATAAAATGCTTGCTGAAACTACTCGCGCGACGGAAACTATTAGATTTGTTTCTGATGGCGGACAAGCCTTTGATTCAACACTTGCGGCAATGCTTAGAGATGTTGTTGATATGGGCAAACAATTTAATAAGCCAGAGGTGTCCAAAAATATTCCAAAATTTACTGAAACTGCGATAAAGTTTGTAAAGCAAAAAAGTTTTATTGGGTTGGCATTGGTTTTGCCTTTGGCGGCTTCAATGCAGTATATTAATCGTTGGATAACAAGGAAAAAATCAGGAATAAAGGGCGCCCCGATTTATAGAGATTTTGGAACAGAACAAAAAACAAAGAAAAAAGAGCATGGACTTTGGTGGTATAAACTCCTAGGGGCAGGCACTATAATGGGGCTTGCCGTTGCGTCAATGATGAAAAAACCGAGTTGGAAAATGTTCCAATTTAAAGGGTTGTTTCCAACTTTAGATCAGGCGAGATGGATTGCTGCTATTACCTTTGCGAGTCGGGTCCTTGCCGCTGAAGATAGAAACGAAGTGCGCGAATCAACATTTAGAGACGCTGCGGGTTTTGCAAGTTTGTATTTTCTCGGTGATGTTGTAGCTAAGGCTTTGGCAACTAGCATGCATAAGGTTGACCCATCGGTAGATTTGATTAATATTCATAATACGGTGGATGCAAAGGCAAATGGTTTTAAAAAGTTTGCAAACTGGATGAAAAATTGCACTTTAAAATCTTTTGATGAAGTTCCAGCGGCATTTAAAACAAAAAGAGGTATTTGCCAAGCAACTTCATTAGGTGCGTCTATGCTTCTTCTTGGATTGTTTATTCCTATTTGGAATAGAAAACAAACAGAAAAAAATAGAGCAAAAGAGCTTGAGCAAAATAAAAAACTTTCAAAAATGAAAGCTGAATTTATTAATGTAAACCAAGCTGAAAACTCAACTGTCTCCGGTAATGAGAAAAACCCATACGCAGGTGGTCCGGAGTCAACTATGTCACTTTTGTGGCATGCATTGGTTCGAAGTGGCGAAAGAAACAGTACTTTCGGTCGGTTTGAAGCAATGACTAATTTTAAGTAATATTAAAATTACTAAAATAAAAGTACAAACACTAGCAAATTTATACTTTTACATGCGTTATAGGAATGTGTGTGAACGGAGCATGCACTAGACAATAATAAATGAACGTTAATTTTACAACTTATAAAGAGAATACAAATAGTTTACCAGTCAGAAAACGACAGGCTTTTTGCGGTGCTGGCGATGTTTTGACACAAGGGTTGCGATTTCTTAATGTTAACGAAGCGATTGGTGCTACCCTTGTAGACTTTGGCTTTATGGCAATGCCTCGGACAATCGTTGATTCCCGCAGAGGGTTTGATGCAGGGCTAGAAACCGGTATAAGAGAAAATTCCGGTACGACAAACCATGCCTTGATTGGTGCGGTAGGTGGAGCTGCGGCGTATACATTGGGACGCCAATTTAATAAGGATTATGGAGTATTATCTCATTCGATTTTTGCCAACAATGAAACTATAGAAATTCTGGGTAAAATTTGGCATGAAAATTATACGAATTTAAAAGATAAGCCAAACGAGTTATTGAAAACATTTTATCATAGCGCTTTTGAGGAAATGAAGGGCTTGAATTCTTGCGATGGAAAAAATGCAAGATGGGTTCAATTGCAGCCGGAAACTATAGCCAAGCTTACTGATACAATGGTTAAGTTGAGTAATGACGAAAAGCTCAATGGTAAAAAAATTCCAAAGGATGTATTTAATTACCTGAAAAACCTTATTATATCAGATTCCGGGGCAGAAAAATGTTTCCGTATTGCCTCAAAAGATGGAAAACTTTCCGTTGATTTCGCTATCAATTCATTTTTAAACGATATGCTAGCATTGGGCAAAGCGTTTTCAACCGAAAAAGTTGCGCAAGCTTTCGAGGCATCAAAAAATAATTTTTCAAATAATAAATTTATAAGTAATTTAAAAGGTTTAAAATCGCGCTCAGCATTGTTAGCGTTGGGAATTTCTAGCGCAATGGGAGCTTGTGTTCAACCGTTTAATAGGTGGTATACAAAGAAAAGAACCGGCAAAGGCGGCTTTGTTGGCGTTATGAACAATCCAAACGCCAAAAGTCATAAAGCAGAAAAAGCGGGAACTTTTATAACTGCAAAAATTGCTGCAGCAGCGGGCATGCTTGCTTTGTGCCTTTCTTCTATAACAACAAATTTTAAAGATATTCCAAACAAAATCCAATTTAAAGGTAAAATACCAACATTGAACCATTTTAAATTTGTTTATGGTTTTACAATAGCTTCTAGATTTTTGGCGGCAAGAAGTAGTGATGAGCTTAGAGAAAGCGTATTCAAGGATGTTTTGGGCTTTGTTAACTGGCTAATTTTAGGTGGATTCGTTTCAAAAGGCATTGTTAGCCTTGCGGATGGCAAAAACCTTTTAAATTCGACTAAAGATGCTTCTGGCAAAGGTTGGATGGAACGTTGTGTAAACTGGCTTAAAAATAAATCTGTAAAAACAGTTGATGAAGTTTTGCAGGGTGATTTGCGAGCTAAAGGTGTTTCTACAGTTACCAATGAGGGTAAAGCTATCGGTTTTAAACAACTATTGCAAAAAGCTCGTGAGTTAAACATGAGTAGTACTTTGAAGAAGGTGAAAATCCTTGGCTGGGCGCAACTTGGCGGGTATTTGTATTCTGGTTTGGTTTTAGGTATTCTTATTCCTAAATTAAATATAGCAATGACAAATTATAATAATCGTGCCGAAAAAAACAATTCGCAAAAAGAAACTCTCCCATTAAACGTGCAGACATTGGCATTTAAAAATAATACAGCCGATAACGAAAAAGTATTTGGCGCGTTTATAAAATAACTTTTATTTGTAAAAGGTTGAGATTGTTGAACTAGGACATGCAATTGACAAGCATGTAAAGATGTTGTAGCGTAAAAGTATGAAGGATTTTTCAACAAAACAAACTTTCGTAGGCATTTCGCTCGGCAATCAATCTACTAGTGATACTGGGGTTGCGATACTTGATAAAAACTTAAAAATCATTACGCTAGATAAACTTTTTACAGTTGATGATATAATTTTTTTCTTGGATAACCTTTATGGTAAAGAAGATGCGCTAATAGTTGTCTCTATGACAGATAATGCAACTATGCTTTCACATAAGTGGAAAGTGTATTCAAAGCGTTATGCGTTAGTGCAAACGACTGGAAATATCAAAAATGTTGAAAATTGGCAGGAACGATTTTCTGGACGGTGCTCAGATTACTTTAGTACTTTGAGTGCGGCTGGTTACGATGTTTTCCGTTATGAAATTTCTGATATAAAAATGAAATTGAGATTGGGTGGAATGTTTAAAAGCCGCTCTCCGTATGACTGTAAGTTTTTGCAAAATGTTTTGAGAACAGAATACAATATGACGGAACTACCATCTAATATGTTGCCGGTATCGCAGTTAGAGGCAATTCTTGGCGCTGTAATGGCTCATAGAATATCCCAGGAAAATAAAGCTAATGTTCTATATAATTACCGTGGGCTTGATGTTTTGACTTTTGCATAGCTCTCATTAAATTATTAAATCGTTAAGTAACCAGCGCTGCCTGAATTTTACTGCGTTTATGGTATTTGAAATGTTTTTGTGCGAGAAAGTTAAGTGCTTGTTAATAATTGCATTATCATTATTGGTGATTTTTTAATAGCTCTTTTGTAGTGTAGAGTTGTAGTACTTTTTGGTGTTTTTTTAGCGTATGAATACAAGTAAACTAAAATTGGAACGACGTATACGTTTGCGTGCGTCCTGCGGTTTTAGAGTAGTAGACTTTGGAGATTTGCTATGTTAACAGAAAGATACCAGGAAGAACTGAATAATAGAAAGCAAATTGAAGTTAAGGATGTAAACAAAGATATGGTTACTTGGCTAGAGGACCTTGCCGAAGAAACGAATTGCCGTGTTGATAGAAAAGAATGGAAAAGCAAGTACAATAGCTATGTTGTATATGATTATGAACCATTTTGTTCTGATGGCTTTGAGATTAATTTGTTTTTGTCCTCGACTAGCCGTGCTCACTTGAATTTTTTAAAATATTTATATGATAACAAAGTTAGTACGCTAAAATATTTAGATAGTTGTATTAAAAAATAATCATTCGATGTGGAGAAAAACTCTCGCACGATTTTGTGTGATTGATAAAGAGTGTACTGTCACGGTATTAAAAGTTTTAACATAAAAAAAAGACAACCATCAGGCTGTCTTGTAAACAAGTAAGTAAAAAGTGGAACGTTATGCCAGATTAAAAATGCTGGCTGTTTGGGAGTCTTTTTTATCTTCATTGTCCGCGTTAAGAGTAATGAATGTGAACGGATTTGAACCTTTTTTCTCACCGCTCATGTCATTGATTTCGGAGGCAATTGAGGAAGCAGGAAGTGCAAAAACTTCTCTTGAGTTAATGTCTTGATGCTTTGCTTCTTGTGGAACATTTATCTTGCCATCCATGTTGTTTGGCATTGCATAAGTGCCGAGCGCAGCCGCTCTGTTAAGATATTGTACACTAGCTACAATTGTTTGGTTTTGTTGGAAGTTAGTGTCCAATCCGGCGTTTCTAACAGAGATTTGTTGAATTTGTTCAATTGAGAGTTTTGAACCATACAAGTCAGCACCAAGAGTCGGTCTGTTGAACTTTGAATAGTCCAATTTGAACGTATTTTGGATGTCTTTTTTCTCTGCATTTGCAAAAATCTGTCCCGCAACTTCTTTTATTGCAGCAGAATCTATAGCAGATATCCCTTTGTCGATACCAAAGTTCATCGTCGTTCCCCTTTACAGACTTAACTTTTACTTACTTACTTACTTTACTTAGATTAACCGATACTTACTTGGTTTGCTCCTTGTACTTTATATATCGGCAAGTTTTAAAAAAACTTTAGTTTTAACGTTGTATTTGTTACAAAAAGTTTACAAAAGACTTAACTGTTTTATATAAAGGAGGGGTTATAGTGGCTGTGCAATTACTTTTTCGCCTTTTAATTCTGTTAATATGCATTGTTGCATTGTGTTACAAATGTTTTGGGGAACATCGGCGTAAACTGTAATATAATTTTCGGTTAATCCCTTAAAAAGACCGGTTTTGGAGCAGCGTTTCTTCTCAAACATGACCGTGTGTTGAGTGTGAAGGTTCTTTTCTAAAAATAGGTTGTACTTTTTGTTTACAATGCTTTTTAACCTTTCTGCTCTTATGGCTTTGGTTTGTGGTGAAATTTGTTCCGGCATTTGCGCAGCGACGGTGTTTTTCCGTATGCTGTAAGGAAAAACGTGCGCCATTGTTAGTCCAGAATTTTCAATATTAAAACAAGTTGTTTCAAAATCCTGTTGGGTTTCACCAGGGAAACCTACAATAATATCACTTCCAATAAAAGGTAAGTTGAATTTTTCATTTATCATTTTAATTTGTTCGAGGTAATATTCAACAGTGTAATGCCTGTTCATAGCTTTTAATGTTTTGTTGCAGGCGGATTGCAGCGACATGTGAAAATGTGGACAAAATTTTTTTGATTGTGAAAGATGGTTAATTAATTCTTCTGTAAGTTCAAATGGGTTTAATGAACCAAGTCGAAAGCGAGTAATATCGGTGCTTTCAATTAGTTCAATCAAGTTTAAAAATGATTGGGTAGGTGTTAAATCTCCACCCCATTGTCCAATGTGAATTCCTGTTAGTACAAGCTCTTTAAAATCATGTTGTGTATAAATTTTTATTTGTTCAAGAATATCTTCTGGTTTTGCGCTTCTGGATTTCCCTCTTGCCCTCCAGATTGTGCAATATGAGCAACGATTGTTGCAACCGTCCTGAATTTTTAGGTATGCACGCGTTTTTGTTGGGTTTGCTATTTGTTTGTAAATGAAGTCATTTTGTTCAAATATGTCTGAAACATTTATTTTGTCTGTTGTTTGCAAATACGACACGAGATTCATTTTTTCTGTGTTTCCAAGAACTAAATCTATAAAATCGTATTTTTGCAATTCGGCAGATTCAAGCTGTGCAAAACAGCCTGTCAAAATCGTAAAAACGTTGGGATTATCCTTTTTCGCTTTTTTTATAATGCGAAGGGCTTCATTATCAGCAGTTGAAGTAACAGAACAAGAGTTTAGAATAAAAATATCTGCGGATTTAATATCGTTTGTTTGCTGTAAAGAAATTTTTTCTAAGCTTTCAGAAATCAAATTTGATTCAATTTGATTTGTCTTGCAGCCTAGAGTTTTAATATAAAAATTTTTCATTGTAACAATTTTTTAACATTTGTCTGATAACTAGCAAAAAAAATTTTGTTAAGGAGTTATACTAACAGAAGAATTGTGTAACAAAGGTGGGAAAAATGCAACCAGTATCTTTTACGACTGTTCCAAATGATTATCGTGTGCATCCAGTGCATGCTCGGCGTGCGAATGCTGAACGTAATGGAAATAAGTATGGTCTTGATTATCAACAGCAAAACAGAGAGCAGCTTGCTAAGGCTTATCAAGATGCTGTTGCAATAGCAAATTTAAAAGATGAGCAACTTTTATCGATAGCAAAAGTTGATGCTAATAAAAATAATAAATATAAAGAAAAAACATATAAGACAGCACTTTTAGCCGTTCCGGTTCTTGATACAGTTCTGAATGGTGCGTTTGCGAAGTCACCTAAACTTTCAAGTAAATTAGGTGTAATGGGAAAAACTGCAGCAGGCTGGGCTGGTGCGTATGCCTTAGCTGGTGTATATGGCGGCATGGTTAATAAAATTTCTGCTGTTTCTCCGGTTGTAAGAAATTTTGAGGAGAAACACCCTGTTATTAAGTCATTGATGACCCTTGCTGGTTTTGCTGGCGTGTTGATAGGTAGTGATATGGCTGTTAAAAAGCTTGGTGAAGTCTTACCTAAAAAATTCCCTGAAATCGCTGCAGGTGCATCAAAATTGAAAGCCGGTATCGCAAAAACACTTGACAAGTCTTTCTTTAACAAAAAGTTAGTTCGCCCATTAAAAGCAAGAGCAATGGCGTTTGCAAAACAAAACCCTCGTTTGGCGGGTGTAGCGGTAACCACGCTGGCATTATCGGTACCGTTTATAGCTATGGGTACGCTGTTTAAGGCGCTATCAGAGCGTGCCGAAAAAGCTGAACAGGTGCAAGATACATACAAACAGTTAGCTGCGGTTAGAAATGCGAATCGGCAAGTCGTAGATAAGATTAATCAACAAGCTGTTTCAGAATCAATTGCTAACTTTGCTAATGTGATGTGTGAAAAAGAATTGCAAGAAGCAAAGATGGACGCTGAGGCTCAAATTTATAGTAAAGATGTAGCCGATGATGAACAAGAAACTAGGTTTAATGTAGTTGGATAGCTAACTGATTATTTCGTTAATATTATTTTAAAAAAGCTAAAAAACGCCTTTTGGCGTTTTTTTTAGTTAGATAAATACTGGACTTGATTTTTATGTGATTTAATGGTATTTTTATAAAGTACCTTGAAAATTCAAAACAATGACTTGAAAGTTTCCTATAACGGACTTGTGACAAGGAAATTATGCTTGGTTTGCTTGTGGCACTCTGCCGAAGAAACGAAGAAATCGTTTCTGAGAGGAAGGTAGCGCAAAGCTACCGCAAGCCGAGAGTTGAAAAATTAATACAAATGGGCTTGTGGCACTCTGCCGAAGAAACGAAGAAATCGTTTCTGAGAGGAAGGTAGCGCAAAGCTACCGCAAGCCGAGAGTTGAAAAATTAATACAAATGGGCTTGTGGCACTCTGCCGAAG
>CAZVBZ010000025.1:0-23747 GCA_964626145.1 uncultured Muribaculaceae bacterium | reverse complement strand
AACTCAAACACCAAGCAAATTTGCTTAAAAAAACCACTTTATCCGTCCGACCCAAACCACTCATTAAAATACAATCGTTCGTTATGGTCGGGAAATAATCGGGAAAAATATTAAACAAGGGTTTTAAGAAAAACCTTAAAACCCTTGTTATAATTGGTTTCGGGAGCTGGATTTGAACCAACGACCTTCGGGTTATGAGGACAGCCTCGGGTTGCCCAACCCGTAACGGTTTTTCACGGTTTGCCACGACTTGGCACTAATTTTTATGAGAATTTATCTTCTTTCACTAGGTTGATTATAATTTGTTAAACTCATGTGTAGCGAAATGTGTTGTTTATCTAATATGATATTGCAGTTCAAAATCTAAAATTGGATTTTCTTGTTCTTGTAACATTAATTCCTTTATATTCTCATTAATTTCAATAATTTCATTATTAGGAATATCTAATTTCAAATAAGGTAAATATTTTTCTTGAGTTAAACATTCAGTTAATTCAATAGAAAAACCATTTTTAAGTAAACAAATTTTTACTGGGTCAGTACTTCCATATTTTATCGCATTATATAAATTTAAAGAAACCAAATTTAAGTCATTTAAAACTTCTACGTATTTAATTAAAAAATTATCAACAAAATCTTGCTCTTCTTTAATTCTTAATATAGCTATATTAACTCTTTGGAGAGGTTTCTTTTTAGAAATATCAATATGCAAAGGAAAAATGCCTATATTTGCATCTTTTTTAATTTCTCCCCATTTTTGTCCAACATATACAATTGGTTGCTCGTTTTCTTTTAATTTCCAATAATGTAAAAACAACGAAATCATTTCTTTAAAAGATTTTCCATCAGCCCGCCATTTTAAAAATTTTGCATAAAATTTTCTAGTTTCTTCATTGTTAAAACGGTTAATATTGGTATTTTCAATTTTTATATTACTAAAGAATAAAAAATAAATTGTTTCTAATAAATCCCAAGTATTATCTAATTGTAAGTTTTTATTTAATTTTTTGTAATTTTCAATTAGTTTTTCTTCATTTGCTTTTATATTGAAATCATGGACATTGTGCTTATAACATAATTTCCCTATTTCTGATTCAATTAGGGGAATAACAACATTTGGTATTGTTCCAGGTTCAGTATTTTCTATATAATCTACAATATTATTTATAATTTCCGTATTTTTATCATTAATTTCGCACTTTTCTAATAAAACATTATTTATATCATCTTTTATTTCCTTTATATCTAAAGAACTTTTTAAAAAACTCTCCAAATTTCGCCTTTTGCCCATAATCGGATTATCAATAATAAATATTTCAGGAGATAATAATTTTAAATTACCATTAGAATTATTAAATATTTCGCTAAAACGACATACTCTACCTATTAAATTTTTAAATTGAGATTTAGTTAATTTATTTTTACCTTTTTTATAAGACAATAAAAACATTTTTTCTGCAGGAATATTTACCCCTTCTAGAAGAGTTGAGGTTGTTATTATATATTTAAAGTTTGGGTTTTTGCTAAATATTTTTTCTACATATAATTTTATAATATCGGGCATACTTGCATGATGATATACTACTCCTTTTTTCAAACAATTTAAAAGTTTATAATCCCTATGCGAATAATTTTGAATTGCTTTATAATCATTATCATTTTCAATATCTTGAATATTCGGTAATGTATTTATAAACTCTAAAACAAATGTTTCTACATCTCTAGGTTTATTTATATACAAAATATTTTTATTACCTGAATGATTTTTTATAAACTCTATATAGTTAGAATCTTTTTCATTTAAATCCATAACAAAAAACTCATTTGTTGATTGGTCGAATAATTTAAATTCAAGTCCATTAAAACTATTTAATACATAAAATTTTTCAGACTTTAAATTTTCTGAAATTTTACTTGAAGTGATTGAAATATTGGAATATTTGAGTTTTAAATTATTCGTATCAGATATAAATGGACTAAAATAACTAAATTTAGTATTTGGATTTCGTTTATTTAAAATTAGTTGGACTTGTCCAAGCAAGGAAGCTCTATCATCATCAGAAAAAATATTGTGAGCTTCATCTATAAATATGCGGTCAAAATAAACATTTTTATGTTTATTCATCAATGCTTGCAATCTTTCTTGAGTTAATACTGCAATAAGATTTTCTTCATTTCCTTTATATAATTCTGGGTGGGTAATAATTTTCCTAAAAGTTCTACAAATATCATCATGTTTTATTAGTCTACGTTTAGTTTGTGCTAATAAAGCTTTACTAGGTACTATTATACAAATTTTTTTATCTAAGTTTTCTTTGACTTTTGCTATTATAAGCTCGGATTTACCATATGATGTTGGGGCAATAACCGCAATATTGTTTGATTGGTCTTGTGTAAAATTTTCAAATAAACATTTTTGTTGGCAAGATAGATAAATATCCCCTCTTTTAAAAGTTTCATTAAACGAAGATAGCCATGTTAAAAAGAAATTATTATCTATTTGTTCTTTACTGATATAATTTTCTTCTATAAATTTTACAATAGGAATATAACCCTGATTTATGGCAGTTTCGTATAATGGTTCATAATCAGAAAATTTTGTAGAATATTCTAAAATTATTCTATAACCAAGTTTATTTATATTAATATCGTCTTGATTTAAGAATACTATAGCTAATTTAAGTAAAAACATCTTTTCTTCGAGTGATAATGTTGGAGCTTCTTTAGTTATCAATTCTTTATATAATCGATAAAAGTCATCGTGTTTATATGCAGAGTTTCTTAGTTTATTTAAGGTTATACATTGCATTTTGCATACTCCTCATTAAAAAATTGTTCAATTTTTTGAAAAGTACTCTTTTGTATAGTAAATAAAATTGTTTCGGAAAAATTATTACGCATGCAATGTCTTGTATAAAATTTTTTAGTTTCTTCTAAATCAATTCTATCATTTATATCATTAAAACAGACTGAAATTAATATAACTTTTTTATTATTGGATATATGTGAATTTCTATCGTTTTGTAACAACGCGTGTAAGTTTATACCATTTTGATTTACTGTACTTTTCATATATGCATTAGCATCACATTTAGCACTATCCCAGAGAACCGTTCTAGTTGAATCTGTCAATTTATCTTTCAAATCACTTTCTGCATCATATAATAATCCATTATTAGATTGGCAGACTGTTTTATTTGTGAGTTTTTCTCCAGATTTAACTTCTCCATATCTAATACAATTATGCAAAGTGTCTATATATAAAATATCAAAACCTTTTCGAATACTAGATTCTTCTTTATTGAAATATTGAGAAAACACTTTTAAATTATCTGCATATAAATTTATAAGAATATGAGCAAGTAATTCTCCTAACATTCCTTTCTTGGTATCTTCTGTTTTACTATCATATCTTTCCTTAAAACTTTTAATAGTTTCTTCAAAGGGATAATATTTTATATCTTCAGGATTATTGACAGTTGGACCGTAACATATAATTGTTAAAACTTCTTTAATATGTTTTTTAAAATTATCAGAAAAATCTTTAATATAACAAATAGTTATATTACTGTCTTTTATAAGCTCAATTTCATTAGATAAATCCACCATTCTACAATCCTTTTTCTAATTATATTCAAACTTTAAGAAAAAGACAAATTTGTTAAGTATTTAATAGCCATTTGGCTAATATTTAAATATATATTTCCTCCATTTTCTCCAACTCCTGTTCTGCAAAGTCGGGAATTACATGCCCGTAGATATCCAAAGTTATTTGAATACTTGCGTGTTCGAGTAATCTTGATACTACTATTGGTTTCATTCCGCTTTCTAAGGCTCGTGTTGCAAAAGTATGTCGCATTGCATGAACATTTCTGTGGCTAATTTCCAGTTTGTCCTGTATTCTGCTGAATGCGTCTAAAAATGTTCCGGTATCGGTAAAATACCCGTCTTGTCTTGGAAATACTAGATTTAGTTTAGTATAATAATCTTGTCCTAATTTTCGTTTTAAGGTGTCTTGTTGTAATTTATATTCCGCTAAATCATTCATCAATGGCTGCATTACTTTTATTACTCTGTTTGAGTTTTTAGTTTTTGTGTTATAAACAAATCCTAAAATAGTTTTAGTTTGTGCATTTCTGCTAAAATTTTTATTTCTTTGCACCTGCTTATTTATTCTTACTGTATTTTTGTAAAAATCTACACAATCCCATGTTAAGCCCAACAATTCGCCGGCTCTCAAACCTGTATAAAAATCAAACTTAATCGCCATTCCATAATAATGGTTTGGACATTCAGCTATGATTTTTTCTTGTTCATCTCTTGTAAATACTTCAATCTCTTTTTTACCTTCACGTTTTAATTTTACTGTTAATAATGGATTTCGGATAAGCTCCCCTCTTTTTAATGCGTAATTTATACAACTGCTTATGACTAAATGGATATTTTCTACAGTTTTATTAGATAATCCGCCTTTGCCGTTTAATTTGCCGTTATCATAAAGAAATCTATAAAATTCTTTGATATCATCACTGTTTAAGTTTGCAAAAACAATATCCCCAATATGTGGTTTTATATGTCTTCTTATAATCATTTCATAACTTTGGCTTGTAGATTCTCTCAAGTCATATATTACATTGTCATAAAACCATTTATCAAAATATTCCCCGACTTTGATACTCTTTGAACTAACATCAATACCGGCATGATGTTTTTCCATTAAATCTTTAAGCAATAATCTTACTTCTCGTTCTGAATTACCTGTACAAGATTTGAATTTTCTGTTACCTTTTGCGTCATAGCCGATTTCAAATTTTCCTTTCCATTTCCCGCTACGAGTATCTTTATAAATACAGCCTTCGCCGTTACTTCTTCGTTTTGTCATTATGCAACCTCTCTTTCTTCCTTCACAAAATTATAAAAAGTGTTTGTTTTTAATTTTAATAATTCACAAGCCTTTTTCGCTGTAATTTTGCGACAAGACCAATCACTATAAACTTCTTGCCAGTTATCTGGCTTTTGAATTTTCTTCCTGCCTTTGTATTTGCCCTCTTTTTTGGCAACTGCGATTCCGTCTTTTTGTCGTTCTAAAAGATTTGCACGTTCAAATTCATAAATAGCACCAAGCATTGTAACCATTAACTTACCTGCAGGTGTGCTTGTATCAAAATTTTCCTTATGGCTTATTAACTTAACTTCTTTTTTCTCTAATTCTTCTATAATCCAAAGTAAATCTTTTGTACTGCGAGCAAG
The DNA here is from genome assembly GCA_964626145.1 of uncultured Muribaculaceae bacterium. Lineage (GTDB taxonomy): Bacteria > Cyanobacteriota > Vampirovibrionia > Gastranaerophilales > Gastranaerophilaceae > RGIG2134. The sequence continues at coordinate 18,497 of CAZVBZ010000025.1, read as the reverse complement.
TCTTGAAAAATCTTTAATATAGACAGTATCGCCGTTTCTAACATAATCAATCATTTCCAAAAGTTTCGGGCGGTCTGTGGTTTTACCACTAACTTTTTCTTCAAAATACTTGTCAATTTTGTAGGGTTCTAAAATTTCAAATTGACTTTCTGTGTTTTGTTCTAATGTGCTTACTCGGATATAAGCAACATTTTGGACTTTCTTTTCTTCTTCCATTTTTACCTCCTTTGGACTTTTGCATTATTGGATATTGATGTTTGATTGTAAAGACTTCCGCAAATATTTATTTAAAAATTAAAAAATCAACCCTAAACAAATACATTTCAAACAGTTTCAAAATGTTGTTTTCGACCATAACCTATTTAAAGACATTTCTTAATCAAGTTTTATCAAGCTGATGATTTAATGCACGCATTCTCTGAACAAATTCTGTGAGTCTGTTATTTTATATGGAATGATACCTCTTTGCGGTAAAACTTTTCGTCATTAACCATACAGTTAGCTCAAATAAAATGATAAAAATGAATTCCTATGCCGGAACTGTATAATAAATTTTGTGAAAAATCTCGTTAAAAACAGTTGTTCACTACCGATATGATTTAATTATAGGGGTTTTGGATACGGGCATTTGTCAAATACAAATTTTGTATATTTTTATTATCAACTAATAACAATATCGCTATTCTGTTCTTACCCATATCCTTTTTACTCTATCCATTAATAATTACACATGTATTTTTACAGTATGCTGAAACTTAATCTGCGGGCAATCTAAAACGGCTGTCGTGCCGGTTATTATTGTGAAAATAAAGACCGTCTTTTTGCTTTATTGAAATTCTGCACATTTTCTTTAAATCAAACTGGATTGTATTTGTAAAATCTTCTACAAATCGTAAAATTCCTGATTGTCTTGCTACATACTGTAAAAAATATAGCGGGTCTGTATTTGTAATATAGTAAGCTCGTGAACTATCATCACCAAATTTTTTAGTTATACTTTCAACTATTTTGTTCGAAATTCTTTTTTCTTGCTCTGTATAAACTATAAAAATATGTAAATGTGGTGCGACTGTTTCTGGTGGTTCAAATAATTTAAGTTTTGAAACAGCTTTTCTTATAGGACGACCTTTCTTGCCATTATGAAATAAAACATATTCGCCAAATCTTAAACTTAACTGACTTACGGCAATCAGACAACTGAACGGTAATTTTGTTTTCTTTGCGAATCTGTCCATAACCATTTTTAAACGATTTGCCTCACGTTCAGCTTCTTTCATAGTCCTAAATTTGATTGAGTGTTCTACATTTATAAACCTAGTATCCATATTGCAATCTCCCTCTTCTGCGTTTCTATTAATTTTAACTTTTTACTGTTAGCTAATGTCCACTTTTTGTAATCACTGTAAAGAAGATATTTTCTGCCTAAATTATCTTCTTCTAGTAAGCTATTAAAATTTTTATCTCTATCAAGCCATTGTTTCATTTTGACATTTGAATAAATACCGACACATCTATGAAAGGCATAGACTATTTGATGATAACCAATGTGGCTTTCACTGGTTACATCTTTTGAACAAACCCATTTAATTTCTCTATCTGTATTTTGAATTCCGAATAAATTAGTTGGGCTGTCTCTGTGGTCAATTTTTCCTCTCGTATCTGGCTTAAAATTCTTGTGTGTTCTGTGATAATAGTTTCCGTTTAACATAGTTCTATTACCTTTCCTACATTCTTCATAACCCATTCATTAAAATCATTGACAAGTATGTATTTCTTACCGCCAATTTGGATTACTGGAAAATCTTTAGTTTTACATAGTTTGTAAACAGTATTGATACCGATTTTAAAAGTTTTCGCGAACTCTTTAACTGTAAACATATTGGCATATATTCTGCCTTTACAGTTTTACCTGATGTATTCCATTGTATCAAGCATTCTAAAACGATTTGGTGGTATACGATTTTGCATAAAATTCTCCTTTTGATTTTTTGCATAGCCAAGCTAAGCCTTAAAAAGGCTTGTACCTTAAGGAATGCAAGTGGTAACTACTTTTCTAACTTCGAAGTCCTGACGTTTTCATAATAATTGATTCTTAAATTTTTTCAACCCCTAAACCCCTTTAAAATCAATTCCTATAGATAGATAGAACTATTGATAGAAGCATAGATAGATTGTAAAGTCTGGAAACCCTTGAGTGGAGAAATTTTGAGCAGAATTGTAAAGTTGAAAATGATAGTAACTTTTCCAAAAATTAGGCTAAAAAAATAATTGTAAATTTTTATTAAGAAAGCCTTTTTGCAAAAAATTGGTGTTCCCAACCAAACAATCCTTTAATCTCTGGCTAAAATTTCGGTTTGTTGACAGTTCAAACTTTGTCATGATAATAAGGTCAATGTAATCATCGGGATATCTGCAAAATTTGCTACTTACTGTACTGCTACATATAGGTTGTTTAATATTAAACTTGTTATTTTTTATTTTTCTTTTCCTCCGCCAGAGCAAAAATACATTACCGCCAACCTAATAAACTTGCTAAACCTAACATTACTATTACAATAATTACATCTCTAATAAATTTCATCTTACCTCCAATATTTTGCTTACCATAACATAACGAGAATTGTTTGCAATATGCTTAAAAATTTTTTCTTGAGTTTTCTTCAACTTCGCCTTTATATACATAGCCTTTGCCGACAAATTTATACTTATTACGCCCCAAATATAAGAAGTAATGCGGTTGTTTGTCATAATTAATACCTTTATTTTTCCTATTATGACAGTAATCAGAAGGAATATAACTACCAGCAGAACGTTTGTATTGCTTACTTAGTATGTTTTTAAACCAACTGGCACTAAATTCATAATTTAATGGCATTGATTTTGCAAATTCTTCAATTTCTTCAATAACAGTCATTTCCCCTCCTGCAATATTTTTTAATTACACATTTGTCACATTTTGGAGTTGCTGTGCAAATTTCGCCATAACCCTTTGAGCAATAATTCCACAATAGGTAATCCATTTTTACTTGGCTGATTTCGATTTCTTGTGCCAGTTTTTTAAATTCATCTATAATCTCGTAATCATTTTTTGAAGTTACTAAATTTAATCTTTCCGCCGATACAATTCTTTTAATATGTACATCCGGTTTAATAATATCCACTCCCACATTTCGCAAGTATTCACACACAAGAGCAACTCCTGCATACTTTAATTTATAGGTGCTATTACTATCTGCAAGTAATTTGATAACGTTAGACGACGTGCTGTGCGTTATAAAATTGTCCAAACTTCCGAAATTTTGCTTGATTTTTTCAAAAGTTTCAATATTCGCTTTTAATGACCGCATTTGCTTTTTAGTCGTATAAGGATTATGACATTTTATAGCCGTAATCTCATTGATTAAATCTTCTGCGGATTTTTCTTTTAGTTGCAGTTGGTCAAAGTTGCAAAATATCTCATTAAGTCTTTGTTGATTATCTTTAATCTTTTTCCAAGATACCAATGCACTTAGTTGGGCATAAATAAAACCGCTCAAATGTTCTTCAAAACTAAAACTTTTTCCGTTCTCCCTCTGTTTAACAGCCTCTAAAATAGTTAAATCAAGACCTTGCACCTTGTCTTTCAAGTATTCCTCAAGAATATTGAACATTTTGATGTATTCTTCTTTAGAATGTTTTATCATACAACCACCTTGAATAATACTTTTGTTAATAAAGTATTATTTCTATGGCAATCTTACCACAAAAAATACATAAAGTATTGCGAATTTCTAAAATATTTATAACTTATAAGTCATAAGGTTATTCGGTTATTATTTGTGCGGTATTTTTAAGTAAATAATAAGGAATAATAACTATGTTTCTTTATGATGACAAGGAATTCTTAGGCAAGAAAATTAAACAATTAAGAGTAAATGCTAAATTATCGCAAGCAGAATTGTCCGAAAAAATCGGTATGACTGAAAAGAATTTAAGCAACATTGAGCGAGGATTACAAATTCCTGCTTTAAACAGCTTTTTAAAAATGCTTGATATTTTGAAAATTTCATTAGCAGAGTTTGGTGTAACTACAACTGAAACGAAAAACAAAAATCGCGACGAACTAATAAAAGAAATTTATTTGGCAACTCCTAATGAAATTGAAGCCTATTTAAAAATTATAAAAACAATTAAAGATATAAAGTAAGGTAATTTTATACCTCACACCACTAAAACATTTCATCATTCGCCAGAGAATACTCTCATCTGAAATTTTTACCGGCGGGGTTTTGTAAACCGAGAAAAGCGGATTGCGAGCAGAGGCTGAAAGGGCTTGCGATGAGCAAGCCCTGTAATGCCGTTTAATGCGAGCAACCAAGCCAATCTCACAGCCGAAAACTTGTGTCCGCAACCAAGAAACCTCATCACTCAATGAGAGGGGCTGTATGGGGTGATTACTTTGTTCTAGAAGCTTTTATGCCTTTTGAAAATGTTTTTATTAAAAAGTTTCTTTTTGTATCTGCAAGAATTGAAGATTCTGCTATTATAAAATCTGATGCACTTAATGCTAACTTATCAAATATTTCAAAAGTATGAGAGTTCGGTCTTTTATAATTAGGTATGATATAAGCTACAAATTGGGTAAAATACACAGCGTAAGCAATTTGGGTAAAATACACAGCGTAAGCAATTTGGGTTTCCATTCTTGTTTTCATTATATAATGCACATTGGTAAAATCATTTGGTCTATCTTCTGTTAAAACAATAACCTTAAATAGATTCTCGTTTTCTATATTTCCTTTTAATATTTCTAACGCAATATCCTCATATCTTCCTAAATCAACAACACCATTAAAACCACCTTTAGAAATTGAAGCTCTCCATATTAAAGCAATAAAGAACTTTCTTATTTTTTTATAATCAAATTCTTCTTTTTTATAATGATATGCTTTAACGCCATTCCAATCTGTTTTCTGTATTTTTGTATCAATATTTAGTAATAGCTTATATGCTTCATTGTCGTATTGCCCAAGAATATTATCGCAATCACCACACAAAATCTCTTTATCATAAAAACCGCATTGCCAGTTCTTGTAGGTACCGTCTTTGTGTATACCTTGGTAAACTCCGCTAGAATCTTTCATATAAAATCTACGCGGTAAGACATGTGCTTTGATTAAATCTTTATCCTGTTTGCAATAATTACAGTATCCCATTGTTTAATTATACATAAAATAATTCTAATCGTTACATTACTTATTCAGATTCACGAAGTTTGTTATAATTTTTTAATTCTTCTCATTTTATTGTGTTGCTAAATGTGTTGTTTTTATTAAAAAAGTGGCTTTTAGGAAATCTCTAAAAGCCACTTAAATCAATTGGTTGCGGGAGCTGGATTTGAACCAACGACCTTCGGGTTATGAGCCCGACGAGCTACCAGACTGCTCCATCCCGCGATATTTAATTTTCATGCCAAGCAAACTCGCTCAACAATTACATTATTGAATGCTGAATATAAAAAATCAAGTCCTGTGATTTTTTATTTAAAAATTGATTATACCTACAATTATTGTAGGTATGTTTGTAGGAACGGTGCGGAGCGAAGTTTTTAGATGAATTTTTAGTTTAAACCGCCGCAGAGGATGTTAAGAAATGTTTGCGGGGCTGTGAAATTGTATTCAGTAATAGAATATTATAATTAAGTATTCTATAAATACCAATAACACTTCATATTCTTTTGATAGATAAGAAAAAAAGTAAAACTTATGTTTTTACAATAAAAGCAGGGTTTGATTTTGATGGTGCAAGCATTAGATATTGTTGTTGTTAAAGAGCTTTTAGGACACGCAGAAATTTCAACAACAATGATTTACGTACATAGTGACGCAGAACGTAAACAAAACGCAATTGATGTAATTGATAATTATTAAGGAGGGGAAAGAATATGACAGATAAACAAATAATAATTGACGGTGTAGATGTGAGCGAATGCGAATATGTACATTTATTGCCAGATAGATATTGCGGTATGAATTATGCTTGTACTTGCAATTTAGGAAATTGCAGAGAAAACCCAAATTGTTACTACAAACAACTCAAACATAAAGAGCAAGAGTGCAAAAACAATAAAATCGCATATAAAAACGAAATAGATATTATCAATCAAGAATGTTTAAATTTGCAACAGCAACTCAACGAAGCTCTTGACGAACTCGACCAACTCAAAGCAGAAAATGAGGAATTGAAAGAAAAACTCAAAATATCCTGTATAAAATCTTGCCAAGATTGTGAAGATTGTATAGATTGTATAGATGAAATTCCCTGCAAAACTATAAGGGATTTAGATTACGCTTTACTTGTAACAATAGATGAGCGAGATAAATACAAACAAGCCCTTGATGAAATTGAGCAAGTCTTTAAAAACGGTGCTTATGATAAGGATAATATGCCTCTATATGAAGATGTCGCTATCCTCGACATCATCAACAAAGCAAAGGAGGAGGAATGATATATTTAAAAATTTTTTTATTGTGTTTTCTTGCTTTCGATAGTTTTTTTACTTTTTTAAAAAGAATTGCTCAATTTGATGAGGCTATTAAAGAAGAACTTAGCTATATAAAATTTAGCGGAACTGTTCATTTTATATTTTTCTTACTTTTTTTAAGTTTAATAACTCAAATAATTAAATGAACATAATTACCATTATTAATAATCAATAAAAATCAAATACTATCGTTCGTTATGGTCGGGAAATAATCGGGAAGAAATAAAAAATACGTGCAGACATTTAATTATTTACAAAAAACATATAACGTTAAACCCCATAAAAAAAGAGTCTTTCGACTCTTTTAAAAACCACGCCCGGAGGGATTCGAACCCCCGACCTCATGGTTCGTAGCCATGCGCTCTATCCAACTGGGCTACGGGCGCGTATGTTTTTCTTATATAATAACCGCTAAAAATTTTTTTTCAACTTTTTTATTTAATTGTCAACTTTTTTTCTTTACGTGTTTTAGTATAAGTGATATGTTTCCTCTTAGATTATATAGAACAATAACTAATATACCTCAAGGCGCCAAATTAAGTCCAGCAAAATTTTTTAAATCTTTTTATGTTGAAGAAAATCTTTTGCATGACATTTTAAAAGAGCAGCCTGAAAAAAACATTTCCTTGGAACAATACCGCGAGTATTTCTTACAGAGGTAAAACGTGAAGAAATTCCTGATGTGGCAATGAAAATTCGAGAACTTTTTGCCGGTTTTGCAAAAAGCCTCGCAGAAATTTCTATATATAAAAAAGGCGCTGTTAATCGTATTCTAAATCTTAAAGAATTCTTAGAAAATATTCCTAATAGTGAGATTAAATCAGCAGATTCAATAAAGAATATAATAAACTCCTTTAAAGAAAATTTAGCGACATTAATAAAGCAAAGTATAAAAATTGAACAACTTGGTGATGGCTTAATAGGACAAGCATTTAAATTGACAATCAAAGATAAAAATTTTACTGTAAAATCCTTTGCGCCGGTTTATGATGGGCTTAGGCTTACTTTTCGCTCTTTTTTAGAAAAACTGCCTTGTGGTCATGGTGGTGAAATTGAGCCTGTACTCTCTACTTTTATTGCACACAAGTCTGGAACTGGGATAACACCTCGTTTTTATTTTGGGAAAATTGCATACAACAATAACAATGATGGCTATTTGGTTTCTAGATATGTAAGTAATAACGCTGTTACTCAAATTAAAAATATCGCATTTTTACATATGGCTTCCCCTATAGAATTTATAGATGTGATGACGCATCCAGACTGGAACCACATAAACGGAATAGTTTATGATATTGGTGGAGCAAAGCTTAAACAATATTATCCAAACGACCGTGAGACAGCCAAATTTATAAGAAAACTTTGCGCACTCGCGGATAAAGGAGATGTGATTAAGTGTAAAGAATTTTTAGATGCAAATACTTCTAATCCGAAATGTCAAGAGGCAATTGCGTATATTAAAAAGGAAGCATGGAAAAATGAACTTTATGATGATTGCCTTTACAATAAAGAAATTACAGCTAATCAGAAAGAAATATTGTCAATGCTGGGTGTTGAAAAATTTAAGACTAATGAATTTTATTGTGAGAAATAAAAAAAGTTATTACGAGTTTAAAAATTAATATTTTTTCATATTTGGCTTGATATTATTTATTTTTAAGGTATGATATTTTTACACTATCAATGTAGAAAGGAAACAAACTATGTCCAGAGAATGTGCAATTTGCGGTAAAAAACCAATTAAAGCGGCTAAAATCTCTTTTTCACATAAACAAAATGTACACAGACAAAATCCAAACCTTCAAACTGTAAAAGTTAATGAAAATGGTACAGTAAAAACTATCAAGGTTTGTACATCTTGTATCAGAGCTAACAAAGTTCATCGTGTGTAATTGAAAAAGAAAAGTTTTGAAAAAACCGGTCAAATAGACTGGTTTTTTTCGTTATTTGTGTTTTATAATATGCTTGATTTCATGTTTAATAGGAGGTATTTATGAACATTAAATTAGATAAAAAACCAGTTTTGGAAATAGGCGCCGACATTCTTGTTCTTGGCGTTTTTGACGAAAAGAAACAAAAAGATGAAACTTTTAAAATCATTGATGTTGCATTGGAAAATGCAATTAGCAAATACATCTTTATGCATGAACAATTTAAACCAAAGTTCCTATCTACTTATACCTTGCCAACATTAGGTAAAATTAAAACTCCTAAAATTTTATTAATAGGGCTAGGTGAAAAATCAAAGTTTAATTCGGATAGAATTAGACAAGTAGCGATTGAAACTTCAAAAAAACTTAAAGCTTTCAAAAATGTTGCGACCGCGGTTGTGTCAATTCCATTTGATAAAAGTACTGAAGAAAATATACAGGCTCTTACGGAAGGCTTTGTCCTCGGTGGTTATACATTTGACAAATACAAATCAGAAAAAGCCAAAGATATATTGAAAAATATAATAATTGCTTGCCCAAATAGTACAAAGTCAATTCAAGCGGCTGTAAACCGAGGTGAAATATTTGCCAAATATACAAATTTTGCTCGCAATTTAAGTAACGAACCAGCACAATACGCGACGCCGTCAAAGCTAGCTGAAATTGCATTAAATATTCCCAATATTGATGTAGAAGTTTTTGATAAAAAAGAATGTGAAAAAAGAGGGATGGGCGCGTTTTTAGCCGTAGGACAAGGTAGTGCCCAACCACCCCAATTTATACACATGACATATAAACCAGCTCGAAAGCCGGTGAAAAAAATTGCAATTATAGGTAAGGGGATAACATTTGATAGCGGCGGGTATGATATCAAACCGCCAGCAAGTATGCTAAATATGAAAGATGACATGTCGGGTGCCGCTGCTGTTCTGGGTATTATGAGCGCAATTTGTGAAATCAAACCAGATGTTGAAGTTCACGGTATAATTGCCGCCTGCGAGAATATGTTGAGCGGACACTCTTATAAACCAGGCGATATTCTTACAGCGCAAAACGGTAAAACTATTGAGGTCGACAATACTGACGCAGAAGGTAGGTTAACACTTGCGGATGCTCTATGTTTTGCAGAAAACCTTAAAGTGGATGAAATAATTGATATTGCGACCTTGACTGGCGCATGCCTTGTTGCTTTAGGACATTATGCAAGCGGTATAATGGGAAATGATGATGAGATGATAAAAAATATTCAATCTGCGTCAAATAGAGCGGGTGAGGATTTTTGGGCGCTTCCTATCTGGGATGTACACATGGAGTCATTAAAAAGCGATATTGCGGATATGAAAAATACCGGTTCAAGATATGGTGGAGCTTCTGTGGCAGGAGCATTTTTGAAAAATTTTGTTGCTTCAACAAAATGGGTACACCTCGATGTTGCTGGAACAGCATTTCTCGATACACCATACAAGGGTTTTCCTAAAGGGGGAACGGGTATTGGTGTACGAACCTTGTTAGAATATATAACTAGATAAATTTAAAAATTAATACTTTCATCTAATAAAAAAACGGACTGTTTGAATTTAAAAAACAGTCCGTTTTAGGTCAATGCAAAAAACTAAAAAATAAAATATAAATAAAAATTATGAAACAAAGAAAGCATAAAATATTATTTGTATTATTAGTTTCGATTGCAGTAAGTTTGCAAGGTTTTGCGCTAACCCCCGCACAAAACCTTGCATTGATTGAGAATCATATATTTGGGCATGAAAACTCAAAAATGAAAGACTCAGAGCGCTTGAATCAAATAGAAAAATTCGTTTACGGAACAACCAAAAGTAGCTCGACTTCTACCAGATTAAAGCAGTTAAACTCTGACCTCGGGTTAGAAACCGAGATGCAATCTAATATTGCATCTAATAACGATACCTATAACAATACGCAGCAGCGCGTGTTTGATGACCCTGACGAGGATTATGCAAACGAACCAGTGGATTCATCTGCTCAATACCCTATAGTAGATAACATTGAAAATTCACTTTTAAAGCAAACTTATAAAAATGAGAATATCTATAAGCGACTTGACAGGCTTGAGCAAAAGGCGTATGGACGGATATCTAAAGCTTCTTTGAGTGAGCGCGTAGAAAGACTTTCTAGCCTTGTTCCGCCTCCGGTCTCTAAAAACAACAGTTACGACGATTATATGGCAAACAACGATGAATATAATTATTTTAGCCCAGGCACAAATGGTAACCCGCGGGCATCTTCCGCGCCAGTCCACATTGACAGTCCGCAACCAAGCGCAGCAAAAAGCGCTACACTGTTGCGCCTTGAACAGACAATCTTTGGAAAAATGTACACCGAAGACAGCACTAGTAGACGATTATCCAGGTTGGAAAAGAAAATGCTTAACAAAGACTTTTCTGCCGAGCCAGATGAGCTTCGTATCGAAAGACTCGCCACGGTTGCAAACGCACAGCAATCTGCCCAGGTATATAAGGAAAATAAACTTATGCAACATTTGTCAACCGGAATACAAATTGGCGGAATGATTTTGATGATTTTGGCGATGATACTGTAAAAAGGCTTTGTCTATCTTCGAAATAAAATCAATCAATTTTTCATTTTTTCAATAATGGATGTGGTTGACTTGCCTTCAACAAAGCTTATAAACTCTACCCTGCCACCGTTTTCCATAATTACCTTTGCTTCTGGTAATGTTTCTATAGTGTAATCAGCGCCCTTTGTGTGGACGTCAGGTTTGATTTCCGCTATAAGATTAGCTGGTGAATCTTCATCAAATAAAACTACAAAATCAACACAACTCAATGCACACAATATTTCTGCTCTGTCGGCTTCGTTATTAATCGGGCGTGTTGGTCCTTTTATTGAACGGACAGACTTGTCACTATTAAGCATTATAACCGAATAATCTGCAAAGGTTTTTGTTTTTTGCAAATATCTAACATGTCCAACGTGAAGAATGTCAAAACAGCCGTTCGTAGTAACGACTGTTTTGCCTTCTTTACGTAAATCTTCAACAATACGAGGTATTTCGCTTCTTGAAACAACGTTGCCCATATTAGTCCTTTGCGCTTTTGTTTTCTGGGTTTAATGCAGGGTCTTTTTCCGCTTTTTCTTTAATTTGTTTTTGTATAGTTTCAGGATTGAAACTTGGGTCATTAAAGATTATTGTAGCTTCGCTTTTCAGCTTGTCAACGTGCTTTTGAAGAATGTTGACTTTTTCTTGCTGCAACAAGAATATTTTTATATCATTTTTAACTTTGTCAAAACTTTCAACGCCCGCTTCTTGTCTATCAGTTACCATAATAATATGATAGCCAAATGGCGTTGTTATGATATCTGAAATAGTATTTGGCTTTTGGGTGAATGCGACCTTGGAAAATTCATCAACCATTTGCTCTTTAGTAAAATAGCCTAAGTCGCCGCCTTGTGGTGCACTCATAACGTCATCTGAATTGTCTTTTGCAATTTTAGCAAATGCTGTTGGGTCTTTTTTCACTTCATCAAGAAGTTTTTTTGCTTTGTCATATTTTTTCTCTAAATCAGCCTTAACTTTTTCATCAATTTGAGCCGGTGTTAAGTTTTTATTTGCAGCGTCGGCAGTAATTACAGCGCGAATATCGTCTTTGCTGGCTGAAACTAAAATATGTGAGGCTTTGACCCTTTCAGAGTGTTTAAATTTGTCGATATTAGCCTTGTAAAAATTTTGAGCATCTTTATCTGATACTTTCACAATTTTTAAACTTTCAACTAGTTTTTGAATTTTAACTTCTTCCTCTAAATCTTTTTTGAATTGACTTGCGGTAATTCCATTTTGTTTGAGAACTTCATTGAATTTTTCTTTACTTCCAACTTGGTTAATAAGTTTTTTTAACTCAGCATCCACGTCATCTGGGGTAACTTTTATATTTTTGCTTGCAATATCTTGCTCAAGAAGGTTTTTTACAATCAACTCGTTTACAACTCTGTCTTTTAGCATAAGATAAATAAAGCTGTTTGGGTCGTTTTTCAAGTCGACACCCATTTTTGTGACCATTGAATTTTTGGTAACAACATCAAATGCTTTTTGAAATTCTGTTTTGGATATCGGTTCATTATTTATTGTCATGATGGTATTTTTATTAGATACGCATCCTGTAAGTAATGTTGCGGATAAAGCCAAGGCAGCTAACGTTTTTAAAGTTTTCATTTCTATCCTCTTTTCTTTTTTTTAAGCATGCTAGTATGCTTTACAATCATTTATAATCATATCTTAATTTGGAAATATAGTAAAATAAATCAGACAATATGGTATAAATTTCTTCAAAATTCAAATACAAAGTGTTCAAAAGCAAGATAGAACGCCCTTCTTTGCAAGAAGTTGGAGCATCTGTATACTTAATATACTTAACATTTTCTTTATTAAGTTTTGATTTTAGCATTAACCATTCAGCGCGTTGATAAGGGGTATAAATTCTTATATTATCAGGAGTTTCTCGAACGACAGGAATTTTAGCTTCGCTTGCAAGAACTCTTAATCTCACGAGTCTTGCGAGGTTTTCAACCTCTGGGGGAAGTTTTGAAAACCGGTCTTTCCATTGTGCAAGTATTAAGTCAAGTTCGCTTGTCGACTTAACATCCGAAAGCCGTTTATATTCAATCATTTTTTGTTCTTTGGAGCCAACCCAGTCGTCAGGAATAAACGCAGTAACATTAATATCTATAATGCTATGGCAAACTTCTTCTACTGGCTCGCCTTTAACTTCTTGTACTGCTTCTTCAAGAAGTTGGCAATACGTGTCAAAACCAACATTTACCATGTGTCCATGCTGTTTTGTGCCAAGAATGTTTCCGACTCCGCGGATTTCTATATCTCGTAAGGCTATTTGATAGCCGCTTCCTAAGGTGGTAAAACTTTTTATTGCGTCAAGTCTTGACAAGGCTTCTTGTGTAAGCCGGTTTCTATCTCTATAAAAACAGTAACAATATGCCTGCCGGTCACAGCGTCCAACTCGTCCACGAATTTGATACAATTGCGCAAGCCCAAGTTTATGTGCATCATAAATCAAAATAGTATTTGCATTTGAAATATCAAGCCCTGACTCAATTATAGTTGTACAAAGTAAGACATCGTATTTATGCTCCTCAAATTCAATCATTATATTTTCAAGTTCTTTTTCTTCCATTTGTCCATGCGCAACTGCAATTCTAAGATTGGGAATTAGATTTCGCAGACCGGCGGCAAATTCATAAATGGTTTCTACTCTGTTATAAAGAAAAAATACTTGTCCATCTCTATCAAGTTCATGCAAAATGGCATTTTTAACTGTATTTTCGTCAAAATTCCCGACGAATGTCTTAATCGGAAGTCTGTTTTTGGGCGGGGTATTTATTACGGACATGTCTTTAATTCCGGAAAGAGACATATAAAGTGTACGAGGAATAGGCGTTGCAGACATTGAAAGGATATCAATATTCTTTTTCAGCATTTTTAATTGTTCTTTATGTTTAACGCCAAAACGGTGCTCCTCGTCAACAACTAAAAGCCCCAAATCCTTAAACTGTATATCTTTTTGCAAAAGTCGATGTGTTCCGACGACGACATCAACTTCACCTAGTGCAAGCTTTTTCACTGTTTCTTTTTGTTGTTTTGTAGTGCGAAAACGCGACAAAAGTTCAATTTTGACAGGAAAAGGTTTAAACCGTTCAGCCATTGTTTGAAAATGCTGGAGTGCAAGAATTGTTGTTGGAACAATAACGGCAGCTTGTTTTCCGCTCATAATAGCCTTAAACACCGCCCTAATTGCGACCTCGGTTTTTCCAAATCCGACATCCCCGCAAATTAGTCTATCCATTGGTTTATCCGATTCCATATCGGACTTTGTTTCTTCAATTGCTTTCATTTGGTCTGGGGTTTCTGTATATTCAAAAGCCTCCTCCATTTCGTACTGCCAAAGCGTGTCTGGCTCAAACTCAATTCCCTTTGAGGCTTGTCGACGAGCATAAAGTCGAATAAGTTCTTCTGCAATATCTTCAACGGCTTTCTTGACTTTAGATTTAACGATATTCCAATCGTTTCCGCCCATTTTGGATAAACGAGGTGCTTGCGAGGCAGAACCGCGGTAACGAGCAAGCATATTTATTTGCTCTGCCGGAATGTGCAGTTTGTCTCCGTTTTGATATTCAATGCTTAGATAATCCTTTAGTTGACCATCAATTTCTTGCTTGGAAAGTCCCATGTAACGACCGATTCCGTGAATATGGTGTACAACATATTCACCCTCTTGAATATCGTTAATACTTTCGAGAAATTCCTGCTTTTCTTTGTTGTAAGAGCGTTTTGAAGTAGTAATGTCCTTTGATTTTTTATTAAACAACTCTTTATCGCTCAAAACACAAAGGTGAAAATCTTCAATCACAGCCCCGCCAGAAGCTATATTTGAAGTTATGTAGACTGAATTATCATCTAAAAAATCTTCTGAATATGGAATTTCAAAATCTCTGAGAACTTCTTCTACGCGTGACTTGTAATCGGTTGCTACAACAATTTTATAACTATTTCTCCGTTGTTGTTCAATAAATTCTGCAATTTTATACACATCGCTAGAAAAACTTGGTATCAGATTACTTTCAAATTCAACAATATCAACGTCTTCTGCGTCTATAAAGTTATCAAATGAAATTCGTTGGAGTTTGGCAGTTGATTTTGTTAATTCATCATAATCTACGTGATTTAAACAGTGTAGCTTTGGGGCAATTTGTTCTTCAACAATTTTTTCATAATTTTTACGATAATTATCATCTATTTGAGCAAATCTGGAAAGGACTTCCGAACTTTCATCAAATACTATAACCCAATCTGAAGACAAAAAATCAACGAGTGGTACTGTAGCTGTATTTAAAAGGCATTGAAAATATTCTATTCCATCAAAATATTTTTCATTTTCAAATTTTTCTAAAATAGTTTCATTATACGATTGAAAAATGTTATGAGAATTTTCATCAATAACAAATTTATATAATGGTAGGATTTCAATTTCTTTTACTTTTTCAAAGCTACGTTGGGTATCTGGAGCGAAATATCTTATATCCGTAACAGTATCTCCCCACAACTCAATACGCACTGGTGATTTTTCCACATTAAAAATATCAATAATATCGCCACGAATAGAAAACTCTCCAATATCAACAACCATTGTTGAGCGCTTATAACCTAAGTTTACAAGTTGTTGTGCAAGTTTTTTTGTGTCTATTTCATCATCAATTTTTATTTTTAATGTGTTTTTTACAAAAAATTCTTTTTTAGGAAAGCGTTCAGATAGTGCTTTTACTGGAACAAGCACTAAATTTTGGTTATCAATCTTGTTCAAAATTTCTAGCTGCTGTGCGTACTTGTACAAATTCAATGCAAGTCCTTCGTACATAGAAACGTCTTGATAAGGAAAGAGTTTTGAA
Organism: uncultured Muribaculaceae bacterium; assembly: GCA_964626145.1. Classification (GTDB taxonomy): domain Bacteria; phylum Cyanobacteriota; class Vampirovibrionia; order Gastranaerophilales; family Gastranaerophilaceae; genus RGIG2134. The sequence continues at coordinate 2,591 of CAZVBZ010000025.1, read as the reverse complement.
GATTGCCCAAAGAGTTTTTTTAGGTCATTTTGGTATCGGAGTGCTTTTTGTTCAGACGCAGTAACGAAAAGTACTTTTTTCTTTTTTGCTATAAAGCTCAATAAAATGAGCCGCAAAAGTGTAGTAAGCCCAGTTATGCAAAACGATGAATGCTGTTTTAACTTACCAGTTATTTTTTCAATATTTGAATTTTCAATATCACGAATTAAATCTGTCATTAGTTTTTAGCAATAAACTCAATCATATTACCATCTGGGTCACTAATAAAAGCTACCGTCAAATCGGCTTCATTCATGTAAAATGGTTCATAAACCCACTCATAGCCAAGATTTTCAACTTTTTGTGATAATTCCTGCATATTTTCAACTTCAAATGCAAAATGTCCAAATGTGCTACCCACTGTATATCCATCATCGGGAATTTCATCGTTTAGCGTGAGTTCAATTTCGACACCTGTTTTTTCATCGGTTAAATAATATAGCGTACAGTCCTCTAATCTTAGAGTTCGTGAAGGTTTTAATCCAAGAAGTTCTTGATAAAATTTCATTGATTCATCAAGGTCTGTGACTCTAATCATTGCGTGCAAAAATTTCATAAAAAACTCCTTTTTCTTATGTATTCATTAAACACAGGTTAGCGCCAAAAAAGTTTTTTTTCAATACGCAGTTTGTGCAACTTTGCTGAGAAAAAACTTTCTAAAAATTGCAAAAAGAAGCTGTGTTTCTACTAGAAGTTAATTTCTAATAAATTTTCATGACTAAAATAGTATTATTTATTAGCTTCAGGTAAAGGCGAGACTTGTATGTATTAATTTTAATTGTATAATTCTAAGTTTATTTTTTATTCCACAAAAGCTTAATTATAATTATTTTAATTGTTTAATGTTTTTTGCGCTTTCTACAAGTGCGGCTTTTTCTTTGTTCAATTTATTTTCACGAACAGTATTGCCAAATAACTGAACTCCGCAGGCAGTCAATGTTTCGCTGCAACCTTGCAAGCCAAATGACAGGTTTTGTACATACGGGTTTGCACTCGTAAATAGTCCAAATCCACCACCGACTGCACCAATAGTCGGGTCGCCTTTTGCTATGCCATCCCATTTGCCATAGTAAGCTTCATATTGCATCATGTTTTCAGTAGCATTTTTGAATGTGTTTTCAGATTTAGTGATAATATTTTTTTCTTCCAACTTATTTCCGTTTAAGCCAAACTTAATTCGAGTACCTAGCATAGAACCCCAGCTAGAACCTGATGAACAAGCGGCAATAATAACACCTAACACTGCCCCAATAGCACCGTTTTTAGTTAATCTGGCAACATTTTTCCAACCTTTTATTTTTGGTAATCTACCATGTTTTATGAGTTGTTTTTCAGCACAATTGTAATTAATATGTTCTTGAATTGTTGGGGCAATAAATGCACTTGATAAAACCCCTATGACAGCTGCAGGAATATTAATTAATGCAGAGACTCCAACACCAAAGTTATCCGCGTCTTGTACGCTATCTTTTAAGGCACCCGCCAAATCGTCCAAACTGCCGATTAATGTTTTCCACAAATATGCTGCCAATACCCCGCCGCCAGCAATTGCCGCCGCGCCTTTAGCTCCTTTACTACTTTTAATAGCCTCACGAAAGGCTTTAAGTGGATTTACAAACAATGGTCTGCCTTTTTTGTATATCTCATTTTGCTCGGCTAAAAATTTTGTAAGATTTTTAGCCGCTTTTGCGTTTTCACAAGTTTCTTTAAAACCGCGGTATAAACTTAATCCGAGAATACTCATAACAATAGGGGCACCAACTCTTGAAAGGAATCCGGCTTCAGACAATTCATCACCAGATGCTTCTTTTTGCGTAAAATTAATAGCGTGTTTTTTTAATGTTGGTTGTTCTTTTTCAATAAAATTTGCAAATTCTGGCGATATTTTTCGCAACTTTTGCTTATCAATTTCACTTGTATTCAAAAGATCAATAGTTTCATTATTATAAGTTGCTTCTATTTTATAATAATTATCCAACAAAGCTTTGAGTTTAAGAATTTTAGCTTTATCTTCTTGTGATATTTTCATTTGCGCAACCCTTGCACTTACGGTGGTCTTGTTTTGAACCATCAAGTTAAGCATATCTTTTAATCGGGCGCCGTAAATATTCTTTCGTACATATGAAGCTAATTTTTTGTACTCTTTTGAAAAAGTTTTCGGGCTGGAAACATTGATAGATAACCCATTTGGAATTTTTATCCCTTGAGAAGCCGCCCGATTCTCTAAATATTTCTTTAAAAATATGTTCGATTTACTGTTTGTTTCATAATTTTTATATTTTTTTTCAAAACTAGGCGCAGTGGTGTGAAAATTATCCTGTGTTAGCAAATTTGAGGGAGGACACATTTTTTTATTATTACCAGTAGTTGTATACTTGATATCGTTAAATCTGTTTTCCATCAAAGAATTAGTTATTGACATAAATTTTCACCATTTATAATTAAATTTGTTCCACACATTATATTAAAAACAGAAAGAAAAAATTTTTTGCCCTATCCTATCCTATCCTATCCTATCCTATCCTATCCTATCCTATCCTATCCTATCCTAT
>CAZVBZ010000024.1:0-24006 GCA_964626145.1 uncultured Muribaculaceae bacterium | reverse complement strand
ATGATGAAGGCGCATCAAATAAAATGGTGCCTAACGACACAGGAGAAACCAAAACTGTCACAAAAGAAGTTGTCGAAACCAAAAACGTCACAGACAAGACTATTACGTATGATGCAGAATACACTAATAGTAGATTTTATACCGCCTCCCCTCTCTCGCTTGATACGAACGGCGATGGGGTGAAAACCTCAAATGAAAAGGTTAACTTCGATATTGACGGTGACGGAAAGATTGACCTCATCAATGATTCAGCCGATGCAGTTCTCGTCTTTGACGCTGATGGCAATGGTATCGCCGGTGAAAGCGGGCTAGAAGTCTTTGGGGACAACACTGACCTCGACGGCGACGGCGTAAAAGACGGATTTAAAAACGGGTTCGACGCGCTGCGTGCTCTCGGTGAAAAAGAAGGCTTACTCGGCGGCGATGACCTCACTCTCGACGAAGCGGATATTGCAAAACTTCAAGAAAAATACGGCTTTGGCGTCAAATTCGGATATCTTGGCGAAACTCAATCCCTCAGTGACATTGGGGTCACAGAAATCAACTTTGGCAAATCAAATGAAACTCAAACTATCAAAAACTTTGACGGTCAAGGCAACGATTTGATGACTCAAGAAGGCGCTACCTTCACAATAAACGGCAAAACCAACGTATTCGCTGACATTTGGCATAAAAAACACAACGAAGAAGAAGAAAAAGAAAAATAAAACATATTTAAAAACTCCTATTCTTTACTACTTTAAACCCCGGCTAGCCGGGGTTTATGCCGTTTACAAACTCGTTGCTAACTCACAATAATATGCTAAAATAATTTTATGAAAATTGTTCTTCTTGGTTCATCAGACATGCTTTACAATATGATTGAAGGCGTTTTACACACAAATGCCGAAATTGTTGGCGTTATGAACTGGAAAAACATTAGAAAAAAAACGTTAAAAGACTTTTTGGAAACAGATTACACCGAAAAACATATAAAAAAGCTTCATTTGCCAGTGATAAAAGCCAAAAGCGCCAATTCAAAAGAGTTTAAAAACAAACTATTGGAACTCAGCCCTGACATCTTGCTTGTCGGAACCTGGGGAGAAAAAATTAAAAAAGAAATATTCGATATCCCGCAAATCGCGTCTATAAATATTCACCCATCACTTTTGCCTAAATATCGTGGCGCTAACCCTTATTCAAGAGCAATTATGTTCGGTGAAACCAAGACTGGACTTAGTTTTCATCTGATTAATGAAAAATTTGACGCAGGCGCAATTATTCTACAAAAAGAATTTCCAATTCTAAAAACTGATAACGCCAAAACACTTAAAACCAGACTATGCAAAGAAGTTACCCCCATGTGCAAAGAGCTTTTGACAAAGCTGGAAACGGAAATTTTGATAACTATCAAACAAAATGAAGATGAAGCATCTTATTATCCACACGTAAAACCAGAAGAAATAATCATTGAGCCGGAAAAGATGACATTTGAAGAAATTCATAACAGAATTCGAGGGCTTGCCCCCTGGCAAAGTACTTATCTTCTATATTTGGGAGAATATTTTAAAATATACGACTACAATGAAGTTCCGTCGTACATAAAACGCAACGCCTGCAATATTTGCCTCAAAACAAAAGACAACAAGTTTATTTACTTTAAAAATCTACGCGCCCTGGGTAAGGTAAAACGATATTTTACCGAAACAATTCTTAATTTCTTGCACTAACCTGCATTTATAGCTAAAATTTAATTATGAAAAATTTAAAAACGTATATCTTAATAGTTTTTTTCTTTGCGCTGTTTGCAATTGGTATTTTCCTGTTAATGGAAATATTTGTTGAACCTAAAATAACAAACGCATTAACAAAGATTTCACCGCCAAAAGCCAACGAAGAAGTTGTCATCGTAATGATTGACCAAAAATCTATTGATAAAATCCGATTTCCTTGGAAAAGAAAGCTTTATGCCAATATTATTGAATACTTAAACGACTATGGAAAAGCTAAAGTTGTGGCTTTTGACTCACTTTTTATATCCCCAGATACGGAATTTCCAGACTCTGACGAATATTTTTACAAAACTATCTCAAAATACGACAATTACATCGGCGCTTTTAACACCGATATAAACACATCAAAACAAAGCACACTAAACACTGAATTGTTTAATATTTTAACAGAAAAATCAAAAGTAAATGTTAATTATGACGTAAAACTTGACGTTTCACCTTTTAAAAGTATCTTAAATATTCAACCAGAATACGTAAAGACAGCCGAAACTTTTGGTTGCGTAACAACGCCGCATGACTCAGACACGTACATACGCTCTTATGTTCCGATTATAAGAATAGGCTCCGCAAACTATCCAATGCTGTCATTTGCCGCCTACATGAAAGCTAAGAATCTTGATTCGTTTATGGTAAAAAATGGCTATCTGTGCTCTATCGACAACTGCAACACGCTTAAAGTTAAAATACATAACACAACCTATGGTCCAATGCTCAACATAAAATGGTACGCCCCATTAGACGAATTTACGACGCACAAAACATATTCAGCTATAGATATTTTGGACTCATATAACGCTATTCAAAATGGCAACACTCCAATAATTAATCCCGATGAATTCAATGGGAAAATAGTTATACTCGGCGCCGCCGCGAAAGTAAAAAGTCTTGAAGATATTAAAAATACACCAATTATAAACAATACTCACGCTGGCGCTGATATTCAGGCAACCGTTATCAGCAATCTTTTGGAAAACGATTTTCGCTATACAATTTCTGTGGGGCAAAAAATCCTCATAGCGTTCATAATTGTATTTATAAGTAGCTGGATTATCTCTGTATTTGGGCTTAGTTCTTCATTAATAACGCTTGGCGTGTTAATGCTTTTATACCTTGTTGCTGCGGTTACGTTATTTGCAAAAGGAACGACTATCCAAATAATTACACCCATACTTCTTGTTTTATTAACAATTTCAGCCGGCTTTACATTCCGTTTTTTAATTGAAGGAAAGAAAAAAGAACAAATTCAAAACGCAATGGGACTTTATATTTCCAAAGATATTATGAAAAACGTAGTCAAAAATATTGACAACCTGCAACGAGGCGGAAAAAGAGCCAATATTTCTGTACTCTTTGCCGACATTAGGGGCTTTACTTCAATTTCTGAAAAACTTTCAGCCGAAGAAGTTACATCAATTTTAAACGAATATTTTTCTGAAGTTGAGCCTATTATTCGTAAACATAAAGGGGTTTTAAATAAATTTATCGGAGACGCGGTACTTGCAATATTTGGCGAACCTATTCAAGACAAAAATCATGCACGCAATGCTGTTCTTTGCGCAAATGAAATGCATAAAAAAATAACTAAATTACAACAAAAATGGGATTTAGAAGGTAAACCACATATTGAAATAGGTATCGCAATTAACACCGGTGAAGCATTTGTAGGCAACATCGGCTCACCCGAAAGAATCGAATACACGGTCATAGGTGATACCGTTAACACAGCAAGCCGCATTGAATCCTACAATAGAATTTACAAAACCAGATTTTTAATAAGCGAAAGCACTTACGAAAAAGTTAGCCGAATTTGCGACGTGATAAAAATCAGAGAAGTTTCAATACGGGGAAAAACGAAAAAAATCGACATTTATGAAGTACTTCGCGTAATAGAAAATGCCAATGGAAATTAACAAAGAAACTTTAAATTTAATTCAACAAGCTATTGATATAGAAGCAAAGAACAGTTATATCAACGTTCAGGGGAAATATCACAAGTTTGCAGACTTTATAAAAAAACAGATTTATTCACTATACAAATCTAGCGAACGGAATCCCAAATGGCTGGGAATAATAGAAAGCTTTGAAAAATACGACCTTGATAGTCTCCCTGGACGGAAAAGCAGTATAAAAGCACTTGCCAACTTTATTAAGGCAGAATCAATAACACAAAAAGTAACTGGCAAAAAAGCCCAAAGAGACACCCCTCGCACTCTAAAAACAACCGATGTTACCTACATAAAAGGAGTTGGACCAATTGTTGCGGGGAAATTCAACAAACTTGGAATTTACACTGCATACGATTTATTAACATATTACCCCAAAAACCACGTAAATTATGCATCAAGAACGCTTATAAGTAAATTAAAAGCAGAAGAAAATGTTACAATCTTTGGTAACATTGCCGCCCTATCAGCTTTTACAACAAAAACCGGACTAGGGGTTTTAAAAGTTACAATTACTGACGAAAGCGGCTCTTTAGATTTGAGCTATTTTTACGCAAAAGCCACAAAATACCTGCTTGAACGCTATAAAAGTCAATTTCCGAAAGGTGCGGGAATAATGGTCTCCGGCAAAACAAAGACAGACAAGTTTTCTGGACGCATAACGCTGGAACGCCCGGAATATCAAATAATTTCGGGGGATTTTGATTACAACCAAAACCTCAACCTTGGACGAATTGTGCCAATATATGGACTCACCGAAAACTTAAGCATAAAAACCCTTAGAAAAGCGATTTTTAACGCTATTAACGAGTTCAAACCCGAAATTGAAGAAATATTGCCAGATTATTTGGTGAAAAAATATAATTTTTTGTCCAAAGCTGATGCCGTCTCGCAAATACATTTTCCAGACACAGAAGAAAATATTGAAAAAGCCCGTCACAGACTAGTTTACGAGGAATTATTTCTCTTTCAATTAAGATGCGCCTTACTGCGAAAAGAAGCTGAAGAAACGACAAAAAGCATAAAAATTCACCTCAAACCAAACGGTCTCGTTCATAAATTTATAAAAGATTTGCCATTCGAGTTGACAAATGCACAAAAAAAAGCGGTTAAAGAAATAATTACCGACTTAAACTCTGAAAAACCCATGCAACGATTGCTTCAAGGCGATGTCGGAAGCGGGAAAACTGTCGTTGCTTGTATTATGCTCCTAGCCGCAATCGAAGCCGGTTTTCAAGGCGCACTAATGGCTCCAACCGAAATTCTTGCCAAGCAACATTACGAAAATTTTGTAAAGTGGCTTACCCCATACAACATAAATGTCGGGCTTTTCATCGGTTCTAACAAGCTCAAACTTCGAAAAAAAATTGAAACAGACTTGATTAATGGACAACTCCATATCGCAATCGGCACACACGCGCTGGTGCAAGATAAAATTGCATTTCAAAATCTAGGGGCAATTGTTATAGACGAACAGCACCGTTTTGGCGTCAAACAACGCTCAATGCTCCGCGCAAAAGGCGCAATGCCACAGGTTTTAACAATGACGGCAACGCCAATTCCACGCACATTATCACTTACGCTACACGGAGATTTAGATTTATCAATTATTGACGAAATGCCGCTTGGTCGTAAACCCATTAAAACCCAGCTACTACAAGCCGGCTCGAGAACAAAAGCTTATACACTGATAAAAAAAGAAATTACTGCTGGACACCAGGCATATATTGTTTTTCCGCTAATTGAAGAAAGCGAAACGCTTAGCGCTAAAGCTGCAACAAAAGAAGCAAAACGCCTTCAAGCAGAGATTTTCCCAGAATATAAAATTGGACTTTTGCACGGAAAGCTTAAACCAGAAGAAAAAGAAAAAGTTATGAATGATTTCAAAAATGGGATTTACGATATTCTCGTAAGCACAACCGTTGTAGAAGTTGGAGTTGATGTAAAAAATGCAACTGTCATGATGATAGAAAACGCTGAACGCTTTGGGTTGCCTCAACTTCACCAGCTTCGTGGGCGAGTTGGCAGGTCCGACTTACAATCCTACTGCATCTTGATAAGCTCTAACAAAAACGACGACACGCACAACCGTTTAAGCATTATGGAACAAACAAATAACGGGTTTGTTATAGCGGAAAAAGACTTAGAAATTCGCGGTCCAGGAGAGTTTTTGGGCGTACGCCAAAGCGGACTTCCAGACTTTTCAATTGCCGATATAGTAAAAGATACAAAAATTCTCGAAACGGCGCGCACTGACGCCTTTGAACTAATAAAAAATAAAAACTTAAGCGATTATCCAGTACTTAAAAACGCTATGGGGGAAAAATTGGAGGTTAATCCTTACTTATCAAGTCCAGCCTAACTACTCTTTGCTTTTGGAATTCGATTTTGTAAAGGTATCTGCGTTTAGCATATTATCGATAGAATATTGGCTTTCCATTGACATAAGGCGACGTTTTGAACGCGCAAAATCAGTCATAGAACTAATCTTTAGTTGATGATTTTTTTGCGTTAACAAGTGCGAAATATAACTTATGTTATTAACGTTCACGATTGTAAATCCTTACTCTTAGATGGCGTTCTACTATTTTAAATTAAAAAGAAACAAATGCAAATTTTTTTTATAAAATTACACAAAATGTTAAAAAATATTTACATTTATTACCAACAATGCTAAAATGATAAGAAATTTAAAAGGTAATTTCCATGAATAAAAAAATAATAGTACTTTCTGGCAAACAATTTTGCGGCAAAGACACCGTTGCCAAAATTCTGCTGGGCGAATTTAAAAATTTCAAAAGAATTGGGCTTGGCGATGCAATAAAAATAGAGTTTGGTGAAAAAAACAATTTAACTTTTGAAGAAGTTGAAACCAATAAATCAAAGTTCAGAGCAGAATTGCAAGCGCTCGGAAATGCAAAGCGCAAACTCGATTCAGACTATTGGATAAAAAAAATAATCGACATGCCGGACGACATAATAGTTCCTGATATTCGAGTACAAGCAGAATACGACTATTTTAACAAAGCTGGAGCTTTTAAAATACGCGTAAACGCCTCATCAGCAAGCCGCTCAAAACGTGGAACGCTTAGCGCTGAAAACGATATAACAGAAACCGCGCTCGATAACATAACCGATTGGGATTACATTATCTCCAACGATGGAACTTACGAGGACTTGTTAAACAACGTAAAGCCCTTGCTAAAAGAAATTAAAAAGTATTTTAATATTTAGCCTATTTGTTAATAATATTTAACCCATTAAATATTGCATGAACATTGGCTTTCATAGTGCTTGTATCTTTTGCGCGAGCAATAACTGTTTCTCCATTAAGCCCTTCAAGGTGAATAATACTCATCGCAATAGCGTCGGAACCGAGCACATCTTCGTCAATTGCCTGCTGCTCATAGTGCAAAAGTTTTTGTGGAAATCCAGCATTTTCAAGCGCTTGCAAGCAAGCTGCTAACGGTCCATTACCGCTTCCTTGCAACTCATATTTTTTATCTTTATGCGAGAAACCAAGCTTAAATAAACCATCTGAAACTTTTTCAAAACACAAGAGTTTGAACGGTCCTTCCGGCTCAAACACTTCTTTTATGTAAATATCAATCAACTGTGCGTCTGAAAGCTCGCCGACCGTCTCTGCTTTTTCTTTGATATACGGAGTTATACGAACAGCCTCTTGCATAGTAATCGGATACCCTGCGGAGGAAACGATTTCAAACACCGCGGTTTTACCTGATTGAGAAGTAAATCCAATTTTTTCATCATCAGAACGTCCGATAAGCGATGGATGTATAGCTCTGTACGCACCTTTTTCCATATTTTTCGTTTTAACCGCACCATCTTGATGAATTCCGCTACGATGAGCAAGTGCATCTGGACCAATTAAAGGTGCTTTTTCATAAATTGGCACATGCGCCATTTCAGCAACAACAAGAGCTGTTTCATAGATTTTATCAAGTTTTAATCCAGTATCTACACCAGAGTTATGCAAAGCAATTGCTGTTTCATACATATTTGTATTTCCTGCGCGCTCGCCAAGTCCATTCAATGCACATTCCAATTGAACCGCACCGGCAAAAAAGCTTTCCACTGTTGCGGCAGTAGCCATTCCAAGGTCGTTATGACAATGAACCGATATAACAACATCTTTAGGCAACGCATTATAAACTTTTTCAACCATATCCACAAACGTTTTAATTCTGTAGCGTTCCACAGTATTTGGCAGGTTAATTATTGTTGCACCGGCTTTAACGACATCCTTAAGCCCTTCTATAACCCAGTCCAAATTTTCAATACAATCACCAAAATGCTCTACAGAAAACTCAACTTCACCTTTTTTACCAGTTAAATTTTTTGCAAAAGTGACCGCGTCAATCGCCTGTTTGCGCACTTCTTCCGGGCGTTTATTAAGGACATACTCCATATTAAACGGACTCATCGTAATAAAAGTGTGAATTCTTGGTTTTGTAGCTGGTTCTATAGCTTGTGCCGACTTAACAATATCATGCTCAACCGCACGAGCCAATCCCGAAATAACCATATCCGAAGGCGCAATTTCAGCCAATCGCAAACACGCATCAAAATCCATTTCAGACGCAGCGGGGAAACCGACCTCGACTCCTTGTACACCTATTTCGGCAAGATGATTAAAAATAATTTCTTTTTCTTGCAAGTCCCAAGGCTTTTTCAGAGACTGATTAGCATCTCTCAAAGTAATGTCATAAAAAAAAGGTTTGCGCTGCATATTTCACCTACAATTAACTCTTACAGTCAATTATATATGCAATACTCTTTATTATCAAGATTTTTTAAAGATTTTCCCAATCCACTTAACAACACTTGCGCACACGTTATAAATCCCTTTTATACCGTCTATTGGATTTTTCTTGCCTTTTGAACAAATAAAGCCAAGAATATACAGAGCTAAAGCGCTTGCGCCTATTGTTTTTAATTTGTGCATAACGCTACTGTCTGAATTTTTTTCGCTCATTAACTTTGCAGGATTATACGAATCAGCAATAGGCTGTTGTTGCAACGGCGGCAACGGGTTAGCCGCCATGTCTGTCGCTGAAATTGATTGTTCTTGAGGGTAATACCCACATTGTTTCAAATATGCAGATGGAGTTCCTGTTATAAATTCTTGAGCGTCATAAGGAAGAATCCCTTGAGTTGTCAATAAGTCTAACGATGAAGGACCCAAAGCAGCCATAATACACCTACCTATATAGTCTATATTTATATAAAGTATTTTTAGTAAAATAAATTGCGCTTTTTCATGTTTTTCATTACAAAATTCAATATTTTTCACCAATATTTACATATAACAAACTTAACACTAATTGACTTAAAAAAAATAATGTTATAAAATTCACATAAGTAGTTTTAATAAACATATAGGAGAAATCTATGGATTATAAAAGCATATTAAACCTAGGGGTTGAAAAAGAAATAATTAACGAAACACAAAAAGAAAGTTTAATTGATTTATTTAACCAAAATAGTAATGACCCCGGACAAATATCTATAATCGTTAAAATATTTTATTACTTTGGCGGACTAATTATGCTTAGCGCAATGAGCTGGCTAATGTCATACACGGTTTTATATAACTCTTATGCCACTATATTATTGTTAGGCGGTCTTTACGCAATCGCATTTCTTTTTGTGGGCGAATTTTTGTGGAGAAAAAACGAAAAACTTCCTGCAAAAATTTTATATTTTCTTTTTATTTCCACAGTCGGATTTATAATGTTAGATATTGAAAAAATGATAGGATTTTTCCCTCATTTTTCAGATATGGAGGTAATCCCCAATTATTGGGATTTGTGCCGACTTCCAGTGGTTGTATTATCTGTATTGACAATTATTGCCAATACTATTTTACAAAAATATAGGCAATCTTCCATACTCGGACTCATTACAATCTTCTGCGTTTATGCAATATATCTGAGCATTGTTGATTGGATTTATGGCTGGGAAAATATTAACGACAATATTCTGTTCCATAGCAATTTAATCTTTGGAATTGGTCTCATTATAGTTGGCTTTGTAAAAGACAGAACAGCAAAAGTAGATTATTCACAATGGTTGTATTTCTTTGGGTCAACAGGAACTTTTATGTCGCTACTTGTGATTTTAGGACTCAATTACGTAGAGCCGCCACAAATTCAATTAATAGCTTATATCCTAAGTATAATTTACATATTCATTGGACAAATATTGAAGCGCAAAACGTTTTCTATAATTGGAGTGCTAGGTTTTATTGAATACATTCTATACCTAGAAGCGCAGTTGCTGGAGGGTTATTCAACAATTCTAGCATGTATTGTTATCGTAACCGGCTTAATCATTTTATACCTAGGGGTAATTTATAACAAAAACGTTGACAAAATAGATGCCTTTTGTGAAAAATTAACACCGCAAAAAGTTAAAAAGTTTTTGCCTCAAAATCGACACTAAATCTTAACACAAATTAAATCAACCAAATAAAGGATTAAAAATTATAAAAAATCAGCCATGCTTGTAATATATCATTTTGGAGGTGGGAGTATGGCTGTAAATTCTTATTTCGATTGTGATTTTGTTCCACAAAACAGTGGCGTCTTATCTGAGTCTATTATACAGAGCTGGACAGAACAAGCTATTGAGTGCTACAAGCTCTGTTCTGATTGTTCTAGGTGCTCAATTTCAAAAGGGCATTATTCTTTTGTGTGCCAAATGTCAAAAGTTGTAAACATTCTTTTAAAAACCCTCGGAAAACCGCAGGTTTAATTTTATACAAATTACGCAATTTTTTGTTACAAAATTTTTTTATATAACTGGCACTAACTTTAAAAATGAGTTAAAATATTATTATGGACGAAAAGGACAAAATACTTCAAATAAAAGAGCATCCGGAATTTGTTGAAACTATTTCAAACCCAGAAATACATCGTTCAACAAAAGCTACAAATCCTATTGCAAAAAATTTTATAAAATTTGCAAATTCGTCTCGTGGAAAGTTTAGTCTCAAAGATTTTTTGAAATAATGTACCAAATAAAAAACAGTATTTTTTTAGAGCTGACAAAAAATCAAAAAGCTGATTTTTTGTCTTTTGTCAAGATTTATACCAAAAACTACATTGCCTGCGATGACGAAAGTATTTTCTATAACTTGTTGGAAGAATTAGACTACCTCAAAACGCTAGGGCAAGGGAAATTTGAATTCATCAATGTTAATAACGAAACACATCTTTGCGACATAAAAAAATATATAAAAGCCTGTAAAAAATACTACGAGCATAAAGCCGCTCAGCGCCCATTTTATGAAGAACAAAAACGCATTCAAAAAGAAATTAGAGCAAAAATTCGTGACGAAAAACAGAAAAAAGAACCTCCCACAAAAAAACAAATTTCATACTACAAAAGCCTTTGCAAACGCCACGGCGAAGCTCCTCAAAACATTAACGAACTAAGTAAATATTCGATAAAAAAAGAAATTCAACGCCTACTTGATACCCAAAACAACAATGGTACCGAGTAAAACAACCAGTACCATTGAAAATTTTATTGATTTCTGTTTAATTTAACAATTACGAAATGGCGTCAACACACTCCGCACAAAGAGTTGGGTGGTTTGAATTGCTGCCAAGTTTTCTGTATTTCCAACAACGTTCACATTTTTCACCTTCCGCTTTTGTTACATAGATTGTATAGCCTTCTTCTTCAAGCACATTGAGCACATCCGCTGGTTTTGTTTCCGTTAAATAAGCCTGAGAAGTAATGAATATGTTTGCAAGCTCTGTTTCGTTTGCTTTTAAAACACTTTTGTCAGACTCGTTTTCAGCATTAATATAAACAGCAACCTCAAGCGAACTTCCGACTTTTTTACCCGCGCGCAACGGCTCTATTGCTTTTGTTACAAGCTCTCTAAGCTTAAGGATTTTAGAGAATTCTTCTTCAAGCTTTTCATTATGCAACTTTTCATCATACTTAGGCCAGCTAGAGAGCAAAATGCTTTCCAGTCCGTCTTTTTGGCAATCCGGAGTGTTGCGCCAGATGTCTTCTGCTTGGTGCGGCATTACCGGAACAAGCAACCTAACGAGCGTTTGCAAAATTGTGTATAACACCGTTTGACAAGCTCTACGAGATTTTGATTTTTTACCCTGAGTATAAAGTCTGTCCTTTACAATATCAAGATAAAAAGAGCTTAAATCAACCGCCGCAAAGTTTTGCAGTTGCTGAAAGTATTTATAAAATTCGTATGCGTCAAACGCCTCCGTTACATTCTTAACAAGCGCATTAAGCTTATGCAGGGCAAACTTATCAAGATTATTCAATTCATCATACGGAACAGCATCCACCGCCGGGTTAAAATCATAAATATTGCCAAGCAAAAATCTTGCCGTATTTCGAGTCTTTTTAAAGATTTCTACAAGCTGTTTTATGATTGTATCACCAATTTTACTATCATTTCTGTAATCAACTGACGCCGCCCAAAGCCGCAAAACATCCGTTCCATAAACTTTGATTATTTCTTGCGGCGCAACAATATTTCCGAGCGATTTTGACATTTTTTTGCCTTCGCCGTCCATAACAAAACCATGCGTCAGTACTGACTTATACGGCGCAATTCCTTGTGTAGCAACGGAAGTCAACAATGATGACTGGAACCATCCGCGGTGCTGGTCAGAGCCTTCCAAGTACATTTCAACCGGAGTTTCACCAAGTTCCTCACTACGTTTGTCGACAACTGCGCGCCAAGTAATTCCACTATCAAACCACACGTCCATGATGTCTGTTTCTTTTACAAAGTGGGTTCTACCGCATTTGGAACAAACAAAGCCTTTCGGAAGTAGGTCTTTTGCTTCGTATTTAACCCACGCGTCCGAACTTTCTTTTTCAAATATTGAGGCAACATTTTTGATGGTTTCCGAGGTTACAATGATTTCGCCGCAATCCTCGCAGTAGAATACCGGAATAGGCACGCCCCACGCTCTTTGACGAGAAATACACCAATCGGAGCGTCCGTCTACCATATTTGAAATTCTTTGTTCGCCAGATGCGGGAATCCATTTTATCTTTTTAATTTCTTCAAGTGCTTTTTCCTTAAATTTATTAACTTTTACAAACCATTGCGGTGTTGCACGGTAAATTACCGGATTTTTACAGCGCCAGCAATGCGGATATGAGTGGGTTATGTCGTTTTGACTCAGTAATGCTTGTTTTTCTTCAAGCATTTCGATAACCATTTTATTACCTTTGTAATAAGGTACGCCTTCAAGTTCTGGTACTTGCGAAGTCCAAACACCTTTTTCATTAATCGGCGAGAACACTTCTATTCCGTATTTTATACCGACTTCCCAGTCCTCAAGACCGTGTCCCGGTGCAGTGTGCACACAGCCGGTACCTGCTTCTGTTGTTACATGGTCGCCAAGAATAATCGGAGATTTTCTGTTATAGAGTGGGTGCGTGGTTTTGAAAAGCTCCAAATCCTGTCCTTTCATTGTTTTTCCAAGAACTTCAATTTCACTTTCTTCCCAGCCGACACCGTTTAAAAATTGTCCTAACAAATCTTGTCCGACTAAATAAATTGTGTTATCTTTTTTAACTAAAGTGTAGTCAAGACGTGCGTTTAAGCATATAGCCATGTTGGAAGGAATTGTCCACGGAGTAGTTGTCCATATAACCGCGTAAATTTCTTTTTGAGGTTCAATTCCAGCCAATGACGATATTTTCAAAGCATCTTCTTCGTCAAACAAAAATCTTACATAAATGCTTGTTGATGTGTGGTCTTGATATTCAACTTCGGCTTCGGCAAGGGCTGTTTCGCAAGAGGCACACCAATATACAGGTTTCAACCCTTTTTCAATATAACCTTTTTCAAACATTTCGCCAAAAACACGCACCTGCTCTGCTTCAAATTCAGGTCTAATTGTCAAATATGGGTTTTCCCAATTGCCCAAAACCCCGAGTCGCTTGAAGTTTTCTTCTTGACCTTTAAGATTTTTTGCAGCAAATTCACGGCACTTTTGACGGAGTTCAAGCGGCGTCAGTGCTGATCTTCCGCCCTTAATATTTTTTACAACTGCGTTTTCAATTGGCAGCCCGTGAGCGTCATACCCCGGGACATACGGGGCATAAAACCCAGATTGCGCTTTGTATTTGATTAAAATATCTTTAAGAATTTTATTAAGAGCATGCCCTATGTGAATTTTATCAGAACTCAGGTACGGAGGACCGTCATGGAGAATAAATTTATTTGCCTTATCCCGCTGAGCTAAAGATTTTTCATAAATTTTGTTTTCTTCCCAAAATTTTTGCGTCTCAACTTCCTTAACAGCCGCATTTGCGCGCATTTCCAGTGTTGTTTGTGGCAAATTCAATGTGTTTTTATATTCCATTTTTGTCTCAGTCATATTTTTCACCCTATTTAACTTAATTCTATATTTACATTCTATTACAAAAACAGAAGTTGTTGTATAATATATCTCAAATCGGAGGATTTTATGACAAAAATAATTTTTGAGAAGTCTAAACCCAGTCTACGCGGAGTTTCTTTGAGCGAAGAAACAATAAAACCAGACAATTTTATAAACAAAAACTTTTTAAGAACAACTGATGCGACCTTGCCTGAAGTGTCGGAAATAGAAACTATGAGGCACTATAAAGAACTTTCTGACAAAAATTTTTGTATAGAAAGCGGTTTCTACCCGCTTGGTTCTTGCACAATGAAATACAACCCCAAGGTAAACGAAATGCTATGCAATCTTGAAGGCTTTACAAATCTTCATCCTTTGCAAGACGATAAAGACGCTCAAGGCGCACTGGAATTAATGTTTAAGCTACAAGAAGCACTAAAAGAAATTACGGGCATGGCTGCAATTACACTACAACCCGCTGCTGGCGCACATGGTGAACTTACCGGAATGATGATTGTAAAAAAATATTTTGAAACAAAGGGCGAAAACCGAACAAAAGTCATCATTCCCGACTCTGCTCACGGCACAAATCCAGCAAGCGCAGCGATGTGCGGATTTGAAATCGTTGAAATCAAGTCACTGCCTAATGGTCAGGTTGACGTTAGCGCGCTAAAATCTGTTCTTGATGAAAATGTTGCAGCAATAATGCTCACAAATCCCAATACGCTAGGACTTTTTGAAGAAAATATCCTTGAAATTTCACAACTTATGCACGAAAACGGCTCCCTTTTATATTACGATGGCGCAAATTCAAACGCCATAATGGGTTACACAAATCCAGCAAAAATGGGGTTTGATATTGTGCATTTAAATTTACACAAAACCTTCTCCACTCCGCATGGCGGCGGAGGTCCAGGCGCAGGTCCTGTTGGTGTTGTCGAAAAGTTAAAAGACTTTTTACCCGTACCAGTTGTTGGTTTTGATGGAGAAAAATATTACAGAAAATACAACCTTAAAAACTCAATCGGCAAAGTTAAAGCATTTTACGGCAATTTTGGCGTTTTAGTTCGGGCTTATACCTATATTTTAATGCTAGGAAAAGATTTAAAAAGAGTCAGCGAAGACGCGGTTTTAAACGCAAATTACCTAAAAGAAAAACTTAAAGATGTTTATCTTTTGCCACACGACGAGCCTTGCATGCACGAATTCGTTTTATCCGGCGATTGGCAAAAAGAAATGGGTGTGGATACATTGCACATTGCAAAACGCCTTATGGATGACAAATTTCACCCGCCAACGGTTTATTTTCCACTCATTGTACATGAGGCTATGATGATTGAACCAACCGAAACAGAAAGCAAGGAGCGCTTGGACGGCTTTATTTCGATTATGCGAAAAATTGCGCAAGAAATTAAAGAAAATCCACAAGAAGTTTTGTCACATCCGAAAAAAACACCGGTAAAGCGTGTAGACGAAACGCTTGCCGCTCGTAAGCCGGATTTAAAATGGACAGGGGAAAAATAGTGAACAAAGACAAATTCTGGCTTGCATTTTCATCAATTGCGGAACTCGGTTCTTGCTTTGTAGAGCGCCTATACAAGCATTTTGGCTGCATAGAAAACGCCTGGACAATTTCAAGCGCAGAACTTGTCAAAGTCGAAGGAATTACCAAAAAACAGATTTCGTATTTTTTAAATAAACGGAAAAATATCAACCCTGATGAGTGTTTAGAGTATATTTTAAAAAAAGGGATAAAATACATCACGCTTGAAGATGAAAAATATCCTAAAATGCTCAAGGAAATTTACAATGCACCGGCGGTATTATTTGTCAGGGGCGACTTAGAGACTTGTAATCTCGGCAAAACACTTGCTGTAGTTGGGTCTCGGCGCGCGAGTAGCGGCGCTAAGGAGGTGTTAAACAAGATACTGCTTGAGTTTTTAGGAACAGATTTGTGCATCGTCTCCGGTCTGGCAGCAGGAATTGATACAGTTGCCCACAAATCTGCCCTCGAGGCGGGGCTAAAGACGATAGGAGTTATTGCAAGCGGGTTTGACCACTGTTATCCCGCCTCAAACAAGCAACTTTACAGGGATATAGCGGAAGGCAATGGCGCTATCGTTACAGAATATTGGCCGACTTTTGAACCGTTAAGTTTTCGCTTTCCGCAACGAAACAGAATTGTCTCAGGTTTATCTTATGGCACATTGATTGCCGAAGCCGCACTGAAAAGTGGTGCGATGATTACTGCAAACTTAACTTTAGACCAAAACAGAGAACTTATGTGCATGCCAGGTTCTTTGACAAATCCAAATACCGAAGGAATTTACAAATTACTGCAAGATGGCGCCTCGCTCGTAACAAAGGCAGAGGACATAATGAATACACTCGGATGGCAGTTTAGCAAGCATTCACAGGTGACAACAACAAAATTTGAATTGGACGAAACCGAACAAAAAATCTTAAATCAAGTAGCAATTGAGCCAAAATCGTTTGACGAGATAATGAATTTAACCAAAATTGAATTTGGTGAATTGATGAGCGTCTTGACAATGTTAGAGCTTAAGGGCATAATTAAACAAACTGAAGGAGAGAAATACGCTTCGTGCGTAAAAATTTAGGAATTATGGCAAAAACAGCAACAAAAGAAACCCAAACAAAAAAAAATACAGCCGCAAAAGGCACAAAACAAGCAAAAGGTAAAACCCTTGTTATCGTTGAGTCTCCGGCAAAATCAAAAACCATAAAAAAAATTCTTGGCGACAAATACACAATCGAAGCCAGTTATGGGCACGTACGAGACCTCGCCAAAAAAGGCATGGGTTTTGATGTAGAAAATAATTTTGAACCAACTTTTGTCGTTATTCCTGAAAAGAAAAATGTTGTCGATAATTTGAACAAAGCGGCGAAATCAGCTGATATGGTTTATCTCGCATCCGACCCTGACCGCGAAGGAGAAGCAATTGCCTGGCATGTAAAAGAAATACTAAAAGTGCCTGAAACCAAAATTCAACGTATTGTTTTTAACGAAATCACGCCCAAAGCCGTGCAGCATGCGGTTGAAACACCGCATGAAATCGATATGAACCTTGTTCATGCTCAACAAACACGGCAAATTCTCGATAAACTTGTAGGGTTTAAAATCAGCCCAGTGCTTTGGGAAAAAATGAAGAATTATAAGCTTTCCGCCGGACGAGTTCAAAGCGTTGCGCTTAAAATGATTGTTGAGCGTGAAGAATTGATTGATGCGTTTGTGCCGGTTGAATATTGGAGTATTCAGGCAGATTGCATCAAGGATAAAATTCCATTTAGCGCAGAGTTAACAAAGTTCAAAGGAAAGAAAATCGATATCCCATCAAAAGACGCTGCGGATAAAATTCTGAAAGACCTTTCCGCCAAGAATGTTGAGTATGTCGTTTCAAACATTGGAGAAAGGAATACAACCCGCAAGCCCTCTGCTCCGTTTATTACCTCCACATTGCAGCGGGAAGCCTCATCTAAGTTGGGTTATGGCGTTTCAAAGACAATGCAAATTGCGCAAAAACTCTATGAAGGCATGGAAATCGAAGGTGAACCAGTTGGTTTGATTACATATATGAGAACTGATTCTGTCCGAATTTCAGACGACGCGCAAATTGCAGCAAAAGACTTTATAGTAAATAATTTTGGCGAAAAATATTACCCCAAAACACCCAATAATTATGTTAAAGCAGGCAAAAAGAACGTTCAAGATGCGCACGAAGCCATTCGCCCATCATATATCGACAAAACCCCAGAAAGTATCAAAAAATATCTTACTGCAGAACAGTTCAAGCTGTATAAATTGATTTGGGATAGGTTTATGTCCTCGCAAATGGAAAATGCAACCATTAAAAACAAAACGGTCGAAATTAGCGCTAATGACTACCAGTTTAAAGTTGGAACATCAAAAGTCGTATTTGATGGTTTCTTGAAACTTTACCAGGAAACACCCGATGACAACAGCGCCGATGAAGATTGCATTGCTAAACAAATGCCCGATTTTAAACAAGGCGATAAGGTTGAACTTAAAAAACTCAACCCCAAACAACATTTTACCCAACCGCCATCAAGATACAGCGAAGCCTCTCTGGTCAAGGCGCTTGAGGAATATGGAATTGGTCGTCCGTCCACGTATGCCTCAATTATTACCAAAATTCAAACGAGAAATTACGTTGAAAAAATTGAAAAAGCATTAGCTCCGACCATCCTAGGAAAAACCGTTTGCGCTCAGCTAAATCAACATTTTACGGACATAATGGACTATAAATTTACGGCTGGAATGGAAACTAAATTGGACGATATTGCTGATGATAAAGCTACTTGGGTAAAGGTTTTAAAAGATTTTTACGAACCATTTATTTCAACAGTAGATGCCGCTAAAAAAAATATGGAATTTGTCCGAATTGAATCTGATGTCACTTGTCCAAATTGCGGACGCAAAATGCTGGTAAAAACCAGCCGCTGGGGAACTCAATTCTTGGGTTGTGAAGGTTATCCAGAATGCAAAACAATGATGTCATTAGATGGCGAAACCAAAACCCCGATTGAAGATGAAAAATCTGATGAAAAATGTGAAAAATGTGGCGCCGAAATGCTTATCAAACGAGGACCTTACGGAAAATATCTTCAGTGCACAAACGAACAATGCAAAAATCGTAAAAAAATCGTTCAAACAACAGGCATAAAATGCCAGGAAGAAGGCTGCGACGGAGAATACCTTGTCCGAAAATCACGCTTTGGCAAATTATTTTACGGTTGCAGCAATTACCCAAACTGTACGTCCGTTCTCTGGAATGAACCAATTGATGAAAAATGCCCAGAATGCGGTTCCATTCTTGTAAAAAAAGTTCAAAAGAAAATGCCTAAAATTGCATGCTCAAATAAAGAATGCAAGTACATTCGTGATGCAGAGGTTGAAAACAATGATTAAACTTGGTATTTTGGGTTATCCTCTCGGGCATTCACTGTCCAAAGTTATGCATGAAGCGGTCTTGAAAGAGCTTGGAATACAAGGCTCTTACGACATTATGGAAACAGAACCGGAGGATTTAATACAGAAAGTAAAAGACATTAAACGCAGCGGATATCTGGGTTTTAACGTAACAATTCCGTTTAAAGTACCAATGACAATGCTTATTGATGATTTTGACGACATTGCAAACATTGCGGGGTGCGTAAATACTGTTAAAGTTTTGCCCGACAAATCTTTAAAAGGCTACAATACTGACGTTTACGGTTTTGTGTCTGCTATTTCGTCTGAACAAAAAAATCGAATTAATGGTAAAAAAGCAGTGATAATTGGTACCGGCGGAGCTGCACGAGCGGCGGCTATAGGACTTTGTCAAGTTGGAATTAAAGAAATTGACTTCTATACAAGAAACATCGTTAACGCAAGCAGCATGGCGAATTTTTTGCGCGAACAATTTAAAGCTACCACAATCAATCTTAAACAAGTCCAAAGTATGTCTGATTTTTCAGACGCTTCAATTCTTGTAAACGCCAGCCCAATAGGCATGCGCGGAAAAGCAATGGACATAACTCCAGTTGACCCAAAAGTTCTACAAACGATGAAACCAGCCTCTATTGTCTATGATATTGTTTACAATCCCAGAAAAACAGTATTACTCAAAACCGCGGAGACATGCGGGCTTGACACCATAGATGGCTGTGAAATGCTAATTCATCAGGGTGCAAAAGCTTTTGAAATATGGACGGGGAAAGTTCCGCCTGTTCCAGTTATGAAAATTGCGTTGCTGGAGCAACTTTTAAAATAAAAATAAATTAAAAGTTAAAAAATCTTAAAACCTACTTGAAATCTATTCTTTAGATGTTATATTAAAGGAACTTACACCACCGAAATGTAAGTAAAATAAAAAGGGAAATAATAATGACAATCAACTTAAAAAACAAATCTCAAATCGTAGAAAAATACGGTAAAAACGCTCAAGACACAGGTTCAACAGAAGTTCAAGTTGCACTTTTAACTGAAAAAATCAACGAACTAACAGAACACCTGAAAAACAACCCAAAAGACTTTCAAGGTCGCCGTGGACTTTTGATGATGGTTGGTAGAAGAAAAAGCCTTCTTTCTTACTTAAAGAAAAATGACCTTGAAAAATACAGAGAGTTGATTAAAAAATTAAACCTAAGAGGTTAATCAAACAAAACAAAAAAGAAGACTCCGGTCTTCTTTTTTTGTACAAAAAATCCATTGGTCTATGTATTTGATTTTATTCAATAAATCGCTATAATTAACTTACTATAATGTTTCGGATAATTTATGAATAGCAAACAATTAAATAAAACTTTATCAGATATAGAGGTACTCCTAGAAAAAAAATATTACAGCAAAGTTTTGAATGAGTGCAAAACTTTACTGCAAGAAAACCCAGAAGAAGCCGACCTGATGTTTTATTTAGCATTCGCTGAAAGCGCCCTGGGCGACAATGTTTCGGCTATTGAGCACTTTACTCAAGCTATACAGCTAAATCCAGAATATCAAAAAGCCTACAACAGCCGTGGAATGCTGCTCTCTAAACGAGGGGACAATAAAAATGCAATTAATGACTACAACAAAGCTATCGAACTAAACGAGAGAGATTTTACCGCGTGGAATAATCGAGGACTGGCAAAAAGCGCATTACAAGATTATACTGGGGCTATGGCTGATTACAGCAAAGCTATTGAAATACAGCCTAGCTGGCACGTTCCCTACAGCAATCGAGGTTACGTAGCCTACAAATTAAAAGATTACGAACAAGCAATAAAAGACTTTACAGTCTCATTGGAAATAAAACCAAATGATAGTTTTCTCTATTATTACAGAGGCTTAGTAAAAAGTTATGCGAAAGATTACGCTGGCGCCATTAGCGATTACAATAAGTCAATTGAATTAAATCCTGGTTATGGCGCAGCATACAATAACCTCGGCAAGCTTAAAGCCGATAATGGCGATTTTGATGGCGCTATCAAAAACTACACAAAGGCAATTAAACTTAATCCTAAATGGACTCTTGCCTATAACAACCGCGGGAAAGCAAAATGCTTAAAAGGAGACAATGCCGGCGCGCTTGAAGATTACACAACCGCGATAAATTTAAACAACAAGGATATTAACGCGTACTGTAACCGCGCGTTTTTAAGATATTCTATTGACGCGTTTCAAGACGCCATTGATGACTGCGACGTAATTTTAAAGTTACACAGAAACTACGGTCTAGCGCTTTGCCTTCGCGGGCTAGCTCGGCAAGAACTAGGAATGTACCATAGTGCGCTTGTTGACCTAAGACAAGCCGCAAAAACATCTCCAAATGACAAAAACTTACAAAACTCAATAGCCATACTAGAGGCGATGCTCAACTCGGAAAAAGAAAATAAAAATGAATATTCTTAATCCGATTAATTTTCGTTGCGCTTTTTAATTAATTCGTTATACAAATTTATAGCTTTTTCAGAACGCTTAATATTTGACATTTTTTTATACGCATATCCCAGATTATAATAATAATCAGGTTCTTCAGGGTTTAATTTTATAGCCGCTTCAAAATTTTTCCGTGCGAGATTATATTCCTTTAACTCAAGATACGCACATCCAATATTGTAATAGCCATAAGCAAACTTTTTGTTATGTTTTACAGCTTGTTTAAAATAATCAATAGCTTTTTCGTAGTTATCTACTGAAAAATAAATGCTACCAATATTGTAATACGCTTGATAAAAGGTATTATCCAACAACAAGGCTTTCTCGTAAAGTTTTATTGCTGTTGCAGGGTCTTTTTCTGCAGTTGCAACTAAAAAATAATCAGCGGCAATCCTTTCGTTTTCTGGTATCTGCAATATGCGCTCCTGCGCTTCCTCAAAATTATTGCCCATATAAAGAACTTTTGCCTGGTCTCTCAATTCAGAATTCCCAACACAAAAAGCAGAAGTTCCGTTAACCACAACAAACATAAATACAATTAAACTATTTATAATTTTTTTCATGTTACAATTCCTTAATGTTTATTAATATTTTACATTAAAATAATATATTTGCCATGTTAAGTTGGGGCTTGACAAGCCGGAACATGTGACGGGCATGGTCTTTAGAAATATTGTTAATTTATGTAACAATTTTAAAATAACCCATGACAAATTCGAAATACTGAATTATTATGCA
This sequence comes from uncultured Muribaculaceae bacterium, assembly GCA_964626145.1. Classification (GTDB taxonomy): domain Bacteria; phylum Cyanobacteriota; class Vampirovibrionia; order Gastranaerophilales; family Gastranaerophilaceae; genus RGIG2134. The sequence continues at coordinate 1,706 of CAZVBZ010000024.1, read as the reverse complement.
TGTAACAAATCCCCAAAATCTCCTCCCAAGATTATTAACATAAGCCGCGTGACGGCTTTTTTTTTACACTAATTTATTATTAAAACGGAAACTTACCATTAAATCCATTCGGCAAATTAGGCATGCTTGGTAATTTAGGCATTTTACCAAATTTATTTTTTTGTTTTTTCATTTTATCTTGCAAACCCGAGAAACCTTTCATCATTTTGCGCATTTGGTCAAATTGATTTATATAAGAATTCACCTCAGAAAGCTCCATCGCACAGCCCTTTGCAATACGTTTTTTTCGACTTGAGTTTATAATTTGCGGATTATCGCGTTCTTCTGGCGTCATAGAGCTTATAAACGCCTCAATCCTTTTCAGCTGTTTTTCCCCAGCGTTAGCTAATTCTTCACGATCATCTTTTTTAAGCCCTGGGATTGGCAGCATACCCAAAATCTGGTCTAGAGAGCCGAGCATTTTCATTTGTTTTTGCAATTTTAAGAAGTCCGAATACGTAAACTCAGCCTTGCGCATTTTCTTTTCGAATTCTTTTGCTTGTTCAACGTCAATTGCTTCTTGCGCACGCTCAACAAGCGAGACAATATCGCCCATGCCAAGAATTCTAGTTGCCATTCGCTCTGGGTAAAATTCTTCAAGTGCCGTTAATTTTTCACCAGTTCCGGTAAGCTTAATAGGTTTTTGACAGCAATAAACAACGCTCAGCGCCGCGCCACCACGAGCATCGCCATCTAGCTTGGTCAGGACAACGCCGGTAATACCGAGTTGTTCGTTAAAGTTTTCGGCAACATTAACAGCTTCTTGACCGGTCATAGCATCGATTACAAGGAGTTTTTCATGTGGGTTGAACATCTTGTCGAGAATCAAAAGTTCAGCCATCATTTCTGTATCAATCTGCAAACGCCCAGCCGTATCAAGGATTACGACATTATTATGGTTTTCTTTTGCGTAATTGAGCGATTCTTGCGTAATTTTTTTAACATCAGTACAATTTTCAATAGAGAAAAATGCGGTTTCTGTCTGTTTTGCAAGGGTTTCAAGCTGTTTTACGGCCGCAGGACGATAAACATCGCATGCCACAAGAAGTGGATTTTTTCCCTCTTTTTTCAATTTAATTGCCAATTTAGCAGAAGAAGTTGTTTTCCCCGAACCTTGCAACCCAAGCATCATAATAATAGAGGGCTTTTGCGATAAATTGAGCGGCTCGTTTTGCCCGCCAAGAATGGAAACGAGCTCATCATTAACAATTTTCACCAACTGTTGCGCGGGATTAACGCCTTTTAAAACTTCTTCCCCTTCTGCACGAGTTTTTATGTTGGAAATAAAAGCCTTAACGACTTTTAAATTAACATCGGCTTCCAACAAAGCGCGCCTAATCTCACGAAGTGAGTCAGACATATTTTCTTCGGTTAACTCAGCATTTCCCGAAGTTTTTTTAATAATTTCTTGTAAACGATCAGATAGCGTATCAAACATAAAAACATTATATTATAAGCAAAAAAAATTGCCAGCAAAAATAAATAGAAAAGTATTTTGAGAAACTTCTTGACTTAAAATCTTTAATTGGTATTATAAACAAGTAACCCTAGAGGTTAAAAATTGAAAATCAAATAAAATATGCCACGTTAGCCCGGTGAGGGCTTGACCGAACAAGTACGATTTTATCCAACTGAGCTAACGGTAGCAAAAAAAATTGAAAATTAAA
>CAZVBZ010000023.1:0-24271 GCA_964626145.1 uncultured Muribaculaceae bacterium | reverse complement strand
GTTTGATGATTTTTGGTGCGTATAAACGCACCCTACAACTACAACTGAATATCGCCCTATCTCTATGATTGTCATAATGAGCAAAACCGTTGCGTAGCAATAAAAAAGGCCGATTAAAATCGGTCTTTTTTTAAATTTGGAGCGTACGAGACTCGAACTCGTGACCCCGACACTGCCAGTGTCGTGCGCTACCAACTGCGCCAACGCCCCATTTTTTTCTGTTGCTATCGGAAAGCTTTTGCTTTCCTCGGTGCGCTACCCCTCTCCTCTAACAACACTTAGTTGTTAGCGTCGGCAGAGTGCCAACGCCCCATTTTACAATTTTGTTATCATCGGCTTTATTGTAATGCTTGCCTAATAAATTGTCAATATTTTGTTTTTGCTAAAAACCCATATAAAATTTGCCAATAATTTTAATAAAAGTAATCGTTATTTTAAAATTCTATTCTCTAGCAATGCTGTAGTAAGTTTAGGTTCACGAGAAAAAATTTGCTTTTCATGACAATCTGTTCCCCCGCTCAAAAACATACCATTTTTCTTTGCGAAATTTTTATATTGTTCTGTCAGGTCATGATACGCGTTATCCGCGAAGGCTTCCCCATAACCGGAATTTTTTCCAATTTTTAATATTTTAGACGGTGTATATTGATGGTTAACCTCAATTCCCTTAACCCCCATTGCTTTTAGCTTTAAAAGTTCATTATCACCAATATAACACCAAAAGCTTTTTAAAGGATGCGTTAAAGAAGCAAGCCCTCCGTTTTTATTTATTGTGCTTACAACTTTTTCTATCGGTAAAATATCTTTACAGTCCAATTTGTTAAGTTCATTTTTATCAACTTGTTTATTAATTAACTTATAAAAGAATTTTATTGAATGCCTTATATAAACCACTCCGGAAGCATTTTCCATTGTGCGTTTTCCGCCTTTACCATCTGATTGATAGTATTGTTTTTCGTATTTAATTAAGTCATCAATTGTAATTTTGGTATCATTTTCCTTCTGTTTTAAATCCAAAAAGCTTTGTATAGTATTTTTTCGAGCCTCTCTTAAATTATTCAGCATATCATTTAAATTTTTATCAAAAGGATTTAATGCTAACCCAGTAATATCGTGATGTTTACCATTATTCTTAACACTAAACTCACATCCGGCAACAAATTTTAAATTTTTGTATTTTTCAGGATTTCGGACAATAAGCTTTATTATTTCTTTCGTACCATCAATACAATCATGGTCGGTTAAAGCTATTGTAAAAGGCGGCAAGCCGTCGTTTTTCTTTAATTTTGCTACTTTATCCGCATATTTTCGAGCACATTCTAAAAATTCTTCAGGAGTAGCTTTTCCGTCTGAGAAATTTGAATGAGTATGCAAGGATACTCGAAAATCACCTTTAATTGCATTTTCATAAAATACTTCTAAAGGTACAGTTGAATTAGCTGTCTGCAAACCCGCTCTAAAATGAGAGGATTTAAACTTTTTTACAAGTTGACTAAACTCTTCTGCCCCGACGATACTGTTTAAAGAATTTGTTGAGACATTTATTCCTTCTTTTTGCAAGGATTTTTGAATTTGCTTTTTAAATTCCACATCAAAACTTTTTACGATATTTGCACCTTTTTTGGCATGCACAAGTACAGCAACAAGCCCGCCCAAGGCAATTAATCCTGACACACAAACTACAGCTAGCTTCGCTTTTGAAATATCATCTTTTTTTGATTTATTCTGCCCAAACACCGGCTGAAAAACCGCATATTTACTGTTTATTATAGGATTAATTCTCATTTTATAATTTCCTCTACTTAAAAAGTTCTTTTGAATAATTTATTGGTAATACGCATTACTTCAGATATGTTTTGACTATAAGCCGAAATGCTGTTATATGAATTTCTAAATAATTGCCTTAAACGTAGCTCCGCAACAGCTACTTCATCATATTCAAACAAACGTTGCCAAAATGTTTTTCTTTGAATAGTAATATCATTTGCTATTTCAGCAACATTTAATTCTGAAAAATCATTAAATTTTTCGGGAAAAAGAATTCTACCACTAGATTTAGCAACACCGGTAACAACTTTAAACAACCATTCAATAGTTCTTGGATACCAACGACCAATATTATCTTGCCCCAAATATCCATATTTATTCATATAATTGAAATAAACTTGATCTTCTGAATAAAGTGTTGTTATTTTTGATAATTTATCTGCAAATATTTTTGCTTTTACCATCAATGGAATTGCTCTTAATACATTTCTAGGCTCAATTTTATTTATATCATAACAACTATATTGTCGACGATGAGAATTAAGCATATTCATTTTTAACAATTCTGCTGTTTTAATATTTGAATCCAAACAATTATAAGCCTTCGTTTTTGCCAATTCAAAATCAGTAAAATAATCTTTTGCCCATGAGCGTTCATTATAATAACGTTTCATTTTATTATATTTTTTTCTGTATAAATAGCTTTGTTCTTTAAATAATTATTCATAAACTCTTCTGCGTCAGTCGCAGACATTGATTTTAAATAACCAGCCAATGCTGCCGTTTCAAACATTGTTGCATTATTAGGAATTTCAAAGGGTGGAAAAACGGAATTTTTTAAAAAGTAATTTGAATAAGGAAAATCCGGATAAAACTCTTCTCCCCATTGAAAATCAATAATATTAACATCATAATTGGTATCAAGCAACAAATTTGGACGACTCAAATCGCAATAAATAATTTGAGATTTATCAAGTCTATATAAATTGCGCAAAAGCCTATCTATATGTTTTTCTTTAAATGGATTTGACCAACGATTAGCTGGCGCTCCTCGCATCAAAGTTGACAATAAAAACTGCCCGCCTTTTTCTGTTTCAACATATCCTATACCTTTTTGTCCTGTTTTTACATTATTAGCAATTGAAAGAAGAATATTATTTTCATGTGCCAAACTGCCCATCTCTCCTCGTTTTTTACTAGGAACAAAAGGATTTTGCTTGTTTTGTTTAATAACAAAATTCTGACTTTGTGAATAATACGCTTTAGAGGTAACGCCTTCTCCTAAAAACTTAGTATCATTAACTATACCTTCTTCAAATTTATCAATGTACTCTCTTTGAGCTTCTGATAAATTTGCTTTTGATTTTTCATAAATAACACGACTTTTAAAACTCACGCAATTAACAAACATAAGCCCTTCATACTAACACATAAACACATTCAAATAGTATCATGTAGCACAATTAACGTCAATATATTTAATATATGCATTTTGAAAGAGTGAATAATTTTTATTGACAAAATAAAACAAAATAAACAAAAAGCCCTTTGACTTATTCGCCAAAGGACTATCTTGTTCATTAAAATGGGCAGGGGTGGATTCGAACCACCGTACACTCACGTGAACAGATTTACAGTCTGTCGCCTTTAGCCACTCGGCCACCTACCCTTATATTTAATTATCAATTTTAAAAGCCTCTGACGGGATTTGAACCCGTGGCCTCTCCCTTACCAAGGGAGTGCGCTACCCCTGCGCCACAGAGGCGAGCTTTTAAAAGTATTTTATTTTCAAAAAGCCGGTGATAGGAATCGAACCTACAACCTACGGTTTACAAAACCGTTGCTCTACCGTTGAGCTACACCGGCACGTTAACTTTTTCAAAGTTACTATCTAATAATATTAAGGACATAAAAAACTGTCAAGTATTACTTTTATTTTTAACTTGCACTATTGTCTATTAACCGTGTATAATTACAAAATAAATAGAATTATAGAGGATTTTATATGAAACTTACAGTTTTGGGTCCAGGTTGCTGGGGATTAACTCTGGCATGGCTTTTAACAGATAATTTTGACGAGGTTTGCATTTGGGGGCGAGAACAAGACATATCAGAAGAATTAAAAACGAAAAAAAAATGTTCAAAGCCACTCAGTGTACAATTAAAGGACAAGGTTGAAATCACATCTAATCTAAAAAACGCTCTCGATGGCGCTGATATAATTTTTCTTGTTATTGCAACATCTGGCATACGAAGCGTCTGCAAACAAATTGCACAAGTCGGGCTTAACAAAAACCAAATTCTTGTAAACCTTTCTAAGGGCTTAGAACTTAACACCCTCTTGCGAATGTCAGAAGTTATGGAACAAGAACTTCCTGACGCAAACATTGCTATACTTTCCGGTCCAACTCTTGCAAAAGAAGTTTTAATGGGCATGCCAACACTTGCAAGCGTTGCTTCAAAAAATATGGAAACAGCAAAAAAAGTTCAACAAACTTGTTCTGTGCCAAACAAATTCCGACTTTACACAAACCCAGATGTTATTGGTGTTGAACTTGGCGGCAGCTTGAAAAACGTTATCGCTATCGCAAGTGGATTTGCTGACGCAATGGGGCTGGGCGATAACCTCAGGGGTGCTCTTTTAACAAGAGGCATGGCAGAAATGGTTCGTATAAGTCTTGCTCTCGGGGCAAACCCATCAACCTTGTATGGGCTTTCGGGCATGGGCGATTTGATTGCAACTTGCTCAAGTCCGATGTCTAGAAATTTTACAGTCGGGTCAATGCTTGGCAAAGGTAAAAAAATAAATGATATTTTAAACGAGCTTGGCTCAGTTGCAGAAGGGGTTAAAACCTCAAAAGCTGTATGCGACTTAGCAAAAAAACTTAACATTGAAGCCCCAATGGCAAATGCGATTTATGAAGCCGTTTATACAGATATTACTCCAGCGCAAATTGTTGAAAAACTTATGACACGCAGGTTAAAAGAAGAAGATACATATAATTTTCAATAATTATTTCTCTTTTTCACTTTCCTGCAATTGTAAAACTTTGTTAAACTTACAACATAATACTAACAAATAAAAAAATTTAGACGGTTTAAACCAAAAGGTTGATGTTAAAATACATCATGCCCGCTACAATAAGAGAGCTATTGGTAGGAATAACACGAAAAACACGAATCTTAAAAACTCGTAAAAGTTTTTAAAGAGGGTTAACACGAAAAATGGTAGATAGTCATTCACTAAATTCAATAGGTGCGCCGACATCTGCGTTCAATTTTAAGAGCGGAGATATATCTGGTACTGCGGCAAAAACCTCTGACGAGAAAATGGGTCAGGGAAATGAATACTATGCCCAATATAGCGAAGAAGAACAATTTATGCCGGATGAACGCTACGTTGACCGTTCGGCACAACTAAAAGCCACATTAAACTCGCTGGCAATGATGAATGTTGCAAATCTTCTCAAAAAGTCTAAAAACGCAAAGCTTTTGAATAAAGAAAACCAAAAAGAAAATTCTAAACAACAGCATAATAAAGAGCAAGACTACGAACAAAGTCCCGAAGATTAATTAATCTTTTACATCAAAATTTATTGGGCTTTATTTACAAAAAAATCAAATTCTGGTTGAACAAACTTAATAACTTTTTTAGGAACAGCAATTGGTTTTGGGTCTGGTTTTTGCGATGGTTTTGCCCAATTTAACCTAATTGCATCAATTATATCAATATCAACAAGCTTGCGGTGTCCTTGTTTCCCTTCTACGATTAAATCCACACCAATTTCCCTGCCCTGAGCATTTTTGACTCGCCTTCTGCTCCTATAAACTATATTTTTTACAGCTAAAATAAAATCGCTTTTATTTTTGTCATAGCCAATAAATTTTCGTCCGTAAAAATCTATTTCTTTCGCTTCTGCATCTGTAAGCAAAAACCGCTTAAAAGTTGAAGCTGCACCGATTTTGGTCGAACGCAGTATTGTATTAGCATGACTAAAGTCTGGTACAAAACGACTTAACTTATCCACTATGTTTTTTCCTTTTGGACTTTGCACTCGCCTTGCAAGACTTTGATAAACACCAGCAATTCCTTTTTCATTATTCTTTAACACTAAATACTCAAAAACGCCCATTGGGTTTAACGTCCGCAAAACGACTCTTGATTGAATAACAGACCCAAATGCAGGTTTAACACGCAAATGCGTACGATAATCGCTTACAGAATTAATCATTTTTTCTCCTATTTAGCACGATGCAGAATACATTAATTATACTTTATTATTTATAAAACTCAAACAAATTTTTCTTTGCCAGCTTAAAAAAATATTACAAAAAACTTATACTACTACTAAAAACTGTATATTTGTGATAAAATCTGATGACATACAAGTGTAATAAGGATTTTAATATGATTTCAGTAAACGATTTAAAAACAGGTTTAACTCTCGAGATTGATAACGGACTTTGGAGCGTTGTCGAATTTCTTCACGTAAAGCCCGGTAAAGGTGCCGCTTTTGTAAGAACAAAACTTAAAAATGCAGAAACTGGACAAGTTGTAGAAAAAACTTTCAGAGCTGGCGAAAAAGTTGCAAAAGCCACACTCGACAAACGTGTAATGCAATATCTTTATAAAGAAGCAAACGACTTTGTTATGATGGATATGGACTCTTATGAACAATTAAATATCCCCGAAACTGCTATCGGTGACGGCGTTAAATACCTAAAAGAAAACATGGAAGTCAGCGTACTTTTGCATGACGGAAAAATTATCGGAGTCGATATTCCAAACCATGTTGAACTTGAAGTTGTTGACACTCCGCCATCAGAAAGAGGCAACACATCTCAAGGCGGAACAAAACCTGCAACTCTTGAAACTGGCGCAGTTGTTAACGTTCCATTCTTTATCGCTAACGGCGACAAAATAAGAGTTGACACCAGAACAAACGAATACTTGGACAGAGTATAATTAATGTTTAACAAAAAAGGAAATAATATGAAATTTGATTTAGACTACATAGAAAAGTTGGTTAATTTAGTTTCCGACTCTCAATTAACAGAATTGGCGCTTGAAGACGGCGACAAGACAATTCTTTTAAAGAAAGAAAAAGAGCTTGTTTCTGCGCAAACAACAACTATTTCCGCTCCGGTAGCAGTTCAAACAACTGCGCCCGCAGCGAAAGTAACTGCTGAAACTCAAGCAGAAGAAGTTAAACCTGAAGAAACCGGTACACCGATACTTTCACCAATGGTTGGTACTTTCTACAGTGCTCCATCACCGGGTGCAAAACCTTTTGCTCAAGTCGGAGACGTTATTTCAAAAGGTCAAGTTGTTTGTATAATTGAAGCAATGAAACTTATGAACGAAATTGAATCCGAAGTTTCTGGTAAAATTACCAAAATTCTTGTTGAGGACGGAAAACCGGTTGAATATGGTCAGGTATTGATGTACGTTGAATAATTCATGCCATAATATCATTGACATTATTCATTACCAGGGAGAACAAACAAATGATTAAAAAAGTATTGATTGCCAATAGAGGTGAAATCGCATTAAGAATAATCAGAGCCTGCAAAGAGCTTGGCATTAAGACCGTCGCGGTATATTCGCAAGCCGACGCAGACAGCCTGCATGTATCATTCGCAGATGAGGCATACTGTATAGGTCCAGCCGCTTCTGCTCAAAGCTATTTGAATATTCCCGCAATAATTTCAGCGGCACTTACTAGCGGCTCAGATGCAATTCACCCTGGTTACGGCTTTATGGCGGAACGCGCTGATTTCGTTGATGTCTGCAAAGACCACGGAATAAAGTTCATTGGACCATCTGCCGAGGCAATGCGCGCAATGGGCGACAAGGCAACTGCAAGAAAAACAATGATAGAGCATGGAGTACCAGTTACGCCAGGAACCGACCTTGTTGAAAATGATGAGGACGCAATTAATTTTGCACAAAAAGCGGGCTATCCGGTAATCGTTAAAGCCACAGCCGGCGGCGGTGGAAAAGGTATGAGAATTGCCAATAATGACAAAGAACTCGTTGAGGCAATAGCGCTATGCAAAACAGAAGCAGAAAAAGCATTTGGCAACGCAGGCGTTTACATTGAAAAATATATAATCAACCCAAGACATATAGAAGTTCAAATTATTGCCGATAGATACGGAAACGTCGTACATTTAGGCGAAAGAGATTGCTCAATCCAACGACGCCACCAAAAACTTATCGAAGAAGCGCCTTCTCCTGCGATTGACGAAAAAACGCGGGAAGCAATGGGCAACGCAGCAGTAACAGCCGCAAAAGCAATAAATTACGAAGGCGCTGGAACAGTTGAATTCTTGCTCAATAACGACGGAAACTGGTATTTTATGGAAATGAATACTCGTATTCAGGTTGAACACTGCGTTTCTGAGATGATTTCAAATCTTGATTTAGTTAAAGAGCAATTGAGAGTTGCAAGTGGGGAAAAACTTTCTTGTACGCAAGAAGAAGTTCAGCTCCGCGGACATGCTATCGAATGCCGAATAAACGCAGAAGATTCTGACAAAGAGTTTATGCCTTGTCCAGGCAAAATCAACGGATACATAGCACCGGGCGGTTTTGGCGTAAGAGTTGAGTCACATGTTTACACTGGATACTCAATTCCTCCATATTATGACTCAATGATTGGCAAACTCATTTGTTGGGGCAGAAGCCGTGAATCAGCAAGACTCAGAATGCTTAGGGCTCTTGACGAGTTTGTAATTACTGGCGTAAAAACGACAATCCCTTACCACAAAAAGGTTTTGACAAACGACGTGTTTATCAGCGGAAACTTTAACACAGGCTTTATTGAAGAACACATGAAACCCAAGTCTATTGAGGAAAAAGAAACGACTAAAGTATAACTTTTATGATTAACTAGCGCCGTAGCGTCATTAATATAATTGTTCTCGTTCAAAACGCAATATAAACTGAATTTTAACCATTTTAAACACATTATACAAAATCCTACACCTGTATAATGTGTAAAGATTTGTGACGAAAAGAACTTAAGCCAAAACTTAAATTCTCTAAACAAAAATTGTTCAATTTTTACGCAACAGAAAAACTCATTGCAAAATACAAAACAATAAGCCCAACAAAGCTAATCAACAACCACGAGTGCATTAATGGATGCTGAGCTGTCCATATTTCTGCAATGCTCGCTGTTGTTCTCTCCATAATCGCAGTATTATTGTTTGCCATAATCTAACCTTCTTTCCTTAACAAAACTACTTTAGCGATTTTAAACAAAAAACACATCAATCAATTAACCGATTATTTACCAAAAAATTTTTAAACTAAGAGACTATTGCACAAAATCCATTTTTTTAAGTTAAAATTTTGGCATGCCTATGCTTTTGGTGTTTTTTTGCTACTAGATTGCTTTTTGTCTGTTTTTCGAGGGTTTTTTGTTGACGTTTTCGGTTTGCTTTGCGGAGGGATATTATAAGCATTTTTGTTTGTATTTACCCCCTGAATCCGTTTAACAGAATATACATCCGGCAATGCTTGCAATGCAGCAATGACTTTTTGCAACCGACTAATATTATCAACTTCTATCCCAAGTTCAACAATACCAAGATTTTTCGTTGGGTGAGCTTTTACATTTGCGTAAACAATATTTGTATTGCAATCAGAAAGGGCTATCAGTATTTCTTTAAGCATACCCATTTTATCTGGCGTATCGACCCGAATAGAAGTTACATAAGTTTTATTAAGATTATTATCAGCCCATTTTATTTCCATTAACCGTTCATGCGGCACATTATCAAGTGATGGACAATCTATACGATGGATTGAAACGCCCTTACTGCGCGTAACAACACCGACTATAGGCTCTGGAGGAACAGGCATACAACATTTTGCAAAACTATAAAGCATACCTTCCAGCCCAATAATATCATTTTGCGAACGCTTTCTTTCTTTTGCAGTATGAATTTGCAGCTTGTCATCTTCCGGCTTATTAAGTTTATTTATAACTTTTTGCGCCGTTGTTTCTCCATAACCAATAGCAGAATATAAATCCTCCAATGAAACATAATTCATTTCTTTAGCGATTTTTAGCAATTCGCCAGATTTAACATGCGCATCAAAAATAGCCTTTGTAAGTTCCGTTTCAAGGTTTGTTCGCCCAATTTGAACGTGTGTTTCGCGTTGATTTTTCTTAATCCACTGTTTAATTTTAGATTGAGCTTGTTTTGTTACAACAAAATTTAGCCAATCAAGACGAGGAGAAGCGTTCTTAGAGGTTAAAATTTCTACAATATCACCATTTGTAAGTTGTGTATTAAGAGGAACAATTCTTCCATTAATCAACGCCCCTACCGTCTTAAACCCTACATCGGTATGAATTCTAAACGCAAAGTCTACTGGAGTTGCTCCTTTTGGCAAATCAAAAACATCCCCCATCGGAGTAAAAGCAAAAACCTGGTCTGAAAATATATCAAGCTTAACACTTTCTACAAATTCTTGAGCGTTAGTAACATCTTTTCCCATTTCAGCGACTTTACGCATCCAAGAAAATTTTATATCTGCCGGATTTTCAGCTTTTTGCGACCCGGATTCTTTATACCTCCAATGCGCTGCAATCCCATACTCAGCGACTTCATGCATTTCATGTGTTCTTATTTGTACCTCAAGCGGTTTGGCTTTGGGTCCTATTACTGAAGTATGAAGTGAGCGATAACCATTGCCTTTGGGCATTGCAATATAGTCTTTAAAACGTCCTGGAATAGGCTTAAACTGCGAGTGAATAATTCCTAAAACCTCATAGCAGGAACGAACATCGTTTGTTATAACGCGAACAGCAGTAATATCATACAAATCATGAAACGCAATATTCAAACGTTTCATTTTTGCGTAAATGCTGTAATAATGCTTAAATCTTCCTTGAATATCTGCTTCAATACCATTTGTTTTTAAAACCGCACTTATTTTGTTCATAAGAAGCTGAACTGTTTCTTGGCGTTCGGTTTTCTTTTGTGCAACAAGTTGTGCAATCTCAAAATATTTTTCAGGATACAAATATCTTAGCGACAAATCTTCTAATTCCGCTTTAATTTTACCAATCCCCAAACGATTCGCCAGCGGAGCAAATATATCCAAAGTTTCTTGGGCTATTTTTTGCTGTTTATTTTGTGCCATGTAATTTAACGTACGCATATTGTGTAATCTATCAGCAAGTTTAAGAAAAATTATTCTTATATCATCTGCCATGGCGATAAACATTCGCCGAAAATTTTCTGCTTGGCGTTCTTCTTTAGATTTAAACTGATATTTACCTAACTTTGTAACCCCTTGGACAATACTCAAAACATCATCACCAAATTTTTCACGAATTTCTTCGGGCTGAGTATCAGTATCTTCCAAAATATCATGCAAAAGTGCTGCTATCACTGTATTTTTATCAACTCGCAAATCTGCTAGTATTATTGCAACTTGCAATGGATGAATAATATAAGGTTCCTCACTTACTCGATATTGACCATCGTGAAGTTTTCTTGCAAACTCATACGCTTTGCCAATTTCAGCAATATCAGTCTCTGGACGACCTTGCGCAATAAGAATATTTTTCAGAGTTTCATATAAATCTGTATAAGCCATAATCTACCTTAAAAAGTATATTTATTTTACAACTTATTTTATAATATAACCATGAGAACTTTTTACAAACATACAGATAATGGAATTTTATTAAATATAAAAGTTGTGCCAAATTCTTCAAAAACTATGATTACTGGTGTTGAAAACTCTGGAATTTTAAACGAAATATTCTTAAAAATAAAGATTTCATCTCCTGCAAACGAAAACAAAGCAAACGAAGAATTAATAAAATTTTTGTCAAAAGAATTAAAAACCCCCAAAAGTTCCATAGAACTTGTTAAAGGCTCTAAAAATAAAGAAAAACGTATTTTACTTAACAATTTTTTTGACGAAAAATTACTTCTTGAACTACTAAATCTATAAAAACAGTTTAAAAAATAGCCCAACTGGCTAATATACTTTTTAAAAAAGATAAGATATAAACGAGTTAGTTAATTTGAACAAACAGCTTAGTTCAACTACTCAAAATAGACTTACCCAGATACGATAATTAGCATCCTTGCCTACGGGCAAGGTTTTCTTTTTATGAAAATTATCAAACATTATTATGAATAAACAAATTTTACAAAAGCTATAAAATTGCCAAATTCCTCAAAAAATAGTAATATTTTAACAAAATCATCCTTATATACGATAAGTAATAACTTAATTCAATGTACAATAAAACCGTTAAGATTAGAAAGTGAAGTGAAGTAAAGTAAACAAGCAAAAAATGAACTTTAAATTTAATCAAATACAACAATTTAAAAACAAAAAAAATATAATAATACTGAGTTTACTCGGTGTTACTATAGTTTTGTTTGCTGCGCTTCAAATCGTAACGCAACTGATTAATGAAAATGTTGAAGAAGAAACCACTTTCATTACGATTCAGAACATTAATGCTGATGGCTCATTATCAACTCAGCAATTGGGCGATGATTTTTATAAAGCAGCCTCTGGCGGTGCACCAATTTCACAACCTGCGCCAGCAGCACCAAAACAACCTAATACAAAGACTCAAGCCACCGAAACTCCTCCGATTAAAACTGCAACAAAACCAGCTGAGCCTAAAGACGAGTTAGTTACAGTAAATATCTCTGCAAATGTCGGTCGTGCACACCCATTTGTACCAGCGGTTAAAATGAGTGCGTTTAATCAATTACAAAAATTACAAGAAGATTCTTATCCCGCGCCCCCGACACAGATTATACAAAACGAAACAGCAATTAAACTCATGGAAACAACCATTTCGGGAATTATGTATGACGCGCTGTCTCCATCAGCAATTATTAGTGTTGAAGGACAAGACCACGTTGTGCGTAAAGGTGACCGCATCAATGGATATAGAATTGTAAACATAACAAAAGACAGAGTTGTTGTTCAAAATGGTACAAACGTTTATAGAGCAACCGTTGGCGAAACATTAACAACTGAAAATAACTCTGTTAATTTCAACGAAGTATACAATCTCCAACACAAGTTTGGAGGAAAAACTGCGCCAAAAGGCACTAGGATGATACAAATAAACTAAAAATAAATTCTGGAGTTATAAAAAATGACAAACTTACAAAAAAGAAGCATTGGAAAAAAAGTCATAATGAGCACATGCCTGATTGCATTCCTATCAAGCAATGTTGTTCCGCTTGCAGCTGCACAACAATATAATAGCAGCATAAATACAAATGCTCATGTCGACGCAAATAGCCACAGAAACGTTGTCCTCAAGGGCGAAATTTCACTTGCAAAAGGCAACCAAAAAGTTGCTGTAAGTTTACGCGACTCCGATGTAAAACAAGTTTTGAGAATGTTTGCCGACAAAGCTGGCTTAAACATTGTTTTCCACAAATCAGTTGAAGGCAAAATTACGCTTGACCTTGTTAATGTAACTCTAAATGAAGCATTCAGCATGATTATGGAAATGGCAGAATTAACTTATGCAATCGAAAATGATACCCTTATGGTTGCATCCTCAGAAGAAGCCAAAAAACTCAACTTTACAAAAGAATTAATGTCGCCAGTTACTGTTAAATACATTAACGCTGGAAAAGTTGCTGAATTTTTAAACAAAAACATATTCACAAAAAGCCGCCCAGGTCTTTCAAATACAGAAATTGCCGTCGCAAACCCACGAGAAAATGAAATTCTCATTTTTGGCTCAAAAAGCGACTATTTAATAGCAAAAAAAGTAATCGAAGAACTTGATAAGCCGCTTCGCATAACAACTTACAAAGTTAACCACACAACACCAAAAGAAATGGCAACTCTAATTTGTGATACTTGGTTAGAAGACAAAGGTACAGAAGGTGATGAACTAGATGACAACAGCGATAGCGACATCGTCGTCGGCGGCGGAGTAATCGCTTGCACAGTAGACAGCGAAGACGAAGACCAAGGTGAAATGAAATCTTTGGAAACGCAAGGGCTTAAAATTGCATACTTCCCAACGCAAGGCGTAGTTAAACTTTATGGCGGCACCGCCCAACAAGCAGAAGATATGCGTAAACTAGTTATGGACGCTGACAAAAAGCAACCACAGGCTATTTTGGAAATGTCAATTGTCGAACTCAATGAAGAAGGCTCAAAAACATTTAATAATAGTTGGTCAATATATTCTAGATTTTTCTCTGGCACAATTGGCGGTTCATCTGGTATAATTACTTCTGATTCAACCAGACCTATAATTTGGAGCACACCTAGTGATCGCTATTCTTTTGTAGACTGGAAAACGGGAGAACCAATTTCTTTAGTCCAAAAATGGCGCGGAACTCCGATTATTACAACAACAATAAACTGGCATATAAATCACGGAAATGGACGAGTACTTGCAACTCCAAAAGTTATGATTACAAGCGGTCAGGAGTCTGAAATAAACTTAACATCAGATTATGTTGCTTCTGTTAGCACACAATATCTGGATAATGGCTCACTAACACCGCAAGTTCAAAGAACATATAACATTTCAAATGACAATGGTATGAAAATTACCCTAACACCATTTATCAGCCCTGATGGTTACGTTTCAATGAACATAAAACCAGAATACGCAACTATTAAAGGAACTGTTACTAATGAATTTGGAGACGTAGCCGCAACCATGCTTCAAAGACGCAACCTCGATTTGAAAAACATTAGAATAAAAGACGGCGAAACCCTTGTAATAGGT
Organism: uncultured Muribaculaceae bacterium; assembly: GCA_964626145.1. Classification (GTDB taxonomy): domain Bacteria; phylum Cyanobacteriota; class Vampirovibrionia; order Gastranaerophilales; family Gastranaerophilaceae; genus RGIG2134. Next base: position 9,737 of record CAZVBZ010000023.1, on the reverse strand, counting down.
GGACTTATTAAAGAAGAAGAAACAAAATCAGTTGACAAACCTCCAATTCTCGGCGACATTCCTGGTCTTGGCTGGTTTTTTAGAAGCACGGGAACAAAAAAACTAAAACAAGAGTTGGTTATCATGCTTACACCTCACATAATAAAAGACTCCGAGGATTTAGCTGAAACCAACAACACCGAAGCGCTGTAAGTCTATAAGGTTAATTAAGTGACTCAAAATTTAGTTGATAAAATTGAAAATATGATAAACAAAATCTACGCTGAAAAATTCAACGTAGATATTGTTAATCATTTTATGTTTATCCCTATAAATGAACAAAAAGGCGTATTTTATGCAGCAATAACAGAAAAATCGCCAAGAAATGAAATAGAATCAAAAATTACCAGCACAACAAACCTTAAAGCTAAATTCATATTGCTTAAAGACAATGAGTACGAGCAATTGCATAAGTTTTATATGACAAAAATTGTCACAAAACAGCCAGAAACACCACCGGCACCTGAACAACAAAACGACTCCAACTCAAAAGAGCAGCCCAGAAAAAGACTCGGCGATTTATTAAAAGATGCAAATTTAATCAATGAACAACAACTTGTTGAAGCACTTGTTTACAGCCGTTCAAACGGTGTACCAATAGGTTCTGCGCTTGTTGAAAAAGGTTACATAACAGTTGATACTCTTAAAGAATTTCTACACAAACAACAACACACCGAAACTGTTGATTCAACCGAACTTCAAATTCAACCAAATATTTTAAATCTTTTGCCAGTTGATTTTATCAAAACAAACAAAGTTATACCACTTGCTTCTGACGGCAAAAACATTACTGTTGGTATGGTAAACCCTAACGACAAAAGAATTTTAAACGAAATAATATATATTACTGGCGGACTTAAACCTCAGGCAAAACTTTTAACCCACTATGAGTTTCAAACATTTATTAACGAACACTATGGAGAAAATTATAAAGAAACCTCCGAAATTATCAAAAACATTGAACAAGAAGTTCTTGAATACGATTTAGAAGAAGACTTATCTTCCCAAGTAGAAAGAGAACTCCAAGACAAAACCGGAAACGTTGCAAAGTTTGTAAATAAAATTATAACAAACGCTATTGATAAAAAAGCCAGCGATATTCACATTGAACCACGACTTGACGGTTACATCGTACGCTACAGAATTGACGGTATTTTAAGACAAGTCTTGACTCTACCAGCAAAAGTTGAGTCCGCGGTTATTACACGTTTTAAAGTTTTGTCCAAAATGGATATTGCAGAATACAGACGTCCACAAGATGGTACATTCTTTATTAAGTACAATAATATTTCATACGACTTCCGTATCAACACATTGCCTGTCGGAACTCGTGAAAAAATGGTAATTCGTGTTCTTGCACCTGCACAAACACTTAGTTCTAGCGATAGAACTATCAAACTACAAGGCGCAACAAAGACAGAATTAGATATTGTCAAAAAAATGACAGCTGCGCCAAACGGCATCATACTTGCCTCTGGACCAACCGGTTCAGGTAAAACGACCACTCTTTATTCTGTACTAAAAAGTGTTAACGACCCGAGTGTAAATATTACTACAATTGAAGACCCGGTTGAAATTAAGATTGACGGCATAAACCAATCTCAGGTCAACCCCAAAGCCGGTATTACGTTTGCAAGCTGTATGCGTGCTATTTTGCGTCAAGACCCCGACATTATACTTGTTGGTGAAATCCGTGACCTTGAAACGCTAGAAGTAGCTATTTCAGCAGCACTTACTGGACACCTTGTATTGAGTACAATCCACACAAACTCAGCTGCAACAACCGTTACCCGCTTAATTGAAATGGGCGCAAAAGACTACCTCGTATCTTCAACACTAACAGGTATTATTGCACAACGTCTTGTGCGTAGACTTTGCCCTGATTGCAAAGAAGCCTATCATCCATCTTTAGAAGAAACAAAGCAAGTTATTTTGAATCCTGACGACTATGAAGCTTTTATGAGAAAAGAAATTTACCGCCCAAAAGGTTGTACTAATTGCAATTTTGAAGGGTATAAAGGACGTATGGGCGTATACGAAATTTTACCCGTTACAAAAGAAATTAAGCGCCTAATTGCACAAAATGCTCACGATATCGAAATTGAAGAAGCCGCAATTGGTGCCGGAATGCGCACTCTGCAACAAAGTTGCATGGAACATGTTCTGCGTGGAGAAACAACCATAAGTGAATTTGTCAGAGTCTTAGGCATGGTTAACGAATAACGAGGTGCCAGATGACTATATACAAATACATTGCGCTAAAAGATAACAAGGAAACCGTCAAAGGAAAAGTCGAAGCTGATGATTTAAGAAGCGCTCGCTCACAAATAAAACAGCTAAACCTTTTACCTATAAAAATATATGAAGATACGATAAGTAACAATAATAAACCTAATCTTTTACCAACTATAAAATTAAGACCGCTAAGTTTAAAAGATAAAATAGATTTTTCATCAACTTATCAAACTCTTGCTGGGGCTGGAGTTCCAGTTGTCGAAAGTTTGTTATTTATGGAACAAGAAGCAAGTTCCGCACGGATTAGAAATCTATCTCGCGAACTACGCCGGCATATTCTCGCAGGTTCCACTTTTGCTGATACAGTAAAAAGATACAGTGAAATTTTTGGTCAAATATTTGTTGGGCTAACAAAAGCTGGAGAAGATTCCGGAGAAATGGAAACTACCATGGGACGGATTATCGAGCTTTTACGCAAGCAAGAAGCCGTTCGCTCAAAAGTTATTGGCGCTTTAATGTACCCTATAATGGTAATACTTTTAGCTATTGGGGTTGCTGTTGTTATGCTAACATTTGTATTCCCTGCATTTAATGATATGTTTGAACAGCAGGGCAACAAATTACCACCTATTACGCAAATGTGTGTAGACGCGGGAAAATTTCTAACAGATTACTGGTATGCGGCAATATTTTTATTTGTCTTCGGTATTTTTGGCATATATTCTCTATTTAAATATCCACCAGCAAGGAATTTTATTGATAAAACTTCGCTTAAAATTCCACTAATCGGAGAACTACTCAAATTTGGCGCGTTTTCTAACTTTTTAGCAGTTCTTCAAGTTGCATACGAAGCCGGTGTTCCGATTGTAAACTGTTTGTCACTCGCTACATTAACAGTTGAAAATATTCTCGTTAGAGACGCAATGAGTTCTGCCAAGTCAAAAGTACAACAAGGCTTACACCTGTCTGCTGCGCTAAGAAGTACAGGAGTTATGCCCAAAATGCTTTTATTTATGATTCAAACAGGCGAACAATCCGGTAAACTCGGAGAAATGCTTGAACAAGCAGTAAAATTTGTAGACAAAGAACTTGACAAATTCGTTGAAAAAATGACTAAAGCCATTGAACCAATAATGCTTATTGTTCTAGGAGGAATGGTTTTGTTCTTTGCTCTGGCACTATATCTGCCATTATTCGGAATGATTCAACCAAATTAAGGAGTATAAAATGGAAACAAAATTACAAGAAAATAAATTTATATCTAATGTCTGGTCTGAAAGAGTATTAATTGTTACTCAAGACTACGAAATTCGCGGGTACGTTTTTATGCCCAAAACAGGAAAGCGAACTCGTGTGCTTTCTGATATTTTAAATAGCCCCAAAAAATTTATTGCAATAAAAGATTGCGAAATTACTTATCGCAACATATTAACAGCAAAACCTGAGCACCAAAAATTTATACAGCTTAATTTAAGTTCAATTATATTGTTGCGTCCAGAAGCAACTGAACAAAACAATTCCGAAACCGAAACACCGCCCGCAACGGATAATGTTTCCATAGAAACAACTCAAAACAACAACTAAAATTCTATTATAAAAATAAAACCCGACTTTTAAAGGTCGGGTTTTATTACATTATTGCTCAATATATTCTTTAAGTCGTTTGCTTCTGTTTGGATGTCTGAGTTTTCTAAGCGCTTTAGCCTCAATCTGTCTAATACGCTCACGAGTAACCCCAAAGAGTTGCCCAACTTCTTCTAACGTTCTTTGACGTCCATCATCCATACCAAAACGCAATCTCAAAACATCTCTCTCGCGCGGAGATAGCCCTGAAAGAACTTCTGCAAGATCTTCACGCAAAAGCTCATGCGCAACAGTCTTGACTGGAGCATCAGCATCTTTATCTTCAATAAAGTCACCAAGCCTAGAATCTTCTTCTTTTCCAATAGGAGTTTCAAGAGAAAGCGGTTCTTGCGCAACTTTGATAATTTCACGCAACTTACCAATTGAAATATTCATTTCTGCAGCGAGTTCATCTTCTGTAGGTTTACGAGAAAGTTCCTGAGCCAGTTTTCTTGTAACTTTTTTAAGCTTATTAATAGTTTCAACCATATGAACAGGAATTCTGATTGTTCTCGCTTGATCGGCAATCGCACGAGTAATAGCTTGTCTAATCCACCATGTTGCATAAGTTGAAAACTTATAACCTCTTTCGTGGTCGAATTTTTCAGCGGCACGAATTAAGCCAAGATTACCTTCTTGAATTAAATCAAGAAACAGCATGCCGCGTCCTACATATTTTTTAGCTATACTTACAACCAAACGCAAGTTTGCTTGAACAAGTTTTCTTTTTGCAATTGCACCGGCTGCACCGCCTTCTATAATTTTACGCGCAAGATTTATTTCTTCTTCCGCAGTTAAAAGTTTAATACGCCCAATTTCTCGCAAGTACATTCTTACCGGGTCATCAATAGCAAGCCCTTTAGGCATAATCATTTCGGTTTGCGGATTTTCATCCCCTTCTGCATCTGATGAATAAATATCATCAATAATCGGGTTACTAGCTTTTCGCGTGCTGATAATCGCGTCTATGTTATCAGTAGTTATTTCGTGGTCTTCTGTTCCATACGCACCGACTTCCATCATATCATCTGCTTGTGTTTCTGTATCGTCGATAACACTAACCACGGAATCTTCTGACATTCTTTTTCTGCTCATTAATTATCTCCAGTCCTTAACCTATTTTTCAACTTTTCTTTTAATTCGATTTGAATTTGTACTGCTTGCACATCATCATCATCAATATGTTTATAAGTCTGCCGGAATTTTTCTTGTTCCTGGCGGAGCTTAAATTTCCTTCTGTTTTGCAAATTTTCATCAATAGAAACACGTAAATCCGGCTCTGAAAGACCTTCATACGGCTTAGCGAGTTCTATTAAATCTGTAATTATATTTTTAATATCATTATTTTCTGCAAATGTATTATAAAGGGTTCCTATTAATTCTTCTACATTATTTACCTCACTTGAGAGTTTGTCAATCGTATGTTTAATATAATTTAACGTTTCGTCATCAAGTTCTTCATTTTTTAAAATGTTAGAAATCTGAGAGGGAAGAAGTTGACTTCTGCTTATTAAATACATGCACAATAAATTTTTTTCCGTTTTTTCAACCAAACTGATACGTTTCTTAACAATTGGTTCTTCTTTTACATAAGGAACAATTGCTGAATTCTTTGCTATACTTAGTTCTTTGGCTAAATCCTGCTCTGTGATACCAAGGCGTTCTGCTACAACCTTAACATATTCATTTCGAGCAATTAAATTTTGTATACTATTCAAAAGAGGAATAATTTCCTTCACTATTTTTAGCTTTTCTGAAACGGGCATGTCTTTTGAATATTGTTTTAACACTAAATCAATCTCAAAATCAATGAGAAGTTGCGCTTTTTCGAGGTATTTTTTATAAGCGTCAGCGCCATTTGCTCGAATAAATTCATCTGGGTCTTTACCTTCAGGCGGTGAAATAACGCGAATTTCGCAGGCATATTTTTCTTCACTCAACGAAGTTTGCACTTCATCAAACTGTTTTATCTCGCCCAGACCAATAAATGCTTCCCTAATAACCTCTGCACCTCGTTTTGTCGCTTTTACGCCAGCGGAATCTGTATCGAATGCTAGGTAAATTTTACGAGACTTGCTATAACGAGAAATAAGTCCAATATGACCTTGAGTTAAAGCTGTTCCGCACGACGCAACACAGTTTTTTATACCATTTGCCTGTGCAGAAATTACATCAAAATATCCCTCCATGATAATTGCTGCATCTTCATCTTTTATTGCCTCTTTTGCATGATAAAGTCCATACAAGATTTTACTTTTGTTGTAAACTGGGCTATCTGGCGAGTTTAAATACTTAGGATTTTGGTCTTGTTCTAATGCTCGCGCACCAAAGGCAACAACATTACCATTCTCATCAAAAATTGGAATAATTACGCGATTACGAAATCTATCAACATACCCAACTTCACGCTCTCGCTTGATAACAAGCCCAGATTGTTCAAGAACTTCATTAGAATATTTTACCCTAAATCTTTTATACAAATCGTCATAACCATTGGGTGCGTAACCTAGTTTATAAGTTGCAATAACATTTTCATCAAGTTCTCTACCTTTAACGTACTTCATAGCTTTTTCGGCTGATGGAGAGGACGTAAGGTTAAGATTATAAAAATCTGCCGCATCTTTAAGCACTGCCAAAATTTGTTGCTTAAGTTCTTTTTTTTCGGGCGCAGCTCCACCAAATGACGCAGGGAGTTCGATTCCTAGTGCCTGAGCCTCATCACGGATTACTTCTGAGAAAGTTTTATTTTGCGTTTTCATCAAAAAACTGAAAACGTCACCACCCTCGCCGCAAGAAAAACACTTATAAATACCTTTAGCGCGACTTACGCTGAAAGATGGCGTTTTTTCTTTGTGAAATGGGCACAACCCCCAGTAATTTTGACCTTTTTTCTTCAAAATTACTGTTTTCGACACAATATCAACGATATCGAGTCTATCTTTTATTTGTTGAATTATCTCAGAATTATCCATCATTGACATTATTCAATCCGTTTAATTTTGCAAACCTAAATAAAAAATCATCGTCATCTACAGACGCCATTGCCTTTGGAATAAAGTTTTGGGTATATTTGTTTACTATATATCTGTCCGTCATACCAGAAATATAGTCACAAACAGTTTGTTGCGCCTTTAGCTCATCATAATTTGAAGAATATATTTTTAAAAGCTGCATGTAATGCTCAAACAACTCACGTATCATCCTTTGAGCTTTATCTTCTTCCGCTTTAGCAACACTATTAAGATAAACATTTTCAAACATCCAACGACGAAGTTTGTTCATATATTCCATACATTCTTCGCCCATAGTAATTTTATCTTTATCTAAACTATTTTCAACAAGATTACATACCATTTTTGAAAAACGTTCATGCCTAATTGGTGAAAAATATTGCATACAATCTTTAGGCATATCTTCTATTCTTATTATTCCAGCGCGCAAAGAATCGTCTATATCGTGATTAATATAAGCAATTTTATCAGCAATTTGAACAATTTGTCCCTCTAGCGTAAAGGCTGGTTTGCATGCGTAAGAATGGCATAAAATCCCATTAATTGTTTCTTCGGTAAGATTCAAATCCTCAATAACATCAACTACACGAACACTATTTTCATTATGGCTAAAACCATTAATCATTATGCTATTAAGGACGCTCTCGCCACTATGTCCAAATGGAGTATGCCCTAAATCATGTCCGAGCGCAATAGCCTCAACTAAGTCCTCATTGAGGTTAAGTGCCTTAGCAATCGTACGAGAAACTTGTGCGACTTCAAGAGTATGCGTCATTCTAGTTCGATAATGGTCATCATTCGGCGCAAAAAACACTTGCGTTTTATGTTTAAGCCGACGAAATGCCTTACAGTGCAAAATTCTATCACGGTCGCGCTGAAATTCTGTTCTTATCGAACAGGGGTTTTCATCTTTTTTGCGCCCTTTTGAAAATTTACTTTTTGCCGCAAAAGGACTGAGGTTTTGAATTTCTTTTTCTTCAAGAGTATTTTTTATGTGATTTGTTTCAATAGCCATAATTGTAAAATCCAATTCTTACAATGAATAATTTAGCACAAAAAAGCTCCTAAATAAAGAAACGCTTAACTTTACAATTACACGACAATTTGTTACAATGATTAATAAAAACACTAATACAATTTGGAGGTTTTTAATGAAAAACAACATTTTCTTTAGCATACAAGCCCCCCCCCCCCCCTACTGCCACAAGGGTTTCCAGGCTTTTAGCTAAAAACAAAAAACATGGTTTTACGCTTGCGGAAGTTTTGGTTTCGCTTGGAATTATCGGAATTATCGCTGCAATGACGGTACCCAATTTGATAAGCAAAATTGACAAAGAAACCAGATTGTCACAATTTAAAATTGCTTACAAGTTACTTAAAGAGGTTGCCGAGCTTTCTTATATGGAAAACGGTTATCCACCAAGACTACCATCCTCTGGGTTAACCAACGCACAACTTTTTGATATTTATTACCGCCCATATCTAAAAATTGTAAAAGATTGTGGTATTGGCAATCAAACCGGTAAAGATAGGTGTTTTGCGTCACCCAATGGCGGATTTTATAACCTACAGGGAGTAGAACCAAAGAATTATCCACCTAGTAATTATTACAAAGTTATACTACAAAACGGCATGAGCTTAGCAGTTATTCCAACACAACAAACAGAACCCGGCGTCAACAACTTCCATTCATCTGCTATTTTTATAATAGATGTTGATGGACCAAGCAAAGGATACTCAAAACTGGGACAAGATGTATTTTATTTTTCTTATGTTGATTCTAGTCACTATGGGGATGCCTGGGACTGTCAAAAAATTCCACACGTTCCTGGCGTACTTCCTGGTGGGTTAAATTGGTATCAATACCCTACATTTTGTCGTGGTAGTGGACGTGCAGATGGAATTGGAAACTGCGCCGCAACGGCATCATCTTCCAATGGTCGCAACTCAGGAACTGAATGTAGCACTGCAATTATAAAAAACGGACTACAGTATCCAAAAGATTACCCCTGGAACGCAATAAACAAACGCCCTGCGGGTTTTGTAAAGTATAAATAGCGTTGAAACTAGCCCGACAGACGCTGGGACATTTTGAGGAATTAACTTTGAGTTGTGAATCCTAATCAAGCGGACTTTAATTCTACAATTGCCCTGGTTGTAAGCCCGCCACTGCGGGTGAAACGCAATCCGGGATTAGTCTGCGACCGAAAAATCTCAATTGAGAGTAATCAAGACTTTACAAATTTTTAGCTGAGACCTCACGTAGATTCTTCGGTCGGTCGAAATCCTTGTGTATAGCATCATTTGGCGCTTTCCCTCAGAATGACGCGGAAAATCATGACTAATCCATGGGTCATTCTGAGGGAATTAGCTTTAGGCGCTGAAACTCAGTCTAGGATTGAACAACGACCGAAGAATCTCTGTCGCGTGCAAGCAATAATTTGCAAATTTTTGCTGGGGCGTTACGTAGATTCTTCGGTCGGTCAAAACCCTTGTGTATAGCGCCATTTGGCGCTTTCCCTCAGCCCGCAGTGGCGGGTTTTCCACCAGGAACATCTCGGCGGAGACCTCTCGCCTGACTAGGATTCACCCGCAGTGGCGGGTCTACAACCAGGAACACTGTAGAGTTAAAGTCCGTCGGGTTAGGCTTCACCTATGTCCATAAATTTTCCCGTCATTCTGAGGAATTTTAGCATTAATTGGTGAAATGTAGGCTATAGTTGATTTCCTCCCAAAGAATCGCGTTTCAGGTTAAAATTAAATTAAAAAATACTCTTGAAATTCTTATCGTTTTTTGATAAAATTGAATAATATAGAATGTTAGAAAAA
>CAZVBZ010000022.1:0-24279 GCA_964626145.1 uncultured Muribaculaceae bacterium | reverse complement strand
ACAACCGAAAAGAGCTGCTGGACGTGGATGGCGACGGTCGGATTACGGTGATAGACCATTATGTAATGCAGCAATATTTGCGGGGAGTGTCTCCATCTGGTTCAAACAATCAAAAAAGTCTAGAGGAGCGGAACCTGATGTACAAGGTCAAAGTGCCCATGGCGAAGGCGTTAAAGGGTAACGTAAGTGAGCAAATGGCAGACGCAAAGGGCGTTGTGTACGATTTATGCGACCTGGAAAATATTGCAAAAGTCTTGGGAACTAGCCGAGATGTAGGCTATGCGGGGCTTTTGCCGACCTACAATTATATGCATTATACTGGAAACATAGATTTTGGTGCGATAGCGCAGTGCGAAAACTGGGAAGAACGGCTTGACAACGTGTCTTTTCTGTTTTCAAATCCTCAGATGACAAAAGCTGTCAAAGCTCAAGTCCAAAAGGCGGCGGATTGTGTTGCCCAAAACCCAGAAAATGCACAGTATGCGACTATTGCAGCGGCTTATCAAACCGCACAAAAACTTACTAATGTAATACCAAAGAGTGAAGGGTATGCTGGAAGTTCTTCATATTGGGCGCAACAATCTTATCGAGGAGTGTTGGATATCAATGGTGATGGCGTTTCAGACATCATTGACTATCTCAATTTCCCAACTGACATTGATTTGGATGGTGATGGTGTTGTTAGCGAAAACGAGAAAAGTTATTTGAAGAAAACTAAAGAAGGATTAAAAAATAAAATTGTAGGTGGTGACTACGGTCATGGCACAATGGTGGCGAATTTATACAAAAACAATTATTCAATTGAGCAAATTATTGGGCTTATTGACGCTGGATGTGATGAAACACTGTACAAAGGGCTTGAAAACACGTATAAAGCCTACAGCGTGGACTACCCGGCTAGACAAGAAGAATATGCAAATCGAACCGGAAACCCAGCGTACTATGGTCATGAGCCGTATATAGACCAGAACTCCATGTCTGGTGCGTATTACCATGGACTATACATTTCTGAGGGTTATACGGATGGCACGAAAGTCGTTTCAGATAGTGAAAGGGACGCTTTTAGGGAGTGGTCACCATCAATAGATGCGGTATCTAATGTGTTGTCAAAAGCTAAAGACTTCTTTAACATTGACACGATTTACTCCCACTGGGTAGCGTCTGCGGACATCGACAAAAGCACGCTGCAAAATATTATAAACAAAATCAATGCAGCGTCCTCAACGACTCAAAGCAAGCTCTCCGCTGTAAAACAAGCCGCCCAAGCTCGATTGGCACAAATGGGGTAACGCGAAATGCCGTTGCGTTAAATGGATGCAGGGAATCCTAGCCAGGCGTGAAAATAGTAAAACAAAAGTGCGGTTAGAATTTTTCTAAACGCACTTTTTTGTGTAACTTTTCGGCTGTTATTTTTTGCGAAATGCCGGTAATTTGTGAGCGTTTACGCTTAACGATTTAAGCGCCAGAATTCAAAATTCAAGTAGGTTGCGTAACATATCCACAAAAAATATGGAATAAGCAATATTGCCGCTATTTTTGAGTGTTTGAAAAACAAAAAAATTGAGTAAGCAGTGCTTGTAGCCAAAGCTATAACGATAATCAGTGCAAGTAATATTTTTTTTGCTCCAAAAAAGATTGGCGTCCATAAAACATTTAGGATTAATTGGAGTGAAAATACGGCAAGCGCAAGTGTCTTTCGTGAAAAATCGCCGCCTTTTACAAATAATAAAAGTGAAAGAAAAATCGTGATGTAAAGTATGCTCCATGCTGGCGCAAAAACCCAATCTGGCGGCGAAAAACGTGGTCGTTGTAAAGAGTGATACCACCGCATGTCCATTAAATCCATGTTACACCTTCCCTTCTGTAAACTCTTTTGTGGAATGTTTTAGCATAATATCTTGCTTTAGGGCTTCAATAAATTCTTTGCGATACAAAAAGCCTAAATGAGAGCCATTGCTAAAAAATACTATCCGATTTCCGCAATATTGCTTGAGTTTTTGAAGTTGCGTAGAATTTACTAGATAATCATCTAATGAATGATAAATTTTGTAATTATTGTTGTTTTTCAAGTAGTCTGAAATCCTGTGCAGGCTTGCATCTGTGGACATAGCGTCAACTGTCGCGTACGTGTCAGATAGCAAATATTTTTTTGCATATTCGAGGTAATTCATTGTGCGAATTTTTTCGTAAAGTTCAGCCTGATTGGATTTGTGCCCATTTTCGATTGTAAAAATTAAATCAGATAATTTTTGGTGCAAAATAAAGCCCGTAATAAGTTTCGATTCTTCTTCCGAAAATGGCAGTGCTTCAATTTTGTCTTTTGGTAAATTTTCTGATTGTAAAAGTTGCAAAACTTTTGCTGCAACAATTGCAACTCGTTCTTTTAAGTTGTCTGGATTTTGGTTCCATTCTGCAGTATTTTTATCAATTTGTCTCATGGCATAAAGCAGCTCTATGGGCGGGTTTATAGAAATGAATTTGGAAATATTTAGAGTGTTTTCTTTTGACTCTTTTTCGGCAAGAAAAAGAGTTGTCATTGCGCCAAAAGATGTTCCAATCACAATTTTGTCTGAAAATTCGCAGTTATATCTGTCTTGCAGGTTGTTAATAATTTTTGTTGTTGCCATTTTTAAGTAATCAATATCCCTAGTAGGTATGCCGGGTCTGTAATCTGAGGGCATGCTTTTTGCAAATTCCCATTGAAAATGGCTGCCTTGGATAATAACAGAGTAGCCTTTGTCGTAAAAAATTTTTCCCATGATAACTGAGTGATGAGACATTATTCCCTCACCAATTGATGGGTAAATTATTACAACCGGGGCGTTTTTGTCCTTTTGCATAATAAATCTAAACTTATATGGTGCTCTATCAGGGAAAAGTTCTACGGCGTCTGTTTTTATGCGGCTACTGAAACTTCTATTCCAGATGGAAAGCTCGCTCCAGGCGGATTTGTCAACTTCTGGCATGTCAAATAAAGCTGTTCTCATTGCGTCTGTAACAGGACCTTGGGGGTTGTATCCTTCAAGATTTATATCGGCTGCAAGTGTAGTTGTGGAACTCCCTAGTCTGTCAGGGGTTGGGGTGTGTCGCTGTATTGCAATTTTAGGTTTTTGCAATGCGTTGTTAGTTTGTCCCGCTGGCTCGGTTTTTTGAATATTTGATACCTGATATTCGGTTTCTGTGTTTAGCAAATTTTCACGCTCGTCTGCAAGCATAGTGAGGATTTCCAGCGCAAAATACTTATCAAAATCAACTATATCATTCTCCGCTTCGTCAATGTGTGGCGAATTGTTCACTAAGTTGAATATCTTATCAATTTTTTCGCCGCTAAGTGTCTTGTAGGCTGGCTCGACAGGCTCCTCAATTTTTAACATTGGCGGTAAACTAAAAAATAAATTGTTTACATAAACTACATTTTCGTCTGCTGCAGCAATCAGTTCAGAAAACTGCGCGCTGTCTGGGGCATAAACTTCCAGTGTAGTTTCTTTTTCTACTGGCGGGGCGGTTTTTAGGTAGTTTTCAATTGCGTAAAGTTTTCGCATAATGTCGTACGGGTCAGCGTATGTTGCCTCTAGCAAATAGGACATTGGCTGCATGTAGGCTGTATTGTTGATGGTTAACCCTAGTTTGACCAAGGACATGAAAGGAAGTCCGACGTAGGATGATGGGTCTAACGCTGCATCGAGCGCTTTTCCGGCTAATCCGCGAGGGCTGGAAGATGACAAAATCGGGCAAACCAGATATGGTCCGGATTTTACCTTGTATTTTGCCAGGGCTTGTTCCATGTCGGCGTCAGTAGAAGCAATGTTAAAATATCGTTTTGCGGGGTCAAACATTCCGCCCAAGCCAATTGTAGAATTGGCAAGAAAACGTATTGTTTCGTTTTTTACACCAGCGAAATTCCGTTGAATTAGGTTGCTCACAAGTCTGCGCGGATAAAGTGCGTTTTCATAAACTCCTTGAATTCTATCCATCCCGTATTTTGGCATAATTGATGCCCATACGATGTGAATTGGACGCAGGGCATATTTATTCATTTTCATATTAAAATTAAACATTTTGCGGTTTAATTTTTCAAATTTGTCTTTTCCTAAGAATTCGTAAGCGTAGTCAGGATAAGTCGTTTCGGCGGTAGTTTCTTGTTGAATTTGCTTGTTTTGTGTTTCTAGTTCAATTTCATTTTTTTGGCACAATGCAAAATTTGACTCAAAAATCAAACTCGTAAAAACGACAAGAAAAACTAAAATACGTTTCTTTTTAACCATTTTCTCTAATTAATTGGGGAATGGAATTAGCCCCAAAATCTCCTCTGAATCTGTTATTAACAAATTCAGTTTATGAGCAGTGCATGCAATTTGCATTACACAATCGGGCAAGCGAGAGATTAGTAGAAAAAGGTATACATCAAATTACTGAAAACACTTGTCGTTATCTGTAATTTGCCTTATTACTCTACAAGGATTTCCTGCGGCAACAACGTTTGGCGGAATATTTTTCGTAACTACACTGCCTGCGCCAATAACGGTGTTGTCTCCTATTGTTACTCCAGGTAAAACCGTTACACTACCGCCTATCCAAACGTTATTCCCCACAATTATAGGCAAAGCGCTTTCTATTCCTGTGTTTCTTTCAGTTGCTAAAATAGGGTGGATTGCGGTGTAAAATCCGCAATTTGGTCCGATAAATACGTTGTCGCCAAATGAAACCTTTTCGCAATCCAAGATTACGAGATTGTGGTTTGAATAAAAGTTTTCGCCAATTTCGATATTGTATCCATAATCAAACTGTATAAGCGGTTCAATGTAAAAATTTTGTTTTGTTTTTCCGACAATTTTTTTTATTAATGCGTGTCGTTCTTCAAGCTTTGAGGGATAAAGGTTGTTGTAATCGTAACACAAGGATTTGCACTGAATGCGCGCCTGTGTAAGTTGTTTTGACTCTATTGGATTATACCAATTACCCATTTTCATTTTTTCCCTCAAATATTTATTTACAAACATTATAACAAACTTAGTTAAAAAATTACACTTTTTTCGCATATACGGATTTAGCCATGGCGGTTAATGTATTCCGCCTAAAAAATGAAAAAATAAAAAAGGAAGTTAATTCTATGCAAAAAGATTTATAGGAGAAAGTTATGAAAAAGATATTAATGCTCTCTGCGCTCTCATTTGTGTTTGCGACATCCAGTGTGTTTGCAGCTTGTCCATGTATGCAAAAGAAACTAAACACCTGTGACTCTTGCGTAAAGCCCAAAGTAACGTGCTGTCAGCCGGCATGTCCAGATCAAACTTATCAAGGACAATGTTGTAACAAAAAGTCAATTTTTAAACGTTTGTGGACTGGAACAAAAACCGCCTATGACAACTCATTTGGTGCAATTTACAACACAATAGCTGACCCGTTCAGATAGTCGCTGCCCGGCTTATGCTGTAAATCCTTACAATGCAGCATATTTTTTTATTAGACTTCAAGATTGCCTGCATAGGCAATCTTGATTTTTATAATAAGTATTATATTTTTGCCATGAAAAATTTATCGTCTGATTTCATTAAAAAATATCCATTTTTAACGCTTTTTTCGACTATTGTTTTTGTATGCGTACTTTTTTGGACTATTCATCTTGCGACAAATACGAGGGTTGTTGTTTTATTTAAAGATTTGCGCCCGTTTCATTATCATGCGCCAGTTTATTTTAAAGGTTTCAAAATCGGCAGGGTTATAAAAGTTGCCCCAACTGGTAACTATCAAAATACGGCAGTAACAATTTTAATCCATCCCAAAATGAAACTTCCGGCAAATACAACGGCTAAACTCAAGGTTCACAAAACACGCTGGGCGCATAAGGATTATATTGATTTGTTGTATCCAGAATCGCCTGATTTAGCGTATTTGAAGAACAATTCAGTTATAAAGGGAGAAAATTCAATCGATATTCATTCATATTTAGCGAACATTTCCCCAGAGACTTATGCACAAATGGAGGAAAATGCCGCTGCTATTCTGCAAAACCTGAATGATACTACTGGAATGCTTTTCAGCGTGTTTTCTATAATTAACAATATTTTAAGTGATGCAGAAGCAGACTTGAAAAACACTGCGGGAAATTTTGCAAGCACGAGCCGCAGCACAAGCCGTATTGCCGGTAAAATCGATAACGCTATATCACAGCAACAACTTGCGGATACGTTTTCCAATGTTCAAGCTGCAACTTTTAATGCAAATGTTGCAGCAAAAGGGCTTGCTAGTACAACAATTGCTACAAGTCAAAGTGTACCAAACTTTAATGCAACGCTTGAGGGGGTAAATTCGGTTGTGGCAAATGTTGATGAAATAACATGTGGTCTAAAATACACGCTACGCAAGAAATTTGGTGGGTTAAGGCTGATTTTTGGGCGGACAATTCCCTCAAATTGTACTTGTAAATAATTGACAATTTTTTGTAACAAATTTTTTGTTCCCCGTCAAAAATAATTTTGTTTGGTTTTTCATACAAATGAAACAACAAATAAATTATGAAAATTCAAGTAATAAAATTATTTCAAACTTATTCAACTCAAAGCTGCAGTGCTCTTAAACCTGATTATCGACTTCAACTTAAGCAACTGCCGTTTGATACTGTTTCTTTTGGTTCAAACCCAGAAGATACTGCGCCTGAAAATAATAAAAGCAAAAAAAATTACAATAATCGTCCTTTTGCAAATCAAAATAAAACGGTAGATATAAGAGGTGCCCAAGAAAATCTAAAAAGAGAACACGAAAAAGCCAGACTTAAAAAAAATTTTATAACAAGTTCTTTGAGCAATGCAATTTCAAATAACCTAATCCCAGAAAAAAAACTAAAACAAATTATTAACAACATGAGTGAATACCCAGATTTAATAGAGGAGTTGTTTTTTGAGCCGAAAAATGGTGATTTGATGCTAAAGGTTTCGGATAGTGTTATGCAAAAAATTTTAAGCCACACGCACAATCTAAGTCGGCTGGCATTGACGGAAGATGCAAAGGGAAATATATTCGTAGAAAAAGCTTCGCCATCTAAAATTAGGATTTTTAATGATGTTGCCAAAAACAACCCAGAACTGCTTGAAAAAGTTTACACTCATAAAAATCGGAACAATCAAGTTCCCGCACATTATATTGACCCTGAGTCGCTCAAAAGTATGAACAAGGTTTTGTTGCCTTATCCTTGGTTGATTAATGCTATTTATACCTGCCAGGACAAGCGCGGCAACACTCCAATGCATAACCGGTTTCAAACTAGTCACATTATTATAAAAAATACCCTGCACAAATTTCCTGCAACCTTAAAACGAGTAACATCATTAGAAAACAAGTATCGCGAAAGATATGATGCTGCACTATTAAAAGCAAAACGCTATAGTGGTCCATACGAGCGAACCTGGAATTATATTTTGACAAATGGCTAAAGTTAAGCCGCGGCTTGTTTTTGTGGGCTAATGGCACTAAGTATTGCAACTGGAATGAAACCAAAAATTAATCCCAAGCTCATACTGGCAAATGCGCCTACAATTGCGCACAAAATAGCAAAAGCGTCTTTTTGTAGTTGCTTTATTCCAATAATAAATAACGCGATAATAAAAGTATAAATCCCTGCGATAATTGGTGCGACGCGGTAAGCTAGCATTTTTACTTCTTCAAACGTCTCAAGAGCGCTGATTTCGGTAATAATCGAGGTGAGAACCCCGCACAAAAAAACTCCCGCTGCGCCATAAATAAAGTAGAAAAGTAAAGCCTCCCAGGCTCCGCGTTTTGCTGAAAAATCACCTAATTTTTTCCACATAATTGTCCCCTCTCAAACATGCATATAACATTTACATTAATCGTTATTATAAGAAATTTTGCATTCGACTTTTGGTTGCTTTTTTTGCTAGATTAATAAATTGAACATATTAAAAAATCAGAAGAATATTTAATTCTTCTGATTTGCTTTTATAGCCTTATAACCTCTATAATAGACAAAACATTACGAGTCTTGCTTGTTTAAAAACGGTTTGTTTTTTGTCTAAAATTAAGTTTCTTCGATTGGGTCGACTTCGTCGTCTTTATTTTCTTTAATTTTATCGACTACCATTTTAGCAATTTCTTTTGCGGCAATTGTTTGAATATGCTCGGAGGAGTTTTCCAGCATTGTTATTGCAGTTCTAACAGTTTGGTCAATATCATACCAGCGTGCGTTTCCGCGTCCTTCAACACCTTCTTCAACTGCTGCAAGAATATCTCCAACCGCTTCAAACTCGTTTGAGGATATGTTGTGCTCAATAATGATTTTTATAAGATTTAGTGCAACTTTAATTTGTGTTTCGTCGTCGGTTTCTTCTAGCGTTTTCATTGATTTTGAAAGCAATGGATCGCGGTCGTACCAGCGGCGCTTGTCGTAATATTCTTCTTTCATACAGCCTCCTTAACCTAGCTTAAATGTTACACCTTTGCCTTTGCGCGGATATTCCCAATTTATGGATTGTTTTTCACAGACGATTCTGCAAGCGCCGCACTCAAGACAATTTTCGTAATTTACTATTAATTTTCGGTTCTTTTCATCCCATTCGTACACGCCTGCTGGACAAACGGTTGTGCAGACTTTACTTTTGCAGTTTAGACAATCTGCCTGGCATGGGTTTAGATGCGAAACCGTATCACAATTGTACTTTAATTTATTCAATTTGTCATCAATGTTCATTTTAAAACTCCTATGACAGATTTGATTATTGTAAATATGTCTGAAATCAATTCGCGCAAGCTCCTTTCCGTAAACCATGAGCATATATAGCGGCGGAATTCCTGTTTTTTGGGCTTTTCGTTTACGGAAGTAAATATTTCAAAAAATTCTGAAATTTTTTGTGGATAATATCCGAAAAACGATGCGGAGCGAGGCGCAATATCGCTTAAAATATTTTTATAAGTTTTTAAATCTTTAATAACGTAAGAGTTCTCAAGTTTTTGTTGGTAAAGCGAAAGGCTATCAGCGCTGAAATCCTGATTATTTATGGCTTCAATAGCTGTTTCTGCGGCTAGTTTGCCGCTTTTTAGTGCAAGATTTGTTCCTTCCCAATGCAGGTTGTTGACGAGCATTGCTGCATCTCCTGCTATCATAACCCCATCAGCGTATAGTTGTGGAATTTTTTTAAATCCGCCCTCGGGAATTAGGTGGGCGCTGTATTCTAGCAGCTCTCCTCCCTTGAGTAGCGGGGCAACTGAGGGATGTTGTTTAAGAGTTTCAAGTACATCGTTTACGTTTATTTTATGTTTTTTTATGTCCTCAAGTCCTATTCCAAGTCCGATAGAGATTGAGTCGCGATTTGTGTACAAAAAACCAAGTCCAAGGTCTTTGTCCATCGGATAACCAACAAATTCATAAATACAGCCTGTATTTTCGGATAGATTAAAACGTTCTTCTAGAATATTTCTGTCAAGTTTAATAACTTCTTTTACAGCCAGGGCAACGTTTTTTGGCAAAATAGTTTTTCGCATTTCAAGTTGTTTGGCAAGTAATGAGTTTACTCCATCAGCAATTATGACGATGTCTGAAAAATATTCTTCAATGTCTGTTTTTATTCCGATAACCCGTCCTTTGTCTGTAATTAAGCTCTTTACAACGGTGTTTGGAGCAAAATAGGCGCCTGCTTTTTGAGCTTGTTCTACGCACCAGCGGTCAAATTTTGCGCGAATTACTGTGCAGCTGTTTTTTGAGTTTTCTCGTGTTTTGTAGCTTAGTGTTGTCGCGCGGTCTTTTGTCAAAAGTGCATATCGGTGTTCAGTGTTAAAGCGTTCTATTGGTGCTTCTTCAAGAAAGTTTGGAAAAATTTCCTGCGTCGGTTCAACATATATTGCTCCGCCGAACATGTTTTTTGCACCGGCAAAGGAACCTCGCTCCACGATGATAACTTTTTTATTTGCACGTGCAAGTGTTATCCCGGCGGCAACTCCTGCCGGACCTGCTCCTACTATAATTACGTCTGCGTGGTTTGGTTTCATAGTTTGTCCTTAAAGATAAAATAAAAGATTTATTATAAAGTCTGAAACTAGCAGAAACACGGTTGCCTTGATGGCGCCTTTTGTTACGGCGTTTCCGACATCAACTGCTCCGCCAGAGGTTTTGTAGCCTTGTGTTGCTGTAACTGTTGTTATTACTACGCCAAAGATTGACGCTTTAAACAGACTTATGTAGATGTCTTTGGTGTTTAGCCAGAGCCAAACAGTATTCATATACCGATTGAAGTGGAGGTCGATAGCGCTGTTAGCAACTACCATTCCTGCTAATATACCAAAAAGTTCTGCAATTAAAACTACCATAGGGGTTGTCAGTGCGGCTGATATAATTTTGGGGGTAAAATAGTAACCAATTGGGTCTACTCCCATTGTTTTTATTGCGTCAACCTGCTCTGTAACTTTCATGTTCGCGATTTCAGCACAAATTGCAGTTCCCGCGCGGGCGCTCATCGCTAGTGCTGCAAATCCGGGTGCAATTTCTCGAATTAGGACAACGGCAATCGACCCGCCAACGTAGTCTTCGGCTCCAGTCATAAGAAACTGTTTTGAAACTTGTAGCGCGATTACTGCTGCGGCAATCATAACGATTGTCAAAGAGATAGGCAATGAATCGTAACTAAATGAAGCCGCTTGATTTACTATCTCTTTAAATCGAACTTGTTTGCTAAAGAGATATTTAATGCATATAATCAGGTTTTGAACGCATAGACCTATAAATTTAATCATTTTATTTTACCGCAGTGCACCATTTTTTGTATTTTTCGGTTTTTCCTCTAACGACATCAAAGTATAAGGTTTGAATTTTCTTTGAAATTTCGCCAACTTTGCCGTCTCCAACTGGTCTATTATCAATTTTTGTAATTGGGCTAATTTGTGCTCCAGTTCCGCAATAGAACGCTTCATCTGCTATATAAAGTTCTGTTCTATCAATATCGCGTTCAATTGTTTCAATGCCAAATTCTTCTTTGGCAATTTCGATTACAGTGTTTCTTGTTACGCCGACAAGAATATTGTCAGTTGTTTTTGTTGTTATGAGTTTGCCTTGTTCTACTAGGAAAAAGTTCATAGCAGAACCTTCTGTAACGTGTCCGTTTTCTGAAAGAACTATGGCGTCATCAAAACCGGCTCTTTTTGCGTCGGTCACGATTAGTGCGGCGTTTGCATAGCCACCGGCAATTTTTGCACGTGGGGGGATAGCGTTGTCTTCAACTCGCCGCCAGCTAGAAACGCAAATGCTTAAGCCTTTTGTAAGGTCTATGTAATCACCTAATGGGCAGGTGAAAATTAACGTTCCGTCGGGATTGTCATATAAACCGGGGCAAACGGTCAATCCTTTTTTAAAAATGGTTGGGCGAACGTACGCGTCTGTTTTGTAATTGTTTTTCTTTAATAGTTCAACAGTAATATCGCACAATTCTTGAACGGAATAATTCATTTCCATGCACATAATTTTTGCACTGCGAGCAAGTCTTTCGTAATGTTCTTTCATACGAAAAAGAAACATTGAGTCATCTTCTTTGTTGTAATATGCGCGAATCCCTTCAAATACGGATGTTCCATACAAAAAAGCGTGAGTTCGAACTGGAATTGTTGCTGTTTGCGCGTCAATATAGTTTCCGTCTAAAAATACAAATTCTTGTTGTGACATAATTTTACCCCATATTTACCTTAATTTATAATACCTTAAAATGTAGTTTGTGCAAAATTTATTAACAAATATAACGATAATTTAAAGTGGATTTGATTTTGCGCTGCCGGCGCGTCTGGGAAAGGCTTTTGGTGTATTTGTTATTTTTTTTATTATTACTAGATTGCGTTCAAAATTTTCACTCAATGGCAAATTGTATTCAATAACATCTTCAAGCTTGCAGTGTAAGGTTTTTAGTGCATTTTGAGCTTGTGTAATTTCTTCGTTTACGGTTTTGGCTTTGTAGGCGATAAAGTAGCCCCCAATTTTAATAAATGGTGCAGCGTATTCCAAAATTACATTTAGTGGAGCAACGGCACGAGAGGTTACAATATCAAATTTTTCGTACAGATTGGGCGGCAAGTATTCTGTCCGTGAAACAATTGTAGAGAGATTTTTCAGGTGCAAGTTTTGTGCGAGTTGATTGATGAATTTTATTTTTTTGCCAATTGAGTCAATTCCAGTGACGCTAACATCCGGAAAAGCCAGTGCAATCGGGCATGCTGGGAAACCGCCGCCAGTTCCTATATCCATAAGGCTTTTACAGAAGGTAAATTCTTTAAAAAGATTTATGGAAAGTGAGTCGTAGACGTGTTTTTCGAAGAAAAACTTTTCGTCGTTTTTGCTAATTAAATTCGTGTGTGAATTATAGTTCAAAAACTCGTTACTATAAAGGTTTAATCGCGTTTTGAGTTCGGTTGTTGGGTCAATTTCAAGATTTTTTAGGAGACTAAATTTCATCATTATATTTAAAGCCTTCTGCTGTTAAGTTGTACTGCTTTTCGCCAAGTTTAATTTTTAAGTCTTTTAACCTCATATCTATTTTCAATTTATTTTCTTTGTCTGTTTCTGCGTCGAGAAAATGTTTTGCGCTTAAATATGCTTTAATCGCTTGCGGATATTGCTGCTGACGGTAGTAGTAGTCACCGGTTTCAAGATATGCTGAGGCTATATAAAGTTTATCTTTCAGTCGTTTTGCTGCTTGGAGCGCGCCTAAGAGGTATTTGTAACTCGTTTGCTTGTCGCTTGATTCATAAATTGCAGATAATTTGGAATAAACAAAGTAAATTCCTTCGTTGTTGTGGGTTGTTTTATCTGCCTCGAGAGCTTTTTGGTAGAAGTTAAGCGCGGTTTGAATATTTTCACGTTCATAATATATTCCGGCAAGATTTGTGTAAGCAGAGGACAAGTAATTGTTTTCCTCTGGGTTTGCGCAAACTTCTATACATTTTTTGTAGCATTCTATGGCTTGCGATTGTTGGTTTGTATCGTCCAGCAGTAGTCCGTATTTAAAGTAGGCTGTGCATAAAAGCTCTTTATTTGATGTTTTTACAGCATTTTCGAGAGATTTTTTGTATAAATCTTTAGCTAAGGTTACATTTGAGGATAAATCTTCAATATCTGCCAGTAAATTGTAAGATTTTGCGAGTAGTTCTGGGGTATTTGTGATATTTGAATTAAGAATTTTTTCTATGCAGTTCTTTGCAACGTAGACTTTGTAGTTGTTTTTGTATTCAAGTGCAAGTTCGTACATTGCTTCGTTTGCACCAGAAAATTGTTTTTGTTGAAAATAGAGTTCGTATGCCAAATTCAGGCACTGAATAGCTTTTTCGTGATTGTGTGTTTTTATATAGCATTGTGCAACTTTTACGAGAATATTGGGTCTGTTAAGTTCAAAAGCTCTGTCTTGATTGCGTTCAAGCGCTCTTTGATAGTAAAAAATAGCTGTGGGGTAGTCAAAATCGTGTTCATATTTTTCTGCAAGTTCAATATAATCCGTTATTTTGTAATTCGGATTGATTTTTGGTTCTTTCCTTTGTGGTGGAAGTTCTGTCTCTGCGTTTAAAATTGACGATGGCGTTGTTGCAGAGGGTGTTTGTTCCTGAGCTTTTGTGTTAGGTTCGGGTTGAGTATCAGGTTTTGCACTTAAAGAACTAAAAGAGATGTTGCTTTCCGTTCGCATGCCAGACGCATGATAATTTTCTACAAAGCTTTCGTGGTAGGCTTTTTCGCGTTGCATTGTGTTTCTTGAAATCATTAATACGCGTTCGGTGGGTTTTTGTGGCAGCATGCTTTCGTAAAAGTTTGCAAGATAATTATGAATTTTTAATGTTGAGAATTGGTCAATTTCTTTCTCGATTTCTTTTTTGAAGTAATCTTTTATGTAAACATTTGTTTTATCTTCGTTCAGGATAAGAATATTTTTAAGATAGCTTACTGCAGATATGCTGTTTTTGTTAATTTGGGTGAGAAATTCCAATGAAACGCCTTGCCGGATAAGGGTTAGGATGTATACAAGTTCTTTTGAGCGTTCGGGGATAAGGGAGATAAACTTCCCAATTAAAAAGTTGGAAAAATTTGTTTTTTTCATCTCGAATTCGTACATAAGTTCATCGAGGGAGATATTAAAAGTTTGAAGAATTTTTATTGTCATATCTATGTATTTTAGATAGCATCTGGAGCTTGAAATTAATTTTTCAAGGCTTTGAGGGCTGGAGGTTATGTTGTAGCGTGAAAAATATTTTTCTATATTTTCTTCTTCAATAGATGTAATAATTACTTTATCGTAGTCAACGTCTCTATCTATGAGTATTTGCGTGTCAAAATTCCTTGTTACAAATATGATTTTGAATTTATCAATTGCAGCGAGGTGAAAAAGAAAATCGTTTATAATTGTGGATGTGTCATCAAACTTTAAAACATTTTCGTATGATTCCAATATCAAAAGCATTGGTTTTTCTATGTTTTTTACGTAACATTGAATTCGTTCGCGAAAATCTTTTGTATCGATTTTTGGAAGTATGGTTTTGTCATTTTTTTGATATTCTCGAAAATCGAGCATAAGATTGAGCAAAATATCATCAAGCGTGGTTGACTCGTACATTTGATAGCGGAATAAAAGTACGTCTTCGTTTAAGTAAGATGCTGCTTCGTCAATAATTTTACTTTTTCCGACGCCTTGAAATCCTGATAATACAAAGCAATCTTTTGTTCCTGAAAGAAAATCAAAAAGTCGTGTAAATTTTTCTTTGTTTTGTTCAAAGAAAAGATAATCGCGTCTATCTTGATTTAGTTCAAGGTTTGAAGTTATTCCAAATTTGACAAAATTGTATCTCATTTTTTTATTGTACAATATATTACAAAAAATTCGCATGGTTTTAAAAGAGTAATTTTTGTAGTAAAATACATTTATTAAATAAATGAGGAGCAAAAATATGTTAATGCAAGGTAAAAAAGGTATTATTTTCGGTGTAAGCAACAAGTTTGGAATTGCTAATGCAATTGCCGAGCAGCTTCATGCCGCAGGTGCAGAAATCGCTTTTACGTATGCTAATGAAGCTATGAAAGGGCGCGTTACGCCTATTGCTGAATCAATGAATGCAAAAATGATTGTTGAATGTGATGTTACAAGTGAAGAACATCTTGAAAGAACATTTAAAGAATATGAAAAAATCTACGGTAAACTTGATTTTATGGTGCATGCCGTAGCTTTTGCTAATAAAGAGGACTTGATGGGCGAATTCATCAATACATCAAAAGATGGTTGGAATCTTGCGCTGGGTGTTAGCGCATATTCATTAGTTGCAATGTGTAGACACGCAAGACCTTTGTTTAATGAAGGCGCCGCTGTTCTTTCATTGACTTATCTCGGTGGCGAAAAAATGGTCGCAAACTACAATGTTATGGGTGTTGCTAAGGCAGCGCTTGAGTCTTCTTCAAGATACCTTGCTACTGACCTTGGTAAAAATGGTGTACGTGTAAACTGCCTTTCTGCGGGCGCTGTTAAAACGCTTGCCGCAAAAGGAATTTCTGGTTTTGACAAGATGCTTAAAGCGGGTATTGTCAAAGCACCTTTGAAACGCAACGTTTCACTTGAAGATGTTGGAAAAACAGGACTTTACTTGCTTTCAGACATGTCATCAGGGGTTACTGGTGAAATTGTTCATGTGGATTGTGGTTGTCACAGCGTTTATTCTTCTATAGAAGAAATGGAATTGCTTACAAAATAATTTACTGTAATAATTTTAAAACAGCCTTCGAGGTAAATTTCGAGGGCTGTTTTTATTTGAGTTTTGTTATTCGTCAAGCGCAATAAAACTTAGTGGGCGGGCATGCCTTTCGCTGCGCAAAACGGCATTTTTTATTGTTCTCCGATACCCGATTGTTAGCCAGATTGCGGCAGCAACCCATGCGCATGGTGTTGCTAAGCATACGCCCAAATAACCAAAATAATTACCTAAAATAAACGCTGCCGCGCTACGCATAATTAGTTCCAAAGTACCTGAAATGAGTGGTATTTTGGCGTTTCCCATTCCTTGTAAAACATTGCGATAAAGCAGCAATGTGCCAAGTGCGAAGTAAAAAATGATGATAATATTTAAATAAAGCTGTGCTTGGTGTATAATTTCAGGTTCGTACCCAGAGATAAAAATCCCAACCATTTGCTTTCCTCCGCCATATATTACAATTGCGGTAATTATGCTAACTATAATGTTTATTACCATTGCGTTGTGGGCGCCGGTTCGTATTCGATTTATTTTGCCGGCTCCGTAATTTTGTGCGGTGTATGTTGCCATTGCAACGCCTAATGCCAAAAATGTTTGCGTTGCAACTTGATCAACTTTTACCGCGGCGGTAAATGCTGCGATTGTCGCTGAGCCAAACGAATTTAAGACAATTTGTAACGCAATTATTCCTATTGTTAAAATGGACATTTGAAAGCCCATAGGGAAGCCAATTCTTATATGTTCCCAGGCAAATTGCGCGTCAAATTTCCAATCAGATTTATTAAGTTTTAAGATTGGGAATTTTGCAAACATAAAAGCGATACATAAAATGGCAGAAACCCCTTGTGAGATGGTTGTTGCCCAGGCTGCTCCGGCTACTCCCATTTTTAGGTCAATAATGAATGTTAAATCAAGAACTATATTTAGTATTGAGGCAAAAATAAGGAAAATAAGCGGGGTTTTGCTGTCTCCAAGTGCCCGTATTATGTTTGACACTGCGTTGTAAAAAATTATTGTACCAATTCCCAAATAAATCACAAAAATATAATCATAAGCTTGATTAATAATATCCGCGGGCGTGTTCATTAATTCTAAAAGTGGGCGAGTGGTAAGCGTGCTTATCAATGTCAAAAATATTGTGAGAACAACGCATAAATACATTGTGTGCGTAAAGGATTTGCGAACGCCATTTTCGTCCTGAGCGCCAAAGCGTTGGGCGGTAACAACTGCAAAACCAGCTGTAATACCAACAACGAAACCCAAAACCAAAAACGCAATTGGTCCGGTAGAGCCTACTGCGGCGAGTGATTGCACTCCTAGTGTGCGTCCGACAATAAGCGTGTCAACAACGTTGTAAAACTGCTGAAAAAGGTTGCCGATAAACAATGGCAAGGTAAACCCTAATATAAGACGGGTTGGGTTTCCTGTTGTCATGTCCTTTGTTGCCATAATGTTTCACCTAGTTCTCCATTTAATTATAATAACTAAAGCCTAAATTACAATTAAATGCCAAACAATTACAAGCCAGTATTTTTATTACGTGTATTTTGTGGGCGATCCACTATTTTCCACTATTTCAAGGCATGCTTTAAAGCTTAGCGCTAAAACACGTTCTAATGGGGTTTTATTGCTATGTGGGTTTTGTTTCGCACAATCAATAGAAAGTTTACTTTTATTTGTGGCACCGTTAATTTTTAATATTTTGTTAATCCATCGGGATTATTAATTTTTGTCCAATTTGAAGTGCGTTCGGATTAGTCATCTTGTTTGCAGCAGCAATTTGCGAAACTTTATCTGGTTGATAACTTCCATAGAAACGGATAATAATACTTTCTAATGTATCACCTGATTTTACAGTGTAATTTTCACTTTTCATAAGCGGGGTTGAGTCAACAACCGCTGTATCTGCTGGAATAATTGTTATACTTGATTTTTTTTCTTTTTTAGCAAAACTAAATAAACCTTTTGATGGTTTTTCAACGGCTGGAACAACATAAGACTCATCAACGACCGACTCATGGTTAGCGGAAAGACTTACAAATGCTGTCATCAAGAACATGCAAACCGCACCTGCCAAAAAACCAGAAACGAGGTAAACGGCTGGGGTTTTTTCTTTTGTTGTAGAAATATGGAAATTTCCTAACAAAGTATCAAGTTCTTTTTCTTTTTTCGGGCGTACGTAAACACTTGGCGTATTTTCATCATACGAAATGTTTGCATTATGGTTGTTTCTTGTTTTAAAGCCTTCTAACTGGTGGACTTTTTCCCTTGAAAGATTTGAACGATATAATGTTGAGCTTTTCATATTTTCCCCTCATTCTTATATATAACTATATTATTTTAGACATACAACAAAAGTCAAGACTTCTTGAAATTCGTATTACATATCTACACATTTAAATAAATCCCAAACAAAATTTTTTTTGCTAGTCCTAAAGATTTAATATGCAAAACTAAGAGGAACCCTTAATTTTTAAGGGTTCCTCTCAATTATTTATTAAAAATAGACTAAGCAGCTTTGGTACCTTTAATTTCTTCAATTAAGTAGCTAGCTACCCATTCAAAATCTTTGTTAGATGAGGCAGCTTTTCTGAGGCATGCGACAGAAGGTTCTCCAATGCGAATAAGTGTCATTGCAACAACCCCGCGAATTTTACCAGTAACAATTTGAAGTTGGTTAACCAGTTCTTCCACAGCAGTTTCGCCTATATCGACAAGTACGTTTTCGATATCGTTTTTAGTTTTTACATCTGCACTGTCTAATTTTGAAATTAATTCTGAAACTGATTTTGCCATTTTAACTCCCTTATTTTCTTTTTCTAAAATTGCTTGCATTTTTAACCCTTTTTACATGCTTGTATTTTCAATTCACATTTACATTATAAATAGAAAAATTTTGATATAAGCTTTTTTTAATAAATTCTTTATATCGATGTAAAGGCTTGTTAATTTTTGTATTTGTATGGGGGCATTTCATTACGTGGAGGGGCTTATGTGTAAATCGTTTAGGGTTTTGATTGAATAATTAGAAATGTTTTCAAGTTCTGAAACTGTTAGTTGTCCAGTTGCAACTAAAATTGTTTTCTCTACTCCGGCATTTTTTGCGGCTTGGTAATCCATTGGTGCATCTCCAATCATAACAGTTGTTTTGGGGTTCGCATTTAATTCACTTAACGCGATTTTTACTAAGGCGCCGCTTTCTTTTGTTTTTGTGGAGGATTCGCGTCCTACTACGCAATCAAATAATTTTTCCCAGTGAAAATGTTTTAAGGTTAAATGGGTAGATTCTACGGAGTCAGAGGTTACAATTCCGAGCTTTGCTCCATTTTGTTTTGCTGCATTAATAAAAGATATTGCGGAATTTATTGGTTTTGTGTATTCAACCATGTTTTTGTAAAATTTTTTACTTACGTCGTCAAAAATTTCTGCTAATTCTTCATCGGTTGTAAAGACATTGACCTTTTTTAAGTCATTTTTAAAAATTTCTATAATTTTAGAGCGAGAATATAGTGCCGTAATTCCATTTGAAAGCATTTTTTCGGATGATAAATCATATCCTAGGCATAGACACAACTCGTTAAAGTATTCAGCATTTAAGTTGAATTTGCAAATTATTTCTTTACATCTTAATTCGGTCATTTTGCCCCAAAAATAGTGTAAATCAATAAATGTGCCGTCTTTATCAAAAAGAATTGTTTCTATATTTTCTATTTTCCAATTTGCAGTTTCAAGGCTTATCAATTCATGTTCTCCAAAGCTGCGTCTATTAGCATTTTAGCGGTATGTACGGCTTTATCCATTATGCTTGGATTTGTGTATAAGTCATCGTTATTGAGATACTCTTTAACGATTTTTCTCGCGTATGAGCCGACCGCTAGACAATTAGGCAACACTCCACAACTTTTTGCTAATTCGGTTGATTTTGTGTTCGTTCCGCCAGACATCATGATATATGCTGGCATTTTGGCATTTTGAAATAATTGGGCTGTCGCGACGGCTTGTAGCGTTGTTCCCAATTCGTCATTGGAACCGCTCATTGCAACTCCGTCGGCTTGAATTATTGTTGTGTAAGGTTTTCTGCATTCTAGCATTCTAAAGACGCGTTCTTTTAACTTTTTGTCTCCGAGTTCTGAGCGGTCAAGTGAAATACAGAGCATGCCGTCAAATAGCTGATTAATTTGCGCCCATTTTGCATCAACTTCTGTTTCATTTTCCGATATTGCGTGAAATTCAATGCAATCTATTCCTCGCTCAATTAATTCTGGCAAAACGTCGTTGTAGTCTTGTAGTTTTGATATCATTGTAATGGCATTAGCCGGGCAATTTTTTTCGCATAGAGAGCACCCTAGGCAACGTTCTTGTTTTATTGTCGCTTGCGGTGCTTGATAGATTGCGTCGTGGATGCAAAGATTTTTGCATTTACCGCAGTTTGTGCATTTGTCGTAATTTATTTGGGCTTTAGTGATGTGTGGGTCGCCCGCAATGCCTACACTTACACAAATGTAGCGGTCTTTAGTTATTCTGGCTCTTTTGAGACCTCTTTTTAGCGCATCTACAATTTCTGGCTTTGCGCAGACGTCAAAAAACTGACATCCAGCTTTAGAGTATATTGTTGCTAATTTTTCAACCTCGTCGGCGTCCTCGTTTCCGGCACCACAAACCAGTTTAAAACATTGTTTTTTTTCAAGTATATCGCTTAGCATAAGTGTTTAAAGCCCTTCCTTTTTGTGTAAATTTAAGTAAATGCTTGTTTCCCTCAAAGTTGTGTATTTGTAACGCAAAATGCATTGGGCAAACATTTTTGGAGTGATGTAAAATATTTTGACATTGTTGCCTCCCAAAGAGTACTTTTCTGTATATTTTCAATAAAAAAGACCCTTTCGGGTCTTTAAAATCTGGGGCGGAAGGATTCGAACCTCCGAATGGCTGGACCAAAACCAGCTGCCTTACCACTTGGCGACGCCCCAACGGCGTCCACTCTATTATATTATTGTGCGCATAAATGATTGTCAAGTTTTTCTTTTGATTATCAATTTATTTTTTAAAATTTCACAGAAAATAGCGCTTTTGGCGGTTTCTGTTGTTTGTGGTAAATGCCAAGGCGGCGCGTAGCGCCGCCTTGGCTATAAGCAACAATAAGCAACTTGTTATATATTTTGCGTTTTTGCGCTAGAATTACTTACAAAAAGGAAAATGAATTTAAAATGGATAAAACAGATAATTTTGCGGTAAAAGTTGAAAATGCTTTTGTGTATTTGAAAGGCAAGGAAATTTTGCATGATATTAACTGGAAAGTTAAGCATGGGGCAAAATATTTTATTCTTGGCGCAAATGGTTCCGGTAAAACTACGCTTGTTCGCACTATGTTGGGTTATTTGTGGCCAAAATATGGTGCAAATGTTGAGATTTTAGGACAAAAATTTGGGAAAACAGATATAAATGACGTTCGAAAAGATATAGCCTGGGTTAGCCCGTTTATGCAAAAGAAAATTGAAGGGGCAACAACTGGCGTGGACATGATTTTGTCCGGGAAAACTGGAACTTTGAGCTTTTTTAGGCGCGCAAGTGATGATGAATTGAATATGGTTGAAACCCTTTTGGCGTCAATGAATGGGCTTCATCTTGCAAATAAATATATTTCTGAAATGTCGTCGGGCGAGCAAATGAAAATCCTTATCGCTCGTGCTTTAATATCGGAACCTAAACTGATGATTTTGGATGAACCCAGCGTTTATCTTGATATTGCAGAGCGGGAATATTTTTTAAAAATGATTGACAATCTGGCGCGCATGCGGAAAGATTTAACAATAATTTTTATTTCGCAGCGAATTGAAGATATTTTGCCCTCTTTTGATGAAGGCATGATTTTAAAAGCTGGTAGAATAGCCGTGGAAGGTAAGCGTGAGGAAATTCTTACTTCACAAGTTCTTAAACAAGCATTTGGAGTCGATATTGAACTTATAAAGACTGAAAATGGGCGTCTGTGGAGTGTTGTAAAGTGAAATAAGATTAAATTATTCGTTTTAAAATTTTTGTTTTATAATAGTTTTAACAGAGTATTTAGGGAGTGAAAAAGTTGAGTTATAAAGATTTAATCAGCAAAACAGCTATAGAACAAAGCAAATTGCTTAAAAATAAAGAAGTTTCGTCCGTCGAACTCGTAAACGCGCACTTTGAGCGTATTGAGTCAGTCGATGAAAAATTAGGTGCATTTAACAGTTTGACTAAAGATGAGGCTCTTAAAACAGCGCAACAAGTTGACGAGAAAATTAAAAATGGTGAACAAGTTCCAGCCCTTGCAGGTGTTCCGCTTGCGCTTAAAGATAACATGAACATGATTGGTTCTTATACAACGGCATCGAGTAAAATTCTTGCAAATTTTGTCTCGCCTTATGATGCAACTGTTACAAAAAAGCTTAAAGAAAACCTTGTTCCGATTGTTGGAAAAGCTAATATGGACGAGTTTGCGATGGGCAGCTCAAATGAAAACTCTGCAACAAAGCTTGTGCATAACCCTTGGGATTTGAATAAAGTTCCTGGTGGCTCATCAGGTGGCTCTGCTGCGGCAGTTGCGGCATGCGAAGTTCCGCTTTCTCTTGGGTCTGATACTGGCGGAAGTATTCGTTTGCCTGCTAGTTTTTGTGGTATTGTTGGCGTAAAACCAACCTATGGGCGAGTTTCTCGTTATGGATTGATTGCTTTTGCGTCGTCACTTGACCAAATTGGACCATTCTCCAGATGCGTAGAGGATAGCGCGCTTGTCTTGGAGACAATTTCTGGTCACGATGAAAAAGATTCGACATCATTGAACATGGCGGTTCCTAAGTATTCCGAACTTATAAAAAAGGATATTAAAGGTCTGAAAGTTGGCGTTATTACTGAGCTATTGGCTGATGGTGTTTCCCCATGTGTAAAATCTGCTATCGAAGCAGCCGTGCAAAAATATAAAGACTTGGGTGCGCAAATCGTTGAGGTTTCGCTTCCGCTTTTGAAATATTCAATTGGAGTATATTATATTATTGCGACAGCAGAAGCAAGCTCAAACCTAGCCCGCTTTGACGGCGTAAAATACGGTCATCGCGCAAAAGAGGCGAAGTCGCTTATTGAAATGTATTGCAAAACCCGCGCGGAAGGTTTTGGCGACGAGGTTAAGCGCCGTATTATGCTCGGAACTTATGCCCTAAGTTCTGGCTATTATGATGCTTACTACAAAAAAGCTCAGCAAGTTAGACGCTTGATTAAAAATGACTTTGACAAAGTGTTTGCGCAGGCTGATGTTATAGTGTGTCCAACATGTCCGTATACTGCGTTTGAAATCGGTTCGAAGGTCTCAGACCCGCTTTCTATGTACCTTACAGATATTGGTACAATTACGGCAAACCTTGGCGGAATTCCAGGTATGAGCATACCTTGCGGTTTTGACAAAGATGGAATGCCTATTGGGCTTGAAATCCTTGCTCCTGCGCTTAAAGAAGATGTTATGCTGCGCGCGGCTTATAACTTTGAACAATCAACAGATTTCCATAAGAAAATAGCAAATATTTAAGAAATTATGAAAAAACTGCTTGCGGCTTTAGTGTTATGTTTGGTTTGCGGCGTACAGGGATTGTGCGCCGCGACTGATTATGACCTTGAGGCGATAAAGCTTTATAATTCCGGCTTGGAGCAGTACAAAAAGGGCGCCTACGCTGCAGCTATAGATTATTTTAAATCGGCTATAGATATTCAAAAAGATTTTTTGGATGCGTATTATAACATTGCGCTGATTTATGACTACACTGGAAATTCCGCGGCGGCAATTTCTTCGTTGGAAACTTTGTTAGATATCTCTCCGGAGGACTTTTCTGCAAGTTTGAAACTGGCACAAATTTATTATAAAAAATCCGATACATCGCGCGCGGTTGAACTTTTGGAACGGATACCGAATAGCGCGACTGAGTTTGCGGAAGCTCAGAGGCTAAAAGAGCGTATACGGCTTGAACCTCAGACGACGGCGCAATACGAGGGGCAAAGCTCTAAAGCGGCAAAAGCTATTCCTTTGGTTAAAAATATATCAGGAATAGTCTCTCCAACAGGAATTGTGCGAGACAAAGCCGGAAACCTTTTTGTCGCAAGTTTTAACGATAATGCAATTTTCAAAATTATGCCGGATGGTAGCCGCATGCTTTATTCTAAAAACCCTCAGATTAGTGGTCCGATTGGGATAGCGCTTGATGATGAGTCAAATATGTATGTTGCTAATTATAAGCGAAATAACATTTTAAAAATTGACAAATATGGCGCTGTGAGTGTGTTTGTGGCGCACTCCAATCAACCTTATTTCCTTTTTGTAAGCGATAATGTCTTATACATTAGTGAGCAAGGCTCAAACCTCGTGGTTGTGCAGAAGTTGTAATTAACAAATTTATTCGAAAATTTTGTATATGTTACGCTCTAGAATTCCCCCGTGTCCAGCGGGCTTACCACCAGGAACATCTCGGCAAAGATTTCACGTCTTATTACTTTTCACCCGCGTCCAGCTTCCACGTCATTCTTGTATATGTTACGTAATTCGATGACAGAAATTGTTACAAA